>JAZNYX010000029.1:0-31447 GCA_045594665.1 Clostridia bacterium | reverse complement strand
ACTCTACATTACGCTTTATATCAAGCATTCTGGCGTCGCTCGACTGCTTGAAGCTTGCCATCATATCTTCAAAGGACATATCCTTCTGGCTGTTTTCACTGTTCCAGTCAATTTCCGCAGGCTTACCCGAAAAAGGAGCCGCACCTCTGCGTGCAAAATTATTTTCCTGTGCCTTTTTAATTGAAAGGCTGATTTTTCCCTTTTCATCAAGAGAAAGAACCTTTACCTTAACCTGCTGTCCTACACTAAGATGCTCGTTAATATCCTTAACATAATTACGAGCTACCTCCGAAATATGTACGAGACCTGTTTCTCCATCGGGCAAATCAATAAATGCTCCGAATCCCGTAATTCCCGAAACCTTACCTTCTACAATTTGTCCTACTTCAAGTGCCATAAAGGTGATATACCCCTTTCAGTATGTAAAAATAATATACTTAGTTACCAATGACAAAAACAACTTCGTTTTCAAGAACATAGCCTTCATCACGGGCTTTTTTCTCGTAATAATCGGCGGAGGCGTTGGCATCGCTCTGCTGCTTTGCCAATTCATATTCCTCTTTTTTAGCTTTGTATTCGTTTTCGCACTTTATTCTGTCCTCACGAATACCCGAAAGGCGATGCTGAAGTGACATAAATGTGTACAAAAAGCTTCCCAGCACTAAAAGCACTATTGCAAGACGTATGTAATCACTGCTTTTTCTTTTATGCTTTTTCGCTGCAGGTTTTTTTAAGATTTTATGCACACAACTCACCTCCACAACCTATAGTATAACGTAAAGTAATGTGTTTGTAAAGATTTTTTTACAACATTTTAATTCTTTTTTTGAGCTTTTTTGTGCGTCTTTTAAGCTTTGAGAATATATTTTTTACTATCTTTCTCCTTTTTGACGAAAATCGCTTTCTTAAAATCCAAATTTTCTTTATGGGATACAGTGCTGATTTGAATATTTTTTTTGCAGGAACAAGAATCAGTTTCACAATTAAATCCAAGATTTCCCCGCAGATTTTCATAAAAATTCCGCTTAAAAACGCTGCATAAAAAAGTGCACCGCTTATGCTCCCGAGGATAAGGTAATATCTTACGGCACCTTCATCAAAAAAATACCCCACAGACAGGGTGATTCCGATACAAAACAGGATAAAGATAACATCTTCAAGCGCAGTCCTCCACTCTCCCGCATGGAGTTTTTTACGCAGTGAACGCTGAATATCAAAAAACATTCCGCACAGCACCCCTGCACCCAGGCTGATTGCAAACACATAAAGCTGACTGAGGGAAGAAACCTCCATTATTTAAGAACCCTCCTGAGAAAGCCTTCTCTTTCACTTCTTCCGGGAGTGTATACACATCCGTTAATTTCTCCCTCTATAAAAATTTCTCCCGTTTCCGTAGAAAGCTTTTTCACTTTCATGTTGCTTCCCGTGACGGTAAGCAGGTGATTTTCCGTGACCAGCACGATTTTTTCCGTAGAAAAGCTCTCAACGTCCTTGACTCCCCCTGCGGTAAGCTTCTGCCTGTTTTCGATAATTATGTTTCCCGATTTTTTATTTACTGTTTCAGTCATATAAAAACCCCCTTGTCTTACATTATATTAAGACAAGGGGTTGTTTTATGAAAGCATTTTTTTAAGAAACATTCCTGTATAGGATTTGGGATTTTTTGCGACTTCTTCGGGAGTTCCCTCTGCTACCACCGTTCCGCCGTTTTCTCCGCCTTCGGGACCAAGGTCTATTATATGGTCGGCCGTTTTGATAACGTCAAGGTTATGTTCTATAACCAAGACCGTGTTTCCTTCCTCTACAAAACGCAAAAGAACTTCTATAAGCCTGTGCACATCGGCACTGTGAAGTCCCGTAGTAGGCTCGTCCAGAATGTAAATCGTCTTTCCCGTGGAACGCTTGGAAAGCTCCGTGGCAAGCTTTACACGCTGTGCCTCGCCTCCTGAGAGAGTTGTGGAGGACTGTCCCAGCTTTATATATCCCAAGCCTACATCCTTTATGGTCTGAAGCTTGTTTTTTATTTTGGGAATTGAATCGAAAAATTCCGTTGCCTCATCGATTGTCATATCCAGAACTTCAAATATGTTTTTGCCCTTGTAATGCACATCAAGAGTTTCCCTGTTATACCGTTTGCCCTTACATACTTCGCAGGGTACAAATACATCGGGAAGAAAATGCATCTCAATTTTGATAATTCCGTCACCGCTGCATGCCTCACATCTTCCACCACGGACATTAAAGCTGAATCTTCCTGCATTATACCCCCTTGCTTTTGCCTCGGGTGTCATTGCGAACAATTCACGTATATCGTTGAATACACCTGTGTACGTGGCAGGGTTGGAGCGGGGTGTTCTTCCTATGGGAGACTGGTCAATGTCGATAACCTTATCCAGATTTTCTATTCCCTCAATAGTTTTATGCTTACCCGGTACTTGCTTTGAACGGTTAAGCTTATATGCAAGGTGCTTGTAGACCACCTCATTTACAAGAGAGCTTTTTCCGCTTCCCGATACGCCTGTTACACAGACAAATTTGCCCAAGGGAATATCCACATTAACATCTTTCAGGTTGTTTTCAGATGCCTTAACCACACGAAGCTTATTTCCGTTTCCTTTCCGTCTTTCCTTGGGTACGGGGATTTTCTTTCTGCCGCTTAGGTAGTCACCAGTTATTGACCCCTGTGTATTCATAATATCCTGAACGCTTCCCTGGGCGATTATTTCACCGCCGTGAACACCTGCCCCCGGCCCTACATCCACGATATGGTCGGCGGCAAACATTGTGTCCTCATCATGCTCCACAACTATAAGGGTATTTCCCATATCTCTGAGAGATTTGAGTGCGGAAATAAGCTTATTATTGTCACGCTGATGCAGTCCGATGCTGGGCTCGTCAAGTATATAAAGAACGCCCACAAGTCCTGAGCCTATCTGCGTAGCAAGGCGGATTCTTTGTGCCTCTCCGCCCGAAAGAGTACCTGCACTTCTTGACATGGTAAGATATTCAAGTCCCACGTTATTAAGAAAGCCGATTCGGGCATTTATTTCCTTTAAAATTTCCTCTGCAATCATAGACTGCTGCTTGTCAAGCTTTAGTCCGTTAAAGAAATCCTTGGCACGGTTTACGGGAAGGTCACATACCTCATCGATATTTTTTCCGCCTACCGTTACGCTGAGGCTTTCTCTGCGGAGTCTTTTTCCCTTACATTCATTACAGGGAATTTCACGCATAAGCCCTTCTATGTCCCACTTTGACCATTCGCTGTCGGTTTCGTCATAACGGCGTTGAAGATTCGTAACGATTCCTTCAAAGGGCGTCATATACTTAGACAGTCCTCGTTTTCCCACATGCTCAATTTCAATTTCTTCGCCCTTTGTGCCGTAGAGGATAATATCAATAATTTCTTGCGGCAGGTTCTTTACGGGAACATTAAGGCTGAAATTATACTTTTTGGCAAGTCCTCGGAAAACGGCGTTTGCCATGCTTCCGTCCTTATCGGGTGCACGCCAGCCGCTGACTGAAAATGCTCCCTCCATAACGGAAAGCTCGTCACTGATAAGAACAAGGGATGGGTCCACACGCTTTAAAAGTCCGATACCGCTGCATTTAGGGCAGGCGCCTAAAGGATTATTGAAGGAAAACATTCTGGGAGAAAGCTCCTCAAGGCTGACTCCGCAGTCCTCGCAGGCATAGTTGCGGCTGAAGGTCATTTCCTCCTCGCCGTTTAATATCATCACTATTCCCTCCGCCTGATGGAGAGCAATTTCCACGCTGTCGGCAAGTCTTGTGCGGATGTCGGGGCGTACAACAAGGCGGTCAACCACAATTTCTATATTGTGCTTTTTCTGCTTTTCAAGCTCTATTTCTTCGGAAAGGTCGTAAATAATTCCGTCCACACGCACACGAACATATCCGCTTTTGCGTGCATTTTCAAAAATTTTCTGATGCTCGCCCTTTTTTCTGCGAACCACCGGTGCAAGAATCTGCACCCTGCTTCCTTCAGGAAGCGAAAGCACCTTGTCCACAATCTGGTCAAGGGACTGCTGGGAAATAACCTTTCCGCACTTCGGGCAATGGGGAATCCCCACACGGGCATAAAGAAGCCTTAAATAATCATATATTTCCGTTACCGTTCCGACGGTTGAACGGGGGTTTTTATTGGTGGTTTTCTGGTCTATGCTGATTGCGGGGCTTAATCCCTCTATATAGTCAACCTCAGGCTTTTCCATCTGCCCCAAAAACATTCTTGCATACGAAGAAAGGGACTCTACGTATCTTCGTTGTCCTTCGGCATAAATGGTATCAAAGGCAAGCGATGTCTTGCCGCTTCCCGATACACCCGTAAATACAATAAGCTTGTCACGGGGGATTGTCAAATCTATGTTTTTAAGATTATTTTCACGGGCACCTTGTATCACAATTTCTTCTTTTCTCATATTACATCACTTCCTTTTTGAGCCTCTTTATTCTGTCACGTATTTTTGCCGCATCCTCAAATCGAAGCTCCTCTGCGGCAATACGCATTTCATTTTCAAGCTTGGAGAGCACCATAGCTGCATTATTTTCGGGGGTTTCCTCCTCAAATGCGGTAGTAGCTGCAATAACACCGCTTACAGCCTTTACAATGGTTTTGGGAATAATTCCGTGCTCTTCATTATACTTCTGCTGAATTTCACGGCGGCGGTTTGTTTCATCTATGGCACGCTTCATGGAATCGGTTATTCTGTCGGCATACATGATTACCTTTCCCTCGGCATTTCTTGCAGTTCGTCCTATGGTCTGAATAAGAGAGGTTTCACTTCTTAAAAAGCCCTCCTTATCAGCGTCAAGAATTGCAACCAGGGACACTTCGGGAATATCAAGACCTTCACGAAGAAGATTGATTCCCACAAGCACATCAAACACACCCAGTCTTAAATCACGTACAATTTCAAGACGCTCCAGTGTTTCCACGTCCGAGTGCATATATTTTACTTTTATGCCCATGCTTCTGAGATAATCCGTCAAATCCTCTGCCATTTTCTTTGTAAGGGTGGTAACAAGCACCCTTTCCTTTTTATCTGCTCTTGTATAAATCTCCGTCAAAAGGTCGTCAATCTGCCCTTCTATGGGACGGACAAAAATTTCAGGATCGAGAAGCCCCGTAGGTCTTATAAGCTGCTCGGCAACCGTGCGTGAATTTTCGTATTCGTACTGTGCAGGGGTAGCACTTACATAGATAACCTGGTTTATTCGCTGTTCAAATTCTTCAAAATTAAGGGGACGGTTGTCAAACGCCGAGGGCAGACGGAAGCCGTATTTTACAAGACTTTCCTTTCGGCTGCGATCTCCTGCGTACATGGCACGCACCTGCGGAACGGTAACATGGCTCTCGTCAATGACAAGCAAAAAATCGTCGGGAAAATAATCCATAAGCGTATAGGGAGCACTGCCCGGTTCTCTGCCGCTGATATGACGGGAATAGTTTTCAATTCCACTGCAAAAGCCGATTTCACGCATCATTTCAATATCGTAATTAGTTCGTTCTTCAAGCCTCTGTGCTTCTAAAAGACGGTCGTTATCTCTTAGCTCTTTAAGCCTTTCCTCAAGCTCTTTTCTGATTGAGGCTATGGCAATTTCGCGCTTTTCGGCTGTGGTTACATAGTGGGAGGCAGGATAAATTCCCACATGCTGTCTTACTCCCAAAACCTCACCGGTCAGTACATCAATTTCCGTTATGCGGTCTATTTCATCACCGAAAAACTCCACTCTTACGGCATTTTCATTACTGCTTATGGGGAATATCTCAAGCACATCACCGCGGACACGGAATTTACCGCGGATGAAATTAATATCGTTACGCTCATACTGCATTTCAATAAGCTTTTTGATTACCTCGTCGCGGTCCTTCTGCATACCCGGGCGGAGGGAAATAACCATGGTGCTGTAATCCTCAGGGTCTCCCAGACCGTAAATACAGCTTACCGAGGCAACCACAATTACGTCACGCCGCTCAAAAAGAGCCATGGTGGCACTGTGGCGAAGCTTGTCTATTTCATCGTTTACCTGCGCATCCTTTTCTATATAGGTATCACTGTGGGCAATATATGCCTCCGGCTGATAATAATCGTAGTAGGAAACGAAATACTCTACTGCGTTTTCGGGGAAAAATTCCTTAAATTCACTGCAAAGCTGTGCCGCAAGTGTTTTATTGTGAGCAAGCACCAACGTAGGTTTATTAATGCGAGCAATGGCGTTTGCTACGGTAAAGGTTTTACCGCTTCCCGTAACGCCTAAAAGCACCTGACCGCGGTTTCCGCTCTGTATGCTTTCCACGAGTCTTTCAATAGCCTGCGGCTGGTCGCCCGTAGGCTTAAAATCCGATACAAGCTTAAAATTCATAAACGTTTCCCCTCCTTCGTTTTCGTCATTATTTTGATTTGGTCATTATATTATTTTACACCATATAGAAAAATATTTCAACCGGTAAAAGAAGGTTTTTTAATAAATAAAGGATGCAAAAAATGCATCCTTTATTTATTATTCACTTTGTCTGCTCAGTATAAATACAGAACCCAGAATCAATGCTATTCCGAAAGCCGGCAATGCCGAGAGCTGTTCTCCGAGAAACGCTATGCTTAATATAGTAGCCGACATAGGCTCCAAAATTGCAAGGGAGGATGCTGTTCCTACCGGAATTGCCTTAAGTGCGGAAGAATAGCACAAGTACGGCATCACGCTCGTACACAATCCCAAAAGCATTGTAAGAGGTATTGTATAACCAGCATTTTCTGCTATGTACACAGGAAGCTGTCCTATGTCCGCCGTCAAAGCCCCTATAGCCGAAGCAAATAAAAATCCATATAAATTTGCCGTTACTGGGTTCATTCCCTTTTTCATCTGTATTTTTGTAAGAATGTTATATGCACTGTAGCAAAGTCCTGACAATAGCCCGAAGACGATTCCCACAGCATCGAATCTGAAGCCGCCTATTATACCCGAAACCAAAGAGCATCCTAAAAGCATAAATCCCACGCAGAAAACTTTCACCCTTGTCAGTTTTTCTCCCAAGAACAAAACCGAGTATATCATAACAAAAATCGGTGCCGTGTACATAAGAACAACGGCTGTGGATACGGAGCTTTTGACCATAGAGTAAAAGTAACAGCTTGCCGTACCGAAAAATGCAAGACCGCTTCCCATTGTTAAAAGCAAATGGAAAAATGAAATTTTAAAAAGTCTTCTGTCACAGATTAAGACATATAAAAGCATGGAAAGAAGCATTGCCAGTGAGCGTATAAAAGTCATATGCAGGGAGGTGAATCCCAAAGGGGTCAGACAATCCACAAAAATGCCCGATGTTCCCCAACCTATACTTGCGGCAACAATGCATATAAGAGCCGATTTTTTCATTTGTAATCACTCCGTTAAAGAGAATAAAGAGCAACAAAGACAGGCATTGTAACAATACACACAACAGTGGTGATAATATTAATTGCAACAGAGTACTCAACCTCAGTATCATACACTTGAGCAAACTGCATCATCATTGCTGCCGAGGGCGTCATAGTGGCAAGGAAAGTAACCAAAAGTATGTCTGAAGCATTTTCAGTAGGAATATAAGGAAGCACACCACGGAGCAATAAGAGAATTATAAAAGGACATATAATATTGCGCATAAGCGTTACCAAATAGAGCCTTTTGTTTGCCAGCATTTTCTTGAAATCCATATCAGCGGCAGTCATTCCGGCAATAAGCATACCCACATTTCCTATCATCGTTCCCAGCGAGGAAGATAAATCACTCGCAAATTTCGGAAGCCTGATTCCCGTTATCATGAGCGTTGCGCCCACTGCAATTGCAATAATATTGGTATTGAGCAGGATTTTCTTTATATTAAACTTTTCCTGTTTAGAAAAGAGCGTTACTCCCTGTGTCCATATAAGCACCAACTGAACCGATACGTATGTACAGCTGTAAATTACCCACTCATCTCCCAAAATGAACGCAACTATGGGAATAATAAGATTTGCCGCATTGGAATAGATAATAGAGGCACGTTCAACGGGGGTTCCGTGAAAAAGCTTCTTATAAAAGAAATCAATAATAAGCAGTATTATATGAATTACAACCGCCGCAATAAGTGAAAGCAAAATTCCTTCTACAATTTCGTCGGTTATCTTTACATTAAATGCCGCAATAATATTTGCCGGCATCAGAAGATACAGCGATATTTTGGAAAGCACTAATGAATCCGTGCTTTTTACAACCTTTGCCTTTACGATAATAAAGCCTAAAAGCATTACCGCAAAAAGCTGCATGATTTTATAAAGTAATAACTGAGGTATCATCGTTTTGCTCCTTTTTTATTTCAGTTCAAATTCACCAAGCTGTGTAGAAAGCACAAAGTTCGGCTTAAGTTCACGTAAGCGCGCCATGTGAGGCTGCTCAATATGAATTTCCTGATGCTTTTTGCTCTCCCATGCTTCTATGAGAAGTATTTCATCAGGGTCTTTTTCCGAGAAATAGTAATCATAGCGGATACATCCGTCCTCTTTTCTTACCGCATCGACAATTCCCTCTTTTTTCAAGGTTTCAATATATTCCTCTCTTTTTCCGGGAACACATTTAAAAACAACATAAATCGTATACATATCTATCTTCTCCTTTTTATTCATATATTTTCGCCCAAAGCCGTCCGAAGCTCTTTCATATGGCTATCCTCACTGTAGAGTGCCACGTTCCACTTTCCATTTTCATATTCAAGCACCGTTACCGAGGCATTTGTCGCCCAGGGAATTTCTCCCATTTTTGCAAGCGACCCGTGAAGGATCAGGCACACAGCCACACGTATAGGGGTAGCATGGGTTGTAATTGCCACAGTTTTGCCGTCATTTTTCTCGGCAATTTCCGTAAGAATCTCCATGATTCTCTCTCCAAGGTCTTTCATTGATTCCCCCTCGATACCGGGAAATTCTCCTATGTTTTTGACCCATATATCATACTCTTTGGGATTAGCTTTTTCCAGGCTGTCAAACTTCATGCCCTCCCATTTTCCTCCGTTAATTTCACGAAGCCTTTTTTCTGATATGATTTCCATATCAAGAAGTTTGGCAAGGCTCTCCCCCGTTCTGTACGCTCTTTTAAGGTCACTGGAATAAATTTTATCCACACTATAATTTTCAGAAACGTATTTGGCAGTAAGCTCTGCCTGCATTACGCCTCTTTCCTCCAAATCGGGATTTATTTGCCCTGCAAACACATTCATTCTGTTAGCCTGGCTTTCCCCGTGCCTTATTAAAATTAATGTAGTCACATCATTTCACCTCGTTAATGCAATGTTAATTATACATCTTATTCAAAAAAATGACAACCTCTGCAACGCAGAAATTGTCATTTTTTTATTATTTGGAATTTTCTCCGCCGGGGCCGTCCCTGCGGTCTTTTTCATCAGTGGGACGCGCAAGCCCTGTGGAAACCCATTTGTTATCGGTTGCTGTTTTATCTTTTTCCTTTTTTTCTTTATCGGTCATATCGTTCACCTCTGTGATAGTATGACACATTTAAAGAAAATTATTATTCCTTTACTCTTAAATATCCACGCCGAGGAATTTCTTTGCCAGTATTCCTACAAAGAATGAAAGTACGGCAACGCCTATGCTGATAAGTGCCATTTCAAGAAATCCTCTGCGAAATTTTTCATCCTTAGCCACGCTTATGTAATAGGTGAATCCCGCAATAATCAGAATCACCACCGCAAGCATACAAATGAGTGCGGGTAAAAATTGATTTGTGGGGAAAAGCAAATAGGGAAGCACCAAAAAAGCAACTGTGAGCAGGTATGCTATACCTGTATAAGTGCAGGATTTAAAGGCATCCGTTCTTCCTTCGCTTCGGGCTGAAAGAAACTCACTTGCCGCCATGGAAAACGTGGCGGATATACCAACTATAAGCCCCGAAAGTGCAATGAGGCTTGTATTCTGCATGGCAAATGTAAATCCTGCAAGGGAGCCTGTAAGCTCAACCAATGCGTCATTCATGCCAAGCACCATACTTCCCACATACTGAAGTCTTTCCTCGTCAAGCATGGCAAGAAGGGCCTTTTCGTGCTCCTCCTCCTGGCTTTTTATTCTTACGCTTTCCTCAACCTCATCACTGAGAATATCATATTCTGCCTGGGCGTTTTCCTCTCCACGCTCCATAAGCTTCACCGCAAAGGTAAAGCCTAAAAGCCGTGCAATAAGGCTGTACTTGAACACTTTAAATTTCTGCGGTTTCATTTCAATTCCCGTATAGTGCTTCCATATCTCGTAATGTGCTTTTTCCTCTGCCGCCAGTCTGTTAAGAGTTTTCCTATTTTCCTCACCCTTGGCAAAGCGTGCAATTTTTGCATAAATCACGCTTTCCGTAAGCTCGCTTTGCTGCATTTTCTTAATAATTTCAAGTGCTTTTTTTGAAATCTGTTTTATCATTTGTATCCTCTCCCTTTACAGAGCTATATTATCTATAGCCATAAGTTCTTCTTTTGTAAAACGTGTATTTTCAAGCATTCTTATGTTATCAGTTATCTGCTCTGGCTTTGACGCACCTATGAGCACGCTTGTGATGCCTTTTCTTTGATATACCCAACTGAGTGCCATCTGCGCAAGGGACTGCCCTCGCATCTTTGCAATGTCATTGAGCTTTTTGATTTTTTCAAGCTTCTCCTCAGAAATGGAATTTTCATTAAGAAATCTCCCGTCTGTTTTTACACGGCTGTCATTGGGAATTCCGCCCAGATATCTGTCACTTAAAAGTCCCTGTGCGAGAGGACTGAAGATGATTACACCCTTCTTTTCACGTATGGCGGTATCTATAATTTCACTTTGCTCGGCACTTCGGTCAAAAATCGAGTATCTGTTCTGATTTATCACAAAGGGGCAATGAAGCTCATTTAAAATCTCCGCCGCCTTTTTCATGGTTATACCGTCGTAATTGGAAAGCCCTGCATAGAGTGCCTTTCCGCTTTTCACCGCACTGTCAAGTGCCCACATAGTTTCATAAAGCGGTGTTTCCGGATCTGGTCTGTGATGATAAAAAATGTCCACATAATCAATATTCATTCTTTTAAGACTTTGGTCAAGGCTTGAAAGAAGATACTTTCGACTCCCGAAATCTCCGTAAGGTCCCTGCCACATATAATAGCCTGCCTTGGTACTTATTACCATTTCGTCACGGTAAGCTTTCATATGCTCGTTTAATATTTTACCAAAATTTCTCTCGGCACTGCCTGCCTCGGGTCCGTAATTATTGGCAAGGTCGAAATGGGTGATTCCGCCGTCAAAAGCAGTAAAGCACATCTCTTTCATATTTTCAAAATTACCCGTGTCACCAAAATTGTGCCAAAGTCCTAACGATACGGCAGGAAGCTTAAGTCCGCTTTCTCCGCATTTGTTGTATTCCATATAAGAATAGCGGTCATTGTTTGCAACGTATGCCATATATTTCACATCCTTTGGTCTTATTATAACCATAAAAAGGAAAAAAGACAATACAGTTTTTGCAAAAATAAAACTGTATTGCCTTTTTTATACTTATTTACATGTCATAGGAGCTTTGGCGAAGGGTTAGCTTTTCTGCTTCCTCTCCTAAATACTCTTTAACATCCATCTTAAGATAGTTACACAAGTCAACCATTTCGGCAACCGTGTTGATATTTACATCTATGCCGTTTTTAAGTCTGTCCTCATATGCAATAACTTCTTTTTCTCCGTGGGTATAAATCCTTTCTGCACCCTCTGCCTTGGGGGCTTCACGAAGCTCGCGAAGAAGGGTTGAAAGATGCTCACGGATTGCGTCTGCATCACCGAATACCGCAGGATTAATTGCAATAAATCCGTGGCATGTGCCGCCCTTTCCGTTAAGATGGGTATGGTTGGATGTAAGTCCCATTGACAAAATTGAGGTAAAGATTTCGCAAAGCATTCCGTAGCCGTAGCCCTTATGACCGCCGCTCTGCTCAATTTCACCGCCAAGGGGCATAATTCCGCCGCCTGCTTTTGCAACGATATTTTTAAGTACGTCGCTGGCATCAGAAGTTCCCTTTCCGTTTTTATCAAGTGCCCAGCCGTCGGGGAGGGGCTTTTGAAGCTTATTATAGATTTCAAGCTTTCCGCGTGTAACAACCGTTGTTGATGCATCAAAGAAGAAATCATACGGCTCTGCAGGCATTGGTATAGCAATGGGGTTACTTCCCAGCATTGCCTTTCTGCTGAAGGTGGGAACCATAATTGCTTCGGAATTTGTCATAGACATTCCGATAAGTCCTTCCTTACAAGCCATTTTTGCATAGTAGCCTGCAATTCCGTAGTGATTGGAATTACGCACCGTAACTACTGCCATACCGGTTGTCTTTGCCTTTTCTATTGCAATACTCATCGCCTTGTGTCCGAGAAGCTGACCCATTCCGTCATTACCCTCGATAACTGCCGATACAGGTGTTTCAAAAACGATTTCAGGCTTTGCATCCACCTTGATAAGTCCCTTTTCAATACCCTTGTGGTAGCGGACAAGTCTCTGCATACCGTGAGATTCAATTCCGTAGAGGTCACTTGTCAAAAGTACATCTACGATGATTTCGCATTCTTTTTCGTTAAAGCCGAATTTTAAGAATGCATCCGTACAGAATTTTTTAAGCTGCTCGTAAGAATAATTGATACTGTTTCCCATTTTCTTTTCCTCCTACTGTTTTGTAAACATACGTATTCACGTATGTTTATTTTATCATAAGAAAGTTAAAAAAGCAACCCTCACTGAAAAGAGAATTGCTTTTTTAGTGCAAAAAATTCATTTTCTCCAAAACGTGTGTTTTTGCCAATTAAAATTTTATCACCGCAGACATCGTGCAGATTAAATTTTTTCAATCTTTTTTCTTTAATTTTGATTATTGCAACATATTGACTTTTATTTAAAATTAGAGTATAGTTAGATTTGGGTGGAAATGTCGCTTTTTGCAATTTTTCCACTACAGAAAAATATAATAATTTAAGGGGGAAATTCACAAATGAAATTAGTTTACAATGTAAACGACAAACCCAAATTCGGACAGATTCTGATTTTTGCATTCCAGCAATTGCTTGCAATTCTGGCGGCAACAATCGCAGTACCTTCCATTATCGGTAATGGAATGTCCCAGTCTGCGGCACTTTTCGGCGCAGGTGCAGGCACACTTATTTATCAGCTTTTCACAAAATTCAAAAGCCCGGTTTTCCTTGGTTCTTCTTTTGCTTTCATCGGTTCCATGTTTGCGGCTTTCGCAGGGGCGGCTTCGGCTGAAGCAGGTTTCCTCGGACTTTTGATAGGTGCATTTTTTGCAGGTCTTGTTTATGTAATTATTGCTCTTGTCGTTAAATTTGCAGGCGTTAACTGGATTTCAAAGCTTATGCCTGCTGTCGTAATAGGACCCACCGTTGCAATAATCGGTCTTTCCCTTGCAGGAAATGCGGTAGGCGACGTTTTAAAATTTGCTGCATATGATTCAGCAAACAGCGTTTATGTTATGGGCACTCACGGTTGGATTGGATTTATCTGTGCTATGGTAACAATCCTCACCGTTATTCTTTGCTCCGTATACGGAAAGAAAACGTTAAAGCTCATTCCCTTTATTGTAGGTATCCTTGCCGGTTATGCAGTTGCTGCAATCTTTACCTTTATTGGTATTAAGACAGGAAATGCATCTTTACAGGTTATTAATTTCAGTCTCTTTGAGAACATGCAGTGGTATCCCGACTTTACATTCCTTAAGGCATTTAAAGGAATTAAGGATATTAACGCCGAGTATATAGCGACTATCGCAGTTGCATATATACCCGTTGCATTCGTTGTTTTTGCAGAACATATTGCAGACCATAAGAACCTTTCAAGCATAATTGAGCAGGATCTTTTAGAGGAGCCCGGTCTTCACAGAACACTGCTTGGTGACGGTATCGGTTCCTTTGTAGGTGCACTTTTCGGCGGTTGCCCCAACACTACTTACGGTGAGTCTGTGGGCTGCGTAGCCATAACAAAGAACGCATCCGTTATAACTATTTTAGCTACTGCTATCATCGCAATTCTGGCGTCATTTGTAGCACCCTTTGTTACATTCCTGGCTACAATTCCTAATTGCGTTATGGGTGGTGTCTGCATTACGCTTTACGGCTTCATTGCTGTATCGGGTCTTAAAATGCTCCAGAACGTAAATCTGAACAACAATAAAAACCTCTTTGTTGTATCTGTTATTCTGATTACCGGTATCGGCGGTATGGCACTTCAAATCGGTGCAATCAAAATCACTTCCATCGCATGTGCTTTGATTCTGGGTATCATAGTAAATCTCCTTGTATCAAAAGCCAAGGATGAGGAATAATAACATCGGAGGACAGCTATGAAAAACGTCACAATATTTGATCATCCGCTGATTCAGCACAAAACTTCAATTCTGCGTAACAAGGACACCTCCAATAAAGAGTTCCGTGAGCTTGTGGAAGAAATCACAATGCTGATGTGCTACGAAGCACTCCGTGATTTACCCCTTGAGGATGTGGAAATTGAAACACCCATTACAAAAACCGTGCAAAAAATGATTAAAGGCAAAAAGCTGGCTGTAGTACCCATTCTCCGTGCAGGCTTAGGCATGGTAAACGGACTTTTGAAGCTTGTGCCCTCCGCAAAGGTAGGTCACATAGGCATGTACCGTGATGAAGAAACCATGATTCCCCACCCTTACTATTGTAAGCTTCCCAAGGATATTGAAAACAGACTTATAGTAGTGGTAGACCCGATGCTGGCAACAGGCGGAAGTGCCATTGATGCAATCAGCCAGATAAAAGCAGTAGGCGGTTCAAATATTAAGTTCCTGTGCCTTATTGCTGCCCCCGAAGGAATTGATGCACTGACTAAAGCTCATCCCGACGTACAAATTTACTGTGCAAACGTGGATGAAAAGCTTAATGAAAAATGCTATATTGTTCCCGGTCTCGGTGATGCAGGCGACAGAATATTTGGTACTAAATAAGAAGCGTGCCGCTTCACCCTCATCGCGTAACTGCCTGGTACTGACATAGTTGCACGCGTCTTAATTTTACACAGGTTTCCTATACAGAAATAAATATATTAAAAAAGCAAAACAGGTGTGACGGTCACACCTGTTTTGTTTTTTTAATATAATGGATAGTGGAGGTGTTATATGGATAACTATGTCTTTATGGCACTGCTTGCGACCCTCGGAACATGGTTTGTAACTGCACTGGGGGCGGGAACGGTTGCCTTTTTTAAATCTCCTAATCCTAAAATTTTAAACCTGATGCTGGGATTTGCATCGGGAGTTATGATAGCGGCAAGCTTCTGGTCACTTCTTCAGCCTGCCATAGAACGGGCAGAGGAGATTTCTACTCTCCCTGCCTGGTTTGTTGCAACAACAGGCTTTTTATTCGGAGCAATTTTCATGTGGCTTTCCGACAAAGCAGTTTCTTTTGCAAGAAAAAAAGCCGATAACGCCCAGGGAGAAACAAGCGAGAAGCTTAATCGCATTATTATGCTTATTCTTTCGATTACATTACACAATATCCCCGAAGGGCTGGCGGTGGGAGTCGCCTTTGGTGCATTGGGAAGCGGAAGCTTCAGCACGGAGGCACTGATGGGTGCAATCACCATTGCTGTCGGTATAGGACTTCAGAATTTTCCCGAAGGTGCGGCGGTTTCCCTGCCCCTTCGGCGTGAAGGCTATTCAAGAAAGAAAAGCTTTCTCTGCGGTCAGGCATCGGGAATGGTAGAGCCGTTTGCAGGAGTTTTAGGTGCCTGCCTTGTGGTTTACATTGAGAAGATTCTCCCCTATGCACTTTCATTTGCCGCAGGTGCTATGATTTTAGTTGCAGTGCATGAGCTTATTCCCGAATGTCAGCGGGAGCGAAAATGCCACCCCTATTTTTCCACAATGGGGATTATATCCGGCTTTGCAGTGATGATGCTCCTTGATGTAATGCTGGGGTAACCCACGGCAAGCCGTGGCTTAGTTTGTCCGTTCTGAAGCATTTTTTCCTATTCCCTTAAAAATGAGGCATAAAAAAGCTAAACTTTTTTATGCCTCATTAAATCTCTCCCATACGTCCGGAACAGGAGCTTCAATAACTATATTTTCACCTGCAAGCGGATGCACAAAGCTTACCCTTTTGCAATGAAGTTTTATATTCTCGCCCTTTTGCGGTGCACCATACATACTATCCCCGTATATGGGATGTTTCATATAGCTCATATGTACCCTTAGCTGATGCGTTCTGCCCGTTATGGGATTAAGCCGAACCAAAGAAAGATTATCTTTCGTTTTTAGTGTTTCATAAAGGGAAATTGCTTCTTTCCCGTCGGGAGAAACAATTCTTTTCATTTTACCGTCTTGCTTTTTTATCGGGGCATGAATTTCCCCTTTGTCAGGGCTTAGAACTCCGTTTATTACGGCAATATACTCTTTTGTAATTTCCCTGTTTTTTACCGCGTCGGTAAGAATACGTGCCGCCAAGGGGTTTTTCGCAACAAGAACTACTCCCGTAGTATCTTTGTCAAGCCGAGTTATTATATGCACTGTATGATTCAAATAATATCCGAGTGCGTTCAACAAGGTATCGTTTTTGTGCAGCCGCGAGGGATGCGAAGGCATTTCACCGGGCTTATTTACCGCTATTATATCTTCATCTTCGTATAAGATATCCAAAGGAAAACTGACAGCTTCCACCTTATTAATTTTATCGGAGAAAATCGCCACTTTCAATTCCTGTCCGTTGCACAGCTTATCTACCAGCCTTGCCGCTTTTCCGTCTACTGTAACGGCATTTTCGCATCTTTTAAGTTTAGCAATAAGTGAGCGTGAAAACTGCATCTGTTTTTCTAAAACGGTTTCTATCCGTTTTCCGCTGAGGGAACTGTCAATTTTTAAAGTAAAGATTCTTTGCATAATTACTCTTCTTCTCTTTTTTTAAACCATTCACTGTAGAATTAAGGGCATTGGGGACAAAGGATAACAGTCCCGAACACTTTTTCAATTATCTTACAGATTATATTAGCACAGATATTGCGATAATTCAATCTTTTAATTCACTTTACTACTTCAATAATCAGCAGTTTTTGTGCATATTATACAAAAAATATTCAAAAAAAATGTTTGTTTCTTATATTTTGCTTATTGCACTTTTTAACTTTTTGAATTATTATATAGATGTACCGAAAAGGTACTTAAACTTTTTTCATTTTCCCTCCTTTTAGTGGCAGACGATTCTCCTTGTCTGTCATATTTTTTTTGCCTTTTTTATCATAATGGATATGCCTTCATCATATATTCGTGTTGTAAGGAGGCAAAGCTATGGAATTAAATATCAAAAATGAAAATCTGAATGTCTGCAGCCAGGTGTGCCGCAGTAAAAACAATTTCACTACAGAATGTGAGGTAATTGTTCCCGACTCAAAGCCTGATATACTGAAGGTTCTTCAGCTCAGTGCACGTCCTAAAGTGACAAGCTGTGAGAGTCGGAGCGGAAGAGTCACCGTGTCGGGAAGCATCACCTTCAACATTTTATATCTTGCAGATGACGAGGAAAAGTGTGTAAAATCCATTACTTCCTCCTGCGAGTTCTCCACGCTGATACGTGATGACCATATTGGCGAAAACATGCCCGTGTTTTCCGATGTGGATGTGAGCGACCTTGGCTGCACCATTGCAAACTGTCGCAAGCTGTCACTCAAGGCAACGTTATGTGCAAATGTCAGGGTATATTCCTGTTACGGTATTGATGTGATTACGGATATTGAAGGAGCATGCACGAAAAAAACTACTCTTTCTTCAGGGGTGATTTGTGCCCATGCACAGGATTCTGCCTCAATTTGCGATAGTTTCTCCATTTCTCCCGGCAAAAGCCCCATAGAGGAAATTTTGAAGTCAGATGCGGTCATAACGGACAGCAGTCTTAAGATTATTGATGACAAGGCGATTTTAAAAGGTACTCTAAGAGTTGTAATTCTCTACAGGAGTGAAATCGGGATTGAATATGCACAAACAGACATGTCCTTTGCCCACGTAATGGAGTGTGACGGCATACGTGAAGATATGGACTGCGAGCATACGGTTAAGCTGTGTGATATTTCTGCCGCGGCGGCAGAAGATACCGACGGAAAGCAGAGTGTCATTGAGCTAACAAGCGACTTATTCTTTCGTGTTATCGCACGCAAGACCTACAGCACCCAGTGCATCGTTGATGCATATCTGCCCCATGGGGCATTGGAAACCAAGCACTCTATGGTAAGCGTGGACTGTGTAGATACCCTCATAAGACGCGATGCGGATTTCAGGGAAAGAATAACTCTCCCCGATTCTCTTCCAGATATTGAGTCAGTTTACCAGGTAATTGCCCGCCCCTTTACGGAGAGCTGTATCACAGAAGATGATAAGCTTCGTGTTTCGGGATATACAGAGGTGTATATTCTATACCTAAGTAAGGATAAGTCACTGCCTGCATGCAGTTTCAAGACGGACATTGATTTTTCAGTGTTGTGTGACAGCCCCGGTTGTATGCTGACGCCTTTTGCAGATTGCAAGCTCAATAATATAAGCTACACCATCACAAACGAAAACAGTGTAGAAATACGCGGAAGCGTAGATGTGACCATTGAATGTATACGCACAACCGAAGAAGAAATTATTTATAATGTACAGGAAATCGAATACGAGGCACCGCCAAGACCCTCGATTATTGTTTCATTTATGTATAACGGAAGAACGCTTTGGGACATAGCAAAGGAATACCGCGTAAGCCCCGAAGATATTTTAAGTGCTAACGCACTTGAAAACGAAGCATCCATACTGCCGGGCATGGCACTGATTATTCCGAAATAAGTGACATTAAGAAGATATGGGGGTGTAAAAAAACATAGTTTTTTTACACCCCATTTTTAAGGAGATAGGAAAATACTCTATCTGAATTTTATATTTTAGTTGCCTTTTTGCAGTCTGGACTTTTTTACATCCCCGTTTTCATATATTCTTTCGCATGCTGCTTATTGCACTTTTCTCAAGCCGTGATACCTGAGCCTGGCTGATTCCCACTTCCTCGGCAACCTCTGTTTGTGTTTTGCCGCGAAAAAACCGCATAATTATAATCATTTTCTCTCTGTCGGAAAGCTTGTCCATAGCTTCACGCAGGGAGATTTTTTCAATCCATGCTTCATCAATGTTTTTCTTATCCGATACCTGATCCATAACATAGACTGCATCTCCCCCATCATGATAGACAGGCTCAAAAAGCGATATAGGCTCCTGTATGGCATCAAGAGCCATGGTAACCTCCTCAGGCGTAGAATCAATAGCCTTGGCTATTTCAGCACATGTAGGTTCTTTATTGTTATCGTGAATCATCTTTTCACGCACACAAAGTGCCTTGTATGCAATATCACGAAGGGAGCGCGACACCCTTACGGCATTATTATCCCGAAGATAGCGTCGGATTTCGCCTATAATCATGGGGACTGCATAGGTGGAGAACTGAACGTCCAGCTCCGTGTTAAAGTTATCAATTGATTTTATTAAACCTATACACCCTACCTGAAAAAGGTCGTCAACATTTTCACCCCTGTTATTGAATCTTCCTATAACGCTGAGGACAAGCCTCAGATTACCTCTGATAAAGGTTTCGCGAGCCTCCTTATCCCCTTTTTTAATCTTCTCGAAAAGCTCTTTTTTCTCCTGTGCAGTAAGCGTGGGCAGCTTTGAAGTATTAACTCCGCAGATTTCAACTTTACTTATCATAAAAAAAGCCTCCTGGGGAAAAATTTAGTACAAACACATCTTTCCCCCGAAGGCTCTTTTTTATTCATTGTTCGGTTTTAAATCAGACGGAGACACCCCCGTTTTATTTTTGAATAATGTTGAAAAATACTTCACGTTCTGAAATCCGGATTTTTCCGAAACCTCCGCTACGCTGAAATATCCTGAACTGAGTAAATCCCGTGCTTTCTGAAGCCGCATATTCATAATTGCCGTCATTGGAGATATTCCGTAAACCTCTTTATAAAGCTTGCGAAAATACACCTCGCTGATGTTTGACTTTTCCGCTATTTCCGCAATATTAACAAACGGATTATCATAGTTTGCATTCATATAGCTGATGCTCTTTTTGATAATATATTCTTTTTTATTAATAGGACTCAGATTATTATTAAGCTGCAATTCCTCAAGCAATTTATAAAAAATTGACATACAACGATTCTTATATCCCAATGCGTGCTCCTCCCATTCCTTCGCAAGCCGCATAAAATATCCTGAAAATCGTTCCGGGTCCTCAGGATTAATAATTTCTATTTTTTCTCCGCTTGTGGGATATGAATTAAAATGAATTATTATTAATTCTTCGTCGGTAGAATGTCTTTCATAATCCACCCACGAAGGCACATAGGATATGCTTTCACGTTCGGCAATGTGTTTTTCTCCCTTTGATAAAAAAGCCGTACTGCCGGAAATTCTGTATGCCATACCGCTCCAGCTGCGGTTTTTATTTACACTGACTTGTGCCTCACGTTTTATATGGAATACATTCAGAATATCAAAGCAAATGTCCGAATTTTCAAAAAACATAAAATCACCTACAGAAATTATATATTATTTGTTTCGAAAAGTAAACCTTTTTTTATAATTTTATGGGTTTACAGATAAAAATAATATTATTATACTATTATCAGAGGTGATTGTTTTGAGAAACTTATATATCGATATTATGGATAATGTAGTGAATGCATACACGGCAGATCATATCCGTTGCTACACAGACAGCGTTATTGAAAACGGGCTTTCTGAGCATGGCTTTCCGCGCCTTACGGCAAATTTGGGAATATTGATTGCTCATGGTAAAAAGACCGAGTTTACCGAGGATTTCCTTAAAATGATGGATTTGTGTATAAGCGAAATTCCGGACATATACAAAAAATCCAAAAGCAGGGCAGGAAATAATTTTTCTGTTAAGGAAATTGTACTTTGTATTCTGGAACTCGAAAAAGCACAAATCTTTGATAAAAGCATAACTGACAGATGGAGAGCGGGGCTTGCTGAAATAGACCCCTATAGCACGTATCACAAAGTTGCATCCTATCCTCCTCAGCCCATTAACAACTGGGCGGCATTTTCGGCGGCAAGTGAGCAGCTCAGAAAATACGCCGGTATAGGTGATAAAAGCTTTTTTATAGAGAATCAGATTGAGTCACAGCTTTTTTCATTTGATGAAAACGGAATGTATCGTGACCCTCACGAGCCTATAGTTTACGACATGGTGACCCGTCTTCAGCTTGCAGCAGCACTCTACTTCGGTTTTGACGGCGAGTGTGCAAAGCAGCTTGAAGAACAGCTTGAAAAATCCGCAGATTTAACTTTAAAAATGCAGTCTGTCACAGGTGAAATTCCCTTTGGCGGACGAAGCAATCAATTTTTACATAACGAGACATTTTATGCGGCTTTATGTGAGTTTTATGCATGGTTTTTCAAGAAACGCGGCGATATGAAAAAAGCGGGAATGTTCAAGCGTGCCGCACACCTTGCAGTGGAGAGTATTCTTCCATGGCTCAAGGAAAATCCCGTACCTCATATAAAAAATTACTATCCCACAGACAGTATGTATGGTTGTGAATGCTATGCATATTACGATAAATATATGGTTACAACGGCTTCGTGGGCTTACCTTGCGTATGTAATGGCAGATGACAGCATTGAGGAAACTTCCTGCCCCTGCGAAAGTGAAAATTATATTTGTAAAACGAGTGAGCATTTTCATAAGGTGTTTTTAAAATGCGGCGATTATTTCGTGGAAATTGACACTAATGCAGATGAAAGATATGACGGCAGCGGTATCGGAAGAATCCACAAAAAAGGTGCTCCGTCTGCAATTTGTCTGAGCGTTCCGTTTCCGCCGAAGAATTCAAATTACGGCGTGGATATAGATAATCCTTCGCCCTTTGCACTTTGCGGCGGAATCAAGACGGAAAAAGGCAGTGTGAATGGCTATAACAGCTCAGTCAAATACACCCTTATCGGTGAAGAAGTCACCGATAGCTTTGTTCGTGCCACATTCAGATGTGAAGAAAACGGGGTTGAATTCACACAGACCTGCACCGTTTCTGCCGAAGGAGTAGAAGTGGTTGTTCAAGGAGAGGGAGAGTCACTTATTCATTTCCCCCTGCTTGATACCGACGGAAAGAACATTACCGAAAAGAACATTGATAAAAAGTGTGCTACCGTTACATATAATGGTTTTTCTTGTAAATATGCAACTGACGGCATAATTACAGATGAAGATAAGATCTACGCCAACAGAAATGGACACTATAAGGCTTTAAGTGTGTCAGCTCAAAACAGCGTTACACTGAAAATAACAATAGAATAAATCAAAAATGGAGATGTGAAGTCACATCTCCATTTTTAATTTATTCTATATTAACCGTTAAGTCTTGCCTGAAGTTCAGCCTGCTGTGCTTCATATCCGGGCTTACCCAAAAGTGCAAACATATTCTTCTTATACGCTTCAACACCGGGCTGGTCAAAGGGATTTACCCCCAGTACATAGCCGCTGATACCGCAAGCCTTTTCAAAGAAGTAAATGAGGTTACCCAAGCAGTATTCGTCCATCTTTTCAGCACGGAGAATAAGATTGGGAACGTCACCGTCTGTATGCGCAAGCAGTGTTCCGTTAAACGCCTGCTCGTTAACATAGCTTACATTCTTCCCTGCAAGGAAGTTAAGTCCGTCCACATTGTCGCTATCTTCCTTAATAACAAGGTCTTTCTTTGCATTGTCAAAGAAAATAACTGTTTCAAACATCATACGAAGGCCCTGCTGGATGTACTGTCCCATAGAATGAAGGTCTGCTGAAAAATCAACCGCTGCCGGGAAAATACCCTTATTTTCCTTACCTTCGCTTTCGCCGAAGAGCTGCTTCCACCATTCTGCAAAATAATGAACCTGAGGCTCATAATTTACCATGATTTCAATATTCTTACCCTTGCGATAGAGTGCATTTCTTGCGGCAACATATTTGTAACAATCGTTTTCCTCAAGGTTGGGGTTTGCATACTCACGCATTGCATCATATGCACCCTGCATAAGCGCATCGATATCTGCACCGCTTGCCGCAATGGGAAGAAGACCTACTGCAGTGAGCACGCTGTAACGACCGCCTACATCATCGGGAACTACGAAAGTTTCATAGCCTTCTTCATCGGCAAGATTCTTGAGTGCACCTCTTGCCTTATCTGTTGTAGCAAAAATTCTTTCCCTTGCACCCTCTTTGCCATACTTTTCAATGAGAAGTTCACGGAATACTCTGAAAGCAATTGCAGGTTCTGTTGTAGTACCGCTCTTGGAAATGATATTTACCGAGAAATCAATATCCTTAACCTTTTCAATAAGGTCTGCAAGGTAAGAAGAGCTTATTGAGTTACCTGCAAAATAAATCTGCACGCCATTTTCGTTGTGGTTGCTGAAATTACTGTGAAGCATTTCTACAGCCATTCTCGCACCAAGGTAGCTTCCGCCAATACCTATAACGATAAGTGCCTTGGAATTACTCTTAATCTTTTCTGCCGCCTTTTTAATGCGTGCAAATTCTTCTTTATCGTAATTTTCAGGAAGATTCACCCAGCCTAAGAAGTCACTTCCGCGGCCTGTGCCGTTATGAAGTGTATCGTGAGCGGCTTTAACAGCACACTCGAGTGCACCGATTTCTTCCTTTGAAATAAATTTTTCTGCTTTTGTGTAATCAAATCTTATTTTAGTCATTGCTCTATCTCCTGACTTTAATTTATTCACCGTATCCGTTCGGATTACTGCTCTGCCAATTCCATGCGTCTACACACATTTCTTCAATGCCACGCTCTGCCTGCCAGTCAAGCTCTGCCTTTGCCTTCCCTGCATCGGCATAGCATATTGCTACGTCACCGGGACGGGGATCTGCAATCACATAGGGAAGCTCCTTACCGCACGCCTTTGAAAATGCCTTTACAATGTCAAGTACGCTGTAGCCCTGACCTGTACCCAAATTGTAAATATGTACACCGGGCACATTGCTTCTCTTTTCCACTGCCTTAAGATGTCCAAGAGCTAAATCTACTACGTGAATATAATCACGCACGCCTGTACCGTCATGCGTGGGATAGCAGTCACCAAATACGTTTACTTTGGGAAGTCTGCCCACGGCAACCTGTGCTACATATGGAAGAAGGTTATTGGGAATACCCTTGGGGTCCTCACCCATAGTACCGCTCTTGTGCGCACCGATAGGATTGAAATAACGAAGAAGCACCACGCTGAAACGATTGTCTGAAACAAAAACGTCGCTTAAAACTCTTTCAAGCATAAGCTTGGTTGAACCGTAAGGATTGGTGGTAGAAAGGGGGAAATCCTCCTTAATCGGAACCGTCTTGGGATCACCGTAAACAGTTGCCGAAGATGAGAACACAATATTAAATACATCGTGCTGACGCATAACGTCCACCAAAGTAAAAGTACCCGTCATATTATTATGGTAATATTCAAGAGGCTTCTGCACCGATTCACCTACAGCCTTTAGCCCTGCAAAATGAATAACCGCATCCACCTTGTTTTCGTCAAATACTTTAGACAGATTTTCCCTGTCGAGAATGTCACATTTGTAGAAAGGGAAATCCTTCCCCGTAATCTTCTTTACTGCATCAAGGGATTTTTCGCTGGAGTTCGACAAATTATCAACTACAACAATCTCATGCCCCACCTGAAGAAGCTCCACGCATGTATGGCTGCCGATGTAACCGGCACCGCCCGTAACAAGA
Organism: Clostridia bacterium; assembly: GCA_045594665.1. Classification (GTDB taxonomy): domain Bacteria; phylum Bacillota; class Clostridia; order UMGS1883; family UMGS1883; genus UMGS1883. Next base: position 6,622 of record JAZNYX010000029.1, on the reverse strand, counting down.
ATTTTCATACCGTATTCCTCCAAAATTCATGTATGATATATTCATACCTATGATATTTTATACCAATTAATGAGGTATGTCAAGCAAAAGAAAGACATGTTTTCTGTCTTTTTTAAGCAAATTTCATACAAAAACAAATACACCCTTCCATCACATGTCAAAATGTGCATTTTTATGTCATTTTTTCACAATGTGACACATTTTTTTAATATCTTTAACAATTCGACACTTTTTTGTTATCCTCTTTTTAAACAAAGCAATAATATTTTTAACAAAATTATTATGTAAACCATTTTTAAGGCTTAAATACGCTGTTTGTCTTTTTCACAGAATTAAAAAAAATTACTGTAAAATTCTGTTGAAACTGTTAATAACTCTTGTTAATAACATAATATTCGGGTTTTAAACTGTTAATAACTTTCTTTCTATGAGAAAACCGGCTATATTTTTATGTAGACTAAGGTTTACATAAAAATATAATAAACATTTAATTATTGAAACCTCAATTATTACAAAGTTCGACAGCAAATTATGACATTAGTGCAGTAAGACTCGAACCCCTATTGGTTTTAACAGGGCAATTTCTCCTAAAACTGTGTCAAATCCCTTGATAATACGGAAGTATTACCTGCGGGCTTTTCCTTGTTTTATAAAAAATTGCCACTGTTAAAACTGCTTGCATCTCAAACGGATTATTTTTAGGAGAATTTTAATACGGAGGTCGCAGATGGGCTGCCGCCCTTCAAGACCGACAAATTGAAAGGCTTCAAAAATAATTCGTTTGAGACAACAGGTGTTCGAGTATTACTGCACTAGTGCAGTATATCACGGCATTTTTCATCCCGAAAAGAATGGCGGTTACAGAAAAACCGCTTTTTCTGCAACCGCCACTGTTTTAATCTTTGTTTTTACAGGGAATCAATATCCGCCTGGCTTACAAGCTTAACTCCCTTTTGGGTAAGAATCTTTGCTGCCTTTTCGTTGTCCTCTACTCTTAAAACAACATATGCATGTTTTCCTGAAATTGTAATAAACGCATAAAGATACTCAACATTAATATTATTTTCGCTCATAAGTTCAAGCACTTCGGAAAGACCTCCAGGGGCATCGGGAATCTCCACACCGATAACCTTTGTTATCGAAACAACACATTCGCTTTCGCTGAGGGCTTCCTTTGCCTTGTCGACATCGCTTACAATAAGACGAAGGATTCCGAATTCCTGTGTGTCTGCTACGCTGAGAGCACGGATGCTCACGCCTGCCTTTGCAATGCTCTTTGTAATCTCAGCAACTGTACCCGCTTTGTTTTCAACAAAAATTGATAACTGGTTAATTGTCATTTTCCCCACTCCTTCTTAGTTATTATAAAGTTTTCTTCTATCAATTACCCTGACTGCCTTGCCTTCGCTTCTTACGATAGACTTAGGCTCTACAATTCTGACAAGTGCAGAAATACCAATCATAGATTTAAGTGCCTCGTTGATTTCCTTTTCAATCTTTGAAAGCTCGTGAATCTTGTCGGAGAAGAGGTCGGGCGTCATTTCCACTCTTACCTCGATTGTATCGCTCGCCTTTTCACGGTCTACAATAATCTGATAGTTACTGGTAAGGCCTTTTGCAAGAAGAACCTCCTCAATCTGGGACGGGAATACGTTTACACCCTTAACAATAAGCATATCGTCACTTCTGCCCATGGGCTTTGCCATTTTAACATGCGTTCTTCCGCAGGAGCATTTTTCTCTTGAAAGGACACATATATCCTTTGTACGGTAACGAATCATCGGAAATGCTTCTTTTGTGATACAGGTGAACACAAGCTCACCCTTTTCACCCTCGGGAAGAACTTCTCCCGTATTGGGATCAATTATTTCTGCGATGAAATGGTCTTCGTTTATATGCATACCGTGCTGTGCACTGCATTCAAATGCAACTCCGGGACCGCAGATTTCCGTAAGTCCGTAAATGTCGTAAGCCTTGATTCCCAATCTTCTTTCAATATCCTTACGCATTTCCTCTGTCCATGCTTCTGCTCCGAAAATACCTGCTTTCAGCTTAACCTGATCTTTAATGCCTCTTTCCTCGATGCTTTCAGCAAGGTACTGAGCATATGAGGGGGTACAGCAGATAATTGTAGCTTCAAGGTCGCACATGAACTGAAGCTGGCGCTCGGTATTACCTGATGACATGGGAAGTGTAAGACAGCCTACCTTATGCGAGCCACCGTTAAGACCGGGACCGCCGGTGAAAAGACCGTAGCCGTAACAAACCTGGCACACATCCTCTTTTGTTCCGCCTGCTGCCACGATTGCTCTCGCACAGCAGTCCTCCCAAAGATTAATATCGTTTTGAGTATAAAATGCAACCACCCGCTTACCCGTTGTTCCACTTGTGGACTGAATACGCACACATTCGGAAAGGGGCTTTGACATAAGTCCGTAGGGATATGCTTCTCTAAGGTCATCCTTTGTAAGGAAAGGAAGCTTGTGGAGGTCGTCTACCGACTTAATATCGTCGGGAGTTACGCCTTTATTTTCCATAAGCTTTCGGTAATATTTATTATTCTCGTAAACGTGCTTAACGGTTTTAACAAGACGTTCACTCTGCCACTCTTTGATTTGCTCGTGTGAGGCAGTTTCGATTTCTTTCTGATAATAGTTTTCCATTTTTACTACTCCTAATGTTTTTAGTGGTTGTAGCCAAGCTCAAAAGCTTTCTTATTTAATTCGACAAACTTGGGAGCAACCGTTTTTTCAATAGCCTGTATCCACTTATCGTAACCGATGTCAAAGTATTTTGCCAGCCTTGCCATAAGAACGATATTAACAGCCTTGGAGCTGCCTGCTTCATTTGCAAGAGAAAGAGCGTCAAGTGCATCTACAAATGCGCCCTTTTCGCTGATTTTATCAAGGGCATCGGAGGGATACTGTGCTGCACCGATAATTACGGGCATGGGGTCAATCTGCTGGGTATTAACAATTATCTTGCCGTCCTTTTTAAGGCACGAGAGCCATCTTGCCGCTTCAATTTTTTCAAACGAAACGATAAAGTCCGCCTCCCCTTCTTCGATAATAGGAGAGTAAACCTTTTCTCCGTAGCGTACATATGTAACAACGCTTCCTCCGCGCTGGCTCATACCGTGAACCTCGGAAACCTTTACATCATAGCCCTCGTCAACCAAAAGTCTTCCTAAAAGCTTACTTGCAAGGAGGCTTCCCTGTCCGCCTACGCCGACAATCATAATATTCTTAGTTTCCATTACTCCTGCACCTCGCTTTCAATTGCACCGAAGGGACAAAGTCCGCTGCAAACCTCGCATCCTACGCAGAGAGTTGTGTCGATCTCTGCTTTGCCGTCGTGCATGCTGATTGCAGGACAGCCAAAGGACATGCATTTTTTACAGCTCTTACATTTATCCTTATTAACCGTAAGAGGTTTTTTAGGTTTAACATATTTAAGAAGCACGCAGGGACGTCTGGAAATGATTACAGAGGGTTCCTCTGCCGCAAGTTCCTCTTTAAGAGCCTTTTCACAGGCCGCAAGGTCATAGGGGTCTACAACCGTCACACGGTTAATTCCCACGCTTCTGCAAAGAGTTTCAAGGTCAATCTTTGAAGCAGGATCTCCCTTGATATTATATCCCGTTGTAGGATTCTGCTGATGACCTGTCATACCTGTGATAGAGTTATCAAGAATAATAACGGTGGAATTTGAGCCATTATAAGCAATGTTGATAAGACCTGTTACACCGCTGTGCATAAAGGTTGAGTCACCGATTACGCAAACGCTCTTTTTCTCGCTGTCACTTCCCCCTGCCATATTGAAGCCGTGAAGTCCCGAAACAGATGCACCCATGCAAAGGGTGGAATCAAGAGCCGTAAGGGGAGGCATTGCACCAAGGGTATAACAACCAATGTCGCCGAGAACCGTAACCTTGTTCTTTGCAAGGACATAGTATATACCTCTGTGAGGACAACCTGCACACATCATGGGAGGACGCATAGGAATATCCATTTCAAGGTCATATGCCTTTTTAGCCTCTTTACCCATTGCCGCTGCAATAGTCTTTTGTGAAAATTCACCGATGCAGCTGAAAAGCTCCTTGCCCACTACATCTACACCGATTGTTTTGCAGTGAGTTTCAATTATGCCGTCAAGCTCCTCAATAACATATACCTTATCCATTTTGGACGCAAATTCCTTTATGGTTTTTACAGGGAGAGGATTTACAAGACCAAGCTTATAAACACTTACGCTGTCACCGAGGGCTTCTTTTACATACTGATAGCTTGCACCAGAGGTGATAACACCGATTTTTGAATCTGTATATTCTATGCGGTTAAACTCGCAATCTTCCGCAAATTCTGTAAGGCGGGCTGTTCTTTCCTCAACGAAAGGATGGCGTTTCTTTGCGTTACCGGGCATCATGATATATTTAGCCGGGTTCTTTTCGTATGCCTTTACGCCGACCTCTACTCTCTCGACTGTTTCAACGATGCTCTGTGAATGAGCAATTCTTGTGCACATTCTGAAAAGAACGGGGGTGTCAAAGTTTTCTGAAAGCTCAAAAGCTTTTTTAGCAAATTCATAAGATTCCTGAGAATCGGCAGGCTCAAGCATAGGAACCTTTGCACCGATTGCATAGTGACGGGAATCCTGTTCATTCTGGGAAGAATGCATTCCGGGGTCATCTGCAACGCAGATAACCATACCGCCGTTTACACCTGTGTAAGACAGTGTGAAAAGCGGGTCAGCCGCAACATTAAGACCAACATGCTTCATCGCACAAGCAGTTCTTGCACCCTGAAGCGATGCACCAAAGGATACCTCGCAGGCTACCTTTTCATTGGGTGCCCATTCGCAGTACATTTCATCATATTTTGCCGCAAATTCGGTTATTTCTGTGCTGGGTGTTCCGGGATAGGATGAAATCACGTTACATCCTGCCTCGTAAAGACCGCGGGCAACTGCGGCATTACCAATAAGTAATTCTTTCATTTATATCTTTCCTTTCGGATTATTTTTCATTTCTTAAATCGAGGATTCTCTTAGCCTTGCCCTGGAAGCGTTCAAGAGTTTTCGGTGGAACAAGGGTGATTTTTGCCTGAAGTCCAAGCACGCTCTTGATTTTTTCCTGAATAAGGCGAATCAGCTTTTCAAGCTCACCATAGTTTTCAAGCACGCTTGCATCCAAAAGCTCAACCTTGATTTCGAGGGTATCCTTGAAGTTTCCTTCTCTGCGTACCACAAGCTGATAGTGAGGACCGATTTTATCAATATTTATAAGCACACTTTCAATCTGCGTGGGGAATACGTTAACGCCCTTGATGATAAGCATATCGTCTGTTCTGCCCTTTGTCTTAGACATACGCACATGAGTTCTTCCGCACTTACATGGCTCGTAATCAAGAGTTGTAATGTCACGGGTTCTGTAACGAAGAACGGGCATACCCTGCTTTGTAAGAGTGGTAACGATAAGCTCGCCCGTTTCTCCCGAAGCAAGTCTTTTTCCCGTATCGGGATCAACAATTTCCGGAAGGAAGTGATCCTCGGCAAAGTGCATACCGTCACGCTCGAAGCAGTCACCGCTTACGCCGGGACCGCCAAGCTCTGTCATACCATAGTTATCGGAAACGTATATTCCTAAATTCTTTTCAATGGTTTCACGCATTTCGGGGGTACAGGGTTCACTGCCTAAGATACCTAATTTCAATTTGTACGCATCAAGAGGATATTCTCCCTCTTTTACAGCTTCGCTGAGGTAGAGTGCATATGAGGGGGTTGCAACAAGTCCCGTTACTCCCAAATCACGCATCATCATAAGCTGCTTTTCAGTATTTCCCGATGACATGGGAATAACCATTGCGCCCAATTTTTCAAGACCGTAATGAAGACCGAGAGCACCGGTGAACAGTCCGTAACCAAACGAAATCTGAATAATATCCTCATCGGTTACACCGCCTGCGGCACAAACACGGGCAACGCAGTCACTCCAGATGTCAATATCCTGCTTGGTATACACGCCCACTGTGGGCTTACCTGTAGTACCGCTGGAGGCATGCACACGGACAATGTCCTTATGAGGAACTGCTACCATGCCAAAGGGGTAGTTATCACGGAATTCGCTTTTTTCCGTAAAGGGTATGTATTCGATATCGGAAAGCTGCTTAATCTTGCTTCCGTCGCCTACGCCTGCCTTATCAAGCTTGTCATGATAAAATTTAGTGTTGTTATAGCAGTATGCCACGATATTTTTAAGACGCTCAAGCTGTAGCGCCTCAAGCTCTTTACGGGGCATTGTTTCTATATCTTTCTGGAAAAAGTTCATTTATGAAACCTTCCTTTCACAGTTATCCATTTTAATAAGTACTATTGTACCATACTTTTTTGTATTTTCATAGTGTTTTTTTATTATTTAACTCATTTTTTGTAACGTTTTTTGCGAAATTTAGAAATAGCAAAAGAGCACGGAAATTCCGTGCTCTCAGACTGTCGAAGAACCCGACTTTGCATCAAGCAAAAATCGGGTTCTTCTTCATATTTATCAAATTTACAACAAAAACAAGCAAATTGGAAGGGGTATTATTCCTCTTCCATTTCCATTTTGCAAGCTTTTTTAAATTCA
>JAZNYX010000028.1:0-19752 GCA_045594665.1 Clostridia bacterium | reverse complement strand
ATGCGAAAGAAAAGCACGCAATGAGATACACTCCATATACAGGTCTTGCACAGGTAACAAACTGGGCAAGGCTTAAATTTGCAACCATGAATTTAAAAAAGCTTGCAAAATGGAAATGGAAGAGGAATAATACCCCTTCCAATTTGCTTGTTTTTGTTGTAAATTTGATAAATATGAAGAAGAACCCGATTTTTGCTTGATGCAAAGTCGGGTTCTTCGACAGTCTGGCATAAAAATAAGAACGCTTCGTGCGTTCTTATTTTTATGTGTGGATTTAATCACTCTAATATCTTAATCTCTCCGTCTACATTAACTCTCCAGGCAGGGACGAATTTGTATTTTTCTCCACCTAAGGATCGGAGAGCATACCCAAGCTCGATTTTCTTTATGCTTCCGCCGCCCTCGAATGCTTTTTTTAGCTTTGTAAGGCTTTCGGTAAAGGCTATCCTTTCTCTGCCCAAGTCCGCAATTTCCTTTGGCCATTGTGCGGACATATTGCAGATTTCCCCTTGTTTATCCAGTTCAATATTAATATACATATTAAAGAGATTGTAATTTTTGTACATCTTATAGAAGCATTTCTCTTTTTTGTCAAACACAATTGATTTTGTGTCAATTCCTATGTTTTTGAGTGCTTTTTTTAGTTCTTTCTCAGAGGCTTTTTTGGGAGCTTTCCTCGTAGTGTAGGTGAAGTGATTGCTGTATACCTTCAAGACGGCATTATTATGCTTTGCTATCAGGGAATTATCAGCCGTACCAAATGCCACCTGCCTTCCGAAAAATAACTCCGAAAGGTCGCTTGCACTGTAAAAGGTCACGTCAAGGGGTGAAAGGTAGTAGTTTGATTTGGGAAAATCTTTACTGTCGCATTCAAAACCGGATTTTTCAAGAACCTCCAAAGATGCCTCGATGACATTATCGGGAATGACGGTTTTTCTGTAGGCATCAAAAGCAATGAAAGTAAGCATAAACAGATTCATTGCAATCAAAAAATAAATCATTATACTTTTTATCTTAGTCCATCTCATGGATTTTCCACCTCGCTTACTTGAACGTATCGGTAAAGCTTTCCGTCATCGGTGGAAGCCAGCCATGCGGCATTGAGCGCCTCATCAAGTCCTGTGTCAAGATATCCGATATATATATCATCTATCAGAACAGGATTTTTTGAATCTGAAAGCATATTTACAAAATTGTCAAGGGCTGAAATGAAATTCTCGGAGAGAGTAGCCCGGGCAACAGTTTCATAAGAACGCATATATTGCCTGTATGAAATAAGCCTGCCGCCTTTTACTGTCATTTCTATGGCACAGTCCATTTTTTTGTGGCCGTATTGGGCAGGAAGATTAATCTCTACCGGTCTGCCGTTTCGGTAGTAATCAAATTTAAATACATATTCCTCATCACTGTTATACGATGACAAATCGCCCGAAACCAAAATGCTCAGAGGCTCATCTGATACACAGCCCCAGGTTTTTTCAGCTAAGTCAATGGCGGCATTAAGCACATTGTAGCTGTCCTCGCTTTCATCAAGAAGTATTCCTCTGTTTGAAGAAACAGCCGAATACTCAAAGGTTGAATCGGGATATATTACCGCCTGTGAATAGTTGGCAATATACTTAGTTGCCCCGTCTGCATCTTCATATGAATTTATCCCTGCGGAATTTAAAGAAAAGTTCTCCAATAGTTTTCCGCGGGACTTATCATTTATAAGGTTATGAGGCAGTAAAACCTCCGTTTCAGGCTCCGAATCCGAAAATAGCACAAGAGGTGAGAGAGATACATTGCTTTCCTCGTCAAGCTCAAGGCCTGTGCTGAATGCAGGCTCATAGTAGCCGTCATTTGAGGTGTATACAGAAAGGTCGGAGGAAGGTAATGTGTAGGAGTTTTCGAGTACATATGCGTAACAAATTTCGGGATTCTTACTGTCCTTTACAAGTATTCCCACATCGCTTTCCTCGCTCGAAGGAAGAATCACGAATTCTCTCAAGGATTTTATTTCGGAGGGGGCATTTTTTGTGCCGACACCCATAATTCTGCACAGCATTTCCGTGGAAAAGGAAACGGGGTATTCCACATAAATACTAAGTGATTCAAGCCCGGATTCCCAGGTCTCGGAATCAATTTCTTTGCTTGCGGTGATGTCACCCTGAAGAAATCCTTTTATGATTTTTCGTGTACGCTGGTCAATAGGAGAAAATCCTATATCCGTATTATAATACGCCATCCAGAGCGAGCCGTCATTTATAAGAAATTTTCTCGGCTTGGAAAGATTCTCTTTTGAAATGCTGTACTCGGTTTCAATAGGGAAGAATTTTTCTACAAGGGGAAACGAACGAAGATATTTTTCAAATTCTCCGCCTACTGTGTTCCCTGAATTTACAAACCAAAGCTGTGCGGTAAGGAACAGCAAATTAAATATTAAAATGAAAATAGCAGCACTTTTTATTCGTTCCTTAAACATAACGTGCTTCCCCCAATTATATTAGTAAAAAAAGCCTCAGACTCACGCCTGAAGCTTTTTATTAAATCTTAACTGTCATCAATTCATCCAGCCGTTAAACAGTGACTGTATTCCGTTAGAAAAACCGCTGATATTATTCATCATGCTCTGATTCAGAACGTTGATGTCAAAAAATACAACCTGATATGTACCGTCGGGAGCTTCAGCTCTTACAGCAAATTTATTATGCCCCTCGGAGAGAGAAACCTGCTTGTAAAATACTCCTGCGTTTCCTATACGTGTTTCAAAAACACTGCCATTGGAATTTTTAAGTGCCACGTAGCCGTTTCCGTTATGCTTGTAATACGAAACAACAACCTTGCTTTTACCTGTGCCTGTGATTCCGTAGGTCTTTTTCAAAGTGGCTGAATTTTTCGTTTCAGGTTTTTTCACCACTATCAAGCTGCTTGAATTTCCGTTATCCGCAGATGAGATTGTAACAGGTGCTGCAAAAGCGGACAAGGAAGACAATATTAAAATGAATGAAATGAATAATGCACATAATTTTTTCATAATCTTACCCTCTTAATTAAAACACGACGCTTATCTTACATCAGTATTATACAACATCAATGTTACAACCGTGTTACAATCGCCTTAATGATTTATTACTTTTTGATGTAATTGTTGGAAATATTGTAATTAATTGTCAGATTCCTTTTCATATAGCGGAAGAGTTATCTTAACAATCGTACCTTTCTGATTGGGGCTTTCAATCTCAATCGTTCCGTTATGGCGGAGAATGATTTCTCTTGCAATGGCAAGACCAAGCCCTGTGCCTCCGCTCTGACGGCTCCTTGCCTTATCCACTCTGTAAAAGCGTTCAAAAATTCGTGCAAGGTCGCTTTCGGGGATTCCTATACCGTTATCCCTTACGCAGATATACGCTTTTGAAAAATCACCGTAGCAGGTAACATCAATCTTTCCTCCTGCGGGGGTGTATTTAATAGCGTTGGAAATAATATTGGTTATAACCTGCTCAATGGCATCGGGTTCGCCAAAGCAAACGGGAGAACTCATATTTACATCCAATTTAATTCTGTGGCCGCTGTTTTTTGCAGAAATACTAAGCTTTTCCACAACATATGATATAAGCTGGGAAAGGTCAAACTTCTTTCTTCTTTCAATAACCTTGGAGCTGTCAAGCTGTGACAGGGTTAAAAGGTCTTTTACAAGCCTTGTCATTCTGTCGGCTTCGTTTTCTATCACGTTTACAAAATGAAGCGTGGAATCGTCTAATGTGCCTTCGCCCATGTCGGAAATGGTTTCGGCGTATGTTTTGATTGTTGTAAGGGGAGTGCGAAGCTCGTGTGAAACATTTGCCACGAACTCACGTCTTGCATTATCAAGCATCTGCCTTCTTGTAATATCCTGAAAAACAACTACCACGCCGGCAGTGAATGAACGCTCCGTATTAAACGGGGCAAAGAATGCCTTAAGATTTTTTTCCTTATATTCAATATCACGCTCTATATTTTCCTTGGAATCGATATAAAGGATTCTTGAAAGTGAAATATTTGCACCTAAAATATCGAAAAGCTCGTCAAAGCTTTTGTGTTTATGCTCGCCCAAAAGCTTTTCTCCCGCAGGGTTAATATGAATAAGATTACCTGCATTGTCATAAGCTAAGACGGCGTCCGCCATGTTTTTAAGAATTGCCTCAACCTTGTTTTTCTCAGCACGGATATCTTCAAGACCGTCATTTATTTTAGAAGCCATTTCATTAAATGCAATGGTAAGCCTTCCGATTTCGTCACGGGAACGGACTTCAATCTTGTGGCTGAAATCACCCTCCGCCATACTTTCGCTTCGGTGCTGGAGTGTGGAGATGGGGGAAATAATTGTTCTCGAAAGGAAAAATCCTAAAATCAGACTGATTAAAAGCCCGAATAAAAGTGCCCAAAATATATTTATGAACATATTTCCTATGATTTCGTTTACTTCAAATTTAGTATCGGTAATATAAATGATATGTCCCGAAGAACCGATTCTTATGGCGTAGTCCATAATCCGTGAATCTTTTTCAACTATATTTCCGCGCTCTCCCGACATGGCAAGCGTCAGATTAGAGGTAGGCTCAAAGGTATCTGTCTTTTCCGAAGACCCCCCAAGCACGTTAAGTGATGAATCGAGAATATAATAATTTCTGAAAGAGTCTATTCCCATTCTGACGGAATACACCTTGAGTAAATCCAATGCTTTGTTCACGCCTTCGGGAGAATCAATGACATTTTCAAATTCCGCCATAACCTCATCGGTAAAAAATTGCTTGTCAAGTGAGCTTGTAAAGTCGTTATGATAATATGCGGTAATATTTTGCAGCAGAAAAGTGCCGACAACGATCATTACGCTGACGGTAAGCAAAAGAAATATTGCAATGATTTTCCACTGAATACTTTTGAACATTTAAACCACTACCTGTTAAAATAATATCCCACTCCGCGTTTTGTCATAATAAATCCGGGGGAGGCAGGATTATCCTCAACCTTTTCCCTCAGTCTCCTTACCGTAACATCCACCGTACGCACATCCCCGAAATATTCATAGCCCCATACCTTTTCAAGCAGTGTTTCGCGGGTGAAAATCTGCCCGGGCTGCTGTGCGAGAAATTTCAGAAGCTCAAATTCACGAAGTGTAAGGTCAATAACCTTATCATCCTTAGATGCTTCATATCTTGCAGGATTGATTGTGAGATTGCGGAAGGTAATAAGGTCAGAAGAGTCACTCGGAGCAGCCTCGGAAGCCGTGCGGCGTATATTGGCTTTCACACGCGCCATAAGCTCGCGAACAGAGAAAGGCTTGGTGCAATAATCATCAGCTCCCAGTTCAAGCCCAAGTACCTTATCTACTTCTTCATCACGTGCTGTAAGCATAATGATGGGGGTAGACTGCTTCTCACGTACCTTTTTGCACACTTCAAAGCCATCCATTTTCGGAAGCATTACATCAAGAAGTATCAAATCCGGTTTTTCGCTGAGTGCAAGGCGATACCCCTCCTCTCCGTCAAAAGCGGTGAGAACACGGTAGCCTGATTTTGTAAGATTAAATTTTAATATTTCAACAATAGGTGCTTCGTCTTCAATAACAAGAATAAGCTTATCCATTTTTCATACCTCCGTTGGCTATGTATAATTGCATTATAATACATGATATATTTTATAATATTTTCTCGATTATGTCAATAAAAACAGTTGACAATTTTAAAGTCAGGTATTATAATAAGTACAGTTTCATACAAAGGCTGTGACGAAGACAGTAGCGGTTATTAAAACGCAAAGCGAGTCGGGGACGGTGGAAGCCCGATGCGAAGTAGATTTCCGTGAATATCACTTCCGAGCCGCACGGCTGAAATAATATGTAAGCTGTGACGGGAAGTCTCTCCGTTAAGGAGACGCATATGATGGTATGCTGATTAGGTGGTGCGAGGTTTCGTCCTGATTAGGGCGAAGCTTTTTTGTTTATTAATTAAAATTTATATAAAATCACACGGAGGTAAAACTATGTACAACAAGGTTGATACCACACTGAATTTTGTTGACAGAGAAAAGAAAATCGGCAAATTCTGGCGTGAAAACAATATCTTTGAAAAAAGTATTGAAAACCGCGCGAAATGCGAAAGCTACACATTTTATGACGGCCCCCCCACAGCTAACGGAAAGCCCCATATCGGTCACGTTCTCACACGTGTTATAAAAGATATGATTCCCCGTTACCGCACCATGAAGGGTTACAAGGTTACACGTAAGGCAGGCTGGGATACTCACGGACTTCCCGTTGAGCTTGAAGTTGAAAAGCTCTTAGGTCTTGACGGTAAGGTGCAGATTGAAAAGTACGGCCTTGAGCCTTTCATTGCAAAATGTAAAGAAAGCGTATGGAAATATAAGGGTATGTGGGAAGATTTCTCACAGACAGTCGGCTTCTGGGCTGATATGGATGACCCCTATGTTACCTATGATAATAACTTTATCGAGTCCGAATGGTGGGCACTTAAACAGATCTGGGACAAGGGGCTTCTTTACAAGGGCTTTAAAATTGTTCCCTACTGCCCCCGCTGCGGAACTCCGCTTTCCTCACACGAGGTTGCCCAAGGATATAAAAACGTAAAGGAACGCTCTGCGGTAGTTCGTTTCAAGGTAGTGGGCGAGGACGCTTTCTTCCTTGCATGGACAACAACCCCTTGGACACTTCCCTCAAACGTGGCACTCTGCGTAAATCCCGATGATGTTTATTGTAAGGTTAAAGCCGCTGACGGATATACTTACTATATGGCAGAGGCACTTTTAGATAAGGTTCTCGGAAAGCTCGCTACCGAGGATAAGCCTGCTTATGAAATTCTTGAAACCTACAAGGGTACAGACCTTGAGTATAAGGAATACGAGCCGCTCTTTGACTGCGTAAAGCCCATCTGTGAGAAGCAGAAGAAAAAAGGTCACTTTGTAACGTGCGATTCTTACGTAACAATGTCCGACGGTACAGGTATTGTACACATTGCTCCCGCATTCGGTGAGGACGATGCTCAGGTGGGAAGAAGGTATGACCTTCCCTTTGTACAGCTTGTTGATGCGGCAGGTAATATGAGCGAGGAAACTCCCTTTGCAGGGCTTTTTGTAAAGGATGCAGACCCCAAGGTGCTTGTAGACCTTGAATCAAGGGGACTTCTCTTTGATGCACCTAAGTTTGAGCATGATTACCCCTTCTGTTGGAGATGTGATACACCTCTTATCTACTATGCAAGAGAATCATGGTTTATTAAAATGACAGAGGTACGCGAAGACCTTATCCGTAATAACGACACCATTAACTGGATTCCCGAAACAATAGGTAAGGGCAGATTCGGCGACTGGCTGAAAAACGTTCAGGACTGGGGCGTAAGCCGTGACCGTTATTGGGGAACCCCTCTTAATATATGGATTTGTGAATGCGGTCATAAACATTCAATCGGCTCTATCGAAGAACTTAAATCCATGAGTGATAACTGCCCCGAGGAAATTGAGCTTCATCGTCCTTTCATCGATGCAGTTACAATTAAGTGTCCCGAATGCGGCAAACAGATGACACGTACAAAGGAAGTTATTGACTGCTGGTTTGATTCAGGTGCAATGCCCTTTGCTCAGTGGCACTATCCCTTTGAAAACAAGGAAATCTTTGAAGAGAATTTCCCTGCAAACTTCATCAGCGAAGCTGTTGACCAGACAAGAGGTTGGTTCTATTCACTTCTTGCCATTTCAACGCTTATATTCAACGAAGCACCTTATAAGAACGTAATCGTTCTCGGTCACGTTCAGGACGAAAACGGTCAGAAAATGAGTAAGTCCAAGGGTAATGCGGTTGATCCCTTTGATGCACTTGAAAAGCACGGTGCAGATGCAATCCGTTGGTATTTCTATGTAAACAGCGCTCCCTGGCTTCCCAACCGTTTCCACGACGGTGCGGTAAGCGAAGGTCAGCGTAAGTTTATGGGTACGCTTTGGAACACATATGCATTCTTTGTGCTTTATGCAAATATTGATAAATTTGATGCTACAAAGTATACTCTTGATTACGATAAGCTTTCCGTTATGGATAAGTGGCTTATTTCAAAGCTTAACACTCTTATTAAAACGGTTGATAACTATTTAAGTGATTACAAGATTACCGAAAGCGCTCGTGTAATACAGGAGTTTACCGATGAAATGAGTAACTGGTATGTTCGCCGTAGCCGTGAGAGATTCTGGGGCAAGGAAATGACTCAGGACAAGATTAATGCGTATATGACGCTTTACACCACACTCGTTACTCTTGCGAAGGTTACTGCACCCATGATTCCCTTTATGACAGAGGAAATCTACAGAAACCTTGTTTGCAGTATTGACAAGGACGCACCTATCAGTGTGCATCTTTGCGATTACCCCGTATGTGACGAATCAAAGATTGATTCCAATCTTGAAAAGGCAATGGAGGAAGTTCTCGACATCGTTGTTTTGGGCAGAGCGGCAAGAAATGCTTCAAACATCAAAAACCGTCAGCCTATCGGAAAAATGTATGTTAAGGCAGATGCTGCACTTGACAGCTTCTATACTGAAATCATTGCAGATGAACTCAATGTAAAGGAAGTTGAGTTTACAGACAATGTAAGTGCCTGCACAACCTACAGCTTCAAGCCCCAGCTTAAGACAGTAGGTCCTAAGTACGGCAAATTCCTCGGCGGTATCCGTGACTATCTTGCTTGTGTTGACGGAAACAAGGCAATGGCAGAGCTTGAAAACAGCGGTGCAATTAAATTCGAGGTAAACGGCGAGATGATTTCTCTTGAAAAAGAGGACCTTCTCATCGAATCTGCACAGGTAGAGGGCTTCGCTTCGGAAAGTGATTTCGGAATTACGGTAGTTCTTGATACACGTCTTTCAGATGAACTTATCGAAGAAGGCTTTGTCCGCGAAATCATCAGTAAGATTCAGACCATGCGTAAGGACAGCGGCTTTGAAGTTATGGATAATATCAATATCTATGTCAGCCAAAACGAGAAAATTTCTGCAATAATTGAAAGAAATGCAGAAGAGATCAAAAATGATGTTCTCGCTCTTGCAATTAACAATGGTGAAAACTGTGATAACAGTAAAGAGTGGAATATTAACGGCGAAAAGGTAATGCTCGGCGTAGAAAAGGTATGAAATAAATAGCGTGTACTCTTAGATGGCGGGCGACCACATAGGGTCGCCCCTACGGGATACAAGAAGTAGGGGCGGATATTATCCGCCCGTTCTATTCTGAGAAACAGGGAGGAATATTATGCAGAGAGAACGGTTTTCATCAAGATTAGGATTTATTTTAATATCGGCAGGCTGTGCAATCGGTCTTGGCAATGTATGGCGTTTCCCTTACATTGTAGGGCAGTACGGCGGAGCGGCTTTTATACTTCTCTATCTGGCATTTTTGGTAGTATTCGGGCTTCCCATTATGACTATGGAATTTGCCGTGGGCAGAGGAAGCCAAAAAAGCATAGCAAAGTCATTTAAGGTGCTTGAACCTGAAGGAACAAAATGGCATTGGTTCAGCAAAATCGGCATGGCGGGAAACTATCTGCTGATGATGTTTTATACCACCATTACAGGCTGGATGTTTGCCTATTTTATTAAAATGGCAAAGGGTGACTTTGTGGGACAGAGCGTAGCTGAGGTAGGCAGTCAGTTTGCCGACTTTACCTCAAACGCACCTATGGTTGTGGGTTTCATGATTCTTGCAGTAGCATTAGGATTTTTAATCTGTTCATTCGGTCTTGAAAAAGGCGTTGAAAAAATTACAAAGGTAATGATGCTTGCCCTTCTTGCAATTATTCTTGTGTTGGCAGGCAGATCAATGACTCTTCCGGGAGCTTCCAAGGGATTGCAATATTATCTTGTTCCCAATTTTAGTGCAATGACAAAGCAGGGAATAGGCAACGTAGTGTTTGCCGCTATGGGACAGGCATTTTTCACTCTTTCAATCGGTATGGGATCAATGGCAATCTTTGGAAGCTATATCTCAAAGGAACGCCGCCTTGCAGGGGAAACCATGTCTGTAGCACTCCTTGATACATTTGTGGCATTTTGTGCCGGGCTTATTATCATTCCTGCGTGCTTTGCCTACGGAATCGAGCCGGGAGCAGGTCCTAAGCTGATATTTGTTACGCTTCCCAATCTCTTTAATTCCATGAGCGGCGGCAGAATATGGGGTACACTTTTCTTTGTGTTTATGGTTTTTGCGGCACTTTCCACACTTGTTGCCGTGTTTGAAAATATTATTTCCTTTGCAATGGATAAGGGCTGGTCACGTAAAAAAGCCTGCATTGTAAATTTCTTTTTAGTGGTTATTCTTTCGCTTCCCTGTGCTTTAGGATTTAATGTTTTTTCGTTTATAAAGCCTCTCGGAGCAGACAGCACAATTCTTGACATTGAAGATTTCATCGTCAGCAATAACATTCTTCCTCTCGGCTCTTTGGTATATGTTCTTTTCTGTACCTCCAAAAAATACGGCTGGGGCTGGAAGAACTTCTTTGAGGAAGCAAATACGGGGCAGGGAATTAAGTTTTCATCAAAGCTCAGATTGTATTGCACATATGTCCTTCCCGTGATTCTCCTTGCCTTCTGGGTATGGGGAATAGTAGCTAAAATAATAGAGATTCTGTAAAAATTGGCACGATTTGGGGACATTCCCCAAATCGTGCTAAAAATATGTGAAAATGCGGTTTCATATAACAGTTGACAAAAAAACTACAAAATGGTATAATTTATTGGTCTAATCAAGAGAGGAGCTATGGCAATGAATAATGTAACCGAAATATTCGGCAGTATGGTGTTTAACGCTTCGGTAATGAAGGAAAGACTTCCCGAGGAAACCTATGCCATGATGCAAAGAGCGATAAAAAATAATAAACGGCTTGACCTTGAGGTTGCAAACGTTGTTGCCAATTCCATGAAGGATTGGGCGATTGAAAACGGGGCAACGCATTATACACATTGGTTTCAGCCTATGACGGGTGTCACAGCGGAGAAGCATGACAGCTTTATTTCCCCTGCCGAGGATGCCAATAAGGTTATTATGGAATTTTCGGGAAAAGAGCTTGTTCAGGGTGAATCCGATGCATCAAGTTTCCCTTCAGGCGGACTTCGTGCTACCTTTGAAGCACGCGGATATACTGCGTGGGATCCTACAAGTTATGCCTTTATTAAGGATAATACCCTTTGTATTCCCACGGCGTTTTGTTCCTACGGCGGCGAAGCACTTGATCAGAAGACGCCTCTTCTTCGCAGTATGGAGGCAATAGATAAACAGGCTACACGTATTGTGAAGCTTTTCGGTCATGAAAACGTTAAAAACGTACGTACTACGGTTGGTCCCGAACAGGAATATTTCCTTGTTGAAAGGGATACATATCATAAACGTCCCGACCTTGTTTTTGCAGGCAGAACTCTTTTCGGAGCAAAGCCTCCCAAGGGACAGGAGCTGGACGACCATTATTACGGAAGCATCAAGCCCCGTGTAATAAACTTTATGCACGACCTTGATGAGGAGCTTTGGAAGCTTGGTATCCTTGCTAAAACCGAGCATAACGAGGCGGCTCCCGCTCAGCATGAGCTTGCACCCATTTATACTACTACAAATATAGCGGCAGACCATAATCAGCTCACCATGGAAATGATGCAGAAGGTAGCACAGAGGCATGACCTTGTCTGCTTGCTCCATGAAAAGCCCTTTGAGGGAGTAAACGGCAGCGGTAAGCATAATAACTGGTCAATATCCACCGACACGGGCAAGAATCTTCTTGACCCCGGTGAAACTCCTCATGAAAATGCGCAGTTCTTGCTGTTCCTTTGCTCTGTAATAAAAGCGGTTGACGATTATCAGGATTTGCTTCGTGTATCAATCGCCAGTGCAGGAAATGACCACAGATTAGGTGCACATGAAGCACCCCCTGCGGTAGTTTCAATGTTTTTGGGTGACGAGCTTAGCGAAATCCTTGAAGCAATCGAAAAAGATAAAGAATATGACGGACGTGAAAAAACACAGATAAAAATCGGTGTTCACGTAATTCCAAGGTTCCCGAAAGATACAACCGACCGTAACAGAACAAGCCCCTTTGCATTCACGGGAAATAAGTTTGAGTTCAGAATGCTTGGCAGCGCTTCATCAATTTCAGAAGTAAACGTGGTGCTTAATACGGCGGTGGCGGAGAGCCTAAGGCAGTTTGCAGACGAGCTTGAAAATGCTCCCGATTTTGAGAATGCACTTCATGAGCTTATAAAGAGAACTATAAAAGAGCATAAGCGTATTATCTTCAACGGAAACGGATACGATGATAAGTGGATAGAAGAAGCTGAGGAGAGAGGGCTTTTAAACCTCCGTACAACTCCCGACGCACTTCCCCGTCTTATAGAGGAAAAAAATATCAACCTTTTTGCAACTCATAAAGTATATTCCGAGGTTGAGGTAAGAAGTCGTTATGTAGTTCTTTTGGAGCATTATTGTAAAGTCCTTAATATTGAGGGTCTTACAATGCTTGAAATGGCACAAAAGGATATTATGCCTGCCGTTTCAAAATTTATCGGCACACTTTCCGAAACGCTTAACGCAAAGAGAGCGGCAGTAAAGGTAGCTTCAACAAAATATGAAGAAAAGAATATAGAAAAAGCATCGCTTCTTTTGGATACAATGTATGAAAAGACCGATGCACTTGAAAAAGCTCTCCATGAAACGGAAAGGCTTGAGGACCCCCAGGAAAAGGCTGATTTCTACCGTGATAGTGTAATTAAGGTGATGGAAGAATTACGCAGTGCTGCAGATGAACTGGAAGTAATCTGCGACAGAAATATATGGCCATATCCTGATTATAGTGAGATGCTTTTCGGAGTAAAATAATTGGGGATGTAAAAAACGAAAGAGAATCGGCACTGCCGATTCTTTTTTGATTTAAAAAATATTGCATTTACAGTGAAATTATGCTAAAATTATTCTATCTATGCAGAATGGAGTTTTTTTATGGTATACGTAATGCAGATTGTAAACACACACGGAATCCGCGGTGAGGTGAAGGCACTTCATTATACCGACGGAGAAGCTTTTTTCAAAAAGGTAAAAATCGTGTATAAAAAGGATAATACCCCTATGAAAATCCTTTCATGGAGATTTCAGAAAGGCAGTGTGCTTTTAAAGCTTGAGGGCGTGGATAGTGTTGAATGTGCCGAAAAGCTTAAATTTACGGAGCTTTTCGCCAAAGAGGAGGATTTGCCGCTTCTCCCCGAGGGGGAATATTACTTCTTCCAACTCAAAGGACTTACGGCAGTACTTCCTGATGAATCCGAGCTTGGAGAGGTTACCGATGTAATTGAAAACACCGCCTCAAATCTTCTTGAAATCACAAAGGCGGACGGTGAAAAGGTGCTTGTGCCCAATATCCCTGTATTTGTAGAGAAAGTCGACCTTGCAGGCGGAAAAATCCATATTACCCCCATTGAAGGATTGATATAAATGAAATTCAGCGTTCTTACTCTTTTTCCCGAAATGCTTTCCGCACTTTCCGAAAGCATTATCGGCAGAGCTATCAACAAAGGAATAATTGAAACCGAATATATAAATATCCGCGACTATTCCAAGGACAAGCACCGCCGTGTTGACGATTACCCCTATGGTGCAGGCGGCGGCATGGTTATGCAACCTCAGCCTATCTATGATGCGTATAAGGCAGTGGCAGGGGAGAATAAGCCTCATGTTATATATATGTCCCCCCAGGGTGCTACCCTTACGCAGGATAAGGCAAGGGAGCTTGCACAAAATGAGCATATTGTAATTTTGTGCGGACATTATGAGGGCGTGGACGAGCGTATTTTAGAGGAAATTGTGGATGAGGAAATCTCAATCGGTGATTATGTGCTGACAGGCGGTGAACTTCCTGCAATGGTGCTTATCGATTGTGTCAGCCGCATGATTGAGGGTGTGCTTGACAGCTCCGAGACCGCAAGCGTGGAAAGCCATTATAACGGACTTCTGGAATATCCTCAGTATACCAGACCGCCCGAGTTTATGGGACGTCAGGTGCCGGAAATTTTACTTAGCGGACACCATGCAAACATAGAAAAATGGCGTAGAGAGCAGAGTGTACTCCGCACTGCGAGAAAACGCCCCGATTTAATAGAAAAGGCACCTCTTACGGATAAAGAAAAGCTTTGGCTTGAAAACGAACTGAAAGGCAGTGAATAACATGAATGTACGTGAAGCAATTGAAAAACGCAGAACTATAAGAAAATTTACGGACAGAATTATTGACACAGCAGATTTGCACGAGCTGATTGACTGTGCACGCCTTGCGGCATACGGGGCAAATCTTCAGCCCCTTAAATTCAGATGCATTAGTAATGCCGATGAAGTAAAGGCAGTGTTTCCCCATATTAAATGGGCAGGCTATCTTGAGGACGGTGCACCAAAAGGGGGAGAGCAGCCAAATGCATATATTGCAATTTTAGGCGACACGGATATTAAGAAAAACGGTGCATTTGAAACTGATGCAGGTGCGGCAGTTACCACCATGATGCTCCGTGCCGAAGAGCTTAATCTTGCTACCTGCTGGCTGGGTGCAATTAACAGGGAGGAAATTTCAAAGATTATCGATATTCCCGAACATCTTAAGCTTCTCTATCTTCTTGCAGTCGGAGAAGGTGCTCAGGAAAGCACCATCTGCAATATGGAAAATGGCGATGTGAAATATTTTGTGGGTGAAAACGGCGTTCTTAATGTTCCCAAACGCTCTTTGGAAGAAATTATTATCGGTGAATAATCATGGAACATGAATTTTCAAGAACGGAAAAGCTGATTGGACAAGATGCCATAGAAAGGCTTGCTTCGTGCCGTGTTGCGATTTTCGGAATCGGAGGAGTGGGAGGCTACGTCATGGAAGCGCTTGCCAGGTGCGGCGTAGGGCATTTTGATTTAATAGATAACGACACGGTTAATATAACAAACCTGAACCGCCAGATTATAGCTACTCATGATACAATAGGGGAGTTTAAGGTTGACGTTGCAAAAAAGAGAATTTTAAGCATCAATCCCGGGGCAAAGGTCAACGCCTACAAAACCTTTTATCTGCCCGAAAACTCTTATCAGTTTGATTTTTCATCATATGATTATATTATAGATGCCGTTGATACGGTTACGGCAAAAATAGAAATTATCGTAAATGCAAAAAAAGAAGGAGTTCCCGTAATAAGCTGTATGGGAACGGGAAATAAGCTTAATCCCACGCTTTTTGAAATCACGGATATTTATAAAACTTCCGTTTGCCCCCTTGCAAAAGTAATGCGGAGGGAACTTAAAAAGAGAGGCATTGAAAAACTGAAGGTTCTTTATTCTAAGGAAGAACCCATAAAGCAAAACAGTGATAATTCCCCAAAACCCGTACCGGCAAGCATATCCTTTGTGCCGTCTGCGGCAGGGCTTATTATCGCAGGTGAAGTTATAAAAGATTTGATTGAGAGGAAATGATGAAATGAGCATCACAAGCAGAAAATACGGAGAATTTGAAGGTCTGGATGTAATTGCATACACTCTTGACAACGCAAGCGGTCTTAAGGCTGAAATATTAAATTACGGAGGAATTATCACCCGACTGGTTTATAAAGGTACAGATGTGGCACTTGGTTGGGGTGATTTTAACGAATATCTTGACAACGGAAACTGCTATGGTGCTATGATTGGAAGAAATTCTAATCGTATTGAAAACTCTGAGTTTGAGCTTAACGGGAAAGTGTATAAGCTTACTCCCAACAACAATGAGCATAACCTTCACGGCGGTCCGGTGGGCTTTGACAGACGTATGTGGGAGGTTGAATGTGCAGACGGGGAGGAACCGGCAATAATTCTCAGACGTGTAAGCCCCGATGGTGAAGAAGGGTTCCCCGGAAATGCCGCAATCAAAGTTACATATACCCTTACCAAGGATAATGCAATCGAAATTCACTATGAGGGCGAATGTGACCAAGATACAATCATTAATATGACTAACCACACATATTTCAACCCCAACGGCCATGAAAGCGGCAGTGTTGAAAACTGCAAACTGTGGCTTGACGCAAGCTTCTATACTCCAAATACACCAGACTGTTTCCCCAACGGAAGCATACTTACCGTAGACGGCACGCCTTTTGATTTCAGAAAGGAAGCCACCTTGGGAGAAAAGCTTTCCATGAAGCACGAGCAGACGGATATGTTTGGCGGATATGACCATAACTTTATTTTAAACGGCAGAGGCTACAGGCTTTCAGGAGTTTTTACAGGGGATAAGAGTGGTATTTCAATCGAAATGTATACCGACCTTCCCGGAGTACAGCTTTATATTCCGGGCGGTGCACCCAATGAAAAGAGAAAATGCAAGGACAATGCAAGCTATTGCCGCCGCAATGCTCTCTGCCTTGAAACGCAGATGTTCCCCAATGCTATGAAGCATGCCCATTTCCCGTCCGTAATTGTCAAAGCAGGAGAAAAGTACGATACCAAAACAGCATATAAATTTAGATAAGGAGAAAATCATTATGTACTTAATATCTCCGCACAAAAAACAATATAAGGCTAATCTTCATTGCCACAGCGTAATTTCCGACGGAAAGAAAACCCCCGAAGAGCTTAAGGAAATGTACAAAAATCACGGCTACTCTATTCTCGCAATTACCGACCATGAAACGCCGTGCTGTCACAGCGATTTGAATGATGAAAGCTTTTTGACAATCACAGGGTATGAGGGATACATTCGCAATCAGCCTAAATATGATGCTTACGGTACGGAAATTCACTTAAATCTTTTTGCACGTGAGCCTGAAAATCTGACCTTGATTTGTTATCAGAAAGAATTTTGTAAATATACCACAGAGGAACAGCAGGCAAAGTTTAAAAAAGTAGTTTTCGATAAACCCCGTACATGCACAGTTGAGTATGTGAATGACTATATAAGAATAGCAAAGGAAAACGGTTATATTGTTGCATATAATCACCCTTACTGGTCATTTGATTCTGTAGAAAATATATTTGCATATGAAGGATTTTTCAGCATTGAAATGTGTAATTTCGGCTCATATTTAAGCAATGGACTTGAATATAACGGTGCTTTATACAATAATTTATTAAGACGCGGAAAACGCATTGCCTGCCACAGTGCCGATGACAATCATAACGGAATTGCACTTGCAAGCCCCATAGACGATTCTTTCGGCGGTTTCACAATGATAATGCCCGATGAATTTACATACGGCGGTGTGATTGATGCAATGGAAAAAGGCGAGATGTATTCATCAATGGGACCTGTTTTTAACGAGGTTTCCATAGACGGTAACCGCCTTCACGTAGAATGCAGTGATGTAAAGGATATATTTGTGCATGACGGAGGAAAGGGGCATATCGGTGCTCATGCGGTAGACGGAAAACTTATAAACAGTGCTGATTTTGAACTTGGAGATCAGGCTAAGTTTGTCCGCGTGACAATTATTGACAAAGACGGCAAATGTGCAGACACACGCGGATTTTTTCGTGATGAGCTTGGATTTTAATAAAAAAATATTGAAATGGAAAATAATCTGTGTTACAATTTATAGAATAAAGCACCAATTTTGGAAGTTGATAATATAAAAGTAGTGAAAACAATTTCCAAACGGAGGTATACAATGGTTTATAACAATATTTTAGAGGCAATGGGAAGCACTCCAATAATCTGCCTTTCCCGTATGGGAGACAGTGAAAGTGCCCGAATTCTGGTGAAGTTTGAAGGGCTTAACGTAGGCGGTTCAATAAAAACACGAACTGCGTACAACATGATACTTGAAGCCGAAAAAATGGGTAAAATAAATAAAGATACAATTATTGTTGAGCCTACCAGCGGCAATCAGGGAATAGGGCTTGCCCTTGTAGGTGCGGTCAGAGGCTATAAGACAAAGATTATTATGCCCGACTCCGTAAGCGAGGAAAGAAGGAAGCTTGTTAAGCATTACGGGGCTGAGGTTATTCTCATTCACGATGCAGGAAATATTGGCGAATGTATTGAAGAATGCTTGCAGACTGCCCTTCGGATGCAAAGGGAAGACGCCAACGTATTCGTTCCACAGCAGTTTGAAAATCCTGCAAACCCTGCCGTTCAGCGTAATGTAACTGCCGCTGAAATCATAGAGCAGGTAGACGGTCCAATCCACGGATTTTGCAGCGGAATCGGTACAGGCGGCACAATTACAGGTATAGGAGAAGTGCTTAAGGAGCATAATCCCGATATGACTATATGGGCGGTTGAACCGGAGCATGCGGCGATTCTTTCGGGCGGCTCTATCGGCACTCATTTACAGATGGGTATCGGTGACGGGCTTATCCCCCCGATTCTTAATCAGAAGATTTACAGCGATATATGTATAGTAAAGGACGAGGAAGCAATTCAGACCGCTAAGGATTTGGCGGCAAAGGAAGGTATTATGTGCGGAATTTCCAGCGGTACAAATGTAGCCGCGGCAATTAAGCTTGCCAAAAAGCTTGGTAAAGGGAAAACCGTTGTGACCGTGCTTCCCGACACTGCGGAGAGATATTTCTCAACACCGCTTTTTGAAGATTGATTATATTTTATAACATACAGGAGGAATTTATTTATGAACACAAATGTAAGACCCGATTCTATGGAGCGTATCACTACAAAAGCTCTTGCAGAAAAATTTATCGATGAACAAGTTAAGCTTGTCCGTGAGCAGGTTGGAGACAAGAAAGTTCTTCTTGCGCTTTCCGGCGGCGTTGATTCCTCGGTTGTTGCCGCACTTCTCATTAAGGCTATCGGCAAACAGCTTGTATGTGTACACGTAAATCACGGCTTGATGCGTAAAGGGGAGAGCGAGCAGGTTATTGAGATTTTTAAAAACGGACTTGACGCTAACCTTATCTACGTTGATGCTACAGACAGATTCCTGGATCTTCTTGCAGGTGTTGAAGAACCCGAAAGAAAGAGAAAGATTATCGGCGGCGAATTCATCAAGGTATTTGATGAGGAAGCTGCAAAGCTTACAGATATTAAGTTCCTTGCACAGGGTACAATTTATCCCGACATTCTTGAAAGTAAAGGCGTAAAGGCTCACCACAATGTAGGCGGACTTCCCGAAGATATGGAAATGGAGCTTGTAGAGCCTGTTAAGCTTCTTTATAAAGACGAAGTAAGAGTTGTAGGTTCTGCTCTCGGTCTTCCCGATGAAATGGTTTACCGTCAGCCTTTCCCCGGCCCCGGTCTCGGTGTAAGATGCCTTGGTGCAATCACCCGTGACAGACTTCATGCACTTCGTGAAGCCGATGCAATTCTTCGTGAGGAATTTGATAACTGCGGTCTTGCAAAAACAGTTTGGCAGTACTTTATTGCAGTTCCCGATATGAAAAGTGTCGGCGTAAAAGACGACAAGCGTTACGAGGGTTGGCCGGCAATCATCCGTGCAGTCAATACCACCGATGCAATGACAGCTACAATCGAAGAAATCCCCTACGAAGTTCTTCACAAAATTACAAACCGCATCACAGCAGAAGTTGACGGCATCAACCGTGTCCTCCTCGACCTTACACCTAAGCCCATCGGCACAATCGAGTGGGAATAATCCCACTGTTAAAGGGCACAGTTGAGTAGCCTGTCGGAGGCAAAACTTAATATCCTATAAAAACAAAAAACAGACCTTGAGATTTTTATAATCTTGAGGTCTTTTTTGATGTCCGAAACATAGGAAAACCTTGTAATATAGGGAAGA
>JAZNYX010000027.1:0-6751 GCA_045594665.1 Clostridia bacterium | reverse complement strand
GTGAAATTATTGAAAAGTACCGCAATGAAAACGAAGAATATATTTCGCCGGCTTTTGATAACATAGCCGCATACGGAGCAAATGCCGCAATGATGCACTACAGCCCAGAAAAAGTAAAATGCAGTGCAATAGAGAAAAAGGGCATGCTCTTAATTGATACGGGAGGGCAGTATTTCGGAGGCACTACCGATACTACAAGAACACTTGTTATGGGAAAGCTTTCGAATGAGGAAAGAGAGAGCCTGACCCTTGTTTTAAAAAGCCATATTGCCATGGCTTGTGCAGTGTTCCCCGACGGGACAAAGTGCAGTGAAATAGATTCCCTGGCACGCATGCCTCTGTGGAAAAAAGGGCTTGACTACCGATGCTCCACAGGTCACGGAGTAGGCTATATGCTGGGGGTACACGAAGGACCCCAAAGGCTGAGTACTGCGTGTGGAGAGAAGCTCCTTCCCGGCATGACCGTTACCGACGAGCCGGGAGTGTATACGGAAAACATGTACGGAATCAGAATTGAAAATCATCTGTGCGTAACAAAAGCCTTCAAAACCGAGTACGGACAGTTCCTTAAATTTGAGGTTTTGAATTACTGTCCCATAGGGACGGAGGGCTTTTTGCCTCATCTTCTTACTGAAGAAGAAAAAATGTGGCTCAACGATTATAATGAAAAATGCAGGGAGATTATCTTACCTTATCTTAGTAAGGAGGAAAGAGAATGGCTGATTCTTTATACAAAGGCAATATGAGCGAAGCTTTTTCCAAAAAGCTGAAATTTCTTATAGAACTTGATAAAATGAAAACCATCTATCGCCAAACACTGCTTGCGGATAAGTCAAGGCGGGAAACAGATGCCGAGCATAGCTGGCACATTGCCATGATGGCGATGCTTTTCGGGGAGCTTGCACCCGAGGGAGTAAACAGTGACAGATGTATAAAAATGTGCATGGTACACGACCTTGTGGAAATATACGCAGGTGATACTTTTTGTTATGATAAAGAGGCAGGTCTTGATAAAAAGGAAAGGGAAATTATGGCAGCACAAAAGCTTTTTTCCATTCTTCCCGAAAAAGATGGGGAAGAGCTTAAAAATCTCTGGATTGAATTTGAGGAGCAGTCTACTCCCGATGCCCTTTTTTGTGCCTCCCTTGACCGTTTTCAGCCTATAATAAATAATATTTTAACCGACGGGCATACATGGAGAAAGGGAAAAGTGAAGCGTAATCAGGTGGAGGAGAGAATGTCTGTTATAAAGGACGGTTTCCCCCATGCATGGGAAACCGTGTGCAATATTATAGATGAGGCAGAGGAAAAAGGTTATTTTTCATAAAACATGGACGAATAAAGTGCAAATCTGTGATAAATTAAACAAAATTTTATTAATGGAAAATTTTTTGTTGCAAAACTCCTTAAAATAGTGTAAAATATATTGAAAATGTATGGTGGTGATATATAATGAATATTTCAAAGAAATTTGCATCGGTAGCACCCTCGTCAACTCTTGCAATTACTGCAAAGGTTAACGAAATGAAAGCAAACGGCATTGACGTTGTGGGATTTGGTGCAGGTGAACCCGATTTTAATACTCCCAAGCATATAAGTGATGCGGCAATAAAGGCTATTAACGAGGGCTTTACACGTTACACCCCTGCTTCCGGTACAAAGGAGCTTAAGGCGGCTGTAGCGGCAAAATTCAAGCGTGATAATAACCTTGATTACGGCATTGAAAATATCGTTATTTCAAATGGTGCAAAGCATTCCCTTATGAATGCTTTGGGTGTAATTCTTAATCCAGGCGACGAGGTAATCATTCCTACTCCTTGTTGGGTAAGCTATCCCGAAATGGTTAAGCTTAATGACGGCGTTCCCGTTCTCCTCAAGGCAAGTGAGGAGGAGGGCTTTGTGGTAAGTGCCCAAAAGATTGCTTCCGCTATTACTGATAAGACTCGAGCAGTAATTATCAATACCCCCTCAAATCCTACGGGTATGATTTATTCCGAGGAGGAGCTTCGTAAGATTGCGGCTCTTTGCGTGGAAAAGAATATCTATGTTATTTCCGACGAAATTTACGAGCATCTTATTTACGGCGATACAAAGCATGTATCAATTGCTTCTTTCGGTGAAGATATCAAGGATTTGACAATTATCATTAACGGTGTCAGCAAAACCTATGCAATGACAGGTTGGAGAATAGGATATACCGCATCAAACGCAGCTCTTGCAAAGGCAATGTCCAGCGTACAGAGCCATGCGACAAGTAACCCCAATTCCATTGCACAGAAAGCGGCATTGGCTGCACTTGAAGGCTCAATGGACGAAGTAATTGCAATGAAAGCAGAATTTGAAAAACGCAGAAACTATATGGTTGAGCGTATGAATACTCTTCCCGGAGTTTCCTGCCTTATGCCTCAGGGTGCATTCTATGTAATGATGAATGTGAAGGCACTCTTCGGAAAAACAATTAACGGAAAGACCATTAAGGACAGCGGTTCTTTTGCGGAAATTCTTCTTGATGAGGCTCTTGTTTCAGTAGTTCCCTGTAAGGATTTCGACAGCGACGACCACGTTCGCTGGAGCTATGCAACAAGTATGGAAAACATCATTAAAGGTCTTGACAGACTGGAAGAATTTTTAAATAAACTTCAGTAAATTTCAGAGAGGTTGCCGTAGAAAATGCGCAACCTCTTTTAATGTTTTTAATCTTTTTTTAGTATGTTTCTTGTATATGGGAAAATTTTGTGCTAAAATAAACACAGCGAAGAAAGGCAGGCGTGTATAATGATTAAAATAGGTATTTTAGGCTACGGTAACCTTGGCAGAGGTGTCGAATCAGCCATAAAACAAAATGATGATATGGAGCTTGTAGCGGTGTTTTCACGCCGTGACCCAAATCAGGTAAAAATTAATACAGAGGGAGTAAAGGTTTGCCATATAGACGAGGCAAAGGACTACGCCGATAAAATTGATGTTATGATTCTTTGCGGCGGCAGTGCCACCGACCTTCCCGTGCAGACACCTGAAATGGCTAAGCTTTTTAATGTAATAGACAGCTTTGACACTCATGCAAAAATTCCTGAGCATTTTGCAAATGTAGATAAGGAAGCAAAAAACAGCGGAAAGGTTGCAGTTATTTCCGTAGGCTGGGATCCCGGTATGTTTTCCCTTAACCGTCTTTTTGGTGAAGCAATTTTACCCGAGGGCAGTACCTATACTTTTTGGGGTAAGGGCGTAAGCCAGGGGCATTCCGATGCCATCCGCCGCATAGAGGGGGTAATTGATGCCCGCCAGTACACAATCCCTGTGCCCGAGGCACTTGATGCTGTCAGAAACGGAGAGAACCCCACTCTTACCACAAGGCAGAAGCATACACGTGAATGCTTCGTAGTAGCAGAGGAGGGGGCAGACCTTTGCCGTATTGAAAATGAGATTAAAACAATGCCCAACTATTTTGCCGATTATGACACAACAGTGCATTTTATTACAAAGGAAGAACTTATGCGTGACCATAGCGGTATTCCTCACGGCGGATTTGTAATCCGCAGCGGTAAGACAGGCAGCGGAAATAACCACATTGTGGAATACAGCTTAAAACTTGATTCCAACCCCGAATTTACTTCATCTGTGCTTGTAGCATATGCAAGAGCGGCATACAAGCTTAATCTTGAAGGCGCAAGCGGCTGTAAAAGCGTGCTTGACATAGCACCTTCTTACCTCAGCCCCAAGAGCGGGGAAGAACTTAGGAAAGAGTTACTTTAACAATAAACCTCGTTTGATTTTTTTCAAACGAGGTTTTCTACTACTTTATTTTAATCTTTTTCTCACTAAGTCTTTTCGCCACAAATTCTTTTGAAAGAACATATAGTACCGAGAATACAGGTACTCCTATCAGCATTCCTACCACGCCGTATGCATTTCCGCCAACGGTTACTGCCGCCAGCACAAGTATGCCCGGAAGTCCGATTGATTTGCCTACAACCTTGGGATAAATGAAGTTTCCCTCAATCTGCTGAAGCACAAGGAAAAATATAATAAACCAAAGGGCCTGCATCGGGCTTTCAATCAATATCAAAAACGTTCCTGCGATAACTCCTATCCACGCACCCACAACAGGGATAAGAGCCGTAGCCGCAACAAGTACGGAAATTACAACGGCATACGGAAAACGGAAAATTAACATTCCGATAAAGCACATAACGCCTAAAATAACGGCTTCCACAAACTGAACTGTTGCAAAGCGTGTAAAGGTCTGATTGATGAGCGTAAATATTGACATTGTCCTATCGGAAACTTTTTTAGGAAATATTGCGTAAAGCAGTTTTTTTACACAAAGGCACAGCACTTCCTTTTGTGCCAACATATAAAAGGCGAACACACAGGCAATTATAAAATTAATAATCCCGGAAAAGAGAGATGCTGTAAGGGCATATGTTGTACTAAAAAAGTTCATTCCAAACTGTGGAAGGGCATGCCCAAGCTTTGTAATCAGCTCTTTATTATCAACCGACGAAAAGTCCGAAAGGTTAATGCCGACATCACTTAAAAATTCTTTCAAATTTTGAAAAGTTCCGCCCAATGAATCAAAATATTTTGGCAGCAATGTTATAAGTGAATCGGCTGTTTGTATAAAAGCCGGCAGTATAAGAAAGAGAACCGCAAAAATAACTGCAAGGACTAAAATAATACTAAAAAACATACACACGGCTCTTTTAATGAAAAATTTTGGTTTATGCTTCCTGAATATTTTATCCCATAAGTTTTCAAGCGGACGCATGAATAGGTTGAGTATAAATGCAATTATAAATCCGTAAATAATCGGTAAAAACAGTGAAACTATCTTTCCACCAAAACTAAAAATCTGACGGATGTTGATAAGTGCCCAAAGTAATAAGAGTGCAAAGGTTATGGCAAAAAGAACCATTGCAAACTGTGAACGCAGTTTAAAAAAATTACTGCGAGGGGTGGATTCATTTTTTTCTTCAATTTTAGCCATTTAGCATCACTCCATATGTGGATAATATAGCATTTCCCACCGAAAGTCAATATAATACAGCTAATATTTACCGATTCGACATAATTAGAATAAAAACCCAAATGCAAATTTTTATTAATGCATTTGGGTTTCGTTAATTTCTTTTGCTTTATTCAATTTGTTTTGTTTGCGGTGCATGCTTTTCAGATAGATTTTATAAATTCCGATGCCTACTATTGAAATTACGGCGATTATTCCGTACGTAATCAAAAGCGTTTTAAACTTGCTTTCGGCAAAGGCATCACCTGCATAGGTAGAGGACATTACCGTGGGGATTCTTGCAATAAGAGTAATGAGAAGAAAATCTCTGAGACTTATAGAAGTAAAAGGAGCTGCATATGTAAGCAAGTCCTTAGGGGTGCCGGGGACGAAGAATAGCAAAAAAATAACCCTCTTAAGCTTTTTTTCATCTTTTAAAAACTTTATTTTGTTCATTGCATTGCTGCCGGCGGCGGCTTCAACAAAGTCTTTACCAAAGGTTTTTACCAGCTTGAAAATTATTGTCTGACCGATGGTGATGCCTGCAAGGCATACCAAAAGTCCTCCTAACCAGCCATACATACTTCCGGCAACAAATTCAATCAGTTCGCCCGGTATCAGTGCAACAACAATCTGTACTATCTGGATGAACAGCATCATAAAAATGCCCAATATACCGAACTTATCAATAAATGCCTCAAACTGCTGGGGCTGCCTGGCGGACTGTATAAACGGTATTGCAATTATTGTTAAAATAGCCATTGCAGCAAAGAATAATATTATTGAAATATATTTATACGCTTTTTTCATAAAACACCTCGCATGTATTTTTTAGTATACAAGGAAAATATGAAAAATTCAATTGTTTTGTCGAAAAAAACGTAAAAAAGTGAAAAGATGCTGTTAAAAATCGTGACAGGGCATAGCGTCAATGTTGTGTTTTTCAAACAGCAGTACTATATTTTCAACTTTCTCAAAATCGGTAGTTTCATCATCTTTAATAATATTTTGGACCTGCTGTAAGACTTCAATGGCAACGGTGTTTACAATTTCATCGCCGTTAATTTCAAAATCATTTATGTGAAAAAGAATATAGTCGGAAATGTGCTTTTTTAGTATTTCTGTTTTAATTGTCATAATTTATTCCCCCAAATTTCAATTTGTATCACTTTTACAACCGATTGTAGCATAATTTAATTGTAAAATCAATACAATAAGTGTAAAAAATGAGACAAATTTATTGTGGTGATTTTATGAAACAAAGAACAAATGCTAACGGAAAAAATTTAATTGGTGAAAGATTGAAGGAACTGCGGAATAATGCACATTTATCACAAAGGGATTTAGCACGAGAGTTACAACTGATAGGTATTGATATGGATAAGAACGTTATCACCCGTATTGAAACCAATAAAAGGTATGTGACAGATTTTGAACTTCAGGCACTTAAGAGAATCTTTAAGGTAAGCTATGATTTTCTGATTGACGGGGAAGCAGGGATATAGGGAAACTTTTTGTTTAAGCTAAATTTTGCAACAAGTTGCAAAGCGAAATTATTGCTCTGCAATAGTTAAATTGTTTCTTGTGAAACAGCTAAATTAAATTCGCCATTAACTGCCCGAAAGGGCAATTTAGCTTGCAGTGCAAATTTAGCTGACGTAGGTCAATTTAGCTCGCCGTAAGGCGAATTTAGCTCCCTCGGTTCCACCAAAAAATTAAGCACCCATCAGGGTGCTTAATTTTTTG
>JAZNYX010000026.1:0-12999 GCA_045594665.1 Clostridia bacterium | reverse complement strand
TACATATTGTCTATTTTTTGAGATAGTCATACGGCTATCTCTGTTTGCTATGCAATTCTTTACTTTAATACTTTATTAAATTTTTTCATTTTACTTATTGACTTTATTTAGCAGGTTTTGTTTTTAGAAAGGATGATTAAGATGATAGAGATAAACGGCAAATTCAATACTGCCATTTGTTATACAAATACTCTTGAAGAAGTAGCCTATGCCCAGATTGAGACGGTATGCAATGAGGAAGCCTTCAAGAATTCGAAAATTCGTATTATGCCCGATGTACATGCAGGTAAAGGCTGTACAATCGGCACTACAATGACCATCACAGACAAGGTTGTACCCAATATGGTTGGCATAGACATTGGCTGTGGTATGTACACGATTGCTTTAGGAAAGATAGATATTGATTTTGAAAAATTCGATGAAGCGGCTCACTTTATCCCCTGCGGCAGAAATGTATGGGAAGGAAGACTTGAAAGGTTTGATTTAAGTGTTCTTAAGTGTTATCGAAATCTTAAGGATACAAAAAGACTTGAAAGGAGTCTCAGAACGCTTGGTGGAGGAAACCACTTTATAGAAATTGATAGTGATGAAGACGGAAACAAGTATCTTGTTATTCACTCGGGAAGTCGCAATCTTGGAACTCAGGTTGCTGAGTTTTATCAGGGGATTGCAATTGACCTCAATCTCGGAAAAGAAGACTATTACAAGCAGAGAGAAGAAATAATTCAAACATATAAAGAGCAAGGTCGTAGAAGTGAAATTCAATCCACTCTTAAAACTTTGGCAAGAAATTTTAAGAAAAAAGAACCTACAATGCCTTATGAACTTTGTTACCTTTACGGTGCTTTTATGGAGGACTATCTGCACGATATAAACATCTGCCAGCAATTTGCAAAGCGTAACCGCGAAAAAATGGCAGAAATTTTACTTGAAAGAACAGGACTTACAGGCTATGAATCATTCCAGACTATTCATAATTACATTGATGTTGGAGAAATGATTCTTCGAAAAGGTTCTGTATCTGCAAAATCGGGAGAAAAGTTGCTTATCCCTATCAATATGCGTGATGGAAGTTTAATTTGTGTCGGCAAGGGAAATGAAGAATGGAATTACTCAGCACCTCACGGAGCAGGAAGACTTATGTCCCGTTCAGCGGCATTTGAAAGACTTACAATGGAGGAATATCAAAAACAAATGGAAGGTATTTACACTACCTGCGTAAACACATCTACACTTGATGAGGCTCCTATGGCATATAAGAATATGGATGAGATTGTTGCAAATATAAAGCCTACCGCAGAGATTATTGCTCATATCAAGCCTATATACAATTTCAAGGCAGTCGTGTAAAAAAGCCAAATATTTCAGCCAGGTGTCCGTTTTTACGGACACCTGTTTTTGTATAATGATATTGTAAAATGAAAAAAGGAGCACTTATCGATGAATTATATTATTTTAGATTTAGAATGGAATCAACCTTTTTGCATGAAAATGATGATAAAGGAGCCTATAGTGTTACACGGAGAAATTATCCAGATTGGAGCTGTAAAACTTGACGAAAATTATCATCTTGTTGATACATTCAAAATAATGGTAAAACCTAAATACTATAGAACAATGCATAGAAAAGTGTCCGGTCTTACAAATATAAAAACAGAAGATTTGCAGTACGGATTTCCTTTTAAAACAGTATTTAAGCATTTTAGCAAATGGTGTGGTAATGATTTTGCCTTCCTTACTTGGGGCCCCGATGATATTGAAATGCTTCGCGAAAATATGACTGTTCATAAGGTTAATACCGAATGGATTCCCGATACTTACAATCTGCAAATTATTTTTGATAAACAGCATACAAAAACGAACCATCAGATTTCCCTGAAACACGCAATGGAATATGTATCTGAACCGGCACTTGAGGCTCATGATGCTTTAAATGATGCCCGCAACACAGCTAAGTTATGCTCACACATTGATATGAATAAAGGATTGGTTGAATACTCGGTATTAGCAAAGGATTTTAATAAACAATCTACCAAGGCTCTTGATAGCTATAGAAATGGTAAAACATATACAAGCAGAGCTGAAGCGCTGAATGATAATTCTTTGTTGTCGTTCTTTTGTCCAAACTGCGGTATGCAGGCTGTATGTGTGGATTTTATCAGACAAAATTCAGACAAATATATTTGTCTTGGTAAGTGCGAGAATGGAGAAGAGTATTTCATAAGATTTAAGTTTACCAAAAATGCAGATGGAACCTTCCGCGTTGCACGAATTATCTATGAAATGGATGAAGAAAATATAACTTATTATAATTCAAAAAGAGAACATAAAGAATTGAAACTGCAAGCATATTTGGAGGATGAAGCTGTATGAACATAAAAAGTCAATAGTTTTTTGATTGTATTCCAAAAACTTCTGAATTTATCATTTGAGTTCAGTTGAAACAAGCCTTAACAAAGCCATTTGTAGGGGTGAAATTTGACAGCTATTTTGACAGCTATTTTTGCTTTTGAGGAGGCTGGGAGTTCCCGGCTTATTTTCGACAAACCCCAATATAATGGGAAATAAGCGGAATTTACTTCCTTTAAAAATCCCATTTTTTCTCCTCTTAATCAGGGTGTCCAGGGTTCGAGTCCCTGATGGCGCACCAAAACAAGAAGCATACCATTTGGTATGCTTTTTTGTTTTGCATATGTGCCGAAGGGGCTCGAACCCCGAGGGGGCAACGAGCGTTAAGAAAACAATTGATAATTGTTTTTAGCGAAGTTGGTGTGCAGACGGGTACTGCGAGCAGTGCGGAGCGGTCGTCAAGCAGGGCAGGTGCTTTTGCACCTGCGTCCCTGATGGACAGTAAAACAAATCTTTATAAAATATATAGACAAGCTTTTTTTTAAATGTTATAATGACCTTGAAGCCAAAACAGAATAGTCCGAACACGTTTTTTGCTTCCTCTTTTTTGCCGCTACGTCGTTAAAAGCCTTACCAATACGACAGTATGGGCTTCGTTTTTGCCTTGTATCGGCAGAAAAATAGTTTGCAAAAAATTCCCCGAACCTGAAATAACTCAAAATTGAGATTTTTCAAGGCGGAAGGGCGAAGGAATACTTTGTGTATTTCAAGACCGACAACGCAGAAAAAGCCTATTTTCAGCTATTTCAGGCGTGTTCGGACTGTTTTGTTTTGGCTAATAATTGCAGGGAGTGATTAACATGTTTTTTGCAGGATTTCAAAAATTAACGCTTCTTGACTACCCTGAAAAGGTAGCGTGTATACTTTTTACCATGGGCTGTAATTTCCGCTGTCCTTTTTGCCATAATGCATCATTAGTGCGGGCAGAAGAAAAGCCGCAAATAACCGAGGAGGAAGTCCTCACCTTTTTGAAGAAGCGGCAGGGCATACTGGAGGGAGTATGTATATCCGGCGGCGAGCCGCTTTTATATGACGGATTGGGGGATTTTATCAGAAAGGTAAAAGCCTTGGGCTATAGCGTAAAATTAGATACCAACGGAAGCTTCCCCGACAAACTTAAAGTCCTTGTCCGTGAGGGGCTTGTGGATTATGTGGCAATGGATATTAAAAACACCTTTGATAAATATTCAAACACCTCAGGGATTGATGTCAATCTTGATAATATAAAGGAAAGCATCGATTTTCTTATGTCGGGAGAGACCGAGTATGAATTTCGCACAACGCTCGTTAAAGAACTGCACACCGATGCAGATATGGAAATCATCGGCAAAATGATAAAAGGTGCAAAAAGGTATTTTTTGCAAAACTTTGTTGATTCGGGAGATGTGCTTTGCGAAAATATGCACCCCCTTACAGAGGACGAGCTTGAGAATATGAAGCAAATTGCAAGAAAATATGTGTCAAACACCATATGTCGTGGTGTGTAACTCCTGATTTCAGACCACCCACAAGATATTGGAAAAAGTATTAAAACGCCTTAAAATAGCTGTTTAAAGCTGTTTTAAGGCGTTTTTTCTGTAAATTTAATAATTTGTGCCATCGGTATTTTTTGACAAAAAAGCACATTATATTGTGTTTTTCTATTGACAATGTACAATATATGTGCTACAATAAACTCGCTCACAATTAGAAAATATTAGTAAAAGAGAGGGAGAATACTATGTACAGCGTAGTAAAAAGAGACGGTAAGCTGGCACTTTTCGATATTAAGAAGATCAGCACCGCAATCTCACAAGCGTTTGACGCTTGTAAAAGACAGTATAACGACGACATAATAGATTTCCTTGCATTAAAGGTTACGGCAGAGTTTGAACCCGAGGTTAAAGATTCAAAAATCGGAGTTGAAAAAATTCAGGACTCCGTTGAATCTGTTCTTATCAAGGCAGGCTATGACGATGTGGCAAAGGCATACATCATTTACCGCCGTCAGAGAGAGAAAATCCGTAACATCAGTGCTACCATGGTAGACTACAAGGATATTGTAGATAACTACCTTAATATTAATGACTGGCGTGTTAAGGAAAATTCCACCGTTACATATTCTGTAGGCGGTCTTATTCTCAGCAACTCCGGCGCTATCACAGCTAACTATTGGCTTTCCGAAATTTATGATGACGAAATCGGCAATGCACACCGCAATGCTGACATTCACATTCATGACCTTTCCATGCTTACAGGCTACTGCGCAGGCTGGTCTCTTAAACAGCTTATTCAGGAAGGCTTAGGCGGAGTTCCCGGAAAGATTACATCTGCGCCTGCAAGCCACCTCGCAACGCTTTGCAATCAGATGGTTAACTTCCTTGGAATCATGCAGAATGAATGGGCAGGTGCACAGGCATTCTCATCATTTGATACATATTTAGCCCCCTTTGTTAAGGTGGACAACCTTAGCTACGACCAGGTTAAAAAATGTATTGAGTCCTTTATCTACGGTGTAAACACACCCTCACGCTGGGGTACACAGGCACCTTTCTCCAATATCACTCTTGACTGGGTGGTTCCCGCTGACCTTGCAGAGCTTAACTGTATCGTAGGCGGCAAAGAGCTTGATTTCAAGTACAAAGACTGTCAGAAAGAAATGGATATGGTTAACAAAGCTTTCATCGAAATCATGATTGAAGGCGATGCTAACGGCAGAGGCTTCCAGTATCCTATCCCCACATATTCAATCACAAATAATTTTGACTGGTCTGACACAGAGAACAATCGTCTTCTCTTTGAGATGACTTCCAAATATGGTACCCCCTATTTCTCCAACTACATCAACAGCGATATGGAGCCCAGCGATGTAAGAAGTATGTGCTGCAGACTGCGCCTTGACCTTCGTGAACTTCGTAAGAAATCCGGCGGATTCTTCGGAAGCGGTGAATCCACAGGTTCTGTAGGCGTTGTTACAATCAACATGCCCAGAATTGCATATCTTGCCGAAAATGAAGCTGATTTCTACACAAGACTTGATAGAATGATGGATATTGCAGCTCGTTCTCTCAAGGTTAAGAGAACTGTTATCAGCAAGCTTATGGACGAAGGGCTTTACCCCTATACAAAGCGTTACCTCGGAAACTTCGACAACCACTTCTCCACAATCGGTCTTGTTGGTATGAACGAAGCCTGCCTTAATGCTAAGTGGGTTGGTATGGACTTAACCAACGAAGCCGCTTCCAAGTTTACAAAGGAAGTTCTTAACCATATGCGTGAACGCCTTTCCGATTATCAGGAGGTATACGGCGACCTTTACAATCTGGAAGCTACTCCTGCAGAGTCTACTGCATTCCGTCTTGCAAAGCATGACCTCAAGCACTACCCCGACATTATCACAGCAGGCGAAAAAGGCGGTACTCCCTATTACACAAACAGCTCACATCTTCCCGTTGGTTATACCGAAGATATCTTCACGGCACTTGACCTTCAGGACGAGCTTCATACACTTTATACATCGGGAACAGTATTCCATGCATTCCTTGGCGAGAAGCTTCCCGACTGGAAGAGTGCGGCAAATCTCGTTCGCAAGATTGCGGAGAATTACTCACTTCCTTACTATACCCTTTCTCCCACATATTCAGTATGTAAGAACCACGGCTATATTGCAGGCGAGGTATTTACATGTCCCGATTGTGGTGAAAGCACCGAGGTATACAGCCGTATTACAGGTTACTACCGCCCCGTTCAGAACTGGAATGACGGTAAGAGCCAGGAATACAAAGAACGTAAGGTATACAATATTGCTACATCAAAGCTTTCTGAAAAAATCAAGGATGCAGCAGTTCAGACAACTGTGGAATCCATGTGTGCAATGAAGGACGGCGTATATCTGTTCACAACCGCTACCTGCCCCAATTGTAAGATTGCTTCCACACTTCTTGACAAAGAGGGCGTGCAGTACGAAAAGCTTCTTGCAAACGAGAACAAGGATGCGGCAACCGCGCTTGAAATCAAGCAGGCACCTACATTAGCAGTTGTTGAAAACGGAACTGTTCAGAAGTATTCCGGAGTATCTGATATAAAGAAATATTTAAAGGCGTGAAACAAATGAATGTTTACGATATAATCATTATCGGCGGCGGGCCTGCGGGGCTGACCGCCGCAATCTATGCAGGACGTGCCAATAAGAAAGTATTGGTAATTGAAAAGGGAACCTTCGGTGGGCAGATCACTTCTTCCCCCAAGGTTGAGAATATCCCGGGTTTTATGAGTGTCACGGGAAATGAATTTGCCGAGCAGCTTATAGCACAGGCAATGGCTCTTGATGCCGAAATTGAATGTATGGAGGCAAAGAAAATTATCCCCGGCACTCCCCATCGTGTTATATGCGACGACGGTGAATTTGAAGGTAAAGCAGTAATCATTGCCACGGGAACGAAGCATCGCCTTTTGGGGCTTGACAAGGAGGAGGACTTCATCGGAGAAGGCATTTCTTTCTGTGCAGTATGCGACGGGGCTTTTTACGAGGGTAAAACCGTTGGCGTGGTAGGCGGAGGAAACAGTGCACTTCAGGAGGCAATTCTTCTTTCCGAAACGAGTAAGAAGGTTTATGTAATTCAGAATCTTGACTTCCTGACAGGTGAAGATAAGCTTCAAAAAACCATAGAAGAAAGAGAAAACATTGAAGTAATCTTAGGCACTGTGGTAGACGCTCTTTTGGGCGAAGATGAATTTAGGGGCGTTCGCCTTTCCGGTAAAGACGGAAAAAAAGAACTTCCGCTTGATGGTCTTTTCGTAGCAATTGGTCTGATTCCTCAGAACGAGGAATTTTCAGATATTATCACTCTTGATGAAAGAGGCTATGTAGCGTCAGATGAAGACTGCCTGACAAATATTCCCGGTATCTTTGTTGCCGGAGATTGCAGGCAGAAAAAAATCCGTCAGGTAGCAACAGCTGCGGCAGACGGTGCAGTTGCGGCA
Source organism: Clostridia bacterium (assembly GCA_045594665.1). Lineage (GTDB taxonomy): Bacteria > Bacillota > Clostridia > UMGS1883 > UMGS1883 > UMGS1883. The sequence goes on along the minus strand of JAZNYX010000026.1, from coordinate 5,628 downwards.
CTTGCAGCCTGCAGTTATTTGCAGTAAGAAAGTTAAAAACAGAGGAAGACGAAATTTTTCGACTCTCTCTGTTTTTTTTTACACAGTTTGGGGACGCACAGTTTGGGGACGGGGCAGTTTTTGTTACATTTTCTATAAAGAAGGAGCGTTTGCCTCTATATATATGGCAAACGTTTTTTTATTTGGTGATAATTCCCCTTTAACCAATTGACAAATACCGATAAATAGGGTAAAATATAGTACAATGGATAAAAATTGTATTATTTTATTGGGAGGATACCTTAAATGAGAAATCAGGATAAAACAATGGAAAAAATCGTCGCACTGTGCAAAGGACGCGGTTACGTTTATGCAGGAAGTGAAATTTACGGCGGTCTTTCCAATACATGGGACTACGGTCCTTTGGGTGTAGAATATAAAAATAACGTAAAAAAAGCTTGGTGGAAGAAGTTCGTTACAGAAAGTCCTTACAACGTAGGTCTTGACTGTGCAATCCTTATGAATCCTCAGGTTTGGGTAGCCAGCGGTCACGTTGGCGGATTCTCCGATCCTCTTATGGATTGTAAGGAATGTAAGTCCCGTCACCGTGCGGACAAGCTTATTGAGGATTTCTGCCACGAAAAAGGCGAGGATATCGTAGTTGACGGCTGGAGCAACGAGCAGATGCTTAATTACATCAATGATAATAACATTAACTGCCCCGACTGCGGAAAGCACAACTTTACCGATATCCGTAAGTTCAACCTTATGTTCAAGACATTTCAGGGCGTTACCGAGGAGGCAAAGGCTGAAATCTACCTTCGTCCCGAAACAGCTCAGGGTATTTTCGTAAACTTTAAAAATGTTGCACGTACAAGCCGTAAGAAAGTTCCCTTCGGTATTGCACAGGTTGGTAAGTCTTTCAGAAATGAGATTACCCCCGGTAACTTCATTTTCCGTACAAGAGAGTTCGAGCAGATGGAGCTTGAGTTCTTCTGTAAGCCCGGAACAGACCTTGAATGGTTCAAGTACTGGAAAGATTATTGCAGAGATTTCCTCCTTACACTCGGTATGAAAGAAGAAAATATCCGTCTGCGTGACCATAGCCCCGAGGAACTTAGCCATTATTCCAATGCTACAACAGATATTGAGTTCATGTTCCCCTTTGGCTGGGGCGAGCTTTGGGGTATTGCCGACAGAACAGATTTCGACCTTACCCAGCATCAGAACCACAGTGGCGAAAGCATGGAATACATCGATCAGGTTACAAACGAGCGTTATGTTCCTTATGTTGTTGAGCCTTCCTTGGGTGCAGACCGTGTGGCACTTGCATTCCTTTGTGAAGCATATGACGAGGAAGAAGTAGGCGAGGGAGATACACGTGTTGTGCTTCGTCTTCATCCTGCACTTGCACCTGTTAAGGCGGCAATTCTTCCCCTTTCCAAAAAGCTCGGTGACAAGGCTGACGAAGTTTATCAGAAGCTTATCAAGAAGTATAACTGCGAATATGACGATGCAGGTTCTATCGGTAAGCGTTACCGCCGTCAGGACGAAATCGGTACTCCCGTATGTATCACAATTGACTTTGATACCCTTGAGGATGAATCCGTAACCGTTCGTGACCGTGACACTATGGAGCAGAAGCGAATCAAGATAGATGAGCTCGACGCATACATGGCAAATCTTCTTGAATGGTAAAAACATATGAGAAATCCGCGTGAAATTGTATACGATAGATTTATAAAACCCTTTGTAGGGAAAGAAACCTCCAATGTGGGCGTAGAACTGGAATTTCCGCTGATAAACACTAATGGAGGCGACATAGATATTCCTTTTGTCGCCTCCATTATGGATTATATCGAAGAAAAGGGTTTTTCCTGCGTGCTTTTCGGAGTAAAGGGAGAAAAGCTTTTCATGGAGAATGAGAAAGGCGATTGCCTCAGCTTTGACAATTCATACAACAATTTTGAGTTTTCTATGATGTATGGGGATAATCTTCTTGACATTAAGAATCGCTTTGATTCCTATTATGAAATGGTACAGGAATATTTATCAAGGAAAAACCACTCTCTTATCGGCAGAGGAACAAATCCAAACTTTAAAAATATCGGAGTAAACCATACGCCTTTTTCCACCTATAATATGGTGCATGAATATCTTCACAAATTTTCGGGGACTCACGGGTACAATGATTTCCCCGCATTTATGTCCTCGGTGCAGACGCATTTGGATATTCCCGAAAGCGATATAACAAGGGCGTATACCCTCTTTTGCAGACTTGATTTTGTCCGCGGACTTTTATTCGGAAATTCACCCGATTTCGAGGGCAGGGGATGGAGAATCTTCCGTGACTACCTTTGGGAAAACAGCGGATTTGGAAACTGCCCCTGCATAACGGGAAGTATAGACCGCACCTTTGAAACCGTGGAGGATGTAATCGATTTCTATCTTGAAAAGGGTATGTTTAACAGAATCCGTGACGGAAAGTATGAAGTTTTCGCCCCCGTTCCAATAAAGGAATATTTTCTGAGGGATGATGCAAGGGAAGAAGATATCAAGTGTTACCTCTCTTTCCGAAATGTAGAGCTGACAAGTCGCGGAACTCTTGAAGTAAGAAGCGATTGCACGCAAAAAGAAGGCAGATTTTTCATGCCCCCTGCGTTTAACTTAGGAATCCTTAATAATATGGAAGAAGCGGAGAAAGCCCTTGACAGCTTTTTTGTAAATTGCAATATTACTAAGTCCAATTCCGAGATGCGAAAGCTTGTAAATGAATGTCGGGAGGAAGAAATTGCTCCCCGATATATTCTTGACGAGCTTTGCGCACAAATGCTTGATATTGCCCGAAAGGGGCTTATAAAGCGTGGCAAAGGCGAGGAAGTGCTTTTGGTGAATATGAAATAAAAGAAGTGTACCCTTTATATATTGTGCTATTCTAAGTGTGAAAGGAAACAGATATGAGTATTAAAAAGAAAGTATTTTTATTATGTATAGCTACAATGCTGCTTTTTAGTTTTTCTATAAGTGCTCAAACGGTAGATATCGGGCAAGAGGAAGCTCTTTTGCATCCAATTTCGGCAGAAAGTGACAGTTGGTATAAAGGCGGTTTGTCCGAAAACTATACCTATGCTGTTAAAGCTGTGGGTGCTGCAGTTGCCCAAACCTTCACCTTGGCAAGCACCGGGAAGGCAGATAACAGCCAGGCGGAATCTCTCTTATATCCGATGCTGGCGGAGCGTGACAGTTGGTACAAGAGCAGTTTGCCAAAAAGCAGTATTACTGCTATTGATATTGTAGATGCTATAGATGCACAAACAGCCGCCTCAGCAAGTGAATCCTGGCCTGCGGCAACAGATAAAAACGGTGATGGTGAGTATGATCACGATATTATGTGTTATCTCATCGGCACGAAGATAGTTATTGTAGGTAACGGTTCGGGACGGATATTGATGAATTATAATTCAGAATATGTGTTTTCCGATTCTTCCGAGAGTGAAGATTTTTTCTCAAACCTTGCTTCAATATCAAATATGGATATTTTAGACACAAGTAAAGTAACTTCTATGGGAAAAATGTTTTTAAATGCCTGCTCATTAAAAACTGTAGATGTAAGCGGCTTTGACACTTCCCGTGTTACTGATATGTCTTATATGTTTGCTTCCTATATTGCAAAAAAGCCAATGGCGTTTGAGAGTTTGGATGTTGGCAATTGGGACACGTCAAATGTCCAAAATATGGACCGTATGTTCCAGCTTTGTACAAAGCTTGCATCAATAGATGTCAGCAGTTGGAAAACAGGCAATGTTGTCTTGATGTGCGGAATGTTCCAGACCTGTTCATCGTTATCGACGCTTAATGTAAGCAACTGGGATACGTCAAACGTTGTGAACATGAGCTTTATGTTTCATAATAATGATGCTATTCCGCTTGGAAGCCTTGATGTTTCAAATTGGGATGTTTCAAAAGTTCTTAGTTTTGACCATTTCATAGCTCACAGTAAATTAATCTTAACAGGCGTTGAAAATTGGAAAAATTCCGTTGTCGTAGTTATGAATGCAATGTTTCACACCTGCCAGAATAAAGTTCTGGATGTTTCAGGCTTTGACACGAGTAATGTAATAACGTTTGACCAGATGTTTGAGGGATGCAATCAGCTTACCGAAATTATCGGTCTGGAAAACTTCAGCACCTCAAATTCTGTCGGATTTAGTGAAATGTTTTCCAGCTGCCAGAGGCTTACTAAGCTTAACCTTGAATCCTTTGATACAAGGAATGCCGCAAACGATATACAGATAAGCAGCAACGGAAAAACAAGTAAAACCTTATATCATATGTTTAACGGTACCCTCAGACTAAGGGAAATAAAAATAGGTGAAAATTTCAGCTTCAACGGTGACGGCACAAACACCATAGCGGAAAACAGGGGTGTATTCCGCACACCGACAAGCAACTATATCTCAGGAGCAGATGGTAACTGGTATAATGAAAAGGGAACAGCATTTGCACCTGTAGATGTTCCGGATAAAACTGCAGGTACATACTATGCAGCTTTCCCCGGTGTTCCCGGCATGATAGCATCGGGTAATACATGGTATAAGGGAACTGTGCCGAGGTCCTCTGTAACAAGGATCAACATTTCAAATTCATATACGGTGACAGGGAACGAAACGGAATCCTGGGACGCATCATCCTTAAATGACGCAAGTGTAATGTGCTATATAAACGGAACAGAGCTGACGATTGCTTCCAACGGCACGGACAGAGTTAAGGCACACAGGGATTCAAGCTATATGTTCAGCTCGAACTCAGAATATTTTGCCAATCTTGAATCTATTACGGGGCTTGATGCTTTGGATACCTCTATGGCGATAAATATGAGTTATATGTTTAAAGGGTGCAGCAATATAACAAGCCTTGATTTAAGCGGTTTTGATACATCAAAGGTAACTAATATGAACGAAATGTTCAGAAATTGCACCCAATTAACTGCAATTTATGTTTCCAAAGCATTTAATACTGATGCGGTAACTACAAGCAGTATGATGTTTACAGGCTGTTCAAAGCTGACAGGCGGAAACGGAACTTCTTACGATGCCGATAATACAGATAGCCAATATGCCGTAATTGACACAGCCGAAGCAAAGGGCTATTTTACTGAAGCTGAAATGGCTTTTGTAAACACAAAGTATTCGGAGGATGACAAAAAACTCGAGGTATCTGTGTTGATTGGAGAAAGTTTAAAGCAGAAAAACGCATTGGTTATAATTGCCCTATATAATGAGAACGGACTACTTGACATTTATAACACGACCTCACAAGAAACTGTAGCTCACACTTTTGAAAACTTATCCGCGGGAGGAGACGGCTTTACGGTCAGAGCTTTCTGCTGGAATAATTTTGGGAAAATTGTCCCGCTATGCAAATTAATAGAAAGAACAGTCCGCTGATATTTTGACCAGACAGTTTTGATATATCTAATCAATAAAAAAGCAAGCTATTCATAGCTTGCTTCAGACTGTCGAAGAACCCGACTTTGCATCAAGCAAAAATCGGGTTCTTCTTCATATTTATCAAATTTACAACAAAAACAAGCAAATTGGAAGGGGTATTATTCCTCTTCCATTTCCATTTTGCAAGCTTTTTTAAATT
>JAZNYX010000025.1:0-64743 GCA_045594665.1 Clostridia bacterium | reverse complement strand
GACTCATCAACAGATATAATCTCTTTTGAACAGGAATAACACAACTTCATACCATCTGTTAATTTCTTTGCCTCTCCATACGTCAGTTGTATAGGTTGAGGTCTTTTTATGCATTTAGAGCATCGATATATTTTAAAATTTGGAGGATAGAAATGTAATCTTCCGCCTTTAACTACTGATTTTGGAGCATTAATATTATTGATATCAGAGTCTTCTGAATAAAGGTCAGTAACTCTAACCGCAAAATAAGCTCCAAAATTATCAGCGAATGGTACCTTTTCAATGTGGAAATAACCGTGATTCCATAACTCGCTCAAAACTTCAATAGGGATATGCAACCTTTTAATTGCCATAGATTTTAATAACACGTGCAAATGCCAGCTGCCAGATTGTTGTGGTTCGGCCACGACAACATATTCAACGGGATAAAGTTTTCTTAGCTTGCTAATAAAGTTTTTAAAATCACGGTAGAGCTTGTTTGTGTCTGTCATCAAGGTTGAATAAGTTAAAGTCAAAAATCTTTCGGAATCTTCGCCAGTAAAATTTAGGTTAATGATACGCCTTAGATTAGCTAAAGAACGTTGAACGTTGTGTACGTTGTCGCTTTTGTCTGTGCTTTGCTTATATTCCTTAATTTCACCAGTGCCCAAGTCTACATATTGAGTTTTGCTAAGTTTACGAATTTTCTTTAAACACTCGTTCCTATGATGAGGCGTAATAATCTCAGTTATATTACCTGTCTTATAAACAGTACTGATTTTGCTATCATCAATGTTGACTATACTGGAAGTGGTTATTTTCTTCATATTTGTTACCTCCTTAACCGCTATTGAAGCGTAAAGTAATAAATTAATAAATTAAACATAGCGTTTTGCAAAAGCTGTGTTTATATTGTGACATCAATCCAAACACATGTAAATATAATATGTCGCTTTGTGTGTAGGATAAAAAATTTCCAACATTTTTGTGATAATTAAGATGTTTTTTAGGCTCAACTCCGTTATATAAGATGCCCCTATGTTTAGAGGCGAATTATAAAGGAGGTATTTAGATGTCGGAGAAAATTAAAATTGTACAGGAAAAATATGATTGTAAAATCAACGTACAAAAAACGGTAGGAGAAAACATTAAGATGTTGCGTGAAAGTCAAAATATGACACAAGAAAAATTTGCAGAAAATTTATTTATGAATGTACGGAGGATAAGTAAAATTGAAAATAATCAAGTAGAACCTACTTCAGGTGAAATGCTGAGAATTTGTGAGGTGTTGCAAGTTTCTGTATTAGCATTATTTTTCAATGTTAGAATTAATGAAGTCTATTGTGATAATAGAACTGGATTAAGTATAGAAACAATCCATTGGCTAATAACTTTAAATCGTAGCAACCATAGATTTATTAAGATACTTAATTTGTTATCACATAAGCAAAAGTTGTTTGACTGTGTATTTGATGTAATGAATCAAGTGATAAAACATTTTTAAGGGTATCTATAATAATAAAGTAAATGCAAAAATCACATTACCACTTTAATTAGTGACAATGTGATTTTTCGTTTTGTTTCTTTTCAGTTATTTTGTTGTTAAGAAACTCTTAACGGCTCATAAACAGGTTTAAAATATTTTGGTGGGAACGGTTGCGGGTGAAGAAGTTTAAAGGCTTAAAAGAGAAATTACGATTTTTCGCTTTTGTCAAAATAATTAAGCAAGTTACAAATTATAGCGATTTCCTCTTCGCTAAGTCCTTCTAATGATAATGTGCGTTTATTATCGACTTCTAAAAGATAATCAGTTGAAATTCTGAAAAGTTTTGCCATAGATATGATATGCTTCATAGCAGGAACAGAGGTTTGGTTTTCCCATGCCAATACACTTGTTCTTGCAATTCCGAGCTTTTTTGCTAAGTCTGCCTGACTATAATTATATTGTTCTCTTAACATTTTAATTCTTTCGTGTATCATTAATATCCGCCCTTTCTAAATATAATTTTACATTATAATTCTGTAAGTATACACAACATTAAAAGATGCGTATATTGACAAAAGAAAAAGCGTGTGATATAATATGAAAAAATTTAAGGTTGATGTATCTTTAAAATCGACTGTTAGAAAGGGTTGTAATTGAAAGATGAAAAAACTTGTTGTGGTTATTTCAACAATCATAGTGCTGTTAGTAGGAGCAATATCAGTAAGTGCTATGACAGGAGAGGGAACGGAGATAAGTCCGTATCTGATTGAAAATACAGATGATTTTTTAATGATAGGGTATTTCCCATCACAACATTTTAAGCTTATGTCAGATATATCTGTAGATACGACATTAGAAAGTTTTAATGGTGTCTTAGATGGAAATAGTTTTAAAATAACAACAACAAAAGAGTATGTTTTCTTAAATAATTCGGGAAATATTATGAATTTGTCAATAAGTGGTGGTAAGATTGCTATTACTAATAATGCAAGTGGAAAAATAGAAAATAGTAGTATTTCAAATGCGGAACTTGTTACAACGAATAATGGTGTAGTAAGTAATTGTGAATCTAAATATACAGGTGCTATAGTTAAGTATAACAACGGAACAATTAGAGCTTGTGTATCAACCTCAGGATATATAGTAACAGATAATAATAGCGAAGGAATAATCTCAAAGTGTACTGATTGTTTACATATAGCAGATACTAACTCCGGACTAATAGAAATGTGCTCAACTGTTGGAGATATTCTCGCAAATGAAAACAGTGGAGTAATTACAAATTCATTTTCTGTAAATTCATATTTAGTATCTTCTAATAAAGGTACAATAAAGAGCTGTTATACTACAGGTGATGAATTATTAGATGCAAGCACAGCCTTTGTAATTTCAAACTCAGGAACAATAGATTTGTCTTATTCAGATTTGAATATTTTACATTATGATAGACAACCGCGAACCACTCAAAAACGTTTAAATTTTAAGGTTGGTGGTCTTGCAAGTGATAACAGCGGAACAATATCCAGAAGTTATTATAATGGAAAAATCAGTTGTAGCTTATCCACCAGCAGTGAAATTAAAGATGGTGCGTATAACAGCTATGTTGGAGGAATAGCTGGATATAATTCGGGAACAGTAAAGACCTCTTATACAAAAGGGGAAATAAATGCAACATTTGTAGTGTCTTGCAATACTAATACTATGACATTATACCCGTACTTATATGTGGGTGGTATAGTAGCTCAGTGTGGAGAGGTTGAAAACTGTTATTCAAATATGTATATAAAGGCAACTTCTCGTGAGGGTAGCACGTATGTTAATATGGAGGAGGATGCTTTTGGTATTGCTGGAAACAGTCATATAAAGAACTGCTATTACACGGGTGGAGATATTCTCATAAACGGTACATATAAACAAGCTACTTCTTTGAATATAGGAACGGTATATGATGATGTTGAATTTTCGAGAATTAAAATTGGGTGTGGTGACGGAACAATAGAGAATAGTTATTATCTGTCTGACAATCCTTTTGAAGATGATACAAATTGTGGAACACCTCTTTTAAGTTCTGCAATGAAGATGCAAACAATGTATGAAGGTTGGGACTTTGGAACAGTATGGGGAATTTGTAGCGAAAGAAATGACGGGTATCCATATTTGCTTTGGGAGTCTGAAGTAGAAGTCCCTGAAGAAATTGTAAGCGTGTCAGCAATTACTATGTCTGAAGATGAAATTACTTTGGAAATTGGAGAAACAGCGACTTTAGAAGTGAATATAACTCCCGATAATGCAACAAATAAAAATGTATCATGGGCATCGTCTGATACATCAGTTGCAACTGTTGTTTCAGGAACTGTAACGGCTGTTGGTGCAGGTAATGCTACAATTACTGTTACAACAGAAGATGGAAACTATAATGCATTGTGTTCAGTTGTAGTAACTGAAACAAGTGAACCTACAGAGCCAAGTGAACCTACTGAACCTGATGCTGAGGATACACCTACATTAAGAATAGAATCAGTTACAGGCAAAGCAGGTGAAACAGTTACAGTAGCTTTAAATATTGAAAACAACCCAGGAATTTTAGGTATGATGTTAAAACTCACATATGATGAAAGACTAGCGCTCTCGTCAGTTGTGCAAAGCACAGGAGAGGAAGATAGTGCATTAGAAACTCTTGACTTTACTGTTTCGGGAGATTTGGCTTTAATTCCTCTAAATATGGCGTGGGAAGGTCTTGATGCAGATAGTACAAATGGTAAAATTCTCAATATGACATTTATAATTCCCGAAGATGCAGAAGATGGTACTGTTTACGATATTTCTGCTTCCTATACAAAAGGTGAAGTTTATGACAATGATATGAATGATATTGACATTGAAATCGTTGATGGTAGTGTTACTGTTAAAAGTTATACAATAGGAGATATCAACGATGATGGCATAATTAATATTAAAGATATTACATTACTTCGCAGAGGTGTAGTTGGTGGATATGGTGTAACCTTAAATGAAGCAGCAGATGTTAATTGTGACGGAATTACAAATATAAAAGATATAACGATACTGCGTAGATATGTTATTGGTGGCTATGGCGTAACACTTGGCAAGTAATGAGGAGATGGCATAAGATGAAAATAAATATTAAAAGATTAATAGCGTTGTGTGTTACATTACTTTTAATAATAATGAATATATCACCTGTTTCAGCTTCATCAAAAGCTACATTAACTGTATCAAATGTAACAGCGGAAGCAGGTGAAGAGGTTGCAGTCCCCATAGTCTTATCGGGAAATACCACAGGGGTGTTAGCAATGCAACTCTCATTATCCTATGATAGCAGACTTACATTCACAAGTATAGAACAGGGAGAAGCATTATCTACATTAGACCTTACTCCTATAAAGGATTTTTCTGCCAATCCGTGTACTATACTGCTTGACGGATTAGATGCAGATACCTCAAATGGTACAATTATTATTCTAAAGTTTTTAGCTCCTGCAAATACGACAGGTAAATTTAATATAAATCTTTCCTATAACGCAGGAGAAATATATGACAATGATATGAATGATATAGATATAGCTATTGTAAATGGAAGTATAGAAGTTACATCATCAGGTGGTGAGGAAGAGCCTGATGTTACAAAACCTACAATTTCTGTAGGTACATATACAAAGACAACAAATGATATTAAGTTTGATGTTTATGTATCATCAACTAATGAATTAACAGGAACAATAATTGCTGTACTATATAAAAATGATGGCTCTATGGAAACAGTAAAGCTATACCCTGCTAAATCAACAGTCAATGTAACTCTTGATTCTGCTGACGGAAAATATATTAAAGTAATGTGGTGGAATATGAGTACATTAGTTCCATTTACAGATGCAGTAAAAATAGACATATAATTATTCTAAAAAGAAGAAAGTCACCACCTGAATTGTTGGGAGTTCGGGAGGTGAAAATATTGATAAGAATATTTGAAGATGTATTAGATATACAAGAAAGAAATGTAGACAGAGATAATAAAATGGTAATGTATATTGATAAGCTCGTAGACCTAATGAGGGAAGAGCCACAAAAAGAAGAAGTTATTATACGGTTGGAAGAGCTTAAAAGACGGATAAGAAGAAAACAAAGATAAATAATAAATCTTGACAACTCCCAAATAAAGACTGGTATAGATGCGAATTTGCTCTCTATATCAGTCTTTTTTCATATTTTTAGAAAAAAGGTTTTGCTTTTTCGTGAATTTTGAGGCATAATAAGTTTGGGAGCCATAATGTTAGTGTTGCGCTATGATAATTGTTATGGGAGTTGTTGAATGATGGATAACAGAAAAATTGCAATTTATTCACGTAAATCAAAATTTACAGGCAAAGGTGAAAGCATAGAAAATCAGATTGAGTTATGCAAGACTTATATTAAAAACAGAAATCCTGAAATAAAAGACGAAGATATTTTGGTTTTTGAGGACGAGGGATATTCGGGTAAGAATATGAACAGACCTCAGTTTCAGTTAATGATGAAGGCTGCTAAGGAAAAGAAACTGAGCGGTATTGTCTGTTACCGATTAGACCGTATCAGCCGTAATGTTGGAGATTTCTCAATACTTATAGACGAGCTTAATAATTATAATATGACCTTTGAATCAATCAATGAAAAGTTTGACACATCTACACCAATGGGAAAAGCAATGATGTATATTTGTTCAATCTTTGCACAGTTGGAACGAGAAACGATTGCTGAAAGAATAAGGGATAATATGCACGAGCTTGCTAAGACAGGCAGATGGCTTGGCGGTGCTACACCTACGGGGTATGAAAGTAAAAAGATAGTTGAAAGAGTGAATGTAAACGGTAAGGATATGACAGCGTATAAGCTGGAGCTTATTCCCGAAGAAGCGGAGATTGTCAAACTTGTTTTCGAGAGGTTCCTTGAATACAACAGTTTGAGCAAAACAGAGACATATTTTCTGCAGAATAACATCAAAACAAAGAACGGAAAAGACTTTACAAGGTTTACATTTAAAGCAATTCTACAAAATCCCGTTTATATGATTGCTGATAATGCTGCTTGGAAGTATTTTGAAAGTAAGGGAGTAGATATATATTCCGAAAAGGAACAGTTTGACGGAAAACACGGACTTATAGGATATAACAAAACTCTGCAGAGGTCAGGAAAAACCAATGTAATGCGTAGTATAGACGAATGGATAATAGCAGTAGGAAAGCATCAGGGAATTATATCGGGTGCAGACTGGGTTAAGGCACAAATGCTCCTTGAACAGAACACATCAAAATCATATAGGAAGCCAAGAAGCCATACTGCATTATTATCGGGACTTTTGGTGTGCGGTAATTGCGGCAGTTTTATGCGACCTAAAATGTATAACAAAGATTATGAAGACGGAGAAAGACGATTCAGTTATCTTTGTGAAACTAAAGAGAAAAGTCAGCAACATAAATGCAAGATTAAAAATCCTAACGGAAATGTATTAGACAGAGCAATTTGCGAGGAAATAAAAAAGCTGTCCGAAAACAGCAGTGAGTTTGTCAGACAGTTGGAAAATACAAAAACAAAGATAAAGTCTAACAGTGAAGAACTTGATATACAGATTGAAAGTCTTGAAAATAGCATAGCTGACAAGAAAAAGCAAATTGAAAATCTTGTTACAAGCATTGCCAAAGGCGAAGCAGCAACCGATTATATAAACCAGCGCATTGAGGAATTAGATAAGGAAATTAAAGCATCAGAACAAAGGCTTGCCGATTTAAAAAATCTGACTGAGGAAAATGTATTGTCGGATAATGAGTTTGATGTTCTTCGAGATGTATTATCTTCTTTTGCAAGCTCATTCGATACAATGAATATAGAGCAAAAGAGAGCAGCTATAAGAACATTTGTAAAAAGAATTGTATGGGACGGCGAAAACATTCATATGTACCTCTACGGAAGCGAGGAAGATGATGTTTTCGGAGAGCCGTCAAGAGGGGATAGCGAACGAAATCCTTATGTCTATCCGTCACGATAAAAAATTTGCAAACCAGGTTTCGCTTAATGAACCTATAGGCTTTGACGGTGACGGAAACGAGGTTTCCCTTATGGATGTACTTCAAAGTGAAAATGAGGATATTTGCGAAAAAATCGACCGTGATAATTTAATCTCACGGCTTTATAAAAAAATCAGAAGCTCACTTGCGGAGCGTGAACAGCAGATTATACGCCTTCGGTACGGGCTTTGCGGCATGGAGCCGCTGCCCCAAAGAGAGGTTGCAAAAATCCTTGGTATCAGCCGCAGTTATGTTTCCAGAATCGAGAAAAAAGCATTAGGAAAATTGTTTGAATAGAAAAAATTCAGAATAAGTAGAAATGTTCGGAAAATTTTTCAAAAAGTTCTGAACCTTTCCATTAATTGTGGCGTATAACTGATGAAAAATAAAAGTGCTGTCAAAAGACAGTGGAAAGAGGTTTAAAATGAAGAGAATTTTAGGGATTATGCTTGCAGGTATAATGATGCTTTCGGCATTAAGTGTATTTGCACAGGAAGAAAAGAATGAACTTGTGGTCAACAACAACAAAATTGAAGCTCAGTACATAAAAGCGGAAGACGGCACAGTAATGATTCCTCTTCGCGCAGTATGCGAAGAACTCGGCTTTGAAGTAAAATGGATTGAAGAAACAAGAACAATTGAACTTATCAAGGGCGCAATATTTATTACCTGCTCTCCCGACTTTGACGGATATGCATTTTCCAGAATGGCACATCAGCCTCTTGGTAAAGCTCCTATGCTTATAGACGGAACGACTTACGTTCCTGAAAGCTTTATCCCCGAAATTCTCGGCGGAAGACTTTATCCGTGGGAAAATCCTTACGCGATTCTTGTTCCTGATGAGACTTCGGAGAATGAAGAAGTAGCTCAGCAGAACCCTACAGCAAGCGTTTATGCTACGGAAATTAGCGAAAACACTCTTACAGTAGTGGACTTTGTTCTTGGGGAGGTTATCCTTAATGTAACAGAGGAAACAGAAATCCTTGATGCAGAGGGTAAAACAATTGCGCTTTCTGCCATAGATTCCGCTATGCAACTTAATGTTATCTACGATGAAGCAATGACAGCATCTATCCCTGCGCAGACAAATGCAGTAAAAATTGCTGTTACAGACGAAATTGCGCAGATCGTTAAGGAAGGTACAGTAACTGAAATCATCAATGATGAAGAGGGTAACGTAGCACAGCTTATCATAGGTGAAAACGAGGTTGCGCTTAATGTAGCAGCCGAAACTGTTATAAAACATGCTGACGGTAACGAAAGGACACTGGAGGATATTGCTGTCGGCACAGCTCTCAAGGCTCGTACAAACGGTATGGCTACAATGAGCATTCCTCCTCAGATGCCCACTCTTGAAATTGTAATTTTCTAAAGTGCTTTCATATTATTAATCACCAAAAGGACTCAAGCAACCGGCTTGAGTCCTTTTGGTGATTAATATTCTAATTCTTCTTCGATTCTCAATAGTCTGTTGTATTTACATGTTCTGTCGGTTCTGGATGGAGCACCTGTTTTAATCTGCCCTGCATTTACCGCCACGGCAATATCGGCAATGGTGGTGTCCTCCGTTTCGCCGCTTCTGTGGGAGATAATGGTTTTATATCCGTTTCTTTTTGCAAGCTCTATTGCATCAAGGGACTCGGAAAGAGTTCCGATTTGATTTACTTTTACAAGAATTGCATTTGCGGCGTGTTCGTTTATGCCTTTTTGAAGCCTTTGTGTGTTGGTTACGAAAAGGTCGTCACCTACAAGCTGAATTTTATTTCCGAGCTTGGCGGTGATGTTTTTCCATCCGTCCCAGTCTTCTTCGCTCATGGCATCCTCAATGGAGCAAATGGGGTATCTTCTTACCCAGTCCTCCCAAAAAGCTACCATTTCGTCGCCGGTTAAGAAATTGCCCTGTTTCCAGAAATAGTATTTTCCCTCTTGCTTTTCCTTTTTTGCGGCTTCGTACATTTCGGTTGTGGCAGGGTCGAGAGCAATTTTGAAATCTTCTCCCGGCTTAAACCCTGCCTTTTCAATGGCACTGCAGATTGCCTTGAGTGCTTCCTCGTCATTTGAAAAGTTGGGGGCAAAGCCGCCCTCGTCACCAACGGCTGTGGAATAGCCCTTGTCTTTAAGCACTTTTGCCAACGTGTGAAATACCTCTACACAGTGGCGAAGTCCCTCACGGTAATTTCGTGCTCCCACCGGCATAATCATAAATTCCTGACAGCAGATTGAATTTCCTGCGTGTTTTCCGCCGTTAATAATATTCATCATGGGGACGGGGAGAGTATGGGCATTTGTTCCGCCCACATATCTGTATAAGGGAAGCCCCAATGAATTTGCCGCGGCTCTTGCCGTTGCGAGTGATACGCTCAGTATGGCATTAGCACCGAGCTTTTCCTTGTTCTCACTTGAATCAAGCTTGCATAAAAGGGAATCAATTTTCCGCTGATTGAAAGGGTTTTGTCCGATAAGCTCTTTTGCAATAGTGGTGTTTACATTGTTCACGGCTTTAAGGACGCCTTTTCCCATATATCGGGACTTGTCCTTATCACGAAGCTCATAGGCTTCAAAAGCTCCCGTGGAGGCTCCCGACGGAACTGCCGCAAGGGCATATGAGCCGTCGTTTAAAAAAACCTCTGTTTCAATGGTAGGATTTCCCCTTGAATCAAGAATTTCCCTTGATTTAATAAAAGAAATTTCCGGACATAAATGCATAAAAAATCACTCCTTGTACATGATACTTTCAGTATACCCGTCAAGGAGTGGTTTATTCAATTATCGGGGAGCAAGGCTGTTGTAAACCTTTCCGCTTACGGCGTGACCTTGACGATATTTAATAAGGTCACTTACGGTAACAAGCTGAAAGCCCTGCATCAAAAGATGCTTTACCACAGGCTCTACCGCATCGGCCGTGGGAGAATGTATATCGTGCATCAGAATGATTGCACCGTCCTTGGTATCTCTCTTAACGCTTGCTAAAGTTTTTGCCGGGTTGCGGGTTTTCCAGTCCAGCGTATCCACCGACCACATAATTGCAGGCATTGCAATTGTGTTAAGAACGGCTTTGTTGTACGCCCCGTATGGAGGACGGTAAATCTTTGGGTATACACCCGTAGCATTGTATACGGCTGTGTTTGTGGCATTAATCTGCTGGGCAATAGTGCCTGTAGACGAGGCAGATAAATTCACGTGGCTGTAAGTGTGGTTTCCGATTTCACAGCCCATGTTGACTGCTCGCACCATTTCGTTTGGATAACGTGATACATTCTTGCCCTGTACAAAAAACGTAGCAGGGACATTGTACTTTTCCAAAATATCCAAAACCCTTGCCGTGGGAGCACCGGGACCGTCATCAAAAGTAATTGCCACCATAGGCTTTGATGCATCAATTTTTCCGCCCGAAGTAAACCAGCCTACTTTATTATGAGCATCCACTTTGTCAAAGGGGACGTGCATAAATCTTCCGTCAGCGGAAAACATAAGCTGCATAACGTCATTTTTATTGTCGGAAAGCCCTTTTTCTTTTTCGCTTTCTATGAAATCTCTGTAAATAGTATATTCGTTGCCGTCCTTGTCGTACATTTTCACGGTGACATCGCTTATATTATAATACCAGCCTACCTTGTTATGTGCTTCGGCGGCATCCCTGAATACCTCCAACGACCTGCCGTCCATGGAATACATGGTGATGGTCACTTCCTCACGGGTGTTGTACCAACCCACTGCATTGTAGTCAGCACGGTAAAACTGCGGAATATCCAGCGTTCTGCCGTCCATGGAATACAGCGTGACAATTTTTGCATCCTCGGCAGTTTCAAACCAGCCCACTGCCTTCCATGCGGCAATATCCTTTGCTTCAACTATTCTTGTTCTTCCGTCGGAGGCGTACATGGTCACGTTTTCAGCCTCCGAAAAAGGGATAAATGCTGTGAACATTATAACGCAGGTAAGTAATAGGCAAAGTGCTTTTTTGTTCATAGTATTTCTCCTTTCTTTTATCATATGTAGGGTATAGGAATCAAACATTAAATCTGAAAAGAACGATGTCTCCGTCCTGCATTACATATTCCTTACCCTCGCTGCGGACAAGTCCTTTTTCCTTTGCGGCACTGTGGCTTCCGCACTCGATAAGGTCTTTATATGCAACAACCTCTGCACGGATAAAGCCCTTTTCAAAATCGGTATGAATTTTTCCTGCCGCCTGAGGTGCTTTTGTACCGCGGGTAATAGTCCATGCCCTTACTTCGGGAGTACCTGCGGTAAGATAGCTGATAAGCCCGAGGAGTGCGTAGCTTTTCTTAACCAATCTGTCAAGACCTGATTCGTTAAGCCCCATTTCTTCTAAGAACATCTGCTTTTCTTCGCCGTCAAGGGAACTGATTTCTTCCTCAATCTGTGCAGAAATGGGAAGTACCTGTGCATTTTCCGATGCGGCAATTTCCTCTACCTTTTTCACGAATTCGTTATTTTCGATACCTGCGGCAAAATCGCCCTCTGCCACATTAGCGGCATAAAGCACGGGCTTCATTGTAAGAAGCGAAAGCTCTTTTACAATCTCTGCTTCGTCGTCGGTGATTTCCACGCTTCTTGCACTCTTTCCGCTTTCAAGCGCTTCCTTGAATCTTTTCCAAAGTTCAAGCTCTGCCTGATATTTCTTATCGCCCGACTTCATCATTTTCATGGTTCTGTCAATACGCTTGTCCACGCTTTCAAGGTCGGCAAATACAAGCTCTAGATTAATCGTTTCAATATCACGCTGAGGATCCACGCTTCCGTCAACGTGAACGATATTTGCATCCTCAAAGCATCTTACCACGTGAACAATTGCATCCACCTCACGGATATGTGCAAGGAATTTATTTCCCAAGCCCTCGCCACGGCTGGCACCGCGAACAAGCCCTGCAATATCCACAAATTCCACTATTGCGGGAGTAACCTTTTCAGGGTTATACATTTTAGAGAGAACGTCCAGCCTTTCATCGGGAACGGCTACAACGCCCACATTAGGCTCTATCGTACAAAAAGGATAGTTTGCACTCTCTGCACCTGCCTTTGTAATCGCATTAAAAAGGGTGCTTTTTCCAACATTGGGAAGTCCTACTATACCTAATTTCATAATTTTTACATCTCCTTGGTTTTCTGTCATTAAAAATACATATTTATATATCTTATCATACCATAGAAACGGCGAATTATCAATAAAAATGTTATAAAATGTTTCCGTTTGGGGTAAAATGTATTTTTGATTCCAAAAATTAAAGAAAAAAAAGAAGATATGCATGAACATATCTTCTAGACCGAATGAAATAGCTGAATAATCTCCTTTTTCTTTCTTTGTGCATAGCTAAGTGTGGTGCTTGCGCCGCCAAAGCCATATTTTACGTAGGCGATAACAACATCGGCTTTTTGTACCATGTATTCGTTACGCTTTGATATGGCAAAGCGGGGAGGAACTTTTTCAAGGGGAGGATATTCGGTTAAATCATACAAGTCGTCATTATAGGTGCGGTTCAGATAGGGGATAACGAAAATTGAGGTAATAAAGGGATATTTTACCTTTAACTTTTTTACGGCTTGGGCACAAAGGTAATCAAAGCTTCCGTAACCGCCAAGCAGAAAGGTATCTGCACCGTTTTTTATAAGCTTTTCCGCCTCTGTGCAGATAAGCGGAAAAAGTGACTCCTTTTCCTCAGATGAAAGAGTGCTGTGTCCGCAAAAGGTAACTGTCTTAATCATAAAAAATCCCCTAAATTAAAAAAGTGCGCCAACCGAAGCCGACGCACTAAAAACGCAAACTCCGATTGTTGCTACACAAACTTAACTGGGGGATAAACCTCAATACAGTATAAGCCGAAATTTGCGTTTTTAACAAATTTACTATTTATACTGTATTCCCAAAAAAGGGTATAGTATTCCTAATGAAAGTATATCCCTACTATTCCATATTAAGTTTGTGTAGCATAATTATTATATCACCACAATTCACCTTTTACAATGGTTTTTAAAAAATTATTTTGCAGGCATAAAAAAAGACACCGGTTGGTGCCTTTTAAATTGACAATATTCGACAAGTATGGTATAATGCTCGTTGTGGAAATCCACCGTTATACAGTTGATTTTTAATCCTCCTTGTAAACGGTGTGACGGTTAACAAAGACGGTTGCCTTGTCATGCCGCATAAAAGCGGAAAGGTGAGGTGAGTGCACAGCTTTTTATGCGGGAAATATGTCCCGAAAGGAGGCTGATACATGCACGCTTTGACTGTTATTGGGAGTGTATGCAGTATTGTTGGAATGTTGTTCACAATCTACATATATGTTAATCCTAATAAAAAGGAAAAGTGAGCCGTCTGCTGCAACAGATAGGCTCACAGTTTGAGATTTAATCTCACAATATTGTCAGTGTATCGTAGTGGCAACCGTCTTGGGTTTCCACTTTTTCTATACGTATTATACCAAATTGTTTTACAAATGTCAATACCGATTTTTGAAACACTCGATTACGAGTGTTTTTTTACTATTTAATATATCCTTATTTTGCGTTCATAAAATATTAACATAGGGTACATAAATCTACAATAAGTATATGCTAATGTAAAGTTAGAAAAAAAGTATTTCATATTCTGATTTTTGTGGTATAATAATTTAAGGAAAAATTAAGAAGGAACTTTTAGAATATACATAGAAGCTTTTGAAAGGCAGGGGAAAGCTATGAAAAATCCGCAGACCATACTTATCGCAGACGATGATGCAAATATCTGTGAGCTTGTCCGTCTTTATCTGGAGAAAGAGGGGTTTGAAACCGTTATCTGCTTTAACGGGGAAAAGGCAATGGAGATTTTCCGCGGCGGAAATATAGATTTGGCAATACTTGACATTATGATGCCCAAGATGGACGGCGTGTCCGTGTGCCGTGAAATCCGCAAGGAGAGCAAGATGCCTATTATTATGCTGACGGCAAAGGGAGAAACCTTTGACAAGGTTCTTTGCCTTGAGCTTGGTGCTGATGATTATGTGGTCAAGCCTTTTGAGGGGAAGGAGCTTGCGGCACGTGTCAAAGCGGTGCTTCGAAGGAGTGCTCCTGCTGAAAAACAGCAGGAGGAAGAAAAAATTGTTTCATATGACGATATAACGGTTAATCTTAGTAACTATGAGCTTATTCTGTGCGGAAAAAGCATGGATATTCCCCCGAAAGAGTTAGAACTTTTATATTACCTTGCATCTCATCCCAACCGTGTGTTCACCCGTGAACAGCTTTTGGAGGACGTATGGGGATTTGATTATTACGGAGATTCAAGAACAGTTGATGTCCATGTTAAACGCATCAGGGAAAAAATTGAGGGAATCAATGATAAGTGGCAGCTTAAGACCGTATGGAGCGTAGGATATAAATTTGAGGTGAAGTAAATGCGGAAGTCGCTTTTCTCCAAAATCTTCATTACACAGCTTCTTGTGTCACTCACTATAATATTTTTGGTAGTCCCCACACTTTTTCTGCTTATAGGAGATTACTTCATATCCGAGCAGGAGGAGCTTATATTGCAGGATGCTGTCCGTGTTGCCCAATTGACAGAGCATATATCGGAGTATGAGATTGGTGCAGACGCATGGAAAATTTTTGAAAAAGGGATAGAGTTTGCAGGAAGCCAGAGTATAATGGTAGTTTTAAATGCTGAGGGTAAGATTTTATCCGGCCCGGAAAATCCGACAGGGATTAATATTTCACATATAGGGAAAGAATATGTTGATCTTGTACGGGGCGGAGAAAGTGTGGTAAAGGTCTATTATAAGGATGATACTTTTGATGAGCAAACCCTTGTTGCGATAGCTCCCATCGAGGATGTGGACGCTGTTTCCGGAAAGGTAAAATTCTTAGGTGCATCCATTGCACTAAGGCCGATGCCACAGATTCAGTCGCTTCGCAACAGGATTATTACCATAGTTATGATGGCACAGATAACCGCATGGGTGCTTGCATTTGTGGTATCATTTTTGCTGACGAGGCAGATACTTAAGCCTATTAAAAAAATGCGTACTGCGGCAAGGAGCATAGCTTCGGGGAATTTCCGGGAGCGTATTCCCGTTACTTCCGCTGACGAAATAGGACAGCTCGCACAGACCTTTAATTCGATGATACAGTCCCTTGATGAGCTTGAAAAGATGAGGGCATCGTTCATTTCCGACGTTTCCCATGAATTGCGGACTCCCATGACTATTATCGGCGGTTTCGTGGAGGGGATTCTGGACGGAACCATTGCCGAAGAACAAAAAGCGAAGTACTTAGACATTGTGCTAAGCGAGATAAAGCGGCTCAGTCGCCTGGTAAACGACCTTTTGGAGTCATCAAGGCTGGAGCAGGGAAAAATCAAAATCGAAAAAACCAATGTGGATATAAACCGTATTGCGGCAGAGTGCGTTATCACATATGAGAAAAGCTTGACAGATAAGAAAATTAATGTTAATCTTGAGCTTGATGAGGAAGAATGCTTTGCCCTTGCCGATAAGGATGCAATAAAAAGAGTTATGATAAACCTTATTGACAATGCGATAAAGTTTACCCCCGAGGGCGGCGATATAGAGGTTACAACCGAAAAAGTTAACGGAAAAGTTAAGGTTTCGGTAAAAAACAGCGGTGAAGGCATATCGGAGGACGAGCTAAGGCATATTTGGGAGAGATTTTATAAATCGGACAAGAGCCGAAGCTTTGATAAAAAGGGAGTCGGATTGGGACTTCATATAGTAAAAACCATAATTTCTCAGCATGGCGGAGAAATATATGCCGAAAGTGAAGAAGGAAGCTTTGCACGCTTTACTTTCATATTGGATGAAGGAAGTCAGAACAAGAAAGGATGAGGAAAATGAGTAAAAAAACAATAATCAGCACCATTTCAGGTGCTGTCGCAGGAAGTATGATAGCCTCTGTTATGACTTTAAGCTTTGTGGGTTATTTTGATAACCCCAAGGCAGATTCGGCGGACAGGGAAATTGTATTATCCCAAAGCATACCTTTTGGCAGTGAGGGAGAGGGCTTTTCCGTAATATCCACCGATACCGAGAAAAAGGTTTTGAGCGTTGAAGAAATTGCAAAGCAGGTGGGACCCTCAATTGTGGGTATTTCCTGTACTACGCCTGTACGTACATTTTACGGAACTCAGAATTCAGAGTCTATCGGCAGCGGAATAATCATAGGCAAGGACGGTCAGATTGTGACCAATTACCACGTAATCAACGGCGCACAGACCATCACCGTAAATCTTACAAGCGGCGGTAAATACGAGGCAAAGGTTATAGGCGGAGATGAAAAAACCGATATAGCTGTACTTAAAATAGATGCAAAAGAAGAGCTTCACGTTGCGGTTATAGGAAATTCCGACGAAGTGGAAGTGGGTTCTTTGGCAGTTGCAATAGGAAATCCCATGGCAAGCGAGCTTTTCGGAACCGTAACCGCAGGTGTTATCAGCGGAGTGAACAGAAGCATGGTTGTAGATGAGCGTGAAATGACACTTATTCAGACCGATGCCGCTATTTCTCCCGGTAACAGCGGCGGTGCACTTATAAATAAGTACGGCGAGGTTATCGGAATCAACAGTGTAAAGTTAGTGGATAATTCCGCAGAGGGACTGGGCTTTGCCATTCCCATGAATGAGGCTGTCCCCATTGTTCAGGATTTGGTTAAATACGGGTACGTGAAGGGCAGACCCATTATTGGCGTATCTGTGCGTGAGATAACAAAGGAAATTGCTTATTATAACAATCTTCCCGTTGAGAGCGGTCTTTATATAATGAGTGTGTCTGAGGGAAGCGGTGCGTACAAGGCAGGACTTACCCGTGGCGATATTATTATAAAAATGCAGGGAGAAGCAGTCACTACAGCTACTCAGATGAATAAAATCCGTGATAAATACAAGGCAGGGGATAAGGTAACCGTTACATTTATCCGTGATGGAAAACAGAAAACCGTGAATCTTACCCTGACAGAGGATTTATCAGGAAAGAAAGGTTAAAATTAAGGAATAGCCGGTGATGGAATATTTACAAATCCCTCCACCGTCTGTGACGGTCCCCCTCTCCCGAGCGTGCCCCTTTTGTCCTTCGGACATTTTCCCCAACGGGGAAATCAACCCTTTAGGCAAGGGAGGCTATGGCGAGTTCGAAACCATCCTCGCCTCTGTATAGAGATACAGAAAATCAAAACTAAGGAGAAATAAAAAATGAGAAAGAAAACACAGTTTTTAACCCAAGGTGCATTAATAGCGGCTTTATATGTGGTACTGACATATATAAGCAATCTTTTGGGGCTGGCAAGCGGAGTAATTCAGGTGCGTATTTCGGAAGCACTGACGATTCTTCCCATGCTTACTTTTTCGGCAGTGCCGGGGCTTTTTGCAGGGTGCATTGCGGCAAACCTTTTGACGGGGGCGGCTTTGTGGGATATAATATTCGGCTCTGCGGCTACTCTTTTGGGAGCGTTGGGGACGTACTATTTAGGAAAAAACCGCTATATGGCGGCGGTGTTCCCTATAGCGGCAAATTCGATTATAATTCCCTTTGTGTTAAAGCTGGCATATGGAGTAAGCGAGGGATATTGGTTTATATTTATGACGGTATTTATAGGCGAACTCATATCCTGCGGAATACTGGGTGTAATGCTGGCAAGGGCAATAGATAAAACAAAGATGTTTAAATAAGCAAAGAATCTCGCCTTTCGGCGAGATTCTTTGCTTATTTTAGATTTAATTGACCTAAACTTGCTTTTTTAAGGTAGTCGTTGATGAAACCGTCAAGACCGCCGTCCATTACGGCACCGATATTACCCACTTCGTAGTTTGTTCTGTGGTCTTTAACCATGTTATAGGGGTGGAATACATAGGAACGAATCTGACTGCCCCATGCAATTTCCTTTTGCACACCCTTAATATCTTCAATCTTTTCTTTCTGCTCGGCTTCTGCAAGCTCCATAAGCTTAGCCTTAAGCATCTTCATGGCAGTGTCCTTATTCTGGAACTGACTGCGTTCGTTCTGACAGGCAACAACAACGCCTGTGGGAATATGTGTGATACGGATAGCCGAGCTTGTTTTATTTACGTGCTGACCGCCCGCACCGCTTGCACGATAAGTATCTATACGAAGGTCATCGGGATTGATATTGATTTCGATATCGTCCTCAATATCAGGCATTACCTCAACAGAGGCAAAGGAGGTGTGTCTTCTTCCTGCGGAATCAAAGGGGGAAATTCTGACTAAGCGGTGAATACCCTTTTCACATTTAGCAAAGCCGTATGCATTAAGTCCTTCAAGGAGAATACTTGCACCCTTGAGACCTGCTTCATCTCCGTCAAGAATGTCAAGCACCGATACCTTATATCCTCTTGACTCTGCCCACATCTGATACATTCTGTAGAGCATCTGGCACCAGTCCTGTGCCTCTGTTCCGCCTGCTCCTGCGTGGAGAGTAATAATGGCATTACTCTTGTCGTAAGGACCTGAGAGAAGTGTTTCAAGCTTCATATTCTCAATTTTTTCGGCAAGGGTGTTAAATCCCGTCTGAATTTCTTCCAAAAGAGTTTCGTCATCTTCGGCAATTGCAAGCTCAACCAATGTTGTCATGTCCTCCCAATCACCTTGGAGTGATTTGAATCTTTCGATTTTATTTGACTGCTCCTTGATTTTCTGCAACACCTTCTGACTGTTCTTCATGTCATTATAAAAATCGGGAGCAAGGGTTTCCTGTTCTAATTTTGCAATTGTGTCCTTTGCACCGTCAATATCAAGTGCAATACCAAGTTCCTGGATGGGCTTTTCCATAGCGACAAGGTCAAGACGTATCTGTTCGTATTCAACTATCATTTATCTTCTTCCTTTCAGAGAACTAAAACTAAGTGATGTTATCACTCACCGTTTTTATTCATACAACATGCTTTGTACTTTTTACCACTTCCGCAGGGGCAAGGATCGTTTCTGCCGACTTTTTCCTCTGCCGTTTTCTTAACGGGCTTTTTGGTATCACTGCCATCCCCGTGGGAGGTTGAAAGCGGTGTAGCCACCATTTTTCTTTCGATGGGTGCCTGAGGTCGTGCGTGGAAAAGATTCCGCACGGTATCCTCGTGGATACGCATTTTCATTTCGTTGAACATATCAAATCCCATAATGGTATATTCTTTAACGGGGTCATGCTGACCGTAGGCACGCAGGTTAATGCCCTCTTTTAAATGGTCCATATCATCAATATGATTCATCCAGTGGCTGTCAACACTTCTTAAAAGAACAACTCTCTGTACTTCACCAAAGGCTTCTCCGAACAGTTCTTTCTGTTCCTCGTATGCCTTCATTGCCATATCATAAACTTCATTGCGGACAGATTTTTTGTCCATATTGTTATAGTCACGGCTTTCAAAATCCAACGTTCCTTTGCCAAAGAACATGCTTTCAAGGTAATCGATAAGCCCTGCCATATTCCAATCGTCGGGGTATTCGGCACTTGCATAGGTTTCAAAAGCTCCGTCAATGATTTCCCCAATCATCATCATAACATAATCGCTGACGTCCTCGCCATTAAGCACTCTGCGGCGGTCAGCGTATATGGTATTACGCTGCTGATTCATAACGTCATCATACTGGAGAACGTACTTTCTTGCGGCAAAGTTTTTGCCCTCTACCTTCTTCTGGGAATTTTCGATTACGCTTGTAAGGATTCCCTGCTCAATAGGCTCATCTTCCGGGAGCTTAAGAGCACCTATCATTCTTTCTATACGCTCGCCTCCGAAAAGACGCATCAGGTCATCATCAAGACCAAGGAAGAATCTGGAGTTTCCGGGGTCTCCCTGTCTTCCGCTTCTGCCTCGGAGCTGATTGTCTATTCGGCGTGATTCATGACGCTCCGTACCCATAATGTAAAGTCCGCCAAGAGAGCGAACCTCCTGTGCCTCGGATTCTATTTCCGATTTATATTTTGCATAAAGCTCACTATACTTTGCACGAGCCTCTAAAATTGCCTCATCTTCCGTGTCGGCAAAGCCTGTTGCCTCAGAAATCAATTCGTCACTGTATCCCTGCTTTGCCATGTCGGTTTTTGCCATGTACTCGGCATTACCGCCCAGCATAATATCCGTACCGCGGCCTGCCATGTTCGTGGCAATTGTTACCGCACCTTTTTTACCCGCCTGTGCAACTATCAAGGCTTCTTTATCGTGATGCTTTGCATTAAGCACCTGATGCTTTATTCCCCGTGCCTTTAAAACTGCACTGAGTTCTTCGGACTTGTCAATGGTGACAGTACCCACCAATATGGGCTGACCTGTAGCGTGAACACGGGCAATTTCGTCGGCAATAGCCTTTATCTTGCCGCGGTGATTTAAATATACGCGGTCGTTCTCGTCAATTCTTGCAAGAGGTTTATTTGTGGGAATCTCAATAACGTCAAGTGAGTATATTCCCCGGAATTCTTCTTCCTCTGTCTTTGCAGTACCAGTCATACCGCTTAATTTCTTGTAAAGACGGAAATAGTTCTGGAAAGTAATTGTAGCAAGAGTTCTGTTCTCCCTCTCAACCTTTACATTTTCCTTGGCTTCTATTGCCTGATGAAGACCGTCACTGTAACGTCTGCCAATCATGATGCGCCCTGTAAATTCATCGACAATAAGAACCTCGCCGTCCTTAACAACGTAATTCACATCTCTGTGCATTGTGCCGTGGGCACGCATTGCCTGATTGATATGGTGCATCAAGGTCATATTTTCGGGGTCGGAAAGGTTTTCTACGTTAAATGCACGTTCAGCCTTTTCCACACCTCTTTTTGTAAGGGTGACGGTTTTGGCTTTCTCATCAATAATATAATCTGCATCAATATCGTCTGTTTCCTCTTTGGAATCAAGCTCTTTAAATTTAAGGGAGGAAAGCGTGCGTACAAATCTGTCGGCAATGGTGTAAAGCTGGGTGGATTCTTCCCCTGCGCCGCTGATAATAAGGGGGGTACGTGCTTCGTCAATCAAGATGGAGTCAACCTCATCCACTATGGCAAAAGCATGTCCTCTCTGTACCATGTTCTGCTTGTAGATAACCATGTTATCACGAAGATAGTCAAAGCCCATCTCGTTATTTGTGCCGTAGGTAATGTCGGCATTGTAAGCCTTCTGCTTTTCCTCGGGGGGCATCTGACTTACCGCAAGTCCTACGCTAAGTCCCAAAAATCTGTAAAGCTTACCCATCCACTCACTGTCTCGGCGTGCAAGATAGTCATTAACCGTTACAATATGAACGCCTTCGCCCGTAAGAGCATTAAGATAGGCAGGAAGCGTAGCAACCAAGGTTTTACCTTCACCTGTTTTCATTTCGGCAATTCTGCCCTGATGAAGCACAATACCGCCTATAATCTGAACGGGGAAGTGACGCATTTCCAGAACACGCCACGAAGCCTCACGTACGGTTGCAAAAGCTTCGGGTAAAATATCATCAAGAGTTTCCCCGTTTTTAAGACGGGTTTTAAACTCATCTGTTTTCATTTTCAATTCATTGTCGGAAAGTGCCTTAAATTCTTCCTCATAAGAAAGAACCTTGTCAACAAGTGGCTGAATTTTTTTAAGTTCTCTTTGTGAATAGGTCCCAAAGAGCTTTTCAAGTAAACCTGCCATAATATATTTTCCTCCGTTTCGGCTAATCCTATATATAATATCATTCCTCCGTCTTTATGTCAATAAAACGGAGGAAATCTTAACGGTAATTTAATAAATTTATTTGTCGTTTTCTAAAACAAATCGGAAAATCTTCTCGGAAGAGCTTTCCTTGAAATTTTCTAAAAGCTTATTTTTCATTTTTGAAAGCTCGTCCTCATTATCCATAAGGTAGCGGGCGAGAGTAGTGATTTCTTCGGGGGTCTGGGCAGTTTTTGCCATAGAGTTATTAACCCAGAAGTTCATATTGTGGGTTTCAACCCCTGCCACGGCATCTATCAGAATCATGGGAAGATGGCTTGCCGCCGCCTCCGTAGAAGAAAGCCCTCCCGGCTTAGTGATAATCAAAGATGCACAGTTAAGATACAGAGGAATTTTATTTGTGTACCCAAGGATGCGGACAGAGCGTGGATTTTCAAGCTCTTTTAGCTTATTATACAGGCTGTAATTTGTTCCGCATATTACAACAAGCATTTCATCTTCCCGAAGAAGCTCCGAAAGTCTCCTTGCGATTACTTTCATGGGACCGCAGCCGATGCTTCCGCACATAAGGAGAATCACACGCTTGTCCTTTGCTATGGCAAGCTCTTTTTTACATTCTTCCGAAGAAAGCGGGGAGAGGATTTTATTGCTGACAGGGATACCTGCCGGGAAAATCTTCTCCTTGGGAATGTCATGCTCGATAAATTCGTCAATAAGGCTTTCGTGAGCTATCATATAATGGTCAAGCTTACTGGTGCTGACACCGGGGCTGCAGGTATAATCCGTTGCAACAAAATATGATTTTTTTATGGAAAGCTTATATTTTACAATGGCACGTGTAAGCGTCATTGCCGCAAAGGGATGCGTGCAGATTACAGTGTCGAAATTTCCGCTTTGAATTTTTTTTATAAGCTTTCTTGCACCTTTTCCCACAATTTCGTAAATCATGGATTTCTTGTGCCTTATATCTGTTTTTTCGGCTGTCTTATAACCAAATCCGAAAAGCATGGGGGCACGCTTGTAAAGGCGTATGTTCCACTTGCAGATAAAATTAGATGCTTTCTGCGACAGAAAAGCCAGAGAATCTGCCGTTTCGCAATGAATGCCTGCATTATCAAAATGTTCTTTTATTGCTCTTGCAGCCGAATTATGGCCTTCACCTGTGTTGCAGGTCAGCATCAGTACACGCATAGACAAAGCTCCTTAAAAGAATTTATACATATTTTACCATATACCGACAAAGAAATCAATAAAAGAATTTAAAGATTGCTGTTTGAAGGTATTATTTTATTTCCCCATATGTCAAAAATATAGTCACGGGATTTAATAACCTTTGCCATAGAGAAAGAATCGGTAATTCTCTCTTTAAGGCAGACTCCGCACATTCCCTGATGATTTTCGTGGTGAAAATCGCTGCCGCCTGTTATCAAAAGATGCGGATTCTCATGTGCCGTCTTTGCTGCAACCGCTACACGGGAGTTGTGACCGGGGTGCATATTGAAAACCTCGATGCCGTCAATTATATCAAGGCTTTGAAGAGTGCATGAAGAACGGAAGGGATGTGCCTGAATAATTATATTATGCCCATTTTTAAATTCACGATAGAATTTTTCATACTCTGTGAAAAGGTAATCATATGCAGTATATAAATCCTTTTCATCAATTCCGTATACAAGGTAATCATTGTCATTTTCGGGAAAACGCATTTCCGCACCGAGAAGGACGTCTAACCCTTTTTCCTTGCCGTAAGAGAGAGCTTCATTATAATCAGAGAGGTAGAAATTAAGATATTCCTCTTTTGATTTAAGGGGATTCATGGCGACAAGCGAAAAATGGTTGGTAATAACTATCCCATGAAAACCTGCGTCCGAATATCTGTCAATCACTTCCCTGGGAGAAAAGTCTCCGCATTTGCTTGCGGGAGAGGTGTGAACATGCAAATCATACTTATATTTGTACATATGGGTATTCATAAAATCAGCTCCAAAACAAAAGACAGCCCCTGCAGGCTGCCTTTGCAATTATTTGTCCATATTGAACTTCTTTCTGAACTTTTCAACACGACCGCCTGTATCAACAAGCTTCTGCTTTCCTGTAAAGAAAGGATGGCACTTAGCACAAATTTCAACGAAGATGTTTTCCTTTGTAGAACCTGTTTCTATTACATTGCCGCATGCACACTTAATAACAGTCTGCTTATAATCGGGATGGATACCTTCTCTCACGACATTCACCTCTTTCCAAAAAAATGAGATATATTAAAAAAAATTAAACACCAATTCAGCGAAAGCTATTATAACACATAATTTTTATGATTGCAACTATTTTTTTGAAAATTTTCTCATAAGCTTCGAAAATACAAAAAAACACCAAAACCTGAGAAAATTTCTTGACAGTTTTAGTAAACATATATATAATATATATGTGGTTTTGTAGGCATGGCATGCTCAATATGATGTGTTTATGCCGCGTTTATACCACTTAATATATATAAGGAGGTGTTACAATGGTGGTACACATTGCCATTGCTGCTGTAGTTGCAGTAGTTCTTGCAGTCATCTCCGGTACGATTTGTTTTCGACTCGGCATATCTCACAGAAAAAAGATTGCCGAAGCTCAGATAGGCAGTGCTGAAGCAGAAGCTAAGAGGCTTGTTGAAGAAGCTGTTAAAACAGCTGAAAGCAAAAAGCGCGAATCGCTTCTCAGCGCTAAGGAAGAGATAATTAAAAATCGTAACGAAGCCGAAAGAGAGCTGAAGGAACGCCGCGGAGAAATCTCCAGGCAGGAACGCAGATTACAGCAAAAGGAAGAGGCTCTTGATAAAAAAGCGGAAGCTATGGAAAAAAAGGATGAAACCTTAAACCGCAAAATCAAAGAAGCCGATGATGAAAAGGAAAAGATTGCCGGCATCCACAAGGCGCAGATGGAACTTCTTGAACGTCTCTCCGGACTTACCGCGGAGGAGGCAAAGGAATATTTGCTTAAAAATGTGGAGGACGAGGTTCGTCACGAAGCTGCAATCATGATTAAGGAAATTGAAACACAGGCTAAAGAAGAAGCCGACAAGCGCGCGAAGAACATTATAAGCGCAGGAATTCAGCGCTGTGCCGCTGATCACGTTGCAGAAACAACCGTTTCTGTTGTTTCCCTTCCCAATGATGAAATGAAGGGAAGAATTATCGGCCGTGAAGGTCGAAACATAAGAACACTTGAAACTCTCACGGGTATTGATCTTATTATAGATGATACGCCCGAAGCGGTTATCCTTTCGGGATTTGACCCCATAAGACGAGAGGTTGCCAGAGTTGCTCTTGAAAAACTCATCGTGGACGGACGTATCCATCCCTCAAGAATTGAGGAAATGGTTGAACGTGCAAGAAAAGAAGTTGACGCTACCATTAAACAGGAGGGTGAACAGGCTACATTCGATACGGGTGTGCATGGTCTTCATCCCGAAGTTATTAAGCTTTTGGGTAAGCTTAAATTCAGAACAAGCTATGGTCAGAATGTTCTTAAACATTCTATTGAGGTGTCCCATGTTGCCGGAATTATGGCAGGGGAGCTTGGCGTAGATGTGGCAACTGCGAAGAGAGCAGGTCTGCTTCATGATCTTGGTAAAGCAGTTGACCATGAAATCGAAGGCAGTCATATTTCCATCGGTGTTGACCTTGCTAAGAAGTATAACGAAAACAAAGAAGTTATCCATGCAATAGAAGCACATCATGGTGATGTTGAGGCAAAGACGATTATTGCCTGCCTTGTCCAGGCGGCAGACGCTGTCAGTGCGGCTCGCCCCGGTGCAAGACGTGAAAACATTGAAGCCTACATAAAGAGGCTCCAGCAGCTTGAAGAAATTGCAACATCATTCGCAGGCGTTGAAAAATCTTATGCTATTCAGGCAGGCCGTGAAATCCGTATTATGGTTAAACCGGAAGAAATCGGTGACGGTGATATGGAATTTGTGGCAAGAGAAATTGTCAAGAAAATCGAAAGCGAGCTTGAATATCCCGGTCAGATTAAAATCAATCTCATCCGTGAAACTCGCACAACAGATTACGCAAAATAAATTTTGCTTCCATAAAATGCACAGAACATAAAAAGCGTGTGTTTTATAGGAGGGTTACTCTTAAAAACTTAAAAGACAAGGTAACTCTCACAGTTATAGGAAGAATTCGCATTCGCGAATTCGGAATAACCGCTTTTTATTGAAAACGAACTTCACCTCTCGATGTACTTTTGTACACCTTCGGGATTCAGTTCGTTTCCTCTGCAACATTTTCTGTTTGCAAAATCACTTGCATTAATTCAACAAACAAAAGGGCATTTACAAAATGCCCTTTTGTTTTCCCTTTAGAAAGGCAGTATTATGAACATTTTATTTATCGGTGATATTATGGGAAGATGCGGCAGAGATGCAGTGTTTGAGCTTCTTCCCGAAATAAAGGATGAATTTAACATAGATTACATCATTGCCAACGGGGAAAATGCCTCCGGAGGGCTTGGTATGAACAGACGCGGTTATGAAGAGCTGTGCCGGGCAGGTATTGACTTTTTCACCATGGGAAACCACACCTTTTCCAAAAAGGAGATTATTACGCTTTTAAATGACGGGGAAAACATTGTCCGTCCTGCAAACCTTGAGGGTAATAATCCGGGGGAAGGTATGGCAATAGTGAACGTGGGAGAAAGTAAGCTTGCCATAATAAACCTCATTGGAAGAATTTATATTAATGAAAATCATCTTTCGCCCTTTACTGCGGCGGATGAGCTTATAACTAAAGCCAAGGAAAGAACTCCCAATATAATAATTGACTTTCATGCGGAGGCAACAAGCGAAAAGGAAGCTTTGGGCTACTATCTTGACGGCAAGGTAAGTGCAATCTTAGGTACACATACCCATATACAAACGGCTGACGAGCGTATTTTGCCATGCGGCAGTGCATATATTACAGATGTGGGAAGAACGGGTGCCCGTGATGCGGTCTTAGGTCTTGATAAGGATGCATCCATAGCAAGATTTACCCTTCCGCCCGACACGAAAAAGCCGCCCTTTAAAGTTGCGACGGGAAAAGGACAGCTTTGTGCAGCAGTGATAAAAATAAATGAAGCAACAGGGAAGGCAGAGGAGATTATAAGAATATGCAGATTGTGCAGATAGGAAAAATTGCTCTTTACCAAAGTGAAGTACTTTGTAATTTTAAAAATATTGTACACGGATTCACCACTCGTAAGGGTGGTGTCAGCAAAGGAGAATATGAAAGCCTTTCCATGAGCCCCAGGCGTGGAGAT
This sequence comes from Clostridia bacterium, assembly GCA_045594665.1. Classification (GTDB taxonomy): domain Bacteria; phylum Bacillota; class Clostridia; order UMGS1883; family UMGS1883; genus UMGS1883. Next base: position 37,292 of record JAZNYX010000025.1, on the reverse strand, counting down.
GATATTTCCTGCGTGAGGAAAAACGAGGAAATTTTATGCTCGGAATTGGGGCTTCAGATAAACCGCCTGTCCTCAACAAGGCAGGAGCATACCGATAATATTGAAATCATTGACGAGAAAAATATCGGTATAGGGGTAACGAGTGACTGGGGAAAAGGCGTGGACGCATGTATAACCTTGGAAAAAAACGTTCCCATTCTTTGCTACAGTGCAGACTGCGTTCCCATCCTTATGTACGCCAGCGATATTGAGGCAATAGCGGCAGTTCATTCGGGGTGGAAGGGCAGCGCCCTCTCTATCAGTAAAAAAACCGTGGAAAAGCTTATAGGTATAGGGGCGGAGCCTCGAAATATTTTTGTTGCCATAGGGCCCTCAATCGGAAAATGCTGCTATGAGGTCAGCGAGGATGTGGCATCAAGGTTTTCGCCTGAATTTTATACAGCTAAGGAAAATGGGAAATATATGCTGGATTTGGGCATGGTAAACTACTCTTTAATAAGAGAATGTCTTGTTCCCAAGGAGAATATTTCCCTTTCGGGAATATGCACCTCCTGCAACAATGATTTATTCTTTTCCCACCGCAAACAAAATGGTAAAAGCGGAACACTGGCCGGAATTATTTGTATGAAAGAGTGAAATGTTTTTATGATGAAGAAACTTCAAAAACACTTATTGCTGTTTACTTTAATATTAGCATCGGCAGCTTTTGGTTGCTCTTGTGCAAAAGAGGAGAGCGAAAAACCAAAAGAAAGCCGGGCGGATGTCATTTCAATCCAAATGCGTGAGCCGCAAAGCCTTAATCCGCTTGCCGCCGACAACCACAGTATACGTGACGGCCTTTCCCTGTGTTATGAGCCGCTTTTTGAGATCGGAGAGGATATGAACACAGAGGGTGTCCTTGCCAGAAATATCGAGGTATCGGACGATTGCACGAGTGCCGTGGTTACGCTAAAAGATTCCGTTTTGTGGCACGATGGGGTAAGCTTCACCTCATCAGACGTTGCACATACGGTAAATCTTCTGAAAGAAAACCCCTCGTGGGAATATTATCAATGTATAAAAAACATTGAGAGCGTACAGACCATTGACCCTCTTTCACTCCAAATAACATTGAAGCGTCCCTATGGACAAATTGCCTATTCCCTTACTTTCCCCATTGTAGCGGCACATAATAATGAACTTGATGAAAATATTATCGGCACGGGTGCATACTGTTTTGAAAAGTATAATCCTGCCACAATGATTGAACTTAAAAGCTTTGACAGATGGCATGGGGGCGAGGCGAAAATTCCTAAAGTAAATATAACTGTGATACGCGATGCGCAGACGGCAACAACCTCCTTTAATACGGGGCTTATAAACGCTATAACCAGTGAAACCTTTGACAGCGAGAACAATGTTCCCAAGGATAAGACTCTGATTACCCCATATCCGCATACACAGTACGAATATTTAGCTTTTAATCATAATAAAAAGCCTTTTGATTCCCAGATTGTGAGAAATGCGATTTCTTCTGCCATTGACCGCGAAGCCATTGTAAAGGATTGCTATGCACAAAATGCGGCGATAACGAATCTGCCGCTTCATCCTATGGCAAGGGGGACAGAGGCTTCGTCAAATGCATCAGGGTATAGCCTTGCCAATACAAACGAGCTTCTCTTTATGGAGGGCTTTGTAAAAGATGAAAAGTCGGGAGTATTACGTGATAAAAACTCAAAAGAGTTTACGTTTAAGCTTCTTGTTAACAGCGAAAATCAAAGCCGTATAAAAAGTGCAAACTTAATCAGCCGTCAGCTTTTTGCCGCAGGAATAAATGTGGTGGTAAAGGAAGCGGATTTTGATGAATATGAGGCTCTCATCAAAAGGGGAGAGTTTGATGCATATATAGGAGGAACGCGTATTCTTAATCTGTATGATTTTGAGTTTTTGCTCTCAAAGGACGGAGTGCTTAATAATTATGGGTATGACAGCGAACAAATGGAGGCTGTGCTGAAAGCCATTTCCTCTGCACCTTCGGATGAATCCCGAGTAAGTGCGCTTCTTAATTTTGAAGAAATTTTTCTTAGAGAACAGCCCATATGCGGAATTGCTTTTAAAACGGAAAACCTGATGACGGCAGAAAACCTGACGGGCAGCATTAAGCCGGGTCTAAATAATCCCTACAGAAACATCAGTCTGTGGGAATTCAGCTAACTTTTTAAGGCAGATTTAAGCTTTATTAGGTATTATCTGCCTAAGGAGCGTGAAGAAAATGCGTGTTTTGATAGTAGAAGATGAAAAATATTTAGCTGAAGCACTTTCGCAGCTTCTTACACAGCAAAATTATACCGTAGACACCTTTAACGACGGTGAGGAAGGTCTTGACAACGCACTTACGGGGATTTACGATGCCATAGTACTGGACGTGATGCTTCCGGGAATAAACGGATTTGATATTGTTAAAACACTGAGGAAGGAAAAAATATCTACCCCCGTTATACTTCTGACTGCGAAAAGCGATGTAAAAGACCGTATTCGCGGACTTGACTCAGGGGCAGACGATTATTTGCCCAAGCCTTTTGACACTGGCGAGCTTTTGGCAAGACTTCGTGCACTTACCCGTCGGGGAAGTGAGGTTATAGTAAATAATAATGAGCTGAAAATCGGTGATATAACTCTTGACACAAGCAATATGCAGCTATATGGTACACACAGGGAAACCTCTCTTACAAAAAAGGAATTTGAGCTTCTTGAGTACCTTATTATCAATAAATCCATGGTAATTTCCAAGGAACAGATAATAGAAAAGCTCTGGGGCTTTGAATCAGAAGCGGAGGGGAATTATGTTGAAGTATATATTTCCTTTTTACGTAAAAAGCTGGCGTTTGTGTCAAAGAATGTAACAATTTCAACCATACGCGGTATTGGCTATAAAATAGCAGAAAGTGCGGAGTGAAGCAAATGATTAAGAAAATGAGAAATAAAATGCTCCTGATGAGTATGATAAGTATTTTTTGTCTCATCGTTGTGGCATTTTCGGCTATTTATGCAATAACATACAACCATATGGAGCATAATATACAGGCGGCACTTGAGCGTACATATTCCTTTCACCGCCCGGGAAGATTCAGACTTCCGGCTCCCGACCTTAGGGATGAGAACGAAAAAAGACCGGAGGATATGCGTCGTGAGCTTAGGGATATAAGCAATTTCTCGGTGCTTGTCGACAGCGAGGGAAATGTTCATACGGATTCTATGCTGGGAGAAAACAGCGAGCATTATGAGAATGTTGCAAAAGAAGCTCTGCGGCAAAATGCCCTGGCAGGAGAATTTGCCAGTGAGGATGTAATCTGGAGATTTCAGACAAGGGAAATAAAAGACGGTGCAAAAATTATTGCACTTGTGGATATAACCGCAGAAAAAGGTATGCTCCGTCAGCTTATCATAAGCTTTGGTGCCAGTGCATTTGTTCTGCTGGCAATAATATTTTTTATCAGCCTTTTGTTTTCAAACCGTGCTATGCGGCCCGTGTCAGAGGCTTGGGACAAGCAGAAGCAGTTTGTGGCAGATGCTTCCCACGAACTGAAAACACCCCTTACGGCAATAAATGCCAATATTGATGTGCTTCTATCTAAGAGTGAAAACAAAATAAAAGACGAGGAAAAATGGCTTCGCTATGTTAAAACGGAGGCTGAGCGGCTTAGTGAGCTTACGGGAAATCTCCTTTTTATGGCGAAAATAGATACGGACGTTCCCATTGAAAAGACGAAAGCCTCACTTTCGGAAATTGTGGAGTCCACCGTTTTAAATGTTGAAGCAGTAGCCTTTGAAAAAGGCGTGAAGATTGATGCCGACATCGAACCGGACATCTTCGGCGAAGTATCTTCTTCTCATATAACAAGACTTGTCCTTATCTTAATGGATAATGCCATTAAGTATTCGCCAAAGAATGAAACTGTCTATGTTTCGCTTAAAAAGCAGGGACGAGACCATACAGAACTTCGCGTACGCAATGAAGGAAGCGTCATTCCGAAAGAGGAATTGGAAAAAATATTTGACCGTTTCTACCGTGTGGACGAGTCAAGAAGTACCTCCGGCTACGGACTGGGGCTTTCTATGGCAAAAGAAATTGTAAAAATCCACAAAGGTAAAATCAGCGTAAAAAGCACGCAGGAAAACGGAACAGAATTTATAATAACATTTTAACAAAAAACACCTCTCTGTAATAATATATAGAGAGGTGTTTTCATTATGAATATTAAACGAATTTTAATTATCGGCGGCGATTCAAGGACCGAGTATCTGGGGAAGGCTCTTGTGGAGGAAGGCTTTGATGTTAATTTCTTTGATGAAAGTATTCCCCTTAAAAGTGCGGTGGAAAATTCCGATGCGGTGATTCTTCCGCTTCCATGCAGCCGTGATGACAAAACGGTTGAAGCACCATCCCTTTCCGAGGGGGTTCTCCTCAAGGATTTGTTTCATCTTATCGGGAAAAACAAGCTTCTTCTTGCAGGAAAAATGTCTGAAGGTGTAAAAGCGGTAGCAGATGTATTCAATGTGAAGTGGGTAGATTATTTTCAGCGTGAAGAGCTTGAAATTTTAAATTCCGTTCCCACCTATGAGGGAGCAATTCAGATAATGATGGAGGAGCTTCCGAAAACGGTTTTCGGTTCTAACGTTGTTATCACGGGCTTCGGAAAAGTAGGCGAGCCTCTTGGTGCCATGCTCAAAAAAATGGGTGCAAATGTGACCGTTTGTGCACGCCGCCCATCTCAAAGGGCGAAAGCACGCATCATGGGACTTCAAGCGGTTGATTTTTCATATCTTCCCCAGTGTGTCTCGGATGCGGACGTTATCTTTAATACCGTTCCTCAATGTGTCATAGACCGTGAAGTGCTGATAGGTAGCAAGGAAAGCCTTATTATAGATCTGGCATCAAAGCCCGGCGGCGTAGATATGGAAGCGGCAAAGGACCTTGGCGTAAAGGTAATATGGGCATTGGGTCTTCCGGGGAAGGTAGCACCGATAACTGCGGGTAATATCATAAAAGAAACCATCTGCAATATATTTGGTGAGTTAGGTGAATAGTTTATGGATGCAAAAAATACGAAGTTGGGATTTGCATTTACCGGCTCATTCTGCACGATGCGGAAAGTAACCGATGCCTTACGTAAAGTAAAAGAAGAAGGCTACGATATTTTCCCCATCATGAGTGAAACGGTGTATTCAACCGATACCCGTTTCGGCAAATGCAAAGACTATATTTCGGAAATTGAAGATATATGTAAACGCAAAATAATTTCAACCGTAACCGAGGCAGAGCCTATAGGCCCCAAAAAGCTTATCGATGCTCTTGTGATTGCTCCTTGTACGGGAAATACATTGGGAAAAATAGCAAACGGAATTTACGACGGGTGCGTTCCTCTTGCGGCAAAGGCAACTCTTCGGAACAACCGCCCCGTTATAATTGCACCGTCTACAAATGACGGACTCAGTATGTCGGCAAGGAATATAGGAACACTTTTAAATTCAAAAGGATTTTTCTTTGTTCCTTTCGGACAGGATGACCCTATCGGAAAGAACGACTCCCTTGTGGCAAAGTGGGATTATCTTATCCCTGCGGTGGAAAGTGCACTTAGGGGAGTGCAGTATCAGCCGATCATTATGTAAATTATGAAAAATGGCACAAATGGGAAATGAGCCCATTTGTGTCATTTTGGCTTTTACGTAAAGAATATTCAACGAAAAACTTGATTATATTCCATATTTGTGCTAAAATTAAACGGATAATTTAAAAATAAGGGTTGACTTTATCACTTTACCGTGGTAAAATGCTAAAGTAAAAATAAGGGGACGGTCCTGACAGCGTAGCTTTTGGCATACTGTAGGATGCCAAAACAGGCCCGTCCCCAAAACAAGGAATGAACCGAAATGACACTGAATGATAACATTTTAAAAACTGAAGAAAAAATCATGTATGCCTTAAGAGCCCTCTATCACGAAAGCGGATATATGCCTTTTAAGATGAGCCGTTTTGAGGAATACGATATGTATGTAAAAAACCGCAATTTCGTGGGAAGCGAAAATATTGTTTCCTTTACGGATTTAAGCGGCAGGCTTCTCGCTCTTAAGCCCGATGTAACCCTTTCGATTATAAAGAATTATAAAGGGGCAGAGGGCGGAGTAAGCAAGGTTTATTATAATGAAAATGTTTACCGCCCCGACAAGACAACTCACGAAATCAAGGAAATCATGCAGTCAGGCATAGAGTGCATGGGAGAAATCAGCGAAATTGATGAGTGCGAGGTTGTAGCTCTTGCCATAAAGAGCCTTGAAACCTTAAGCGATAATTTCATTTTGGATATTTCCTCCGTGGGCATTATCAAGGGGCTTTTAGGTGCGGCAGGTGTAGATGATGAAACAGAAAAGAAGATTATATCCCTTTTTGGTGATAAAAACAGCTTTGCCCTGCGTACTCTTTGTGAGGAAAACTCCGTAGGCAGTGCAGTATGTGATATTGCGGTAAGCCTTTGCGAGCTTTCGGGAAAGGCAACCGAGGTTATATCAAAGCTTGAAAAGCTTTGCATCAACCGTGAAATGATTGATTCTGCGGCAGAGCTTAAAAGACTTGTTGAAAACCTCTCCCTTTGTAATATGGCAGATAATATCTTCATTGATTTTTCAATTATAGGAGATACAAAGTATTATAACGGAATAGTTTTCCGCGGTTATGTGGATAAGCTCCCCAAAAGCGTGCTTTCAGGGGGAAGATATGATAACCTTTTAAAAGGAATGGGAAAGGCCGGGGGTGCAATCGGCTTTGCAGTGTATTCCGATATGCTGGAAAGAATTGATACCACCAACAAGCAGTATGACTGCGATGTGCTTTTAACCTATGAGGACGGTGTATCATACGACCTTATTAAAAAAGCGGCAGACAGCCTTAAAAATAACGGGGAAAGCGTAAACATTCAAAAGGCAGACAGCGGCGTAATCCGTTACAAAAGGCTTTGCAAGGTGTTGAAAGGCGGCGAAATCGTAAATGGATAATATGCTTAACATAGCTCTCCCAAAAGGAAGACTGGGAGAAAAGGTTTATGACATTTTTGAAAAAGCAGGCTACGGCTGTCCTTCAATTCGCGAAAATAACCGTAAGCTCATATTTGAAAATGAAGAAACAGGCGTAAGATATTTTTGGGTGAAGCCCTCTGACGTGGCAATCTATGTTGAAAGAGGTGCGGCGGATATCGGCGTGGCAGGAAAGGATATACTCTTGGAATATAACCCGGATGTCTATGAGCTTTGTGACCTTAAAATGGGGGTCTGCCGTATGGCGGTAGCCGCAAAAAATGATTTTGTGGACAATCCCGAGAAAACCCTCCGTGTGGCAACAAAATTCCCCAACATCACAAAGAAGTATTACAGCTCATTAAGCCGTGAAATTGATATAATTAAGCTTAACGGATCTATTGAGATTGCTCCCATACTGGGGCTTTCCGATGTGATTGTGGATATTGTGGAAACGGGTACAACGCTTAAGGAAAATAACCTTCGTCCTTATGAAACGGTTGTTCCCATAAGTGCCCGCCTTATTTCCAACAAGGTCAGCTACAAATTCAGAAATGATGTTATCTCAAAAATTGCAAATGCCATTGAGGAATACGTTTCCGAAAAGGAGAACAAAAATGATTAAAATATATAATTATGAAGAAATCAGCATAGATGAAATCTTTGCCCGTGATATTGAGGATACCTCCTCTATTGAAAAGACGGTTACCGAAATCATAGAAAATGTGAAGAAAAACGGTGATAAGGCACTTTTGGAATATGCCGATAAGTTTGACGGCGGTGCTCCAGAAAGCCTTCTTGTAAGCGAGGAGGAATATGAGGAAGCTATGAATAGCGTTTCTCCCGAGCTTATTGAAATTCTCAAAAAAGCGGCAAAAAATATTGAGAACTTCCATAAAAGACAGGTAAGACAGAGCTTTATTATAAACGAAGATGAGGGCGTTGTAACGGGGCAGAAGATTATTCCCATTGAAAAAGCAGGTCTTTATGTTCCCGGCGGTACAGCGGCATATCCCTCCAGCGTTCTTATGAACTGTATCCCTGCAAAGCTTGCAGGCTGCAGTGAAATCGTGATTACCACCCCTGCAAAGGCAGGTAAGGTGAATCCCGTGATTTTAGCGGCGGCGAAAATCGGCGGAGTTACAAAGGTGTTTAAAACAGGCGGTGCTCAGGCTATTGCAGCCCTTGCTTACGGAACCGAGACAATCCCCAAGGTTGACAAGATTGTAGGCCCCGGAAACGCTTTTGTGGCAGAAGCCAAAAAACAGGTTTTCGGCAAAGTTTCCATTGATATGATTGCAGGCCCCAGTGAAATCCTTGTTATTGCCGACTCAAAAAGCAACCCTCAGTTTGTTGCGGCAGATCTTCTTTCCCAGGCGGAACATGACAAGATGGCAAGTGCCGTTCTGGTAACGGAGAGCCGTGAGCTTGCAGAGAAGGTCAGCGAGGAGCTTGAAAGACAGATTCCCCTTCTTCAAAGGGAGGAAATTGCACGTACCTCCATTGATAACAACGGTAAAATTATTATAGTAAAGGATATTGAAACTGCGGTGGAGGCGGCAAATGAAATTGCTCCCGAGCATTTGGAGCTTTGCATGGATAATCCCTTTGATTACCTTGACCGTGTAAAGCACGCAGGAAGTATATTTATGGGCAGATACTGCCCCGAAGCATTGGGCGATTATTTTGCAGGACCAAACCATACGCTTCCCACAAGCGGTACGGCACGTTTTTCAAGTCCTCTTTCCGTGGATGACTTTATAAAAAAGACCCAATATACTTATTTTACGGAAAATGCCCTGAGAAAAGTAAGTGACGATATATATAAATTTGCCATGGCAGAGGGACTTGAGGCTCATGCAAAGAGTGCAGTAAGCAGATTTAAAGAAAAGGAAAATACCAATGAGTAAATTTTTCAGCCAAAAACACAGCAGACTTATTCCATATACTCCCGGTGAACAGCCCAGGGATATGAAATATATCAAGCTTAATACAAATGAATCACCCTATCCGCCGTCAAAAAAAGCAATAGAAGAAGCATCGTATCAAGCGGAGATTTTAAGGCTTTACCCTGACCCCGAATGCAGTACTTTAAGGGAAGATATTGCAGCATACTACGGTTTGGAAAAGGAAAACGTGGTACTCTCAAACGGCTCGGATGAAATACTGAATTTTGCCTTTATTGCATACGGAGATAAGGAGCATCCCTTTGTATTTCCCGATATTACATACGGATTTTACAGCGTGTTTGCCGAGGTTAATAATATTCCTTATGAGGAAATTCCCCTTGAGGATGATTTTACAATTGATTTTGACCGTTACACATGCATCAATAAAAACATTGTTATTGCAAACCCCAATGCCCCCACGGGTATTTTTGCACCTCTTTCCGAAATTGAAAGAGTGGTAAGCTCGAATCCTGAAAACATCGTAATTGTTGATGAAGCGTATATTGATTTCGGCGGAGAAACGGCAATCCCCCTTACCAAAAAGTATGATAACTTAATTGTTGTGCAGACGTTTTCAAAATCACGCTCCATGGCAGGGGCAAGGCTGGGCTTTTGTGTGGCATCAAAGGAGCTTTGCCGTGACCTTAACACAATCCGCTACAGCATAAATCCCTATAACATAAACCGAATGACAATGGCGGCAGGCTCAGGTGCAATCAGGGACAGGGAATATTTTGAACGTAACAGACAGGAAATTATAAAGACACGTGAGAAAACCGCACAAGCACTTATAGAGATGGGATTTATAGTTCTTCCCTCCAAAACCAATTTCCTTTTTGCAAAGAGTGAGTGCATCAGCGGCGAGGAGCTTTATAAAAAGCTTCGTGAAAAAGGAATCCTTGTACGTCATTTTACGGGGGAGCGTATACGTGAATACAACCGCATCACCATAGGAACGCCTAAGGAAATGGAAATCTTTATTGATGCTGTAAAAAACATTTTATCATAAAGGACTGATAATATGAGAAATTCTACAATTAACAGAAAAACGGCAGAAACCCAGATTAAACTCAATCTCAATCTTGATGTGTGCGAAAAGGGCGTAATTCAGACAGGGTGCGGATTCCTCGACCACATGCTGACCCTTTTTGCAAAGCATGGTAATCTTACACTTTCCGTGCTTTGTCAGGGTGATACGTATGTAGACTATCACCACACCACCGAGGATATAGGAATTGCACTCGGTCAGGCACTCAGAGAGGCTCTCGGCGATTGCCGAGGCGTCACAAGATACTCCGATATTACACTTCCCATGGATGAGGCACTCATTTTAGCGGCAGTTGATATTTCCGGCAGAGGTATGCTTTGCTGTGAACTTCCGATTCCTGCATACAAGGTGGGAGATTTCGATACGGAGCTTGTGTATGAATTTTTTGAGGCATTTGCAAAAAATGCAGGGATTACTCTGCACATAAGAGAGCTTGCAGGCAAAAACTCGCATCATATAATTGAGGGTGCGTTCAAAGCAGTTGCCCGTGTAATACGCGGCGCAGTTAAAATTGATGCGGAGGCAAAGGACGCTATACCGTCCACAAAAGGAGTATTATGATAGCAATAACCGATTACGGAGTAGGAAATTTGTTTTCCATTAAAAGCTCCTTGGATGTGATAGGAGCCCGGAGCGTTGTAACAAGCGATGAAAATATTTTACGCACTGCGGACAAAATTATTCTTCCCGGAGTAGGAGCTTTTCGTGATGCACGAAGAAAGCTTTCCCAGAGCGGACTTGATAAAGTTATAATTGAGGAAGCAAAAAAAGGCAAGCCTATCTTAGGAATATGCCTTGGCATGCAGCTTCTTTTTGACAAGGGCTATGAGTATGGAGAGTATGAGGGATTAGGACTGATAAAGGGTGAAATCCGCCCTATTGCCGATGTAATAGGCGAGGGGCTGAGTATTCCCCATATAGGCTGGAATCCCCTTATATTTAAAAAGGAAACACCTCTCTTTAAATATCTTAAAGACGGTGACTGTGTGTATTTTGTACATTCCTACTATGCGGCAAACTGCCCTGAAAGCGTAACAGCTACAGCAGAATATGGCTGTGAGCTAACCGCTTCAGCGGAGGAAGGCAATGTGTACGGATGCCAGTTTCACCCCGAAAAAAGCGGCAAGGCAGGACTTAGTATCCTCAAAGCATTTGCGGAAATGTAGATAGCCTCCCCTGAAAGGGGAGCCAAATGGATAGCGAAAGGAAACAAAATTATGTTAATTTTTCCGGCGATAGATTTATATGATAAAAAGGCTGTTCGTTTATACAAGGGCGATTATAACCAAATGACAGTTTATAGCGAAAACCCCTTAGAGGTGGCAAAGGGATTTAAGGCACAAGGTGCCGAATATATCCACATGGTTGACCTTGAGGGGGCAAAGGACGGCACTACTCCCAATTTTGAAGTGGTTGCGACAGTTGCAAAAGAAAGCGGATTAAAGGTGGAAATCGGCGGAGGAATCCGAGACGAGGAAACCGTAAAAAAATATATTGAGGCAGGCGTAATGCGTGTGATATTGGGAACGGCGGCACTAAACGACCCTGAATTTCTCGAAAGAGTATGCAAAAAATACGGTGACAAAATTGCCGTAGGTGCCGACCTTAAGGACGGACAGGTAGCCATAAAGGGTTGGCTTGAGACAAGCGATGTTTCAGGCATGGATTTCCTTTCTAAGATGCAGGATTTGGGCGTAAAAACCGTTATATGTACCGACATTTCCCGTGACGGTGCCATGAGAGGAACAAATCGTGAGCTATATCGCGAGCTTTCCGAAAAGTTCTCAATGGATATTGTGGCATCGGGCGGTGTATCAACAATTGATGATATAAAAGCACTTCGCAGTATGAATCTTTATGGTGCAATTGTGGGTAAGGCAATATACACCGGTGACATAGATCTTAGCGAAGCAATCGAGGTGGCACGATGATTACAAAAAGAATTATCCCCTGCCTTGATGTGAAAAACGGAAGAGTTGTTAAGGGCGTAAATTTTGAGGGGCTTTCCGATGTTTCCTCCCCTGTGGAACTTGCAAGAATGTATTGGGAGCAAGGGGCAGACGAGCTTGTATTTTATGATATAACCGCCTCTTTTGAGGGGAGAAAGCTCTTTACCGATGTGCTTCGGGAAGTAGCCTCCACGATATTCATTCCCTTGACTGTGGGCGGAGGTATAAACACGGTAGAGGATTTTGACCGCGTTTTAAAATGCGGAGCAGATAAGGTCAGTGTGAATTCGGGGGCAATCAAAAACCCCAATCTAATAAACGAAGCGGCACAGATTTACGGAAATCAGTGCGTTGTCCTGTCCGTTGATATAAAGCGTGTGGGCGGGCAGTTCCACGTTTTTGCAAAAGGCGGAAGAGAGGACACGGGAATAGAAGCCATTGAGTGGATAAAGCAGGGAGTAGAGCGTGGCGCAGGCGAAATTGTAGTAAATTCCATTGATACCGACGGCGTTAAACGCGGCTTTGACATTGAAATGCTTAAGGCTGTACAAAGCGTTGTAAATGTTCCTGTAATTGCATCAGGCGGTGCGGGGAAAATCGATGACTTTGTAACCTTGTTCAATGAAATTCCCAAAATGTCAGCAGGTCTTGCGGCATCAATATTCCACTTTGGTGAGGTTGCCATAAAAGACCTTAAAGACGAACTTGAAAAGAATAATATTCCTGTAAGGAGAGTTTGAAATGATAGATATAAGTAAACTTAAATTTGATGAAAAAGGACTTATCCCTGCTATAGTAATAGATGCAGCTACAAACAAGGTTTTAACCCTTGCCTATATGAACGAGGAAAGCCTTAAAATCTCCCTTGAGAAAAAGCTGACCTGCTTCTGGAGCAGGTCACGGCAGGAGCTGTGGCTTAAGGGTGAAACAAGCGGCAACTATCAGCACATAATAAAAATCGTTGCCGATTGTGACAACGACGCACTTTTGGTATATGTAAAAAAGGACGGTCCCGCTTGCCATACAGGTAGCGAGAGCTGTTTTAACGATATTGTTTTTGAAAGCGACGAGGAGGGCGTATTCTCTCCCGAAGCACTCTTTGAAATGATAAAAGGAAGAAAAACAGAGAAAAAGGAAGGTAGCTACACCACCTACCTCTTTGAAAAGGGTATTGATAAAATCCTTAAAAAAGTGGGCGAGGAGTGTACCGAGGTTATCATTGCCTCCAAGGATAATGACAGGAAAGAAACAATCTATGAAATCGCTGACCTCTACTACCATGTAATGGTAATGATGGTAGAAATGGGAATTGATGTTGATGAAGTATTGAAGGAGCTTGCATCACGCCACGTTATAGATAAAAAAGTTAAGCAGGAGAAGATGACTTCCTGAAATTAAAAGAATACGTAAAAAAGGCGGTGTAAAAACGAGTTTTTACACCGCCTTTTTGCGTTCTCTTAAATTAGTTGCTTTGATCAATCAGTTAAATTATCAAAATATCCCTGTACAAGAACAACAGGAGTACCCTTGTCGCCGCTACCGCTTGTCAGGTCGCAAAGAGAACCGATAAGGTCTGTAAGCTGACGGGGTGTTGTACCCTGTGATGCCATGTTTCCGACAAGATTGTCAGCCTTTGACTTTATTCTGTCTGCAATTGCTTCTTTCAAAGCCTCGCCTGTAAGGTCTTTGAAATCATTATCTGCAAGATATTTAAGCTTGATTTCGTTGGGTGTACCGATAAGACCATCGGTAAATGCGGGAGAAACAACCGGGTCAGCAAGTTCCCAGATTTTTCCCTGAGGATCTTTGAACGCACCGTCACCGTATACCATAACTTCTACGTGCTTGCCGGTAGCGTCAAGAATTTTCTTCTGAACATCTAAAACAAGGTCCTTACATTCTCTGGGGAAAAGCTTAACTTTCTCTTCAGTTGATTTGTTTGAACCGAGCAGACCATACTTTTCGTTGTATCCGCTGCCGTCGATGGGCTTATTCATAATTTCATCAAAACTGCAAACGATTTTAGCACCGTTTTCCTTAAGAATACGCTTTGTTCTTTTTCTTGTGTGAATATCACAGTTAATGATACAATCAGCATAGTCAAGAATTGCTTTTGCCTGATTTGCAAATACAAACTCAACCTCTGCTCCACATTCACGTACAAGGTCACCGTAATACTCAACGTAGTCAACACCGGTGAACTCGTGCTTGTTATAACCAAATGCTTCGCGGTACTGCTCAAGCGAAAGAACATCAGAATAGGGGTTAATTCCCGATGCATCAATCTGATCGTCTGTTACGAGCTTGTTTCCTACTTCATCAGAAGGATAACTAAGCATAAGAACAACTTTCTTCGCACCTTTTGCAATGCCTCGTAAGCAGATTGAAAAACGATTTCGGGAAAGAATGGGGAAAATAACACCTACGGTGCCTCCACCAAGTTTTTCCTTAACATCCTGAGCTATATTGTCAACAGTAACATAGTTACCCTGTGCTCTTGCCACGATTGATTCTGTCATAGCAATTACATCGCGGTCACGAATAGCAAATTCTTCATATTCGGCAGCTTCAAGAACGCTGTTTGTAACGATTGTTGCAAGGTCATCGCCTTCTCTGATGATAGGGCAACGAATACCTCTTGAAACAGTACCTACTCGTCTTTCCTTTTTAGCCATCTAAAATCCCTCCAAAAAACTTGACTTTTTACTTCACTATTATTATAATACAAATATAGTTATTAGTAAAGCAGATAATACTTATCGCAGTAATAAGGAGCGCTTATATGAAAACAAAGCTTGATTACTACAGGATTTTTTATGAGACAGCACGGCATTCGTCTTTTTCCACAGCGGCGAAAGAGCTGTATATATCGCAATCGGCAATTTCCCAGAGCATTCGTCAGTTGGAAAACGATTTAAATACCGTCCTTTTTGTTCGTACTCGCCGAGGTGTAACTTTAACCAAAGAAGGCGAGCTGCTGCTTCAAAAAATAGAAAGTGCCATGCAAACCATAGAACAAGGGGAAATGCTTCTTGAAAGGCTTCATCATTTAGAGGGCGGCTCGCTGATTATTGCCGCCGGCGACTCCATTACCAGCCATTATCTGCTTCCTTATCTTGAGCAGTTTCACGCAACCTATCCCGGTATTCATATCGAAATGGCAAATTCCTATTCCGACCAGATGCTTCACCTTGTCAAGGAAGGGAAAGCCGAGCTTGCCTTTGTGAATATGCCTGTCAAGGATGATGAGCTTTGCATAGAGCCCTGCTTTGAGGTACATGATATTTTTGTGTGCAGTCCGAAACACGGCGTAAAGGAAAGCTATTCGTGGAAAGAAATTGCCCAGGAACCGCTGATTCTTCTTGAAGAAAATTCATCTTCACGAAGGTTTCTTGATAAGCAATTTCAAAAAAAGGGAATAGACCTGAGTCCCGTATTTGAAATTGCCGCCCACGATTTATTGATACGTTTTGCCTCCATTGACCTTGGCGTTTCCTGCGTGATAGAAGAATTTTCAAAAGAAAGCCTGAAAAACGGAAGTATTGTCCACATGCCCCTTAATCCTCCGCTTCCTCCAAGAAGCATCGGCTGTGCATATATGCACAATGCCCCCCTTTCCCCTGCGGCACAGATGTTTTTAAATCTGATAAAATAACAAATTAAAGAGATGTAAAAAATCTTGCCGTGTAATTGCACGGCAAGATTTTTCGGTTTTTCTTAATTATTATAAATTTTGAGCTTGAAAAGTTTTACTTTTCAGCTAAATATTTGCGGAATACAACCTCTAATATTTCATCACGCTCAACCTTGGTTATAAGGCTTCTTGCACCCTTATGCCCTGTGATATAGGTAGGATCGCCCGACATAATATAGCCCACAAGCTGGCTGATGGGATTATATCCTTTTTCAACCAATGCCTCGTGAACGCTGCAAATGATGTTTTCAATCTCTGCATCATGA
Organism: Clostridia bacterium; assembly: GCA_045594665.1. Lineage (GTDB taxonomy): Bacteria > Bacillota > Clostridia > UMGS1883 > UMGS1883 > UMGS1883. The sequence continues at coordinate 21,339 of JAZNYX010000025.1, read as the reverse complement.
GATTTTCCGATGTTAATATGTGTGGTCTGATTTATTGCCATGTCGGTCACCCCTTTTTATTATCTGATTACATAATATACTACATAATGTGTATTTGCAATAGCAGTAACACAATTTTAACACTACCGTTATATAACATTAATTTTCAGTTGCGGTTTTGCAAAAATTCTTTTATCTTGTCAAAACTTTCCTGACTGATATCGTGCTCGATCTTACAACTGTCGGCGTAGGCAATCTCCTCGCTCACACCCAAAAACATCAGTGCCTTTGCGATGATATTATGCCTTTCGCTCATTTTTTCGGCAATCTTAAGTCCTTTTTCCGTCAGAGTTATTCCGCCGTCCCCGTTTATTACGATATATCCTTCTTCGCGAAAGGATTTCATCGCCACGGAAACACTTGCTTTCGAGTAGCCCAGCTCGTTTGCCACGTCAATACTGCGTACAAAATCTTTTTTATTTCCTAACATATATATGGTTTCAAGGTAATTTTCCGCTGATTCTTTTATCTGCATGGATTTCCCTCCAAAAAAGTCATTACAGGTATTGTAGCATAAAGCACGAAAAAAAGCAAGTATAATTAGTTCAAGACAGGGCTTGTGAAAACGTCGGCTACTTCGGTAATTGTCATAAACGCCGCAGGGTCAATTGCATGAACAATTGTTTTCATTTTTGCAATCTGGAAACGGTTTACAACGAAGTAGACCACCGATTTATCCTTACCTGAAAAACCGCCCTTTGCAGGCATATTGGTTGTTCCGCATTCAAATTCTTCTATAAGGGCACTGCTGATTTCAGAGGGCCTTTCGGTTATTATCATAACAGCCTTTGAACGGTCAAGACCTTCTACAATAAAGTCTACCGTTTTAAGTGCGGCACCGTATGTCACAATGGAGTAGAGGGGGAGAATCCAACTGTTTATTACAGCTCCGCAGATTATATAGAGAAGCACATTATACATCATCACAAAAGAACCTACGGTTAAATTAAGCTTCTTTGCGAATATTACAGCCATTACCTCAATTCCGTCAATGGCACCGCCGTATCGAATGGTAAGACCGCTTCCTATACCCGAAATGAGTCCGCCGAATATGGCGCATAAGAGCAAATCATTTCCTGCAAGGGGAGATGCCATGCTCACATCAATGGGAAGAACGTCGGTAATAAGCCATGCACCTAAGGAATATACAGTAACGGCATACAACGAGTATATTGTAAAAGAAGCGCCCTGCTTCCTGAGACCGTATAAAAACAGAGGAATATTCAAAAGCAGGAGGAATAAAGAAAGCGTCATATATTCAGGTGTGATCTGTGATAGAAGCATGGAAGTGCCTGAAATTCCGCTGTCGTAAAGCTTTACGGGTGACAAAAACACCGTTATTCCAAAAGCATTTATAAGACCCGCTATTGTGAGAAGTATAAAGTTTGAGGCTTTAATGCGTGAAAGCTCTTCCTTAAAATTCATTTTTTCATAACCTTTCTTTAGGGGATATGTTTATTTTAACATATGGAAAAAATCTTTTCAATGGTTTTGATGCAAGAAATTGCAAACATATTTTCTTTATTAAAGAAATAAATTTAACATACCCCTTCTTTTGTAACCAAAAGAAGCAAAAGTTCCGGGATTGCGATTTCCCGGACCCTTAAAACGCTCCTGTCGGGCTAAGGAATACCCTTACCTAATCTTTTAGATAGTAAGTTTGTTTTGAAAAATATTACTCTTTTGTGCCACCGAAACAGATTCGGCACTTAGCCTCAGCTGTTTCTAAATTCTGTCCACCTGCAAAGGAAAATGATGTGGACAGAATTTTGTCAGTCAGAGCAATATTTTTCAAAACCATACTTTGGTGCAGAGTTAATAGTTTTTTCATAAAAAATAGAAAAACTATTGACTTTTTGTCTGCCGTTAACTATAATATAATTAGTGGCAGACAAAAAGTGAGGTGATACAATGTCACCACGAACAGGAAGACCTAAAATTGAAAATCCCATGAAAGAACGGATAACTGTAAGGCTTGATGATGAAAGTGCACAGGTTTTAAAAGCTTATTGCCAACAAAAAAATGTTGATAAAGCAGAAGCTATCCGTCGTGGTATTGATAAATTAAGGTCTGAAATAAAGAAATGAGCTTGTTGCCCACAGCAAGGTAACAAACAAGCTCATAACCCGATAGAAGTATCTATCTGTAAATATTATACTACGGTTATATACTTCTGTCAAATGCAAATTGAAAACGGAGGTATTTTAATGAAATTTGATGACTATTTACAACGTGCGGAATTAATTTCTCTTCAGAACTTTTTAAGGCACGGTGGGGAAACTTGTGAGAAAACTTCTGAAAAAACTTATTCGCAGCAGCTTCAAGAAGCAAGAAGTAAAGCAAATGCTTTTTTTGAACAAAATTTCCCCGACATTGAAGAACAAGACAGAATATCGGAATACTTCTATGAGCAAGCATCAGTATACGAAGAAGTATTTTTTGAGATAGGGCTTATTGTAGGAGCTAAAATCGGTTTTCAACTTAAAGGTAAATTTGAAGAACTTGCTTAATTAGATTTAAAGGATTGTTTCTTTTGGAACAGTCCTTTTCTATTTTTTGCGGATATGAATCCCTCCGAGTGCACAAAAGTCAGGTTTTAAAAAATATTTTGTTGGCCGTCAAAAAATCGCTCGCAACATCTTCCACTGCTGGCGAGCGATTTTTAGTCTTTGGGGAGTTGCGTATTCCTTTCAAAGACGGTGACGCAAAGACGAAATGTTTTTTAAAACAGAACCCACTACTTAAAAGATTAGGTAAGGGTATTTCTTAGTCCGACAGGAGCGTTTAGGGGTTTGGGGAATAGCAACCCCAAAACTTTTGCTTCTTTTGGTTACAAAAGAAGGGGCAACCTTCCCAAGGTTAATTTTGGTACTTTTGGTTACAAAAGAACATAAGTCCCTGCGACTCCGCAGAATTGGGATTTACCTTCTCAAGGTTAAATTTTGTACTCAAATAAGCTTTTTTCAAAGGTTTTTTGCTCAAAAAACCGCAAAAAGTCTGTACATTTGGGAAAAAGTATGTTATAATGACTCTATCTGCGAAGATTTTTACAGAGAAAAATAACGGAGGGAAAATATATGGCAAGTTTTTTTCATGCGAATAAATCAGTGCCGCTCCCCATGGAATTTATAAATAAATATATGATTAATGCAAATGCCACCTATGTAAAGGTTTATTTGTACGGTCTTGCCAAGTGCTATGAGGGCGAGGAGGATGTGTCAAACGCACAGATTGCAGAAGCTCTCGACATATTGGAAACCGATGTCAGTAAGGCATGGCGTTATTGGAAAAAGGTAGGTCTTGTACATAGTGAGGGCAGAGGGGTTTTAGTATTTGATGCGATTGCGGAAGCTCCCTCAAAGGAATCCGCCGAGAAAGAGCCTGTGGAAAAAACGGCAGTGAAGCCCCAAAGCTTAAAGGAGAATCCCGATAAGGATTCCATGAAAGAAATTTCCAAGGCAATGGGAATCAATCCCAAAATGAAAGAGACAGTTTCGCTCGCGGAGCAGCTTCTTAAAAAGACACTTTCCCGCCGTGAAGTAAATTCCCTGTATACATTTATGCAGGAATATTCCATGTCGCAGGAAATAGTATTGGTGCTTTTGGAATATTGTGTTACTATCGACAAAACTAATTTTTCTTACATAGAAAAAGTGGCTGAGGGCTGGAAAGAGAAGGGTATTAACACTATCCAGGAGGCTACCAAGATTTTAAACCGTGTAATAAAAGAAGTGCGTATGCAGAAAAAATGCAGGAAAATGTTCGGTCTGGAACGGGAATTTTCTCAAACGGAGATTAATTATATCGCCCGCTGGGTAAGTGAATTTTCCATGAGTGAGCCGATGATAAGAAACGCCTATGAGAAAACAGTTAAAAACACAGGCAAGGTTTCAATGCCATACATGAACACAATCCTTAAATCCTGGTTTGAAAAAGGAATCAAAACAGTGTCCCAGATTGCCGAGAAAGAAAAGGCGGCTCCACAAAAGGAAAAGAGCCGTTCTACCGGGTATCAGCTTGATGATATGGCGGCAATTGAACGAAAACTCAGATTAGAGAAGCAGAAAAAATAAAGGGGTGACCTTTTTTGGCTGAATCAATTTACGAAAAAGCGGCGAGAATCATCGCTGAAAGAAAAGAAAAGCGTAAAAACGAGCTTTTACGTCGCCGCAGTGAGGTTTTCATTAAAGAACCGAGAATAAAAGAAATTGAAGAAGAATTGGATCGCTACGGAATACGTATGTTAAATCTCATTGCAAACGGTGAGTATGACGAGAAAAAGGCAGTAAGTGCCATTGCCGCAGAAAATAAGGAGTTTGTAAAAGAAAGGGAAAGGCTTCTTACAGAGGCAGGCTTTGATAAGGATTATCTTAGTATCGGGCATTATTGCACTAAATGTGATGACAGCGGATTTGACGGCGGAAAAATTTGTTCCTGTCTTCAAAAAGAAATTACAGAGATTGCCCTTAAAGAAGCGAATCTTTCCACACTTCTTTCCGAGCAGACCTTTGATAATTTCAAGCTTTCCTACTACAGTGCGGATTTTGTCCCTGAATACGGCTGTTCTCCAAGGGAGAATATGCAGGCGATTCTTGCCGAGTGCAGAAGCTTTGCCGAGAACTTTGACACATCGGATGAAAATCTCCTTTTTTGCGGAGCGTGCGGACTTGGAAAAACCTTTCTTTCCTCCGCTGTTGCAAATGAGCTTATTAAAAAGGAAAAAGATGTTTTGTATGTAAGCTGTAACGCACTTTTCCCAATATTGGAGGATATGCATTTCGGCAGGGAGGTTTCCCAAAATGCCCAGTATATTGTAAAAAAGCTTGGAGAGTGCGACCTTCTTATACTTGATGATTTGGGAAGCGAGTTTGTGACGCAGTTTACCTGTGCGGAGCTGTTCAGAATAATTAACAGCCGCCTCATTGCAGGACGCAAAATGATTATTTCCACAAACCTTAACAGAAATATGCTTAAAAATACCTACAACGAAAGAATTGCTTCAAGAATCACAGGCGGTTTTTCCATGCTGGAATTTTTGGGCGATGATATCCGAAGTATTAAGAAATTAGAGGGAAAGCTTTAAAAATGAAAAATGCCAAAGAAATTCTGGGCGAATATGTTGCCCTTCTTGAAAAAGTAATCATAGATTATAACTATAACGAGGATGAAGCCTTTAAGCTTTTGGGAAAACTCAAGGCTTCCCTTGGGGAAAAACAGAGCGTGTCCGACTTAGAAAAGGAGCTTTTCGAGGCATGTACATATAATGCACTGGCTACCATAAACACCGTTTTGGAGCAGGAGAAGAAAAGCAGTCAGCTTCTTATGGCACTTACCGAAGCAAAGGAAGAAATGAAGGCTATTTCTTCCATGCTTTAATAGTTTTTGCCCCAAAAAAACCAAAAATATAACGAAAATTATCATTGATACAAAAAAATATTGACAAAGGCTTTGCTAATGGTTATACTGTAGCGTAAGAAACGTGAGGTTTTAAGTATGAATATGCAATCTTTCTTTACAGCAAACATACTTCTTCTCATCGCTATTATTATTCTAGCAATTACAAAGCCGGATAAGAATAGCGCTGTTTGTCGTGTGTTTAAGTAAAAAGGGTTGAGTTCGTATTATGAATACCAATAACCTGCGGCAAGTAGTGCCGCAGGTTATTTTGTTTTCCGAAAAAATCACAAGGAGAGTTAGATATGAGAAAAATCAGTATTACCGACATTACACTTAAAAAGCTGTCACAGGACAGGGCTGTTTCTCTATTGTTCAGAGAAAAGACTACTATTGCCTCCTGTGCCGACGCACTCGGGGTTGATGCGGTAGAGCTATCTCCTGTAAAGAGTGTCCGCGAAGATACTATTATATATAAGACTATTTCCCGCAATGTAAAAAACAGCACTGTGGCAATCCCTGTGGGATTTTCCGAGGAAGATGTAGAAAATGCATGGGAATGTGTTAAAGAGGCGGCTTCCCCAAGGCTTCAGGTTGAGCTTCCCACCTCCACTGTTCAGATGGAGTACATTTACCATGTGAAAGCAGATAAAATGCTTTCCAAAATTGCCGCTCTTACAAAGAAAGCAAAAGAGCTTTGTGACGACGTGGAATTTGCCGCACTTGATGCAACACGTGCAGATGAGGATTTTCTTATTCAGGCAGTGAAAGAGGCAGAGGCAAACGGAGCAAAGCTTGTTACAATTTGTGACGATGCAGGAACCTCTCTTCCCGAAGAAATTGCTTCTATAGTTAAAAAGGTAAAGGAAGCCGTAGCAATCCCCGTTTATGTTCAGCTTTCCAATGCAATTGACATGGCAGTAGCTTGTGCAGTTTCAGCGGTAAAGATAGGTGCAGACGGTCTTAAATGCTCCATGGCAGGAAAAGAAGCCCTTTCCATGGGGGCGTTTGCAGGCGTAATCAAGGCAAGGGGAGATAAAATCGGTATTGAAAGCGGACTTGACAATACAAAGATATACGCAAGCATTGATGAGATGCTTTCCAAGATAAATCATGAAACATATGAAACAGCAGACGTAAGTGAAAAGAAGAAAATAATTCTTGATTCAGACAGCACCCTTTCAGATGTGGCATATGCCGCAAATGTATTAGGCTACGACCTTTCCGACGAGGATACGGGCAAGGTTTATAGGGCGCTTTCTCAGGTTTGTGAAAAGAAGGGCAGCGTAGGAGCAAAGGAACTGGAGGCACTTATTGCAAGCTTTGCAATGCAAGCCCCCTCAACCTATCATATTGAGAGCTATACTACAAACTGTTCCAATCTCACAGGCTCCATGTCTCAGGTAACGCTTCGCTCCGGCGATGAAATTTTAAACGGCGTCAGCACGGGAGACGGACCTATTGACTCGGTATTTAGAGCCATTGAGCAGAGCATAGGCTTCCATTACGAGCTTGACGATTTTCAGATTCATGCCGTAACCGATGGTAAAGAAGCTTTGGGTAATGCGATTGTAAGACTTCGCAACAATGGCAAGCTCTACAGCGGCAACGGAATTTCAACAGATATTGTAGCGGCAAGTATCAGAGCTTATATTAACGCACTGAACAAGATAGTATTCGAGGAGGAATAAAATGAAAATCACATTTTCAACCAAGCATGTTGCCCGTGCTTCCTTCCTTGATACGTGTAAGTTTGCGTATGATTACGGTTATGCAGGCTTTGAAATATATGATGCACTTAAAGAAAGAAAGCATCATCACGACAGTATTTTAAGACCTGACCGTACCCCTGATTCAAAGCGTAAGCTTGTGAACAGGAGCTTAGCTGTATCTGCTCTTGTATATCCCTACAGTATTGAAAGCGAAGAAGCAAACGGTGACGAAATCGTAAAATATGTAGATATGGCACGTAATGCAGGAATAGAAAGGGTCATTTTGCGTAACGAGGTAAAAACCTCAAATGAAGTGCTTTCCGAAAAGCTTGCAAAGGCCATAAAGCGTGCGGAGGAGGCCGACATTCAGATTCTTTTTGAAACCGCAGGCTACCTTTCCGAAACGGAAAACGTAATTGATATAATAAATTTCTTTTCCTCGGCGGTTATAGGTGCATCATGGAACATGCGTGAAACCTACTTTAAAGCAGGGGAGAGTGCAGAAACCACTATTAAGAGCCTTGGTGCATATATAAAATATGCAAGAATGGGCGATATGAAAGACGGAAAAACAGTTCTCATCGGTGAGGGAGACCTCCCTGTTACAAGCTTTATAAACGCCCTTTCTTCTCTTAACTATGAAGGATATATTTGTGTAGCATGGAATGAAGAAGTGAATGATGCCGACATCGTGCTTACTCACTTTGCCAATTATATAGGAAGCCTTTCCAGAGAAAAGAAAGAAACAGGCAAGGCTTATTATAACCGCAGCAGGACAGGCACATTTGTATGGAAAAAGTATGATGTAATTGATGCTACATTCTCCGATGTGCTTGATGCAATGGCAGAAAAATATCCCGACCAATATGCATTTAAGTATACTACCCTTGATTATACAAGAACTTATGCACAGTTCAGACGCGATGTTGATGAATGTGCGGCGGCACTTATTTCCATGGGAGTAAAGGCAGGGGATCACGTTGCCGTATGGGCAACCAACGTTCCTCAGTGGTTCATTACTTTCTGGGCAACCACAAAAATCGGTGCAGTATTGGTAACTGTAAACACTGCATATAAAATCCATGAGATTGAATATCTCCTCAGGCAGTCAGATACCCATACCCTTGTTATGATTGAGGATTGCAAGGATATTAACTATAAGGAAATAATCCAGGAGCTTTGCCCCGAACTTAAGGGGATGACTCCGGGAGACGCTCTTTATTCCAAAAATCTTCCTTTCCTTCGTAATGTTGTAACGGTAGGCTTTTCTATGGACGGCTGTCTCACATGGGAGCAGATGCTCCAACGAAGCAGTCTCATTCCTCATGAGGAAGTAAGACGTCGTGCATCTCTCGTAAAACCCGACGATGTATGCAATATGCAGTACACATCGGGAACTACAGGTTTCCCCAAGGGCGTAATGCTTACTCACAGAAACATCGTAAATAACGGTAAGACAATCGGTGACAGAATGGACCTTTCCACGGCGGACCGTATGATGATTCAGGTACCTATGTTCCATTGCTTTGGTATGGTGCTTTCAATGACATCTACCATGACCCACGGCGGAACACTTTATCCCATGCCGTATTTCTCACCCAAGTCGTCACTCGCTTGTGTGAATGATGAGCATATTACCTGCTTTAACGGCGTTCCCACCATGTTTATTGCAATGTTCAATCATCCCGATTTTGCAAAGACCGACTTTTCATACATTCGCACAGGCATTATGGCAGGTGCTAACTGCCCGGCAGACCTTATGCGCCGTGCGGCAGATGAAATGAACATGAAAGAAATCATTTCCGTTTATGGACAGACCGAGGCTTCCCCCGGCTGCACAATGGGTGAAGTTAATGAGGATATTGACCACCGTGTTGAAACAGTCGGCAGTCCTTTCCCCGGAGTTGAGTGTAAGGTTATAGACCCGGAAACGGGCGAGGAGCTTCCCGACGGAGAAAGCGGCGAATTTATAGCCCGCGGTTTTAATATAATGAAGGGCTATTACAAAATGCCCGAAGCAACGGCGCAGACAATCGATAAAGATGGATGGCTTCATTCCGGTGACATCTGCTGTAGAACTGCCGATGGTTACTTTAAGGTAACGGGCAGACTCAAGGATATGATTATTCGCGGCGGCGAAAACCTTTACCCCCGTGAAATCGAGGAATTCTATCTTACCAATCCCAAGGTGCGTGATGTCCAGGTAGTAGGCGTTCCCGATGAAAGATACGGCGAGGAATGCTGTGCATGGATTATACTCCACAAGGGTGAGGAAGCAGATGAAAATGAAATGCGCGAATACGGCAATGCATCAATAGCACGCCATAAAGTACCACGATATTTCATTTTTGTAAAAGAATTCCCCATGAATGCCGCAGGCAAAATCCTCAAGTATAAAATGCGTGATGAAAGCGTGGAAATGCTTGGGCTTAAAAAGAATTAAAATTTATATATATTTCAGAAAGGAAGTTTTGATATGCTTAATATCAAGATTGAAAAAACCACCACTCCCAAGGAGAAACCCGCAAAAGGGCAGAAGCTTGGCTTTGGTAAAATTTTTACAGACCATATGTTTGTAATGGACTACACCGAGGGAACGGGATGGCATGACCCCAGAATAGTTCCCTTTCAGAACCTTGTAATGTCACCTGCCGCAATGGTGTTCCATTACGGTCAGGAAATGTTTGAGGGACTTAAGGCGTACAAGGGCGTTGACGGCAAGGTAAGACTTTTCCGCCCCGACATGAACGCAAAGAGAACTAACGACACAAACGACCGTCTTTGCATTCCTCAGCTTCCCGTAGAGGATTTCGTTGAGGCTGTTAAGGCAGTAGTAAAGGTTGATGAGGACTGGATTCCCACAGAAGACGGCACATCTCTTTACATCCGTCCTTTCATTATTGCTACAGATGAATTTTTGGGCGTTGCCCCCTCTAAGACATATAAGTTCATAATCATTCTTGCTCCCAGCGGTGCATACTACGAAAGCGGTCTTGCTCCCGTAGGCATCTGGATTGAGGACGAATATGTAAGAGCCGTTAAGGGCGGTATGGGCTTTGCAAAGACAGGCGGTAACTACGCCGCAAGCCTTATCGCACAGGTAAAGGCACATGATGACGGTTATTCTCAGGTATTGTGGCTTGACGGTGTTGAAAGAAAGTACATCGAAGAAGTTGGCGCTATGAACATCTTCTTCAAGATTGACGGAAAGATTGTTACCCCCATGTTAAACGGAAGTATTCTTCCCGGTGTTACAAGAAACAGCGTAATTGCACTTTGCAAAAAGATGGGTTATGAGGTTGAAGAACGCCGCATCAGCGCAGAAGAGCTTATCGAGGCTCAGAAGGCAGGCAAGCTTGAAGAATGCTTCGGTACAGGTACTGCGGCTGTTATTTCTCCCGTTGGTAAGCTTCGTTACGTTGATGATGTAATGATTATCAACAACAATGAAATCGGTGAAGTAAGCCAGAAGCTCTACGATACCCTTACAGGTATCCAGTGGGGTAAACGTGAGGATGATATGGGATGGACAGTAGAAGTATAAAGCGTATTACCATTTTCAGCGGTCATTACGGCAGCGGAAAAACCAATGTGGCTGTAAACTACGCACTCTGGCTTAAAAAGCACAGAGAAAAGGTATCTATTGCGGACCTTGATATTGTAAATCCGTATTTCCGTACCAAGGATTCTATGAAAGTTCTTGAGGAAAATGGCGTACAGCTTATTTCCTCCGAATTTGCCAACAGTAATGTTGACGTACCGGCACTTCCGGCAGAAACCTACGGTGTGCTTCAGAATAAAGAAATTCACGCCGTAATAGATGTAGGCGGTGACGACCGCGGTGCACTCGCATTGGGCAGATACAGCGAGGCAATAGAAGAGGACGGCGATTACGAACTTTTGTTTGTAATCAACAAATTTCGTCCCCTTACGCGTAACGCAGATATGACCCTTGAAATTATGGCGGAGATTGAAAATGCCTGCCATATGAAATTTACTGCTATAGTAAACGATTCCAATATCGGCGATGAAACCACAGCGGAAGATGTTATTTCTTCCATGGATTACGCCAAAGAGGTTTCCGAGAAGGCAGGAATCCCGATTAAAATGACCACTGTAAAGAAAGATTTATACGAATCACTTTCGGATAAAATTGATAATTTAATGCCTATTGAGCTTTATGTAAGACAAAGCTGGGCAGAAAGGAATGAATAAATATGGCAAAGGTAACCTTTGATAAGGATTTGTGTAAAGGCTGCGGCCTTTGTGTAACGGCTTGTCCCAAGAAGATTGTCGCACTTTCCGATGATCTTAACAAGCGTGGCTATCATCCTGCACAGGTAACAGAGCAGGATAAGTGCATCGGTTGCGCATTCTGTGCAACAATGTGCCCCGACTGCGTAATCACAGTAGAGAAATAATCATTGAAAGGAATGAAAAATAAATGTCTGAAAAAGTTTTGATGAAAGGTAACGAAGCTTTGGCAGAAGCCGCTATAATGGCAGGCTGTAAGCATTACTTTGGTTATCCTATTACTCCGCAGACAGAAGTTGCGGCATATATGGCAAAGAAAATGCCCAAGACAGAGGGCGGCGTTTTCCTTCAGGCTGAAAGTGAAATCGCGGCAATTAATATGGTTATCGGTGTTGCTTCCACAGGTAAGAGGGTTATGACTTCTTCCTCCAGCCCCGGAATCAGCCTTAAGAGCGAAGGTATCAGCTATCTTGCAGGCTGTGACCTTCCTGCACTTATTATTAACGTACAGCGTGGCGGCCCCGGACTGGGCGGTATCCAGCCCTCGCAGGCAGACTACTTCCAGGCTACAAAGGGCGGCGGTCACGGTGACTTCCATCTGCTTGTACTTGCTCCCAACAGCGTTCAGGAAATGGTTGATATGGTGTTCAAGGGCTTTGACCTTGCAGAAAAGTACAGAATGCCTGCAATGATTCTCTCCGACGGTACCATGGGTCAGATGATGGAACCCGTTAGCCTTGAAAAGGGTGTAATTAATGAGTACGACAAGTCATGGGCTCTTACAGGAACCAAAGGTGAGAGAAAGCCCAACATCGTAAACTCTCTCTTCATTCAGCCCGACGAGCTTGAAAAGCTTAACTTCGAGCGCTACGAGCGTTATAAGAAAATTGAAGAAGAGGAAGCAATGTACGAAGAATATCTTATGGACGATGCCGAGATTTGTGTCGTAGCATACGGCGTTGCATCCCGTGTAGCGAAAAATGCTATTGATCAGGCAAGAGCAGAGGGTATCAAGGTTGGTATGATAAGACCTATTACACTTTGGCCTTTCCCCAAGAAGGTTCTTAATGAGGCTGCCGATAAGGTTAACAAGTTTATCAGCGTAGAGCTTTCCATGGGACAGATGATTGAGGATATCGAGCTTGCTATCCGTTGCAAAAAGGAAGTTCTTCTTTGCAACCGTACAGGCGGTATGATTACCACAACAGAAGATGTTCTTAACAAGATTTATGAAGCAAACGGAGGTAAAGAATAATGGTAGTATTTGATAAACCCAATGCGCTTACGGCGGCACCTCTCCATTATTGCCCCGGTTGTACACACGGTATTATTCACCGCCTTGTAGCTGAAGCACTTGACGAGCTTGGCGTTACAGGAAGAACAATCGGTGTTGCATCGGTAGGCTGTAGCGTATTCACATACAATTATTTTAACTGCGATATGGTGCAGGCTGCACACGGTCGTGCTCCGGCAGTTGCAACAGGTGTTAAGAGAAGCGATAAGAATAACATTGTATTCACATATCAGGGTGACGGTGACCTTGCCGCTATCGGTACTGCTGAAACAGTACATAGTGCAGCGCGTGGCGAAAACATCACAGTAATTTTCGTAAACAACGCAATCTATGGTATGACAGGCGGACAGATGGCACCCACAACACTTCCCGGTCAGAAAACACAGACTTCTCCCTACGGACGTGATGTACAGACAGTTGGTTACCCTGTAAAGGTTTGTGAAATGCTTTCAAATGTTGACGGTGCTACATACCTTGAAAGAGTTGCGGTAAATAATGTTGCAAACGTAAAGAAGGCAAAGGCAGCAATCAAGAAAGCTTTCCAGAACCAGATTGAGGGTAAGGGCTTCTCGCTTGTAGAGGTGCTTTCAACCTGTCCCACAAACTGGGGTCTTGCTCCCGAAAAGGCAATAGGCTGGCTTGAAGAAAATATGCTTCCCTATTATCCCTTGGGAGTATATAAAGATAAGTACGCAGAAGAGAAATAAGAAAGGAGAACAGAACTATGAATAAAGAAATTTTGATTGCCGGATTCGGCGGACAGGGAATTCTCTTTTCGGGAAAATTTCTTGCCTACGAAGGTCTTATTGACGGCAAGGAAGTAAGCTGGCTTCCTTCTTACGGCCCCGAAATGCGTGGCGGTACTGCTAACTGCAGCATTATCCTCAGCGATAATGCAATCGGTTCTCCCATTGTATCAAATCCCGACATTTTGATTGCAATGAATCTTCCTTCTCTTGACAAGTACGAAAACGAAACCAAAGCAGGCGGCCAGATTTTCATCGACAGCTCTCTTATCGACAGAAAGGTAGAGCGCACAGATGTAGAAACCTACTACATTCCCGCTACAAAGATAGCTTCCGACGAAGGACTTACAGGTCTTGCAAACATGATTATGATTGGTCACATGATTGCAAAGAGCGGTATCATTCCCGAGGAAAATATTGAAAAAGCAATGCAGAAGGTTGTACCCCCCACAAAGCAGAATATGTTTGACCTTAACATGAAAGCCGTTAAACTTGGTTTCGAGTATAAGGCATAATTAATTATGTAGGGGAGGGTCTCCGTGCCCTCCCGAAAAACTTAGTTTAAAATGGAGGTTTAGCTATGAACACACAGATTAAAGATATCGGAATGCGTCTTGCTTCGCTTCGTGACGACTTTGAAATATCCATCGAAGAAATGGCGCAAAAGCTTGGTGAAGACGTAGAAACATATAAAAAATATGAAAATGGCGAAATGGATTTCTCCTTCAGCTTTATTTACAATGCTGCGGAAATTCTCGGCGTGGACGTTCTTGACCTGATTAGCGGAGACCAGCCGACACTTTCTATGTGCAGCATGGTTAAAAAAGGTCAGGGCTACAGCGTTAAGCGTGAGCATGAGTACGACTATAAGCACCTGGCATATACCTTCAGAAACAAAAAAGCAGAGCCATTCTTGGTTACAATTCATCCCGATGATGATGCACCTGTGCTTCACGGGCATGAAGGTCAGGAATTCAATTATGTCATTTCAGGCAAAATGCGTCTTTTTATAGGAGACATTTCCTATGAACTTGAGGAGGGTGACAGCGTTTATTTTGACTCAAGCGTTCCTCACGCAGAGCAGGCGATTGACGGCGAAGCTCAGTTTATAGCCGTAGTTATGAAATGATATTGAATTTGTGATTTAGAAATGGAGGAGTTGCCGTTATGGCAATATACGAAAAATTTGTCGGTGCATCAAGAGATGATTTCCTTTCACTTAAAGATGCACAGACAAACTATACACTATCTTATAATGATGATTTTAACTTTGCATATGATGTAATAGATGTGTTGGGAACAGAAAAGCCCGATAAGCTCGCTATGGTCTGGATTTCAAACGACAAAAGCGAGGTTAAGCATCTTACATTCCGTGATATGATGCTCAATTCCAACAAAGCTGCAAACTACTTTAAGTATATGGGCATCAAAAAGGGTGACAAGGTAATGCTTACCCTTAAAAGAAGCTACTTCTTCTGGTATTGCATACTGGGACTTCATAAAATCGGTGCTATCGTTGTTCAGGCAACGGATATGCTTAAAGGTAAGGATTATGTTTATCGCTGTAACGTGGGTAATATCAAGGCGGCAGTTATCACGGGTGACGGTCAGGCTACCGAATACTTCGACGAAATGAAGGAGCAGTATGACCATCCCATAATCAAGTTTGTTACAAAGCATAAGAAGGCAGGCGAAGGCTGGCACGATTTCGAAGAAGGCTTCGAAATGGCAAGCGACCAGTGGCAGCGCCCCACAGGGGAAGAGGCTACTACTGCCGATGATACTATGCTTATGGCATTTTCTTCCGGTACAACGGGCTATCCCAAAATCATCACACATAACTTTAAATATCCCCTCGGTCATATTATGACAGGCGTGTTCTGGCACAGGGTTGTGGACGGCGGACTTCACTTCACAATCTCCGACACAGGTTGGCTTAAATCTCTTTGGGGTAAAATCTACGGACAGTGGTTTGGGGAATCGGCAGTGCTTGTCTATGACTTTGACAAGTTCGATGGTGCAGATATCTTAGGAGTTTTGCAGGATTACAAGGTTACTACCTTCTGCGTTCCTCCCACAATGTACAGAATGATGCTTCTTAACGATGTTTCAAAGTACGACCTTTCGTCACTTACACATTGCTGTACAGCAGGTGAGGCACTTAATCCTGAAATCTATAACAAATGGCTCGAGGCTACGGGGCATAAAATCTATGAAGGCTTCGGACAGACAGAAACCACTCTTTGTATAGCAACTATCTATCCGTGGACAGAGCCTGTTCCAGGTGCAATAGGACTTCCCGTTCCGGGGTTTGATGTTCATATCTTAGATAACAATAATCAGTCCTGCCCCAGAGGTACAACGGGCGAAATCTCCATCCGTGTATTAAGCCGTGACAGAAAGAGCTGCGGACTTCTTGATACTTATAACTTCAGTATGGAAGATACGAAGAAGGCACTTCACGACGGCTTCTATCACACAGGTGATACCGCGTATCGTGATGAAAGAGGACTTTTCCGCTATGTGGGAAGAAATGATGACGTCATCAAGTCATCAGGCTACAGAATCGGACCTTTTGAAATTGAAAGCGTTCTTCTTGAACATGCGGCAGTAAGTGAGGTTGCTGTAACAGGTGTGCCCGACCCGATTCGTGGTTTTGCCGTAAAGGCAACAATTGTTCTTGCAAAAGGATTTGAACCCTCGGATACACTTACAAAAGAGCTTCAGACCTATGTCAAGACAAATACAGCTCCCTATAAATATCCCAGAATCGTGGAATATGTATCGGAGCTTCCCAAAACCTTCAACGGAAAAATCAGACGTAACGCAATCCGTGAAAAGGATTTGGAAAATACTCTTCAATAAACAACAAACACCGCATCGAATTTCGATGCGGTGTTTTATTGATGAAATTTACTGATTAACTTTTTCCTTTGCAAGAAGGTCTCTGATTTCTTCTAAAAGAACGATGTCATCACTCTTGGGAGCAGGAGCTGCAGGAGCTTCCTCTGCGGGCTTGGTGTTTTTCATCTTGTTCATTAACTTAACCATAACAAACAGGCTGAAAGCTATGATTGCGAAGTTAACGATATTCTGAATAAACATACCGTACTTGATACCGCCAACAAGTGTTCCGTCCTCTGCATATTCAGCAAAAGCAACGAGCTGTGAAAAGTCGCTCTTTCCGAAAATGAAAGCAAATGCCGGCATAAGAAGATCGTCAACAATCGACTTAACAACTGCGTTGAAAGATGTAGCAATAATCATACCTATAGCAAGGTCAATCATATTGCCTTTGAGAGCAAATTCTTTGAATTCTGCTATAAATTTTTTCATTAGTTTAAATCCTTTCTTTATTTAATTTACATTATAAAATTACCACAAATTTTGTCAAATGTCAATCCCTTCTAGCTTTATTTGACTGTCTTTTAAATATGAAAGCACTCCGTCATACTCATCGGGGAAGCCGAACCGCAGACGATATGCACAAAGTGCCTGACCTCCGCCTGTTTTTGCTCCGTACTTTTTATCTCCCACAAGGGGACAGCCAATAGAAGAAAAGTATGCCCTTATCTGATGGCTTCGCCCTGTGTGCAGAAGCACCTCGCAAAGTGCAGTGCCGTTTTCTTCTTCAATCACCTTGTATTCCATTGAAATTTCTTTTCCGCTATCTGCAATGCGGCTCTTGTTCTGACTTTCTTCCTTTATTATATGTGCATTTACAAAAGCACTTTTCTCAGCGGGGATATTTTCAAGGCGGCATAAGTAATACTTGTACACATTGCGTTTTCTTATCTGCTCATTCATATCACGAAGTGCAGCAGCATTCTTCGCACCTATTACAAGTCCGCTTGTGTTTGTGTCCAGCCGGTTGCAAAGAGCAGGAGAGAAAGAACTTTCACTTGCGGGATCAAATTCGCCCTTTTCTACGAGATAGCTTTTCAGCATATCGGCAAGCGTGCCAACGGGATGGTTTGCATCGGGCTGACAGGGGAGAGCGGCAGGCTTATTGAATATAATTATATGTTCATCCTCATATATTATAGGTGCAGTCAGATTGCACGAGGTAACTTCTTTCTCTTTTTGAAATTCTTCTTTTATATATATGCGAAGAACGTCCCCCTCGCAAAGAACATAATCCTCTTTTATCCACTTGCCGTTAATCTTTACGTCCTTTTTGCGAAAGGCTTTGTAAATCAGTGACGACGGTGCTGTTGTAGCCTTTAAAAGAAATCTGTCGGCACGCAGAGAGGCGGAGTTTCTTCCTATTATATATTCTATCATGTAATCACCCGGAAATTGTAGTATTTTGAAACTTTTGCACTGTTTTAAGTCTTATCCTATGGGTCATTATATAACATATTCTGTTGTAGTTCAATATTTTTATTAAATTTATTCAGATTGCCCGCCGTCAGAAAACCCTGCACGATAGCTTCTGCGAACCTGTTCCTCCAAAACAGCAGTAAAGTTTTTTAATAGCTCACTTAGTAAAGCTTTGCCATCGGGG
Organism: Clostridia bacterium; assembly: GCA_045594665.1. GTDB lineage: Bacteria > Bacillota > Clostridia > UMGS1883 > UMGS1883 > UMGS1883. The sequence goes on along the minus strand of JAZNYX010000025.1, from coordinate 3,392 downwards.
GAAAGGATGCTTTCAAGTCTGTTAAGCAGGGGAAAAAGTGTGGCAAAGGCATTATTATAAGCACTATTATAGGCAATATCCTCAGGGGAGAGGAAAGTATTGGAATCAATACTTTCAGAATCAGATTTATTGGATAAATTCATAAAAATCACCCTTGTTCATTTTCTTTTAAACAGCTTTCTATCATAGAAATAACAACATTATTCCAGCTTGTTTGATTTTTAGAAGCAATCATATCAATTTTATCGCAAAGCTGTTGCTGTATGTAGAGTGTTTTATATATAGCAGGTTGTTTGTCTTTGGTTTTCTTTAACGTGAAATTCATATGTGCCACCTCAAAAGATATTTTAACATATATCTTAAAAATAAAATATATTAGAAATTCTTGTGATAATAATACATTAGATATTTCTAATATAAATGGAAATTGGTTCATTGGAGCAACGGGGTCTTTGCCGAAAGGCAAAATTTTAACCTTGGGAAGGTTCCCCCTTCTTTTGCAACCAAAAGAAGCAAAAGTTTTGGGGTTCCGATTCCCCAAACCGGCCTAGCAGGGCTAAAAAAATTAATGTGCCTTTCATGGCTGCAAAGCGAGTTTTGTTTTGAAAAATATTTTGCTTTTGCGTCACCGTCCTTGAAAGGGACACTTAGTCCCTCAAGGACTAAAAATCGCTCGCCTGCAGCAGAAAATGATGCGAGCGATTTTTTGACGGTCAACAAAATATTTTTCAAAACCTGACTTTTGTGCCGATATGTAGGGGGCGATGCTCACATCGCCCCGTTAAGCGGACAGATGTAGGCATCTGTCCCTACAAGTGCGCCAAAGTAGTTTTAGAAGCTTCAAGGCTGACTGTCAAAATTCTGTCCACATCAGTTTCCTTTGCAGGTGGACAGAATTTAGAAACAGCTGAGGCTGAGTGCCGAATCTGTTTCGGTGACACAAAAGTCGCAGAAGCTTCAAAACGGAATTATATAACTTAGTAAGGTAAACAAGTTTACGCTAAAACTATGCCGCCCCTGCGAGGCCGTTTAAAGGGGTTCGGGGGAAATTCGGAATCCCCCGACGCTTTTCGCCATTTTGGCGCTCAAAATGGCAAGCCCCTCATCGGCACCGATGAATTAGTTTGCAATTTCTTGCAAATGAGAGGAAAAAGATCCTCTGATATCATAATAAAGCAAATTATTTGTTAAAATAGGGTTAATCTGACCTATTTTAACAAACATGCTTTTTGAAAGCAGTTTTTCACCGAAAAACCAAATAATATTTTGTATGTATTGCACAAAATATCAACCACTAAATTGTGCATGTCTACAAAATTTAAAAAAATTGCAATTTTTTATCAAATAACACTTGCAATTTTTTCTTTTTTATTGTACAATGGCAAGGCTGTGACATGACAGACGATGAAGCGGGAGGTTGCTACCATATGGGTAGGTTTTTCCGTGGAGAATGTCCGGTTCGTGAAACCGGGCGGCAGTCACTGTACAACATGATAAAGCTTTGCGCATCTGCGCCCACATTCATGTAGTACCCGGAGTCGAGCTCTGGGTTTTAATATGGCAAAAGGCGAAACGCCCGGCGCCGTGTACAGTCCGTCGCATGAGTCAGCGAAAATACTTTTTTAGGAGGCTTAGCAATGGCAGCAAAGCAGAAAATCAGAATCAGGGTAAAGGCTTACGACCACGTTCTTCTTGATCAGTCCGCAGAAAAAATTGTGGATACTGCCAAGAGAACAGGAAGCACAGTTTCAGGTCCTATTCCTCTGCCCACAGAGAAAGAGGTTGTTACAATCCTTCGCGCAGTTCATAAGTATAAGGACAGTCGTGTGCAGTTCGAACAGAGAACTCACAAGAGATTGATCGACATCCTTAATCCCACCCCCAAGACCATGGAAGCTCTTGGTAAGCTCGATGTTCCCGCTGGTGTATCCATCGATATCAAGCTTATTGACAAGAGTGGAAGGTAATGTTGGCGAAAGTCAACCAATAACCATACAAGGAGGAACAAATCATGCAGAAAGCAATCATCGGTAAGAAAATCGGTATGACTCAGATTTTCGATGCTGAAGGCAAGGTAGTACCGGTTACAGTAATTGAAGCCGGCCCCTGCAACGTAATCCAGAGAAAGACAGTTGAGACAGACGGTTATGAAGCTGTTCAGCTGGGCTTTGGTGAAGTGAAAGAGAAGCACGTAACAAAGGCTCTCAAGGGTCACTTCGCAAAGAGTGGTGTAGCAGTTAAGAAGGTTCTCAAGGAATTCAGACTTGACGAAATCACTCTTAATGTCGGCGATGAAGTAAAGGCTGACGTATTCGCTGAGGGCGAATGTGTAGACGTAACCGGTATCAGCAAAGGTAAGGGTTACGCAGGTACAGTTAAGAGATGGGGCACACACCGTGGACCTATGACTCACGGTAGCGGCTACCACAGAGGACCCGGTTCAATGGGTGCCTGCTCATCACCGTCACGTGTTTTCAAAGGCAAGAAGCTTGCAGGACATTTGGGTTGTGAAAAGGTTACAGTTCAGAATCTTGACGTTGTTAAGGTTGATATGGACAGGAACCTCATTCTCGTTAAGGGTGCAATCCCCGGACCCAAGGGCGGTATAGTAACTATCAAGAATACAGTAAAGGCGTAAGCCATACGGAAAGGAGATGCTATAAATGCCTACAGCGGTATTATATAATATGCAGGGTAAGAAAGTCGGCGATGTTGAGCTTAGTGCTGCAATCTTCGGCGCAGAAGTTAATAAGACTGTTCTTCACGAAAGCGTTGTTAACTACCTTGCAAACCAGAGACAGGGTACACAGAGTACCAAAACCCGTACGGAAGTTGCCGGCGGTGGCGCAAAGCCTTTCAGACAGAAGGGTACAGGTCGCGCAAGACAGGGTAGCACACGTGCTCCTCAGTGGATTAAAGGCGGCGTAGCTCTCGGCCCCAAGCCCAGAGATTACTCCTACACCATTAATAAGAAGGTTAAGAAGCTTGCTATGGTAAGTGCTCTCAGTGCTAAAGCAGCAGATGAGTGCGTAATGGTAATCGATAACCTTACAATGGATGAAATCAAGACAAAGACAGTTGCCGATATGCTTAAGGCTATGGGCGTAGAGAGCAAGGCTCTTATCGTTACAAACGAAATGGAAAAGAACGTATACCTTTCAGCAAGAAACATTGAAGGCGTAAAGGCTTCCTATGTTGGTATGCTCAACGTATATGACATTCTTAACCATGACAAGTTTATCGTAGCGAAGGACGCTATTGCAAAACTTGAGGAGGTGTATGCATAATGATGTCATATGAAATCATTAAGAAGCCTGTTATAACAGAAAATTCTATGGATCAGATGGCTGACAGAAAGTATACCTTCGAGGTTGCTAAGGATGCCAACAAAA
>JAZNYX010000024.1:0-22843 GCA_045594665.1 Clostridia bacterium | reverse complement strand
TCGGCAGTTATCTCTGATACATATTGTCTATTTTTTGAGATAGTCATACGGCTATCTCTGTTTGCTATGCAATTCTTTACTTTAATACTTTATTAAATTTTTTCATTTTACTTATTGACTTTATTTAGCAGGTTTTGTTTGTCAGTCATTCTTTTCAGAAAAATACGCCTTTATATCCTCTGCATTTTTAAGGCTGATGCCCTTTACCGCCGCCAAGTCATTTACCGAGGCGGTTTTTATTTTGCCAATGCTTTTAAAATGCGAAAGCAGGGCTATTCTTTTTTGCTTTCCTATTCCGGGGATTTTTTCAAGCTCGCTTTCTATGGTGTTCTTTCTGTGGAGGCTTCTGTGATACTCAATTGCAAAGCGGTGAACCTCCTCCTGAATATTTGCCACAAGGTTAAACACAGAGCTGACAGGGTTAAGATACACCTCACCACCCTCTCCTAAAAGAGCACGGGTTCGGTGATTATCGTCCTTTACCATGCCAAAAACAGGGATGTCAATTTCCATTTCCGCAAAAAGAGATTTAATTGCGTTAAGCTGTCCTTGTCCTCCGTCAAGCAGTATCAAATCGGGAAGCTTACTGAATTTTCCGTCCCCTTTACGTTCTTCGTGAGTAAAGCGGCGAAAAAGCACTTCTCGGAGTGATGCAGTATCGTTTGCACCCTCCACACTCTTAATTTTAAAACGGCGGTACTCTTTCCTTGCACTTTTTCCGTTTTCAAACACAATCATTGACGCAACGCTGTCACTTCCCGATATATGGGAAATATCATAGGATTCAATACGGTCGGGAATCACCTCAAGCCCTAAAAGCTCGGATAATGAAATAACCGACTGCTGACGAAGCTTTTCCTTGACCTGCACGGTTTTATAATTCTCAATATTTTTAAGTGCATTGTTATATGCCATATCCACTGTCTTTTTATTACCTCCGCGGACAGGGACTTTTATATATGCACGCTTACCTCTTTTTTTGGTGAGATAACTCTCTACAGCCTCTAAATCATCAATATAATGAGAAAGAAGTACGGTTTCGGGAATGTAATTGTCACGGCTGTAAAAATGCGGCACAAATTCCGTTAGAAGCTGACGTGGCTCTTGATTTACAGAGCTTGATAAATCAAAGCTATCTCGCCCTATAAGCCTTCCGCCGCGGATGTAGAACACCTCTGCCGAGGAAAGCGAATCCGCTGACGCCACTGCAATTACATCTATATCCCCGACGCTGTCTGTAATAACCTTTTGCCTTTCTCCCAGCTTTCTCACCGATGCGGCTCGGTCACGAAGGAGTGCGGCACGCTCAAATTCAAGGTTTCGGGAAGCCTCCTGCATTTCCTCTTCCAATGCAATAGCTACTTCCTCGTCCTTGCCTTCAAGAAAGCCTATAATGCTTTTAAATATTTTTTTATATTCCGATGATAATATATTTCCCTGGCAGACGCCTGAGCACCGTCCCATCGAATAATAAAGACATGGGCGTTCTTTTTTTAAATCACGGGGAAACTGCTTTCTGCAATGGGGCAAAAGGAAAATATTTTTCAAAAGCTCCATTGTTTCCTTGATGGAATATCCGCTTGGATAAGGCCCGAAATATTTTGCACCGTCATTTTCAATTCTGCGGACAAAAAGCATTCGGGGATACTCCTCATTCATTGTTATTTTGATATATGGGTAGTGCTTATCATCCTTAAGAAGAATATTGTATCGTGGCTTGTTCTCCTTGATAAGATTTGATTCAAGAACAAGTGCCTCCATTTCACTGTCACAGATAATATAATCCAGGTCGTGTATTTTCGATACCATCACCTGCGTCTTGGGGCTGTGATTTGCACTTTTTTGGAAATATTGGCGGACGCGGTTACGAAGAATTTTCGCCTTTCCCACATAAATAATTCTTTCTCCTGCATCCTTCATCATATAGACACCGGGCTTTTGGGGCAATTTATCAAGTTTTTCTTTTATAATATCGTTCATAAAGATTTCCCTTTCAAAGACAGAAATAGGCTGTAAAAAGTGATTTTTACAGCCCACTGTTTCAGAGTAAGGTCATTGCTATATTTACATATATAATCAGTGAAACTGCATCAATTATTGTCGTAATAAACGGACTTGCCATTACTGCCGGGTCAAATCCGATTTTACTTGCAACCATAGGAAGTGAGCAGCCTACCGCCTTTGCCGCAGTAACTGTTGAAAGAAGTGTCAGACAGATTACCGCCGCAACATCTGTCGGAACTTTGCTGACAAATACGAGAAACAGGAAATTTATCACCGCAAGTGTGATTCCGCAAAGAAGTGCAACACGAATTTCTTTCCACACAACCCGTAACACATCCGAAAACTCTATTTCACCGATTGAAAGTCCGCGGATAACCGTAACCGACGCCTGACTTCCGCAGTTACCGCCTGTAGCCATAAGCATAGGAATACTTGCTATAAGTACAGGAAAGCCTATAAGTGCATTTTCGTAATAAGTTATGATTCCGCCTGTAAATGTTGCCGAAAACATTAGTATTAAGAGCCAGGGTATACGGCTTTTGAATATTTCCAAAGCCCCCGTTTTAAGATATGGTTTTTCAAGAGGTGTAATAGCACCCATCTTTTCAATATCCTCGGTGGTTTCCTCCTGCAAAACATCAATTACGTCATCAATCGTCACAATACCCACAAGGCGGTTTTCCTCATCTACAACGGGCATTGCGGAAAAGTCGTACTTCACGAAATCCAAGGAAACCTTTTCCCTGTCATCGGTAGTAAGAGCAGAAATGACGTCCTCAGTCATAATGTCCTGCATAATATCCGTTTCCTCGGCAAGAAGAAGCGTACGAACAGTAACTATACCAATAAGCTTACGGTTGTTATCGGTTACATAGCAGGTGTTAATGGTTTCTTTATCCACACCTGTTCTTCTTATCCTCTTTATGGCATCCTCCACCGTCATATCAGGCCTGAGGCTGACATACTCTGTAGTCATGATGCTTCCTGCACTGTCCTCAGGATATTTTAAAATTTCATTTATAAGCTTTCTTTTTTCGGGGTCTGCCTGCCTGAGTATTCTCTTTACAACATTTGCAGGCATTTCTTCAACCAGGTCAACGGCATCATCCACATACAGTTCGTCAACCACTTCTTTAAGCTCGCTGTCACTGAAGCTTTGAATTAAAAGCTCCTTTTTATCCTCTTCCATCTGAGAAAAGGTCTCTGCCGCAAGTTCTTTTGGGAGCAATCTGAATAAAAGCGGCACCTGCTCCTTTTTGCAATCACTCAGCACTGCCGCAATATCGGCAGCGTGCATTGTTTCCATAGCATCACGAACGGAAGCATATTTCTTCCCCTCAATAAGGCGCACAAGCATTTCGCTGAGCATTACTTCTTTGTTTTCCGCCATTGGTATCCCTCATTTCATTTAATTCTTGTTTGAGGGACAAAGGGTGCCTATAACTGCGAAAAATGGACGCAGTCAGGCATACTTCGTCCGATTTTACTACTTCCTCCTGCGTCCATTCTTCTCACCTCTTTTTTTACTATTAATAAATCTATTTTATCACAAATTTTTCTTCTTTTCAAACAGTTTATTCATTTTTTCAGAAATTCGTTTTTTTCTTTCGAGGGTTTCCCGTTCATCAATAAGGAACACTCCGTTTTCCTCTGTTAATACGTCCCCTCTTTTAACATGGGGCAAAAGCTCTCTTTTTATATCTATGCTTCCGCCTGTTTCCTTTTCCAAAACAACATATTCTTCCTCAAGTCTGTCTACAATATACTTTTCCATAACAATCACCTTGTATGCTGTGCAAAGGTTTCGCTGAATATATGACTGCCGTCATTTTTCTGTGTATCTGTGTGATAATACAAATAATTATGCTTCTCGGGTTCCATCGCCGCTTCTATGGAGCTAAGTCCCGGATTGCAGATTGCACCCACAGGAAGTCCCGGATATTTATATGTGTTATAGGGGGAATCAACCTCTAAATCCTTATAAAGAACTCTGTCCACATCATACATACCCTCAGAAATTGCATATACAACTGAGGCATCAATCTGAAGAAGCATTCCCGTATCTATTCTGTTTTGTATAACACCTGAAATAACTCTGCGTTCGCCTGAAAGCTTTGCCTCTCTTTCAATAAGGGAAGCACGGATAATCACTTCGTTCATTGTCATATTCTCAGGCTTTTTACTCTTTATTTTATCATACTGCTTTTCAAATTCACCCAAAAGTGTGTCTATAACAACATATGCATCGGCATCCGTATCAAAATAATGGGTGCTTGGGAACAAATACCCCTCAAGCTTATAACGAACACCCTTTTTTTCCGGAATATCTGCTATAAAGCCGTAGTTAAAGTCCCCCTCCTTTAAAGCCTTTAAAAACTCTTCTTTGCTGCAAAGCTTCTTCCTTTCGCACTCTGCGGCAATTTTCTCTGCACTCCACCCTTCGGGGATAGTAAGCTTGATACTTTCGGCGAGGGTTGCAGGCTTTGAAAGGGTACGGAGAATATCGTCAAGACACATTTCCTTGTACAGCGTATACACACCGTAATTAAGCTTGCCGCGGTATGGAGAATTATACATCTTTATACGAAAAGAAATCTCATAATTAATTACGCCGTTTTCCTTGAGAATACTTGCTATTTGCTTCTCCGATGCTCCCATGGGAATTTCCACATTAACAGAAACCCGGGAGGAATCATTCCTTGTATATTCCATGTATACAGGAATGGTAATTATAGCAAGCAGTGCAATTACAAACAAAATCACCGCCGCAAAAATTTTTGACACAATTTTTTTGTTTTTCCTGCTCATTTGTAATCTTCTCCTTTGAAATATTATATTGCAAAAACCCGTAAAGACTTAAGCTTCACGGGTTTGAGAATTTCCGGCAAATTTTTCAGCGATAAACATTACATTTGAAATTTCGTCCAGGCTGGCTTTAAGCTGAGGGTGTATGTCTTCACTATAAGAAACACCTGCGATTATATTGCCCTCTGTAGGAATCTTTTCCTTGCTGAGCAGAACACATCCGATGGGACTGCCGTGGCGTCTCCGATAACGCTGCACCAGACTTTCCACATCTTCTGCTATAACCTGCCCCTCTGAATATCCGCCAAATCCAAACGATTCCGAATAATATGCAATACCATCCACCAACTTATATATTACAAGGGCGTGGCCCGCACCGGGATAGCGTGCACTGTATCCCGCCTGTATGGGAAATGTGAGTACGATATTGCTAAGATTGTCTCCGTAGTTATCCGTAAGCTTTTTCATACAGTCGCTGCCACTCTCGCGGTATACATAATATCCTCCGCTTGTTACAGCTACGTTTTCAAAATTTGAATACCACTGATTTCCGTTTCCGCGAAAATCAAACTTATTATCAAATATACCCATTGCTCTGAGCTGACACCTTACATACGTACCGCAATATCCGTTGAAGCTACGGTTTGAGAAATATGAACGTGCTTCTTGGTAAATTACGTTTCCGTAGCTCTCAAGTTCTGCGGGAACACTGTAATTTTCTGAGTGTGCCGGGCTTATTGCCGCAAACAGCATAAGTACTAATAAGGCTATAGTTTTACATCTTTTTATTACAAACATACTTGCTCTCCTTGTTTCCAACAACTTCCTGTATTCTAACACACTTTTGTAACAATTGCAAGTATTTTTGTAATATTTTTTAACTTTTCTTAATACTTTTTTAACATTTTACATTAATATTCATTTAAACAGCCACGTTTTTTTCAAACCACTCAATCATTTCGTCGTACATGGGGACGTCACAATTGATGCCTTCTCTCAGTCTATATATTTCCTCAACAAGTGTTTTTACCTCGTTTATGGGCTGTTCAATATATATTTTATCATGCTTGGTGGATGTATGACGCTGTTTGTCCAAAAGAAGCTCCTCATACATTTTTTCACCGGGACGAAGTCCTGAAAATTCAATCTTAATATCAACATCAGGTACATAGCCGCTAAGCTCGATAAGATTTTTTGCCAAATCAACAATTTTTACAGGCTCGCCCATATCAAGAATAAATATCTCGCCCCCCTCTGCAAAAGCACCTGCCTGCATCACAAGCTGTGCCGCTTCGGGAATGGTCATGAAGAAGCGGTTTATCTCCGGATGTGTTACGGTAACGGGACCGCCCTCGCTGATTTGCTTTTTAAACAGAGGAATAACACTGCCGTTACTTCCAAGGACATTACCGAATCTTACTGCGGTAAAAACAGTCTTTCCGCCTTCTTTTTTCTGTTTGAGTGCAAAACGCTGCATAACCATTTCGGCAATACGCTTACTCGTTCCCATAATATTTGTGGGATTTACCGCCTTATCCGTAGAAATAAGAACGAATCTTTCAACATTAAACTTTTCACACACCCGGGCAACGTTATATGTTCCATAAATATTATTTTTAATTGCTTCATTGGGGCTGTCCTCCATAAGAGGAACATGCTTGTGAGCCGCCGCATGGAACACGACCTTGGGTTTATACGTGCCGAAAACCTCCTCAAGCCTTGCTCTGTCACGGACACTGCCTATAAGCACGTCAAACTTAAGCTCGGGGTATTTTTTTCTAAGCTCCATCTGAAGCTCATATGCATTATTCTCATATATATCAAAGATAATGAGGCGTTTAGGATTAAATTTTGCTATCTGTCGGCAAAGCTCACTGCCTATACTTCCGCCGCCGCCTGTTACAACAACGGTTTTTTGTTCTATATATCCGAAAATATCCTTTCCGTCTACTATTTCCTCATTTCTGCCTAAAAGCTCCTGGGTAGTCACCTCGCGAATCTGCCCTACGCTTGCCCTTCCGCTTGCCAGTTCAAAAAGGGAAGGCACTGTGGAGGTTTTAAGACCGGTCTCCCTGCATATACGCATAATATCTTTATGTTCCTCCGTTTTTCCCGAAGGAATAGCGATTATGATTTCCTGCACTCTATATTCCTTTGCCGCAGAAAGTATTTTATTTCTTCCTCCCACAACCGGTACTTCCGCTACGAGCATACCATGCTTACTTTCGTCATCATCAATGGCAACAACGGCACGCATTTTTGTATCACGGCGCATACTTCTTATGAGGGCACTGCCCGTATCCCCTGCACCGATAATCATCACACGGGATTTCTTTGAATTTTCCCGATGTTCGCGTCTGTTTAAGCCATAAACTCTTATCATTCTGCCCAAGAATCTCGCAATTGTGAATCCAAAAGAGCATATCAAGAATATCAAAATATAATCCGAGAAAGTAAATAATGTTTCATACATAACGATTATGTTACAAAGGGCGTATGTAAGGAGATTTGCCGCAAATATGCCTATGTACATTATTATGTACTCACGATACTCCGCATATCGCCATGAAGTTGCATAGCTCCCCGACAGTCCCAACACGGAATATGTAGCAAGGCACAAAACTATGAGCTCCTTATATTTCCCTAAATAAAATTCTATGGGATTTGTTTTCAGGGAATTAAGTCTGAGAACGTGTGCAAGCCACGCCGCCAATATAAGCACTATGGTATCGCACAGCACAAGCATGAAAACCCTTCTGAAATTATTCATTTGCAGTGGCTTCGTATATCTTTTCTTCAGCATAACTATTCTCCTAATATATTAAGCATTCTTTACTATTTTATCCTATTTTAGCAGAAATGTCAATAAAAAGAGCTATGGTAAAATGATTTTTTGTTCACTTTGACATAGCCCTTTTTATCTTTATATTCTTGGCGTTACGCCGATTCTGTTGAAGTTCGCAATGATTTTATCAATGTGCTGCTGAATTTCTTCCATAGAAAGAGTTCTTTCATTGGAAGAGAACGCAAACCTAAGTGTTATTGACATCTCTCCCTGAAGTTCATATGTGTCTACGAGCTTTACGCCGTCAAGCTCGGGAATTTCTTCGTTTTCCCATGCAGCGGCAATTTCCTCGTATTTCTTGCCGTTTGTCACAAGAGAAAGGTCGTAGTCAACTCCGGGGAATTTTGAAGGTTCGTTAAACTTAAGAGGAATAGCCTTTGCATTTTCAAAATCCGCCATGTCAATTTCAATACATACAACTGCCGCATTCTTATCAACCTTTTTAAGATTTGAGGGATGAAGAGTACAAAGAACACCGATTTTCTGTCCGTTTACAGAGATTTCAGAGGTATTCTTGGGATGCTGCCAGTTATACATCGGCATAGTCCTTGTAAACTGAGGCTCCGTGTGACGAAGCTGCATGGTGATATATCTGATGATTTCCACAGCCTTAAAATAAAGCTCTTTTTCACTTGCTGTCTTGTCAAAAAGTGTAATACCCAGTCTCTGTCTTTCATCGCAAATATTTTCTGCCGTTACCCCGTCTACCACTCTGCCTATTTCAAAAAGCCCGTATGAAGGTGCATACTGCTTATTCTCATACGCAAATGTAAGAAGTGTGGGAAGCATACTTTTACGAATTGTGCCGTTCTCGGGAGTTGCAATGTTAAGAATGGTAACGTTTTCGGGAACATCTATACCCAGCTTCTTATACTTGTTACCGTCACACCAGATATAAGAATGAACCTCATTCATCATATAACGCTGAACTAAAATATCCTTAATAAGCTCGCTGTCACGATGCATAACAGTTTCTCTTACGGGAGAGAGTGCACTCTTTGTTGTGGTGATTTCAAAGTTATCATATCCGTAAATACGGGTAATTTCCTCGATAACATCAGCCTTGATTGTAACGTCCTTTGTAGCTCTCCATGTAGGAACGGTTACGCTGAACTCTGCACCGTCAAGCTTTGCATTAAAGCCTAAAAGATTAAGAGTTGAAAGGATTTGTTCATCAGGAATATCGATACCCGTGTATCTGTCAACATATGCCTTGGTAAATGAAAGATTGATTTCATCATACTTTTTGGTATACTCGTCTGTAATTTGAGACGTTACCTTTGCACCGGGGTCAATTTCAAGAAGAAGATTCAGGAATCTCTTAATTGCGGTAATTGTAATTTCAGGGTCAAGAATCTTCTCATAACGCATACTTGCATCGGTGCGAAGTCCCAGTCTTGAGGACGACTTGCGGACGCTTACGCCGTCAAAGTTTGCACTTTCAAGCACTACAGAGGTAGTAGTGTCCACAATTTCGGAATCAAGACCACCCATGATACCTGCAATGGCAACGGGTGTATCGTTGTTGTAAATAAGAAGCGTGTCTGTGTCAATGTCCCTCTCCACTGTGTCAAGAGTTGTAAACTTCATTGCCTTGTCTGGCGTTCCAACCTTGATTGAGTCAATCTTTCTTGCATCAAATGCATGTGTGGGCTGTCCAAGCTCCAGCATGATATAATTGGTAAGGTCGGCAAGCAGATTAATTCCGCGCATACCGCAGTAGTAAAGGCGAATACGCATATTCATGGGGCTTACGCTTTCCTTAATATCGGACACCTCAATACAGGAATATCTGTAAACAAGGTCTTCTCTTGTAACCTTTACGGGGACTTTATTGTCGCCGTCATATACAGGCTCTGTAAGAGAGAGGGGGTTAAGGGGCTTTTTGGTAAGTGCGGCAAATTCACGCGCTATGCCGTAGTGACCCCAAAGGTCGGGGCGGTTTGTAAGAGATTTGTTATCAACCTCGAAAACCACGTCATCAATATCAAAAATTTCTTTAAGATCCGTTCCGTTTTTAAACGATGGGGCAAGCTCCATGATTCCGCTGTTTTCGTCGCTCAGCCCAAGCTCCGCTTCGCTGCAGCACATACCCTCGGAAACATAGCCTGCCACTTCCCTTTTTGCAATCTCAAGTCCGGGAACACTTCCCCCAACCTTTGCAAAAGCTGTCTTAAGACCGAGCCTTGCATTGGGTGCACCGCATACGCAGTCATAAATTCTGTCTCCGCCGTCTACTTTGAGGATGTGAAGCTTTTTGGAATTGGGATGTTCCTCAAAGGAAACAATTTCACCAACAACTACATTCTTTACTTCCTCACCTTTTATATAAATATCCTCAACCTCTGCGGTGGAAAGAGTAAACTTCATGATAAGCTTCTGAAGGTCCTCACCCGAAAGGTCAACATATTCTTTTATCCAATTCATTGAAACAAGCATTATAGTCCCCCCTTATTCATTCTTAAACTGGGAAAGTGCTTTAAGACTTCCGCTGTTAAATGTTCTGATATCTTTAACCCCATACTTCATCATTGCAAGCCTTGTAAGACCGAGGCCGAAAGCAAAGCCTGTGTATTCCTCAGGGTCAATTCCACCGTGAGAAAGAACATTGGGATGAATCATGCCGCAGGGGCAAAGCTCAAGCCAACCGGAATTTTTACATGAGGGACAACCGTCACCGCCGCAAATAAGACATTTGATATCAAGCTCAAAGCCCGGTTCCACAAAGGGGAAAAATCCGGGACGAAGACGCACCGTCACATCCTTTTGGAACACCTCGGAAAGCATCGTCTTCATAAAATAGATAAGGTTTGAAATGGATATATCCTTATCAATCATGATACCCTCCATCTGGAAGAATGTATTTTCGTGGCTGGCATCGGTGGATTCGTTACGGAAGCATCTGCCGGGGAAAATTGCACGCAGGGGTGCACCGTATTTTTTCATGATAGCGTTCTGTGCCGCCGATGTATGAGTTTTCAAAAGCTGATTTTCCGTGCTTAAATAGTAGGTATCCTGCATATCACGTGCAGGGTGATGCTTGGGGATATTAAGTGCTTCAAAGCAATGATAATCGTCAACAATTTCCGAATAGTTTTCGATTGAAAAGCCCATAGAAGTAAAGATTCTCTCAAGGTCACGCTGAACCAGAGTGATGGGATGATACGAACCTGTCTTAATCTCATATGGCAGGGATTCATCATACTGCTCGGCGCTGTCAATGATTTTCTGCTGTTCTGCCTCTAAGATTGCCGTTCTTTTCTCGGAAACAGTCTGCTCAATTTCCTGCTTAAGCACATTGACAATGCGTCCAAATTCCTTCTTTTCTTCGTTGGGAACATTCTTAAGTTCGCTCATAAGAGAGGCCACAAGGCCTTTTTTTCCCAAGAATTCAACTCTTAATTCCTCAACTTGCTCGGAAGAAGAAACAGAGCTTAATTTTTCGTTAAACAGTGCTTTAATTTCATTTACTTTACTGTTCATACGAATACCTCCTTCAATTTATGTAAAAATAAAAAAATACTCCCATCCACAAAGGGACGAGAGTTCTCGCGGTACCACCCTTATTCAAAGCAATAAGCTTTGCACTTTCACACCTTGACGCAGTATCACGTTCTGCTTAACGCAAAAGCTTTTCGCAGAAGGCTCCTGTGCTGAAATTCAGACCTGCGCACAACGGGAAAGCTTACAGCCCGGTGACTTTCCCTCTCTTTGAAGCGCGGTGCAAATCCTACTTACACACATTCATTGCCACTATTTGTAATGATAACATACTAAGTAAGGTTTGTCAACAAAAAAGTACAGAGCCTTTTCAAAAGAAGCTCTGTACTTTTAATTCTTAAGATGTTTATTAACCCTTTACGGCACCTGCTGCAAGACCCTTTACAAAGTACTTATTGAAAATGAGGTACACAATCATCATGGGAAGTGCAGAAATCATTGAGCCTGCCATGATGATGTGCCATGAAGCGGCACCCTCACCGCTTGACTGAAGTGCACGAAGACCAACAGAAAGAGGCTGGCCATCGGGGTTACCCATTGTAACAATCATGGGCCACAGATAATCGTTCCAAGCATGACCGAAGGTAAGGATTATAAGTGTAGCAACCATGGGCTTAAGAAGCGGAAGAATAATTCTGAAGAAAATTCCTATAAATCCGCAACCGTCAATAGTAGCTGCCTCGTCAAGCTCCTTGGGAAGCTGATTGATGAATCCGCGAACAAGGTACATATCCGCAACATGAATTGCGAAGAAGCCCTTGATAATAAGACCCCAAAGAGAAGTATTGAGGTGGAACATCTTCATAAGCTGCATTGTGGGATAAAGAGAAGATGAACCCAGTGTAACGAACATCAAAGAAGTGAACAAAACGAATATTGCACTCTTACCGCGGAATTCGCCACGGGCAAACGCATAACCGTTAACCGTAGAAGTAAGAACTGTTATACAGATGGTAAAGAATGCATACCAAGCTGTGTTAAAGGTGTAGCGTGCAAAGTTTGCTTCCGTCCATGCAGTGATGTAGTTTGTAATCTGCCATGTTTCGGGAAGAATATTGGGTGAAATGAGGATTTCACGCTGTGTCTTGAAGGAGCTGAAAAGTCCTACAAGGAAAGGATAGAATACGACAACTAAGAATGCACTCAAAAGTATATGAAGAACAATTGAGAAGAAACGCTTTCCGTTGAATACATCTCTTTTTACTACGTTGTCATTCTTTTTCATTAACAAGGCTGCAACAAATGCAAAGATACCAAAGAGGAACCCAAGCATGAACCACTTCTTTGAGCCGCCTTTTTTCTCAGCGAAAAAGTCAACAACATACGCGCCGATTACATTACCTATAACCACTACAAAGAGTGATGAAATACCAAATGCGGCACCGTTTGCAATAACATTATAGAACGTCCAACCAAGACCTGCCACCAGACCTGTTACAGCGAACAAAAGCATAGTGGGAATAGTTTTTAATAAAGTTAATATAAATTTCATAATCAACCCACCTCGTCAGCTTTCTTTGTAAGTCTCAGGTAGATAAGGGTAACGCCGCCAATGATAAAGGTAGTGATAATACCGAGAGCGGACGCATAACCGTACTGAGCCTTGATACCGTCTGTTTCAAAATACAACTGGTAGAGATAGAGCATTACAACGTTTGTACTACCGCCAGGTGCACCGTTGGTAAGAAGCATAACGTCCTGATATATCTTCATACCGTTAACCATAGCAAGCATAAGGATGGTCTTGAGAACCGGAGCAAGCATGGGAAGAGTAATCTTGAAGAATGTCTGAGTTGAATTTGCACCGTCTACCTTAGCAGCTTCTATACAGTCCTCAGAAACGTTACTAACACCTGCCATGAAGTAAAGAACGTTTGTAGAGAAGCCTGCCCAGGTGCTTCGAATCATGATAACCGCAAGGGCAGTCCATTTAGCACCAAGCCATGCAATAGGCTCACTGATAAGGCCTACATCAAGAAGAATGTTATTGATGGGACCGTTTACGGTAGCAAACATATATGTAAAGATAAGACAGTTAACTGCGATACCCGTCATATTGGGAAGGTAATAACCTACCATGAATACACGCTTAAACTTTACAAGACCGCTTGTAAGAGCAAGTGCAATGAGGAATGCAAGCGGAACCTCAACTATAAGCTTACCGTAAGCAATGATAAATGTGTTGAGAACGCTCTTCCAATAAAGTGCATCACGGGTGAAAGCGCGGACAAAGTTTTCAAAGCCGCACCATGTTGCCGTAACGCCGTCATAATCGTAAAATCCATATCTGAAAACCCAGAGTATGGGATAGAGGCTGAAAACGAAGAAGCCCAATAGCTGCAATCCTATCATGAGATATGACTGGATTTCGATTTTCAGCTTCGCCTGACGAAGTGAACCTGTTTTTGCCATAATCACCAATCCTTTTTTCCTTTTTTATGTCATATAGATATATTACCATAGTTTGGTCAATGTGTCAATATTATGAATCAAACTTTTATTTCAAGTTTTTGGGCTAAAAACATAACAAAACAAATAAAGGTTTTTTCTCGAAGTAATTTTACACAAATTTTACCTGTTTTTTTGTCAAAAAAAGCGTCATATAATACAATTTTCATAAACTTATTTTTCATTTCATGTGCATTTTTACTGTTTTTACATATGTTTACCTTACATAAACATGTAAAATGCCAAAAGCTCCGAAAATGTTTATATAAAAATCAACATTTGTGCAACATGCACAAATGTTGATTTTTTTGGTTCCGCATAGTTTGGGGACAGGGCAATTTTTGTTGCACCTTCGGATTACAAAAATTGCCCCGTCCCCTACGCGAGTTATCTTATTTCAAACTTAACTTCGCCTTTATTCACCTTTGCACTTAAAAGCACACGGTAAAGCTTATCGCCCCACCTTGAACTCATGGTTTTGTCATCGTATTCAACTGTTTCACCCGCAAATGTAAAATCAGCACCGGAAGGTATGATCTCAAGTTTGTTAGTTTCTGTTGTGAGAGTTATCTTCGCTCCGTTCCATTCAGGCTCCTGATGTGTCAGGAAGTTCCATGTGACGGTAGCTTCCTTTCCAAGGTCAAAGCTGTCCGTAACAGTGATTACTCCTGTTTTCTTGTCTATGTTAATGCATCTGTCAAAGGCTTTGATTTCATCGCGATTTTCATAGGCGTTTTTAATGCTCATTGATAATGCGGAAACATTTTCTTCCATATTATACACTACATTTTCACTGCGGTAGCCTTCGTTTTTCGGGGTGCCTTTTGGTGTATTAAGCTGATTAAACCCATCTATTGTAGGAACATTATGATACTCACTGCGGTTTGTCCACAATGTATAACGCTTATCTGAGAATGTCAGTGCGGAATATGTAAGAGGACCGCTGTCTACTACAAAGCGCTCTCCGTTTTTATATACAATGAAATTACCCACATCGTTATGATTATGGCTTTCTCCGTTATGCCCTGCCTTTGCTCCGAGGAAAATTTCTCCGTTTTCGCTTTGGGTGCGGACTGTCATCACGCCCAAATCGGGAAGATAAAACTCTGATTTGTTCTTTTCAGCCACAGCATGAGAAAGATATTCATCAAAACATTTTAGATTTTCAAGCATGCGGTATGCTTCCGCTTCGCTTGAGAACGGATTAGTTTGCGCAGTGGCTTTTCCCCACTCTGCGGCAAAGTCGCAAACCTCGGGAATGCCTAAAATTTTACCGCAACGATAAACAAAGAGTGCTCCGTTTTCAAGCACCGGTGAGCCGTCGGCAAAGTTGACAAAATATTTTCCGCCGCCGTACATTTTAAGCAGGAACTGAGACATATTGCGAACCTTCTCGGATTTCAGGCAATCGGCAAAGGCGTTATTCGTGGCTTTGTTCATAACTTCGAGTGCTTCGATTACATTTCCGTGGGAATGGAACCAGTAGGAGGGACCTTCATTACAGCCTCCCTCTTTCCCCTGGTTATCTATGTACTGATCCATACAAATAATTGCCTTCATGATAAATTTTCTGAGAAAATCCATATCATCCACAACTATAAGTGCCGCTATCATGGCATTGCGCCAGTTCCATATGCCAATGTTGTTGGGTTTTCTGCTTCCAAAGCCCATATACCAGTAATCGTCGCGGTTAAGCATTTCGGAAAGGACTTTTTCCTGAATCACTTCACGGATTCGCATGGTGACCATTTTAGAAATTTCATCAAATTTCTCTTCCATTACCTGATAGACAAATGCCATTTTCACCGCTGTACGCGTGGAGCAGATAGTAATTGCCCACTGTTTATAATAAGGAAGAGAATCTGAAATTGTATCCACAGACTTATTATGAGCAGGGAAACACCATGTGGTTTCCTCTAAAATCATCCAGGTAAGGTCTAAAATATCATCCAAAAGTGCACCGTCATTTCGGCAGCACTCAATGAGTGTTGCAAAAAGAAGCTCATCACGGCGGCGTTCGTACACATTCTGAAAACGTGTACGATTATTTGTACGCTTGTAATCAAGATAGAGCGACGCCGTCAGTTCTTTACGCGGCTCGGCAGTAATTTTTTCGTAACGCTCCACGATTTTATCCAAATATTTTTCGGAAAATGCATCCCAATATTCACGGTCTGAAATGGGATGAAAAAAATTCCTGTCGGGAGTGATGTCATAAAAATTAATCGAGTTGATGAATTCCTTTAACACGTTGATTCTTTCCTTTCCTGTTTTTATGTTTATTATACTTTTTCCTGTTACAATAGTCAATAACAAAATAACAAAAAAATCTATCACAAATCAAAGATGTTCTATAACAACTATTGGGGTGAAGAGATTCCTCGTTTGCACTCGGAATGACAAAGAAAAAGCTTGATTAGCCAAAAAGTGCTTTGTTTGTCATTCTGATGGAGCTTGCGACTGAAGAATCTCGCCCAATAGTTGAAAAGCAACCAACAAAGAGAAGCAGAACACCGTGAAAACTAACGTTTCCACGGTGTTCTCATTATTTAATTATATCCTTAATCTTACCAAGAGCATCCATAAATGCAAGCTCCTGCGTTTCATATTTATAGGGGTTATCAAAGGTGGAATCAGTCAAGGAATTAAAACCGTCAAAGGTTTGAAGATGCGGCTCAAGAGTAATGATAAAATCCTCTTTTGAATATTCCTTGTGTTTTTTCAAAATCTCGGCAATATGCCCCTCTCCCTTTCCGGGGGGTACTATTGCCCCTGCCGCAAGGGAATCCTTTATATGGAAATATCTGATGTAAGATTTAAGCATATCATAAGCTTGCACAGGATTGTATCCGTCAAGCACGAAATTGCCCATATCAAACACACAGCCCAAATCACCCTTAAAGGTTTCCAGAAGGTCAAGGCATCTTTCAGGAGACTCGCCGTAAATTTTTGCCTCGTTCTCATGGCAGAGAGTGATGCCGTAACTTTTTGCAAGCTCAATCATTTTTCCGAGCTTTACTATTACCTCTCCCCTTGCACCCTCCAAGGTGTCATCGGGGCGAAGATAAAAGCTGAACATACGCACGTTTTTTGTGCCAAGCTCGGAGGCAATTTCAAGAACACGCTTTGTCTTTTCAAGATGCGGTTCAAAATCGTCTGCAAGATTAATTTTACCGAGTGGCGAACCGATTGAAGAAACCTTAAGGTCACCAAGCTTTGCCTTAAGTTCTTTAAGTTCAGAATCGGTAAGGTCGGCAATATTTTTACTGCCGATGAAGCGGGGTTCGATATAGTCAAGTCCGTTTTCCCTGAGCATTTTAATCTGAACATCAATGTCACTGTTATACTCGTCGGAAAAAGCAGAAAGAAGTATTTTAGTCATTGTACTTTCCCTCGTATCTGTTGATTTTTTCTTCTTTGCCGCTTACAAGTGCACGCTCTATTGCGTTAAGCACATATACGGGAGCAAAGAAATCCTTGTAGGACTGCACCATTTTCCTCTCGGAAACAAGTGCGTAAAACGCATCAAATTCCTTTGAAAATGCCACCTGCCAGTCAAACATATCTCCTACAACCTTGTCAACACAGTTAATTCCAGCATAGAATGTCCACACATCATCGGTAAATGAAAGATGCACATTTTTACCTTCATACTTAAGTATGCAGTCGATATGCTTGCCGTTATTTGTCGCAATTACGCTGTCGGGGTAATTTCCGAAGATTTCCATAGTAATCTGTGCAAGGTGCTGTGAGTAGAAATAGAAACCGCCGTAGGGACTGTCGGCAATCAAAGGTGCACGCAAAAATCCGCCCATTACCTTGCCGTAGGTTTCCTCCTGTACAGCCTTTTTAAGTGATTGAACATGGTCGGTATACACGCATACACTTCCGCCGAACACGGGAACATTATTCTCGATAAGCTCATCCATAAATGCATTTGCATCCGCCTCGGTGCAGGTGATAGGCTTATCTATAAACATGGGAATACCGCTTTTTATGTAGGGCTTTGCATACTTGTAGTGGTTATCTCCGTGACGTGCGGTGATGATGATTGCATCGACCTTTCCTACAAATTCATCGTAGCTTTTTGCAGCGTACACACCGAATTCATCGTGAAGCTTCTGTGCGGCTTCCTCTTCATTGCTGTATACACCTACAAATTCAATTTTATCCTTGTAATCAGTCTCTTGTACGTGCTTTAAAAATGAATTGGCATGTGAGTTTTCACAGCCTAAAATAGCTATTTTATACATCAATACTGTACCTCCATCGGGTTCTGTCCGTGTACGGTCTGCATGATTGCAATTACCTTTGCGGCAAGAGAGGGCTTAACCATAAGCTCCTTGCCCTCAAAGATTGCACCGTAAAGATTTCTGTAGATATTTTCAACGCCCTTATCAAAGGGATTGCCGTCAAACTTGCCTTCTTCCTCGTGGGTAATAAGGTCTTCCTTACAGTAAATCGGATAGCCGTTTTCATCAGCAATGAATTCATGCTGTACGGGCTGCTCGGGATTCTCTCCCTCAATGATATACTTCATTTTGTAATCGTTGATTGTGCACTTATATGTACCGCGTGTTCCCTGAAGCTTAAGGTTGTAGTCGCAGTATGCATCGGTGGAATTGGTTTCAATATCAACTACGGGCTTTCCGGGAGCAGAAAGGATGATCTTTGCATAATCCTCCGCATCACCGCTTAAAAGCGCTCTGCCGAGCTTTGAATATTCAAGACGGATATTTTCGTCGTTACCTAAAAGCTCCACTGCAATTCCTACAGGGTGAGGACCTGTGTTGTAAAGATTACCGGCTACCTTATACTGAAGAGTCTGCCAGTCCCAACGGCGTGAAAGCCCGTTGTAACGCAGGCTTATCTGCAAAATATCTCCGATTTTCTTTGACTCAATTACTTTCTTAACCTCTTCAATAAAGGGTGAAGTATTGCTCTGATGGAATACCGAAAGAATACAATTATTCTTCTTTGCAATTCTGATAAGGTCGTTACATTCGTAAACTGTTCTTGCAAAGGGCTTTTCGCAAAGCACGTTAAATCCATGCTCCAGAAGTACTTTTGTGATGGGATAGTGATTTTCGGAATAAGAGGCATTTACCACAAGGTCAAATTCTTTTCCGAAAAGGTCTTCATAGCATTCATATACTTCGCATCCGGGATATTCGGAAAGTGCTCTTTCCCTTCTTTGGCTGTCAGCATCCACAACGGCTTTCACTTCTACAAAGTCATTCTGCTCGGACTTGTAGAAAAGCCCGTGGATATCTCTGCCGCTTCGTCCCTGTCCAATAATGGCAACTTTCATTTTTTTCATGACAATACCTCCGTTTTTTTATTTTATTGTATATCATATTTTTCGCCATGTAAATTGGAAAAAGTATGATTATGTATTGCAAAAAGTGTAATTTTGTGATATTATGGTTTCACAGGAGGCACTATTATGGATATTTACTATTCCCAATACACTGATATTAATATGCTTTATGAACACAGACTTCACAAGGTTTCGGAGAGCGAATTTCCGCTTCATACTCACCCGATATGTGAAATCCTGTTCATAAAAAAAGGCAACATTACTTATATGATTGAGGGTACAAGCTACAAAATAAAAGCATCCGATACGCTTATATTTACCCGTCCGTCAAGGGGACACAGTATTATTTTCAATGACAGCACTGATTATGAAAGATACCTTATTCTGTTTGATGATAAGGCTCTTTTTCCCCATATATGCAAAAAAATCCCTCAAAGATTCGATATTCTCAGCTTCGAGGGAAACGGATTTGTTACGGACTTATTTAAAAAGATGGATTTTTACTGCAAGCATTTTGAAGGCGAAGAGCTTCAAAAACTGCTGTACAATCTGACGGAGGAGCTTTTATATAATGTTTTCATAGCGGCAAGTGAAAAAACAGAGGCTGACTTTTATACGGAAAATCCTATTATAAAAGGTGCGGTGGAATATATTGACGAAAATATTATGTCAGGTATACGTGTTTCAGATATATGCAGCAGCCTTTTTATAACAAAAAGCCATCTTCACCACCTGTTTATAAAGCACTTGAAAATCAGTCCAAAAAAATATATTACATCAAAAAAGCTTGCCATAGCACAACGAAGGCTCCGCAGTGGCACAAGGCCTACAGAGGTTTGCAATATGTTGGGATTTTCCGACTACTCCACATTTTTCAGGGACTACAAAAGTCATTTCGGACACTCCCCATCTGAGGAAACACTGATAGAGGAGCTTATCGAAATAAGAACATAATCACTTGGGATAAACAACCTTGGTTTCAAATTGAGATTTGCCCTTGGGAACAGTATATTTAACGGCTTTCATATTAAGTCTGCGCGGGTCGTAAAGGTTAAGATTAGGGCAGGTCCATATCACTTCCTTTTCGCCTTTGTCACTTATCACATCGCCGCTGTCTTCGAAAAGCTCAAAACCGCAATCATAAGCGGTATACTCGCCGTCTGATTCGATGGTATGGCGTCTTATATGTCCGTCTTCCGTTGGGATAATAAGGGTTTCAACCGTCACTCCGTCAAATGGTGACCATTTTGAATATACGCTTGCATCGTCGTTTACTCTGTAATCAATACAATCACGGCGGA
This sequence comes from Clostridia bacterium, assembly GCA_045594665.1. Taxonomy (GTDB): domain Bacteria; phylum Bacillota; class Clostridia; order UMGS1883; family UMGS1883; genus UMGS1883. The sequence goes on along the minus strand of JAZNYX010000024.1, from coordinate 2,619 downwards.
TAAAATAATATCCGTGTTTTTCAAACATCAGCATGTTGTCGGCACCTGCACCGTCCTTATTAAAGTATGTACCGGCTATGCTGAAAGCATATTTTGAGCTATAGAGGAATTTTCCATACTTCTCCCACGAGTGGTTTGCCGCTCCTCCCTGCTGACCGGTGGGAAGAAGGCAGGTATATCCGTTTATACGCTGAACAACCATATTTGCCGGCTTTATAATATGTATTTTATCAAGCTTTGGAAGCGGTGCTTCCTCTGCATTCCAGAAAGGATGGTTATCTTCCAAAGAGAGAAGCAGAAATGATTTCATACACCAATACGGAGAGCCAAAGCAGGTATATTCCTCTGCCATATTGGTCTGAGGATATCCATAGCCAACCGAAAGAATCCCTGCATTATCAAACATTGGCTGTTTCATCCACCAACGAAGGTTACGGGAAATAATTCCTTTCATAACGGAAACTGAAAAAGGCTCAATTCCTGCAAAAAGGCAGGCACTCCAGAATGCAATATGTGCAAATCTGTAAGGAAGGGAACGTCCGAAAGGAACTTCTCTTCCTTCTTCGTCAAACCAGTATATAAAGTGCTTTGCATAAAGAATGGCACGTTCTTTGAAAAGCTTACTTCTTTCGGGATCGTCCTTTTCCATAAGCTTTGCATAAATAAGCCCGTAGAAATGAAACGCAAAGGCGATGTAATAATCAAATCTCCGATTTAAATTGCCATCGGAATACCAGCCATCCCCACGGTAAAAGGATTCGATTATCTGAAGCTTTTCGTCTATTATTTCCTGACTGTAGGGCTGACCGAGCTTTTTAAGACACACATGGTCAAGCACCTGGAAAAAGTTCCAGTTATTGTTTGCATGCCTTGCACCTCGGCTGCTGTGAATCCAATTTACGATATTTTCTTTTTGTTTATCGGTAAGCGGCTCCCAAAGTTTGTCCTTTGCAAGAACAAGGGCAAGCATCACACAGGTTCGCAAAGTACCTGTCCGCCATTTGCAAGGGTTCCCCAATAGGCAGGACTTTCGGGATCGGTTCCATTTATTATCCCTGTGCGATATATTTCTGCAAAATCTCCACAATCACCACCTCCCGACCAAAGAGGAGCAAGTCCCCAAAGAGGACGTATAAAAGCCTCAGTACGCTGAACCTTTTCACTTGCACCCGATGAATGAACTCCATATTTAAGCTCCGCCGCACCTACGTTATAATACGGCTTCAGAGGATTTACCAAATCTATAACACACTTTTGGAAATCTTTTTTTGTCTTAAAAGGATTATTCACTAAAATCACTCCTCAGGGAAATTTTATATACTATATTATATAGCATATAGATTGTTTTTTCAATAGTTTTTTCTTGAACTTTTGTGCACATATTTTAAACTTTTTAAAACTTGACAGTAAATTGAGGGTGTGATAAACTTTTTATAGTTAATATGATTGGAGATGCTGACTATGAAAAAGTTTTTAATTCCCGAAACGGGCAGATTTTATAAAGCAAACCTTCATGCACACACCTGCCAGTCGGACGGCAGTGCTACACCCGAGGAGGTAAAGCAGGTATTTATGGAATTAGGCTATGATATTGTGGCATATACCGACCACGATATTATGCTTGACCGCTCTCATCTGTGCGACGATAAATTTCTTGCATTAAACGGCTATGAAATGGAAATAAACGGAAAGGGAACGCCTGACTGGGCTAATATGGAAACCTGCCATATTAATTTTATTGCAATAGAGCCTGACAATCTTAAGCAGGCTTGCTGGCACAGAAGCGAGTACCTTTACGCACACGCTGTGGAATATCGCGACCAAATTCAGTTTTATGAAGATGAACCGGATTACGAAAGATTTTACACAGGGGAATGCATCAGCGATATGTTTGCCCAAGGCAGAAAACACGGCTTTTTTACTACATATAATCACCCCACGGGGTCGCTGGAAAGCTATCCTCAGTATATGAGCTACAACAATATGCACGCTATGGAAATGTATAACGGACACGAATATAATCCCCGTGTGTATGACGATATGCTCCGTGGAGGCAAAATGATCTACTGTGTGGGTGGTGACGACAGTCATAACCGCCCCACCCTGATGAGCGGAAGCGGACTCAGCTGGACCATGATTAAGGCGGATAAGCTTGATTACCGCACCATAACACAGGCACTTTTAGACGGAAATTTTTATGCTTCACAAGGTCCCGACATTCATTCTCTTTGGATGGAAGGGGATATGATGAACGTAGACTGTTCTGATGCGACCCAGATTATTTTTACTGCATCAAACCGCCGCGAAAAGTATTTTTGTGCAAATAAGGGCGAAGTGATAAACCACGCAGAGTACAAAGTATTCCCCGATTCAAAATATGTGAGAGTAACAATAGTTGATAGATCCGGAAAGACCGCAAGTTCAAATGCGTATCCTATAGAGAAGCTTTTGGGATAATGCGATGCAAAGCATCGCAAATTGAAAATTGAAAATGGAAAGTTGAAAATTATGGAAGATTTTTTGCACAGCAAAAAATCCACAATAATTATTCGTTATTCATTATTAATTATTCATTAACGAAAATACAGAGGGCGGAAAAAGTTTGCACTTTTCCCGACC
>JAZNYX010000023.1:0-2088 GCA_045594665.1 Clostridia bacterium | reverse complement strand
GTCCTTTCCGAAGCGAAAGGACATTATTTCTTTGCAAAAGCAAAGGTCAGAATATCCATTACTGCCTCTATGATTAAAGTTACTGCTATGAAAGTCCATAATACAGCAGTCGTTGCAAAAGGATTTGCCAAAATAAAGATTGCACAAATCAAGGTCAAAGCAGCGCTGATAAGGGCAATATACCAATATTTATTATCGGCTCTTTTCATATCAATTGTGCCTTGTAGCTTTGTTACACCGATTATAAGTGTGAATATTCCGTATATTACTGTAAGCAACGGAAAGGCCTGTATAAACCATTCCGATTTGAACATACAGAATATGCCCAAAAGCAATATCAGTGTACCCTTGCTGAAGTTATGCGATTTTGCAGCTTCCTCCGGATCATCAATGAAGTATTTGAAAAGCTTACATACTCCCATAACGGAAAGTACAATACCTGCACAGATAATTATACCTGATGTGAAACCGATTGGATTTATGAGCAAAAGAATACCGATTATAAGCTCGATTATACTCATAAAAAGGCTTGGTATTGCTTTTATTGTTTTATCCATAGCCTGAATCCTCTCTTTATTTATTTTGACAGCCTGAGCATCCTGCACAAGGATGGCTCTTATCCCAAAGCTCGTTTGCCTTATTCTCCCAGTTGTCTGCATAAGGCTTACATTTGCCGTACAAATCAGCCACATTTTCAGGCGACTGCATATCAGTAGAATGTGCGCCTGAAGTTTCGACCATAGCTTTTAACTTTTCAGGATTTTCAAGCATAGGACATGGACGTAGGTGATTCTCATTAAAAGGATGACCTTCCTTATATGCCATAAATAAAGGAGATTTGTATGCTTCAAGCAAAGTTTTATCTTTTATGTTTGAATCGGAGTAGTGAATAAATGCACAAGGCTCAATATCGCCGTTTGCATTGATATGTAAATAGTTTCTTCCGCCCGCAATGCAGCCCTTTGTAAACTCTCCGTCATTTTGGAAGTCGATTGTAAATATCGGCTTTGTGTTTCGATATTCACGGATTTTTTGATACATAACCTCTCTCTGCTCAGGTGTTGGCAGAAGTTCTGGAAGAGCATCATTGCCGATAGGCATATAGTGGAAGAACCACGCAAATTTTGCACCGCTTTCTACAAGCAGGTCAATATACTCCTCGGAACTGATGGAATCAACATTTTTAGAGGTATAGCAGCAGGAAGCACCAAACGGAAGTTTCTTTTCTTTCAAAATTTTCATTGCTTTCATAACGGCATCAAAAGTGCCCTCGCCACGCCTGAAATCTGTTGCCTCACGGAAACCTTCAACACTGATAGCAGGAACAAAGTTTTTGACACGAAGCATATCGTCTGCAAACTTTTCGTCAATCAGTGTACCGTTTGTAAATGCAAGGAACTGACAATCAGGATGTGCAGCACAAAGCTTTATAATGTCATCCTTACGAACTAACGGTTCGCCACCTGTAAACAGGTACATATATGTTCCCATTTCAACGCCCTGATTTATAATGTCATCAAGCTGCTCATAGCTCATATTAAGCCTGTTCCCGTATTCAGCAGCCCAACATCCTTTACATTTCAAATTACATGCGGATGTAGGGTCCATAAGGATTGCCCACGGAATATTACAGCCGTGTTCTTTTCGCATTTTTTCTTCTCTTGGAGCACCAATGAGATTGGAATTGATGATAAAGTTTTCAAAGAATACTTTTCTCACACCGTCATCAATGTCTGTCCATAAGCTTTTAATCAGCTTGTACCAGTTGTTGTCGGGATTTTCAATAACCGCCCTGAAAGCATTACGCTGAGTTAACCATTCATCTTTTTTATCGAACTTATCAACCCATTCTAAAAGTTTGGGGATGTTTTTGTCGGGATCTCCGTCAAGGTAGCTGAGTGCTTTGGATGCGGCAAACGCCTTTACATTTTCGACCATAGTTTTTTCGCTCATAGAATCAAGTCCTTTCACTTTTATTTTATATATTCATGTGTTTTAACTCAAAAGCACATAAAAACAAATTTGGTAATTGTTAGCCTAAAAAGCCTAAGTGTTCAAAAAGTATCTTCGTTCCCATTAAAATTAAAA
>JAZNYX010000022.1:0-5151 GCA_045594665.1 Clostridia bacterium | reverse complement strand
ATGTAGTTGGTGAATATTGCGGTGAGGGTCCACCTGTTCCCATTCCGAACACAGAAGTTAAGCTCACCTGTGCTGACAATACTTGGCTGGAGACGGCCCGGGAAGATAAGGCTTCGCCAACATCATATAAAAGCAGTAAGTAGAAATACTTGCTGCTTTTCTTTTGTGGTGGTATAATAAAAATGCAGTCAGACCGAAAGAAGTTATATCAAAATATGATTGATTTTTTGTCTCTAACTTGACAAAAACAAAGTAAGAATGTCGAATAATGTCGAAAGGAAGTGATAGTATTGAAATTACGTATGAATATATGTGATGTGGACTTATGGTTTGAAATATATAATTATAAAAAACCAACTGAAAAAACTGCGGATTATGATTGGTGCAACACAAACTTTTCTTTAAAAAGTAAGTACATTGATTATAGTATTGAAGGTTGGGAAGTTTTTCTAAACGATGAAGTAGACTATATGAAAAGTGCATTTAAAGATTTGATAGAGGGAAACCTAAAAGAAGAATGCACTGTAAGTTTTGCTGAACCTGATTTTGAATTTGATATGAGTCCAATAAAAACATTGTACAGTGAACCAGGTAAGGTTTGGTATAAGGATGGCTCTATAACATTAGATATATCTATTGATTTAAAAATTCACTTTTGGTGTGATGATGGTGCTTTGGGTTCAAATATTTTTACTATGACTTTAGATAGAGAAGAGATTAGTGCGTTATATACATATTTACAGTTAGTTACGAGTGAAATTGACGGAAATTCTGATATAGTTAGTGAATATATAAATAAGGGATATTTCTATACGAACTACTAATGAAAAAACATTGGCATCTAAATTATACAGTCTTTATATAAAGGAGAAGCAACATGTATCTCGCAACTGCTGAAGACATAAAAAAACTTGATAAATTAGCATCTGAAAAATACGGCATTCCGCTACACCAGCTTATGGAGAATGCAGGGAAGAGCATTTTTGATGAGCTAAAACAAACTTTTCCGGATAAGAAGTTTGCTGTTTTCTGCGGAAAGGGAAACAACGGCGGCGACGGTTTTGTTGTTGCAAGGCTACTCAAGGCTGACGGGCGTGAGGTCAAGGTTTATCTCACTCACGAGGAATCAGAGCTTGGCGCGACGGCAAAAATTGCCTTTGACAGAATGAAGGAAGAAAACATTGAAGTTTTAAAAATAACAGATGCGGTGGATGAAGACGCAGTTATCATCGACGCGCTTCTGGGAATCTCCGTCTCGGGTGCACCGAGAGGGAATATCAAAACGGCAATAGATAGAATAACGGCAATGAACAACACCGTCATTTCCGTTGATATTCCGAGCGGTCTTTCTGCCGATACGGGAGAAGCTTTGGGAAGTGTTGTAAAAGCAAATTACACATACACACTCGCGCTTGATAAGGTCGGACTTAATGTAAATCAGGGTAAGTCGCTTTGCGGCGTGAAAAAAGTTCTCGATATAGGCATACCCGAAGCAGCGCTTGCGGAGCTCGGGTTTTAAAGGGGAGATTAAAATGAAGTTCAATACATATTTATTCGATTTTGACGGAACATTAGTTGATTCAATGCCGACATTTGCATCAACTATGATTCGCATACTCGATGAAAATAATATCGCCTATGGTGAAGATATAGTAAAAATTATTACGCCTCTTGGATATAAGGGGACAGCGGAGTATTTTATTAGTCTTGGTCTCGATAAGCCGATTGATGAGATTATGACTCTTATGAATTCGTATTCTTTGTATGAATATGAAAATACAATTATGGCAAAGAGGAATGTTGCAGAGACTTTGAAAAGTCTTCGTGAAAACGGCGCAAGTCTTAATGTTCTTACAGCAAGTCCTCACATTATGTTGGATCCGTGTCTCAAGAGACTTGGACTCTATGATGTTTTTGACAATGTGTGGTCGTGTGACGATTTCGGAACTTCCAAGGCAGACCCTGAAATCTACAAAATGGCGGCAGAAAAACTCGGAAAGTCCGTTTGTGAGGTTTTGTTTTTAGATGATAATTACAATGCGAACAAGGTTGCAAAAAGCGCAGGCGTAGCGACTTGCGGAGTTTATGATGCTTCATCTGAGGAGTATGTGGATGAAATCAAAGGTGTAGCAGACTATTATATATATGATTTTTCGGAGCTTCTCAAATGAAGAAAGTAATCATAATCGGATGCCCAGGTAGCGGCAAGACAACTTTTGCGGAAAAACTTAATAAGTGCACGGGGATACAGTTGTTTTATCTTGATGCAATATGGCATAAGCCTGACAGGACGCACATTTCGAGAGACGAATATGATGAAATTCTGGAAGAAATATTTAAACTGGACAAGTGGATTATAGACGGAAATTACAGTCGTACAATAGAAAAAAGAATCGAAAAATGCGACACAGTGTTTCTGTTTGATTTACCGACTGATGTATGCTTACAAGGCGCGACGGAGAGGCTTGGTAAAGCGCGCTACGATGTTCCGTGGATAGATACTGAATTGGATCCGAATTTCAAAAAAGAAATAGAAGACTTTCCGAATAGTGTACTGCCAGCCATATACGAGCTCTTGGAAAAGTACCATGAGAAGAATATTATAATATTTAAATCACGGGAAGAGGCAGATGAATATCTTGAGGTGATAAAATGATAGAACACCCATTTCCACCTTTATATAATAAAGATTCGAAGATTTTAATTCTGGGGAGTTTCCCGTCAGTAAAATCTCGTGAGCAAAAGTTTTTCTACGGGCATCCGCAGAATCGGTTCTGGAAAGTGGTTGCCGCCGTGTTCGGGTGTGATGTACCTGAGACTATTGAGGAGAAAAAACGATTTCTGCTTGAAAACGGCATTGCGCTTTGGGATGTTATCGCGTCCTGCGAGATAGAGGGAAGCTCTGACAGCTCAATTCGCGATGTGAAAGTAAATGACCTTTCTGAAATTTTCGCTAAAGCAAATATCAGGCAGATTTTCGTTAACGGAAAGACTGCAGAGAAATACTTTAAAAAGTACACAAAGGCTCAAGTGGGACGAGAGGCGATAACCTTACCGTCCACATCTCCTGCAAATGCTGCATGGTCTGTGGCGCGTCTCATTGAAGCGTGGAAAGTAATTAAGAGCATATAAAGGATGGTTTTATGAAAAAGTGGTATTATTGGTTTATTCTCTCAGCGGTCTTTGCCGCAGGCGGAATCATAAACTACATCGATAAAAAACAAATAATCGGTCAGATTATACAAGTAATTTTAACTGTTCTTCTTGCCTTTCTCCAGCTTATTTGTGATAAGAATGGTGAAAAAGGAAAGCGGATATTCCGCTATATCGGAATAGGGCTTATCGCTTTACTTATAATCTGGATAATAATTATGTTGATAAAATAAAAAGAAGTGGCGCAAGCCACTTCTTTTATTTCTTTTTTCTTCTGATTAAAACAACCGCGAAGGTGAGCGCGATAATCGCAAGAAGCACACCGTATCTAAATATCTTTCCTGCAAGAGGACCTTCAAGAGGCGGTAATTTGTAATCATCATCTGCAAAAAGAGACATAATTTTTGCTCTGTCAATGAATTTCATTGTGTATGCGCCGATTGGGAGACGGCTGAAATGATACCCGTATTTATCAACCTTACAGTCGTCCGTTATGAACGCATAGCCGTCGAGACCGTTAACCGTAATATACATTCCGTTTGGGAATACAAACTGATCCCCGCGTTTTTCTTCAAGAGGAACATCCTTGATGTCGGTGAGAACTATGCTGTCAATTGCCTTGTAAAACTCGTCAGGGGCAATCTCATAAACTTCGCCTTCATAAAAGACGGTTACCTCATTTGCATCCTCTTTCTTAACTCCGAGAAGATCCTCAAACGGGATGTCCTCACCCTCGCCAAAGAAAATCTCCGCATCGTCGGAATTAAGCAAATCCTCGGGGATGCTTCCTGCAAGGGCTGATATTGAGAGAGAAAAAACTAAAATCAGGATTAAAAGCAAGCGGATAAAACGCTTCATAAATTCACCTCCGATTAAATTTCGATTTTAAAAGAATAACAATTTCCGAAATCAATGAACCGGCAGAAAAAGAGAAAAGCATCGCTACGCGGAGAATCGGCCCTTCACTGCCGTGTGTATTTATATTTGAAACAATTATGTACAGCAAAGAAGAAAGAAAAAGGAGTATCGGGGTCATAAGCCGTGCAATTTTCACTTTGCAAAGGGCAAAGCGGAGAATGAGGCCAAGTAAAAGCGGAAGAACAAAGATTATTATTACATTACCATAATCTATAAAAAACTGTCGCATAAAAGATGCACCTCCCTACACCTTCATTATATCCGATAGTTTTTTACAAATCAATATAAAAAAAGAAGTGGCCAATGCCACTTCTTTTTCATTTTACTTTAAGCTTTCCAGAGACCGTGGAGGTTACAGAACTCGTAAACTGCAACAACTTCCTCGGGCTTTTCGGGGTTACACTTGCAGAGATTGAAGCAAGCCTTCGGCTCGTCTGCGGGTGTGAGCTTTCTTACATGGAAGCCGAGGTTTGTCTCGAGGACAATCCATTCGATATAGTGTTCATCTGTCATCGGGTGAGAAACCTCGCCGACTGCGACATGAACAGTGTTGTCCTTTACTTCAACAACCGGAACATGCTTCTCAACAGCAGCATCTGTTGTTCCCGGGATGAGTTCGCTCATCTTCTCACCACAGCACATGAGCGGAACTTTTGTCTCGTGCATCTCGGTAACGATTTTTTTGCAATGTGCGCAAACAAAGAACTTCATAATAATCTCTCCTTTATATTTTTTCTATTTTGTCCATAATTTCGTTGAGCCATTCGGGGTCAACGCTTTCGATTTCGCCATTGTCACACTTCTTTGCAAGCTCGGGAAGAATCGGGATACGCGCAACCGTGTCAATTCCGAGATTCTCTACACCACTCTCGCCGAAGATATAATGACGCTCGCCACACTTTCCGCATTCAAAGTATGACATATTCTCAACGATTCCGATGATCGGGATATTGAGCATATTTGCCATTTTGACAGCCTTTCCGACAATCATCGAAACGAGCTCCTGCGGGCTTGTTACGATTACGATACCGTCAACGGGGAGTGACTGGAAGACGGTAAGCGGAACATCGCCCGTTCCGG
>JAZNYX010000021.1:0-7280 GCA_045594665.1 Clostridia bacterium | reverse complement strand
GGAAATTTTCGCATCGAATGCGATGCGAAAATTTCGGCGATGTGCATAATTCCTATTATACGCCTTATCTGCCCACGAAAAGTGCGTATATATTTTAATTGCTATCTGCGGGCAGAAAGGCTATGGAAATTATAATGACTTATAAACTTACAATGGCATATGACGGCACAAATTATCACGGATGGCAGCGTCAGAAAAACGGCATCACGGTACAGGAGGTTTTAGAGGGGATTTTATCCGAGGTTTTCAAAAAGGAAACTACTGTTACAGGATGCAGCAGAACAGATGCAGGGGTTCACGCTAAGGTGTATGTGTGCAGCTTTACGGGAGAAACTACAATCCCGTGCGATAAGATTCCATTTGTTCTTAATACCATGCTTCCGCCCGATATACGTGCCTACAAGTGCGAGATAATGCATGAAGGCTTTAACGCCCGATTTGAAACAGTTACAAAAGCATATGAATACAAAATTCTTAACGCTCCTTTTATGGACCCGTTACTAAGGAATTTTGCGTGGCATTACCCAATAACGCTGGATTTTGAAAAAATGCAGAGTGCGGCAAAGCTTATCTCAGGAAAACACGATTTTGCCTCTTTTTGTGCAGCGGGGAGCGTGGTTAAGTCCACAGTCAGGACAGTTACCGAGCTTTCGCTTAAAAAAGAAGGCGATTTAATAACTGTGCGTGCCGCCGCCGACGGATTTTTATACAATATGGTGCGGATAATCGTAGGTACACTTGTTTATGTGGGTAACGGCAAGCTTTCCGAAGGAGAAATTGCCGAGCTTATAGAAAAGAAAGACAGAAGATTAATGGGAATAACTGCCCCCCCACAAGGGCTTTCTTTGGTAGAGGTGAATTATGAATAAGGAAAAAATCAAACATATTATAAAAAATGCATCTGCAATAATAGTTATTCTTTCAATGCTTGTGATAATTTATTACCTTAACAGAGATCTTGACTTATTCAACGGCACGGATGAAAGCGAAGGCATTGTGACCGAAAGTCAGGAGGGGAGCAGCGGATTCTTCGTAGGTGATGCCGCGAGATTAGATGGGGAGGTAGTACATGTTTCAACAACCTCCATGCGTATCTTTGACGAAGACGGGGACGGTGAGAAAATTTCAATAGCTCTGTCCGAGCCGGTGCTCTTTACGGAGGGTGATTATGCTGTCTGTTATAATAAAAATTCCATGGATGTAACCGTATACAAACGTATAAAGGAATGTTACAGCATAAAGACCAAAAACAAAATTATCAGAGCAAAAGTAAATGATAACGGCTATCTCTTCCTCGCCACGGAAAAGGAAGGATATAACTGTGAATGTATGGTGTATAACAGGTCGGGAGAACCCATTTTTAAATGGGACGTTAGTAAAAGCCAATTCCTTGACGGTGATATAAACTCTAAAAATAATGCTATTGCAATTTCCTTGGCAACGGCAGGCAATCAGAAACTTTTGGGTGAAATTCTGATTCTTGATATTACACAGGCAGAGGAAATTGAAAGGCATAGCAGAGAGTCTGAGGTTTATTTCAGCGTAGATTATAATATGAATAACACCCTTACAGCCGTGGGAAGCCACAGCCTTGAATACTATAACTCCGACGGAAGTAAAAAATGGTCCTATTCATATAAAGATAGTACTCTGCTCAAAGCAGACGTGACGAATCCCGATATTATGGTACTTGCTTTTGAGCAGTCGGGAAGCGGAGTAAAGGGAAATTCCACCAAGGTGGTTACGGTAAACCGTCTTGGCAGAGAAATCGGTAAAAAAACCTTTGACTACATTGCCGACGATATAAGCGTGAGCCGAGATGCAGTTGCAATAGCTTTCGGAAAAGAAATTTATATTGCAGACAAAGAGTTTGATGTTAAAAAACGTCTAATGAGCGAATCGGGAGCAAAGAAAATAGTGCTTTTTGATGATGAGGATTATGTTTATGTGATAAGCGGCTCAGGCGGAAAAATTATTAAATAAGAGGAGAAATGATTATGGCTGATTTGGTTTTAATAGTTGCTCTGGCAATATTTACGCTTTGGGGAATGAGAAAAGGCTTTATAAGTACACTTTTGGGCTTTGCATCTACAATAATTTCTTTTATACTCACCTCTGTGGTTTATAAGCCCGTTGCGGCAGTATTATACGCATCGTCCCTTGGTGAAATTGCAAGGTCGGTGGTAGAAAAGTCACTGGCGGAAAATGTAAAGGGCGGGGAGCTTTTAGAAAATACCGTCGCTGTAGAAAGCGGAGCAATGCTTATAATTAATGCAATTACCTTTATACTGATTATTATTTTGGTTAAAGTGCTTGTTTCTTTATTGGTAAGCGTTGCAAAAATTGCATCAAAATTACCTTTAATAAAGCAGGCTAATTCGCTCCTTGGCGGAATCATAGGACTTATAAGCGGTGCTTTTATTACATATATCGTCATCGGTGTTCTGATTGCATTAGGGGATAGCGGCACATGGACATTAGCGGCGGAAAGCATAAGGGAATCCTCCTTGGCTTCTTTCTTCGCAGAAGGAAATTTAGTAAGTGAATTAGTAAATTCCGTTTTATAATAAACATGGGGTAAAAAGCTTTGGCTTTTTACCCCATGTTTATTTGCTCTTGTCTTATTTCGGTTGTAGGGGCACAGCCTCCCTTGTCTAAAGGGAGGTGGGTTGCGAAGCAAGTCGGAGGGATTCCTATCCGCCCGCTTAAAAAACACATTGCTCTTACTTACCTGCGCTTTTAAGCACATTAGCCTGATGGGCAGAGCTTTCCACTCCGCTGCTGTGGCCTATTGATTTATAGAAATGCAGGTCAAAATGTCCGTGCGCATTATTTCCTTTTATGTAGTCGTAATTTATTCCTTCGCCGTAATTATCGCTTCTCCAGCTTGTCCATTCGCCACCGGGAGCACCTTCATTTCCTGCGTGCATCATTCCTGCGGCACTTGCGGCAATAGTTCTTCCGTTTACGACGATAAGAACGCTTCTCTTATTCCAGCTCAGGTTCCCACCCCAGATTTCTTTCATGATAGCAGTATCATTGGCGGTCAGAGTCTCGCAGTCGGCGTGTCCGCTTCCCACGGTTCTTCTTGCGTTAAAGCTTTTCCCTGTGGCAAGGTCAACAACCTTGAAATCAGTATTTATCGGGACTACATACTGTGCTTCACTAAACCATTCAAGAAGCTCGCCGTATCCTTCGGGAGCATACTTTACGGGAACGTGATGAACGGGAATAGTAAGCTTCATCCCTGCATATATTTTAGAGGATTCCGAAAGGGAATTTACCTCCAAAAGTTCAGAGTAGGGAATGCCGTGCTTTATGGCAATATTCCAGAAAGTATCGCCGCTTTGTACGCTGTAGGTGTTGTATGTCACATATGCACCCGAGGAAGTACTTCCCGAAGAGCCGGAACCGGAGGTGTTATTATTTCCGGAAGATGATTTAGGGACTACTATTTTATCACCAATATTTAAAAGTGTATTGTTTGTTGCATTGTTTGCACTTAGCAGGGCATTAAGGCTCACACCATATTTTTGGGATATTATCCAGTACGTATCGCCCTTTTGTACAGTATAAGTTGTGTAGCCGTTTGTGCTGTCGGGAATTTTAACGGACTGACCGGGGTACAGGACAGAACTTGCCGAAGCCCCATTTGCACCCAGAAGTGAGCTTAGAGAAACGCCGCACATTTTTGCTATCAGATAATATGTATCACCTTTCTGTACCGTGTAGGTGTTGGAAGGAATTTTTATTATCTGTCCTGTCACAAGGTATGAATTACCGCTTGTGCCATTGGCATTCATAACAGCATTCATACTTGTGTTAAACCGTTTTGCTATATTCCAATATGAATCTCCTTTCTGAACAGTATAGCTTACATCTGCCATTGCACTTGAAGAAAGAAGTGCAAATGCCGTAAGTGCGCAGGTAATTTTTTTACCTCTCATAAATTTTCATAACCTTTCTGTCCGCGGATTTTGTCAGATAACTGACTTAGAATTTCTGTGCGGACACTCAGAAATCCTCACAAGAGTAATATTCGACAAAAAGGGGACAAATCATTTATGTAAATAATGGATATAAAAATGGAAAAATCTCAAAAAAAAGAGTTGACAAACTTTAGTTAGTTATGCTAAACTAACTAAAGAAAATGAAACAAATCATCAGGGGTGAGAGAAATGACTTTGAAAGATGCTATTGAAGGAAAAGAATATATTGTAAAAAGAATAGCAACTGATGATGAGGAGCTTAATTCGTTTTTGTTTTCCCTTGGTTGCTACAGCGGTGAGCCAATTACGGTGATTTCCCATTTAAAGGGAGGATGCATAGTTTCAATCAAGGACGGAAGATATAATATTGACAACGAACTGGCAGGTGCCATTGAGATATAAGCCTTGCAGGCTTTATATTTTTGAAATTAGGTTAGGTTAGACTAACCGACAGACAGCATTTTTGTAATATGCAAGGAGGAATTGTTATGAAAATTGCATTTGCAGGCAATCCGAACAGCGGTAAAACCACTATGTACAACGCACTTACAGGAAAAAATGAGCGCGTTGGAAACTGGGCCGGCGTAACCGTTGATAAAAAAGAAGCATTGATTAAAAAGAGCTTTTGTGGGGGAAAAGAGATTAAGGCGGTAGACCTTCCCGGAGCATATTCAATGTCTCCTTTCACATCGGAAGAAAGCATCACCAGCGAATATATAAAAAAGGAAAATCCCAACGTTATTATAAATATTGTTGATGCAACCAATCTCAGCAGAAGCTTGTTTTTTACCACTCAGCTTCTTGAGTTAGGGATTCCCGTTGTGGTCGCACTTAATAAAAGCGATGTTAACGAGAAGAAAAAAACTGTAATTGATACAGATAAGCTTTCTAAGCTTCTTAAATGTCCCGTTGTGGAAACTGTTTCTACAACCTCGAAAAACGAGGGTTTAAAGAAATTAGTAAAAAAAGCGGTTGAGCTTATAGGGAAAACACAAATTATTCCCTATGTCGGGGAAAATGTTGACCTCAGAGATAAGCTTTCGGCTCAGACTGCCGACAGAAAGCGTTTTGGGTTTGTAAATGATATTGTAAAGCAGGTAGAAAAACGAAAGGTACATACAAACGAAAGAAATTTTCAGGATAAAATTGACTCATTAATTACAAGCAGATGGCTCGGAATACCGATTTTTGCAGTTGTGATGTTTCTTGTTTTCCACATATCACAGGCAGAATCAAAAATTGGTCTTGGGGTGTACCTTGCAGGAGTGCTTGAAAGCTGGATAGGTGCTTTTACAGAGCTTGTTGCAGGCTGGATGGAGGGAAGCTCCGACATACTTCAGGCAATAGTAATAGACGGCATTATCGGCGGTGTAGGTGCAGTGCTTGGATTTTTGCCCCTTGTAATGGTAATGTATTTCCTTATTGCACTTTTGGAGGATTGCGGTTATATGGCACGTGTAAGCGTTGTTCTTGACCCGATTTTCAAGAAGGTGGGGCTTTCGGGTAAATCCGTTATTCCTTTTGTAATCGGTACAGGCTGTGCAATTCCCGGTGTTATGGCATGTCGTACAATCCGCAATGAAAGGGAGAGAAGGGCTGCCGCAATGCTCGCGCCCTTTATGCCCTGCGGTGCAAAGCTTCCCGTAATAGCTCTTTTTGCAGGGGTATTCTTTAAGGGGGCATCCTGGATTGGAACGCTTATGTATTTTGTGGGCATTGCTATCATATTTTTCGGTGCACTTCTCATTAATAAGATTACAGGCATCAAGAAGAAAAACTCATATTTCATTATGGAGCTTCCCGAATATAAAATCCCAAGCGTGAAGCGTGCGTTTCTTTCAATGTGTTCACGCGGATGGTCCTATATAGTAAAGGCAGGTACAATTATACTTGTATGTAATGCCGCAGTTACGCTGATGCAGAACTTCACATGGAGCCTTAGCTCCGTGGCAGAAGGACAGGCGGAATCTTCTATTCTTGCCACGATTGCAAAGCCTGCTTCATATATTCTTATTCCCATTGTAGGAATCAAGGCGTGGCAGCTTGCGGCGGCAGCGATAACAGGCTTTATAGCGAAGGAGAACGTTGTCGGAACTATTGCTATTGTCTACCCGACCATTGCCAAATTCATTAACGAAGACCTTGAGGTAGCAGGCGGAAGTGCGGAAATCATGGCGGTAATGAACCTTACTAAAGCGGCGGCTCTTGCATACCTGATGTTCAATCTTTTCACGCCTCCGTGCTTTGCGGCAATCGGTGCAATGAACGCAGAAATGAAGAGCAGAAAATGGCTTTGGGGCGGAATTGCTCTCCAGTTTGCAGTGGGATTTACAGTGTCATTTGCTGTATATCAGATTGGAACAGTTATCTATACGGGTGCTTTGGGAGCAGGATTTTTCCCCGGATTTCTTGCAATTATCTTCTTTGGCGTGGTAATAGGCTATCTCATTCGTAAAAATAATAAAAAGGCACTCCAAATAAGTACCCAAAAAGAAAAACTTCTCACAAGATAAAAAGCAGGGGAGGAAGCAGTATGTATAAGGATTTAATTATTATTGCAATACTTATCGTAACTATAGGCGGTGCTGTTGCATATATCATAAAATCAAAAAAACGCGGAATTAAATGCATAGGCTGCCCCTCCGGCGGCAAATGCTCCGAGTGTAATATGAATTCCTTTTGCACCAATAACGAAGAATAAGGAACAAAAAAAGAGATAAAACCGATTTGAAGTTTTATCTCCTGAGATTTCGATATTAGCGTTTTTCAAGTTTACTATATAGTCAAAATATAATAAAAATCCGAACCCGCTACCGACAGGTACAAGGTTCGGATTTCTACTGTTTGGTGCGGGAGTTATTATAGGATTTATGAGGAAATGCAGTAATTGCAAGGATTTTAGACAGTCATAATAAGCACTTATCCTAAAAAGTCGATATGCAAACTTTGTTTGCTCGATATTTTTGCTATTGCAAAATCGATATGTTTTTCGCTTTGCTCAAAACTCGATATGATATAAATCTCGTTGCCGTAAGGCAACATATCGAGACGTCAGGCATATCGAGTTCCAATGGAACATATCGAAAATCTCGCAAGAGATTTATATCGATGAAAAAGCGACAAAAATCTGTCGATTTCTGTCGCTTTTTCTGGTGCGGATGACAGGACACAGCCGCCAAGGGCGTCTTGCTTGCTCAACGACCGCAAACTTTGTTTGCAGTACCCGTTTCGCACCAACTTCGCTAAAAACGATTATCAATCGTTTTTCATACGCTCGTTGCCTTCTTAAGG
>JAZNYX010000020.1:0-4218 GCA_045594665.1 Clostridia bacterium | reverse complement strand
TTCAAGAAGCTGCATTCGTTTGCTGTCAAAATTCCATGTATAAACATTCGGAAGAAGCGGAATGTTTGAGTCTGTATCACGGCTGTATGCTCTGTATGTAGCAGTTTTTCTGTACATATTGGGGTTGTTTGTTAAATAGTTTTCTGTACATGAGAAGGGAGTAACACCATCCTCGGTCAGCCCCTTGAGTGGATGGGCTTCAAGACCGTAAACCTTACCGTCGGCCCCGTAGTATCCGCCCAAAGTTTCGCATACATATTTTGCTCCGTCCAAAAGGGGACCGTATCTGTAAGCATTGCCGTCACAATATCTGCAGGCGATTACATTGATATAATCCTGATTTTCAAACTTAATACCAACAAAGTTACCATTTTCGTTTGATGAAAATACAGGGAATATTCTTTCCACCTTATCGGTAGAGTTAAAACCTATATGGTAGGTAGAGCTGTATCCGTAAAGCTTACCGCTTTTGCTCTGCACAAAACCGTATATATTCTGCTTTCTGTTTTCATCGCTGTGTGCCCAGATTTTTGTCAAAAGTTCATACGGGAACACACGCTCTGCATCGCTGCACACTTTAACAATGCCAAGCTTCATTTCGTAGTTCTGAATAACCTCTCCGCTTGCAAAAGCATTCTCGTCAATACCTGTTACATTGATTTGGTTATCCCAACGCCAGAAAGCATTGTCATTGGTGATAAGGCCGTTAGGAACAACGCACTTTACCTTTTCCGTCATTTTTGCAAGACCTCTTGCATAGCCGTCCTTACCCTCAATATAGGTATATCCCATATAGAACGAGCCGTCATTCTTGATGATACCGATAACCCAGCCATCATTGGATTCCTCGTAGTCATAAACATCTGTTGCAACCGTCTTACCGCTAAGCTCCTTTACCTCGCCGCTATTTGTAAGGTAATGATTTGCGGTGGCTTTTTTTACATTTGTTGCAATTTTCTTCTTTTCATATTCAGAGGTAACGCCGTAAAGCGTGCCGTCTGCGGTTACAATGTTTCTCTGGGTGTAAAGGGTATCAATCTTGTGCGTATAATAGGAATAGCTGACAACATCCCTGATTTCGTTTTTTATAACGGGGTCTATTTGTTTGAAATCAACACCCACCTGATAATATACGTTATCAGGCGTTACAAATTCCTCATCGCCGAGTATATGGTTTGCATTGTAGTTTGGTGTCACGTTAAGTTCAGGATATGTTTTATACTCGTAGTTTATTATCTCCGCAGGCGGAAGAAGCTTTTCTGCATCAGCCTTATTTGTAAGCATAATCTTATCGGTTACAAACGAGAATGACTTTGTACTTCTGCTCTTATCCTCGTCCGCTGCAAAGAAATTATCTATCTGTGAATAGAGGATTGTTGAGGTTGAGCCAAGGAAGTGTGAAAATGTAATAAAGTTTCCGCTTGCATCCGTTGCCACGATAACTGCGGCGGGAGTAAGCTTTCTTACAAACTGTTTGTTTTCATCGTATATATCTGCGGAAATTACGATGGTATCCTTTGTAAGATTATATACCTTTGCCCAGTCAGATTCCTTTCCGTTCATAACCAAGTCATATTCCGCTTCGTCAATGATACCGAGTCTGGTAACAGCAATTTCTTTACCGACGGTACCGTATGTTCCAAGGTAACTTATTTTGACGTAATGGTTCTGATAATCACTTCTCTTTACCTGCGGAGCAAAGCTTGGTTGTATACCTATCGTTTCGTCATAGAATCGGGTTCCAATATCGAACCGCTGTTCAGAGCCGGCTTCCATATTGTAAGGTACGCCGAAATTGGTGCCGTATACATGGGTAATCGGTATGTATTTTCCGAAAAGGCTGCCTTCATCAATATCCGTGGTCTTACCTTCTGTCGGACTTGTTACTGTCGGCTCTTTTTCCTGATTGGTTGTTTTATCAGAGTTTGTTTCACTGTCGGTATCCTCGACCTTTATAAACGAAACGTTCTGAGTAGCAGCAAGTCTTGGGTAATACTTGCCCCCTGTCTGCTTCATGGAATCAAAATCCACAGGCATATAAGATTTATAACCGTTGGAAGCCGTAATTGTCAGGTACACGTCCTTGATATCGGTTTCGGCTATTTCTTCATTATATGAGCTGTTGGAAAACGAGTTCTTGCCAACAATTTTGAAATCTTTACTGCTTGAAAAGAACTGAACCCAGTTATTTCCGTTGGAATTATATCCGACACCCATATAGCGGAATTCGGGATTAAGAATATTGGCACGGTGTCCGGGGCTGTTCATCCATGATTCTACAACCTCCGCAGGATTACGCTGACCCCTTGCGATGTTTTCTCCGACATTACTCCAGGTATAAGTGGAAGGAATTGCCGAGTAGCAATCGCTTCCGTCGGGTCTGTCATGAGAAAAAGTGGTTACAAGCTCCTTTTCACGAATATCGCAGATATCCTGAAGAGTACCGTTCATGGAAAGCGAATCAAGACCTTCCTTGGCACGTTCAATATTACAAAGTCTTAAAACCTCCCATTCAAACTCGTTGACAGAAAGCTCGCTGTATTTTGCTTTGCTGAGGTCCCGTGCAACACCTCCTGCCTGTCCCCCTTCGGTTTTACTACCGACGTTAAAGGTGTAACAGATCACAGCCTGCTTTTTATCCTCGGTAAGACTTTTCATTTCAGAAAGCTGACCGTTGATTTTGGTTGTGGATTTAACGTATTTTATATATTTATCCTGACCTGCCTTTATTCTGACGGTAACGGAAACCTTATATGAGTTACCCTCAATAAAACAGCCGTTGTCATCAAAATCGCCGTCCCATTCCACCTTTACAACCTCGGTGCTTGCCGTTGAGGGAACAGAGCCCGAATTTACCGGCTTTTCACCTGCTACGGGCTCGGTTACTGTAATATTGAAAATATTTACAACCGACGCAGCAAACACATTTGTTGGAAGTATGCTGATAAGCATACATAAGCATAAAATTGTACTTAATAACTTTTTCAATGTTCATTCCTTCTTTCTTTATAATACAGTAAATTTTTATTTTTTTAATAGTGTACAAAAAAACGGGCACTTATTTACAACTCATTTTCTTTGCAAATTCTTTTACCTGTTGTTTTCTCTTTTTAGAGAGTTCTGTCGCAAGACATTTCGGGCATCTTGTAAGTGTTTTTGAACGGCTTCGCACCTGCGTCTGCCACGAGTGACCTTTTTCGCATTTCCACCATACCGGAACAGAACTGCTCGGGCTGACAGTTTCAGGGGTGAACGGAAGATTCTTTTCGTCATCCCACTCGGATAATAAATACTCCTTTCCTTCCTTAATGCAATAATCCTTTAATTTCAAATTTATCACCCTCCACATCTTGAAAAATTTGATATTATATGCTACAATAATTATACACCGTCCCCCAAGGGACGAAGCAATAGTTTTTTGATATTTTTTCAAAGAAATTTTTATACTGGAAACGGAGATATTTTTATGAACGACAGGAACTTATTTTCCATAGGTGAAATTGCAAAAGCAGTTGGAATTACACGCAAAGCCATATTAAATTACGAAATCAAAGGTCTAATAAAACCTGACCAAAAAGATGGTGCTACAGGCAACAGATATTACACCATTGATACCTTTACTCAAATCCGTACAATCCGTGTATTTCAGGACTTAGGGTTGTCGCTTGACGAAATAAGAGCATATTTCAGCGATACAACGGATTTACAGCCGATGATAAACAGGCTTGAAAAAATGAAGGATGAACTTATTCTGACCATAGAAAAACTCAAAGAGAGAACGCAGAAAAAAGGTGATGTTATACGGGAAATCACTATTGAACCGCAGACGATATACTGCCGTGTGTATAACTCAACCTCTATTGCTGACAAGACAAATCTTTTGAGAGATACGGCTCTTGAAGCTATGAGATTGCATGGAACAGACACAACAAGACGAATGTATTTTACAGAGCATTACGCAAATGTGCCCGGGGATGTTTCTTATTGTGTTGCCGTACCGCAAGGAAGCGAAGGTGAATACATAAAGCATCTCCCCGAATTCAAAGCGATTTCCTTTTTTCATCACGGAGCTTATGAGGAAATTTCCGAAGTACGAAAGAGACTTCTTTCCTATGCAGAAGAAAATAATCTGACGCTGACAGGTGTATTCCGTAATATTTATCTTGAAGGACCGCCACAACATAAAGATAAAAGCAAGTTCATCACACAGATTATTGC
>JAZNYX010000019.1:0-50233 GCA_045594665.1 Clostridia bacterium | reverse complement strand
TGTGTTTTAAATTATAATGTACCTAATATTGGGAATTCGGGGTGTACTTATTTCCAAAGAAATGAGTGCGCTCTTTTTTGAAAATGATACTTTGTGATACAAAGATAAAAACAAACTACAAATTCCCATGGGAGGTTTAAGTTATGGATATTAGACAGGAATCATTGAAAAAGCACTATGAATGGAACGGAAAAATAGAAGTTATTTCCCGTGCACCCATCAATTCAAGGGAGGACCTTTCTCTCGCATACACCCCCGGTGTTGCAGAGCCTTGCCTTGAAATCAGCAAGGACGTTAATAAGTCCTACGAGCTTACAAGACGTTCAAATCTTGTTGCCGTTGTTACAGACGGTACTGCAATCCTCGGTCTCGGTGATATTGGTCCCGAAGCAGGTATGCCCGTAATGGAAGGAAAGTGTGCGCTTTTCAAGGCGTTTGCCGATGTTGACGCATTTCCTCTTTGCATAAAGTCAAAAGACGTAGATGAAATTGTTCGTACAATTTATCTTCTTTCCGGAAGCTTCGGCGGCGTTAATCTTGAGGATATTTCTGCTCCCCGTTGCTTTGAAATCGAGCAGAAGCTTAAGGAAATCTGCGATATTCCGATTTTCCACGATGACCAGCACGGAACGGCTATCGTTGTTGCGGCAGCACTTATCAATGCACTTAAGCTTGTTAAGAAAGAAATCGGTGAAGTAAAGGTTGTTATTAACGGTGCAGGTAGTGCAGGTATTGCTATCGGTAAGCATCTTATGAATATCGGTGTTAAGAACCTGACCTTCTGCGACAGATTCGGTATCATTTGTCAGGGAGATGAAAACAACAACCCTGCACAGGAAGAAATTTCAAAGGTAACAAACCTTGAGCAGAAGAAGGGAACACTTGCAGATGCACTTGTGGGTGCAGATGTATTTATCGGTGTTTCCGCACCCAATCTTGTAACTCCCGAAATGGTTAAATCCATGGCATCGGATGCTATTATGTTCCCCATGGCAAACCCCACTCCCGAAATTATGCCTGATATAGCAAAGGCTGCAGGTGCAAGAGTTGTGGGAACAGGCCGTTCGGATTTCCCCAATCAGATTAATAACGTTCTTGCGTTCCCCGGAATATTCCGTGGTGCTCTCGATTGCAGAGCAAGCTGCATCAACGAGGAGATGAAGGTTGCGACATCTTTTGCACTTGCTTCTCTTATTCCCGATGATGAAATCACCGAGGAAAATATCATTGCTCCCGCTCTTGATAAGAGAGTGGCACAGGTTGTTGCCGAGGCGGTTGTTAAAACAGCTAAGGAAACAGGCGTAGCAAGAATATAATCAAAACTACATAAGAAATTAAAAACAAAAATGACAACTTTGCATAGTGCATAGTTGTCATTTTTTTGTTTTAAAGTGTCAGTTTTTCCGAAAGCTTTTCAGCTTCCAGCCTGATATAATGATGTTCTTCTTTGGATAGGTCGGGGTCGGAAAAAAGCAGTTTTTCTGCGGCAATTCCGCTCTCTCTCAGCACTGTAAAATCGTTTGCAAGGTTTGCAATTTTAAAGCTCAATTCACCATGCTGACGTGTTCCGAAAAAGTCACCGGGACCTCGTAATTTAAGGTCGGTCTCCGATATCTGGAAGCCATCATTGCTTTTTGTCATAATCTTCATACGCTCTTTTGTTTCGTCCGAAAAGCTTTTGCAGAAAAGAACGCAATAGCTTTTTTCTTTTCCGCGACCTACACGGCCTCTTAACTGATGGAGCTGACTAAGTCCGAATCTTTCTGCATTTTCAATCACCATTAAGGTTGCTTCGGGGACATTTACCCCGACTTCAATTACCGTGGTGGAAACGAGAATCTTTGTGTTACCGCATATGAAGTCACACATTGCAGATTCCTTGTCCTTAGCTTTCATCTTTCCGTGTACAATTCCCATTGGAATATCGGGAAAAACATGCTTCGAAAGAAAATCATAATGCTCCTGTGCAGATTTGATTTCCATGGTCTCGGATTCTTCCACCGCAGGGCAGACGATATACGCACGGTTTCCGTTTTCTATTTCTTTTCTGATGAAATTATTGATTCTCTCACGCATGTTTTCGCCTACGCAGTAGGTGTCAATTTTTTGCCTGCCGGGAGGAAGCTCATCAATTACCGATATATCAAGGTCGCCGTAGACAATCAGAGCCAGTGTTCGTGGAATAGGAGTAGCCGTCATTACAAGTGTATGGACGCAATCGCCTTTTTCGCCCAAAAGCATCCTTTGCCGTACACCAAACCGGTGCTGTTCATCAGTAATTGCCAGTGCTAAATTATGAAATACCACTTTTTCGGTAATGAGTGCATGAGTTCCGAATGCAACATCAATATCGCCGTTTTCAAGTTTTTCATAGATTTCTTTTTTATTCTTAGCCGTTGTGCTTCCCGTAAGAAGTGTGCATTTAATACCAAGGCTTTCAAGAATGGGGGAAAGGTCGTTAAAGTGTTGCCGTGCCAGTACTTCCGTAGGTGCCATCATAGCTGCCTGATATCCGTTTTGCACGCAGAGGAATAATGCCAGTGCCGCAACCACGGTTTTACCGCTTCCCACATCGCCCTGAACAAGCCTGTTCATAACAATTCCTGAACTCAGATCTTTTATAATTTCATCGCAAACCTTTCTTTGTGCATTTGTCAGCGAAAAGGGAAGCGAGGAAATAAATGGGGAGGTATCAACTTTTTTAAATGGTACACCCGGGGTCTTGCCGGCTGTGCTTTTCATTTTCCTCAGGGTCGTTTGCAGTATAAAAAATTCCTCAAAAATCAGCCTCTTTTTTGCAATTTCCAGGGAATCAAAATCTTTTGGGAAATGTATGTTTTTGATTGCAAAATCAATGGGACAGAGGGAATACTCCCTTAAAATTTCGGGAGGAATCGGGTCAATTAAATATTTGCTGTAGCTTTTATAAGCTTCTGCAATTGTTTTTCTGAGAAATTTTTGTGTAATTCCGTTTGTCAGTGGGTAAACGGGGACAATACATTTTGTACACTGCGAATATGAAGAAGGCTCAAATTCGGGAGTGAGCATTTCCCTTGCGCCCCTGTGAATGTTCACCTTTCCGTAAAAGGAATATTCATATCCTCTTTTAAGATAAGTTTTGATATAAGGATTATTAAAGAAAATACAGGTCATAATACCCGAATCATCGCGAATTTGCACCTTATAATATGTCAGCCCCTTGCGTATGTAATGCTCGCTTACGGGAGACATTACCGTAGCGTTAATACATGCGTACTTGTCATGCTCAACCTCACAGATTTTTATAATTTTGCTCCTGTCCTCAAAACGTACGGGGAAGTAGGTTAATAAATCCCAAACAGTAAGAACGCCAAGGCGAAGCAACTGCTTCGCCTTGGCGTCACCTATACCTTTTAAATATTTAATGTCTGTATTCTGAGGTTTTGTCACCATCAATCACCTTATTCAACGGAAACTATATAATAATATACGCTTTGTCCGCCGTTTGCTACCAAAATATCGGCATCCGGGAAGATTTCTTCAATTGCATCGGCAATTTTCTGTGCACTTTCCTCCGTTTCGCCTTCTCCGTAGTAAAGAGTAATAATTTCACTGTCCTCATTTGCAATCTGCTTAACCAAAGCTACAGTTGAGGTGAAAATATCTTCTTCGGAAGAAAGGATATGTCCGCCCGAAACTCCGATAATATTACCCTCACGGATTTCAATTCCGTCCATCTGCGTATCTTTGACAGCGTGGGTTACATTACCGCTTACAACTCTTTCCATTGCTTCTGTCATGTTTTGTGTATTATCCTCCAAAGAGGCATCGGGAGAAAATTCCATCATTGCACAAATACCCTGGGGGATTGACTTTGATGCAATTACCACAGCCTTACAGTCTGCAATCTGAGATGCCTGCTCTGCCGCCAATACGATGTTCTTATTGTTGGGAAGAATAAAGACTGTGTCTGCATTTGCTTCTTCAATAGCGTTAAGAATATCTTCAGTGCTGGGATTCATGGTCTGTCCGCCGAAGATAATAGTGGTAACTCCAAGCTCTTTGAAGGTTGTAACCAATCCCTCACCGTTGGCAACGGCAACCACTGCAACATCCTTATGCTCGTTTACAGGCTTAGCTTCATTTTTATCAGCACCGCCGTTTATAATGTCGGTGTGCTGCTCACGCATATTTTCAATTTTAATATTAACCATTTCGCCAAGCTTTACCGCCTGTTCCAGAACGAAGCCGGGATGATTTGTGTGAATATGAACCTTTACAATATCGTCCTCGTCAATAACAATCATACAATCGCCCTTAGGCTCAATGGCATTACGCATTTTATCTGCGGAAACCTTTGCATCATACTTATTAATAATAAACTCAGTACAGTATGCAAATTTAATATCTTCCGTATTAATTGTGCTCTGAGCGGATTTATTTTCGGAAGCGGGCATCATTGCACTGTCATTAAGAGCAATGTCATTTCCTGAAAGAGCTGCTAAAAAGCCTTCAAAAATAAATACAAGTCCCTGACCGCCTGCATCTACAACGCCTGCCTGTTTAAGCTGGGGAAGCATCTCCTGAGTTTTGGCAAGGGCACTATTCATACCCTTATAAACTGCCTGCATAAGCCCCTCAATATCATTGCCTCTGTAACGTGAAGCAGTTTCAGCGGCTGCACGGATTACTGTAAGAATTGTACCCTCTGTGGGCTTCATAACAGCACGGTAAGCAGTATCACTGCCGCTTTGAAGTGCCGAAACCATTGTTTTTACATTAATTTCGGACGAGGTAATCTCTTTTGATATTCCGCGGAAAATCTGTGATAAGATAACACCTGAATTACCCCTTGCACCGCGGAGGGTGGCTTTTGCCACTGCCTTTGCCGCTTCGTTTGCATCAGCGGTATTCTCCGAATCAACACTGCGTGCCGCATTCATAAACGTGAGTGACATGTTTGTGCCTGTATCGCCGTCGGGAACGGGGAACACATTGAGAGCATCTACAAGCTCTTTATTGTTACTCAGATTGTTAGCACCCGAGATTATCATCTTTGATAAAAGTGATGCGTCAATAATTTTAGTCATATATTAGCCTCCATAAAGACATAAAACACATTTTTTGTCATGTTTTTTTAACAGAAATTAAGCGTTGGGAAGTCTTATGCTTTCCACAAAAACATTTACAGCCTTAACATCCATTCCGATAATTTCGGAAAGACGATATTTTACACCGTGTATAATACTTTTGCAGATGGCATTGATGTTTACGCCGTACTGAACTACAATATACATATCTACAGTTACTTCGTTATCTTCAATTGTAACCTTTATTCCTTTTGAGAAATTTGAAGGTTTAAGAAGGCTTACAATACCGTCTTTAGTGCTGCGTGATGCCATGCCCACAACGCCGTAACAGCTTGTAGCTATTATGCCTGCCGCGCCCGCAATCACATTATTGGAAATAATAATATTACCATATTTGTTTTCTGATTTTGCTGCCATATTAAGTCCTCCTCTTGAATTTGTCCTTGTATCTAACTTATAGTATACCTCAAAACTGCCCCTTATGTCAACATTTCTGTATTTTTATTGGTTGAAAATCTTTCGACATCATTTTCAAAAAGTATAATTTGCCTCTTTTCTCCAAGGATGTCGAGAAGCCTCATTGCGTTTTTCTTTCGCTTTTCATCATACTGGAGAAACGGCTGATCTAAAAGCATAAAAATCGTTTTATCCTTAAAAAGCATATCTGTCAGTGCCAGCCTTAAGGAAAGATACATCTGATCAACGCACCCTCCCGAAAAATATTGTGAGCTTCTTGGAATATCGGCATCTACCTTCAGTGAAAAATCTTCGCCGCAGAACAGCCCCTTGTATTTTTCGCCGCTTAATATTTCAAAATATTTTGAAGCATTTTTATTTATGGACGGTGTAAAATTATTCTTCATTCTTTGTGCGGCTTTGTCAAGTGCCAATGAGGCAAGAGTAAGGGTATGAAGCCTTTTTTCAAGTGATGCTTTCTTTTTATAAAGCTCATCAAGGTCTGATTTTGGTTCTTCTCCGATACTTTGCTTGAGAAAGCGGATTTCAGATTCGATATTCAGTGCAGTTTTCTCTTTTTCCAAAATCTCTCGTTGAAGGGCTTTCAGGGTATGAAGCTGTGCCTCGCTTTCTTCCTTATGTGCATTAGTTTGTGTATATGTATTTTTGTTTCCCGAAAGCACTGCAAAAGCCACACCAAAAAGAATTATAAATGAACCTAACCAAACGGCAAGCGGGAATTTCGCACCGATAAGGCTCAATGCAAAAAATAATAACATGGAAAAAAGTGCCGAAAAGCAAAGGCTGAAGGCAATCGTTTTTTTGATTTTATTATTGAAAGTCTTTTTATCCTCGGCTGGGTTGGTTAAAGGAGCCTCTTTTGATGAAAGCTTTTCAAAGCGGTCATAAAGCCCTTTTAGTTCTTCCTTTGTGTTTTTTAAAAGTGACTGTGCATTGGCAAACTGTGATTTTACCCGGCTTTGCACAGCTCTTATATGCTCGGCTTCCGATATAAGCGTAGTTATTTCGGCAAGCTTTCCGCCGTCTCCGCGTTTTGGGGAAATTTCACGACGGGAATTGTCTAAAATTTTTTGAGCTTTTTCATAGCTTATATTTTCATCTGCCGTGCTTGCAATATTGGAAAGCTTTCCAATCATTTCCTCATTTCCGCCGTCCGTCACACAGGCAAGCTGTCTGAGGCACAGCGTTTTTAAAAATGTATCACTGCTGATGCCTATAAGCTCCCCGGGGGATATGGAAATTTCATCTGCGGTATTCGTGTCATATACCATGAGGGTATCATATTTCTTGGCAGAGCCTGCCTTGCGGTAAATAGTGATGTTCTCTCCGTCATCGGTTGTAAGGCTTAGCTTTCCCTCACATACACCGCCGTCCCATGGAGTGTATTTTTCCCTTAAAGAAAGGCTTTTGCCCCGGCTTTCTCCGAATCCGTAAAACATTGCATAAATAAAGCTTATAACAGTGCTTTTTCCACTTTCATTGTCTCCTGAAATAATATTGATACCATTTTTGAGGCTTATGGTTTTGTTTTTGAGTTTTCCGAATGAGATAATTTCAAGCTTATTAATCTGCATAGTGCACCTCCATCCCTGAAAGTGCATCCAGCCCTGCTTTGGCACCGGTTATGTATTCTTCTTCACTTGAGGAAAGCTTTCTTAATTCACGAAGAAATTCGCCTCTTAAACTTTCTTCCTTTTCTATTTCATCAAAGTCGTAGCAGACTGTAGTCTTGTCATATATTTCAATATAAAACGCATGCTCCGATACACTTTTTTGAATGAAATCAGTGTCAACTGCGTCGCTCTCACATTGTTCTCCCGTTAAGGTAATGCGGTAAATGTCACTGATTTTAATTTCAGACTTGATTTTTTCAATAATCTCACTTGTGGAATATCCGCTTACTTCCAGAGAAATATTATGATATCTTCGTTTTGAAAACGAAACGGGAGTAATTTTTGTTTCATCGGCTGTTATTTGTGCGTATATAAAGCCTGTAGATGAATCGTCGTTAAATCTGTGTGGTTCAGGTGTTCCGCTGTATGCACATTTCGTATTTTCCACAGAAAATTCATATGTATCATGAATGTGACCGAAGGCGGCGTAGTTTATATTCGGGTTTGCAAGTGTTTCCTTGCTTATGATATTATAATCGCTGTTTGGGGTGATGTCTCCGTGGAGGCACATAATGTTCAGCTTGTTTTCGTCAACCGATATGTTTTCAAAAGACGGCGTGACTACACTGCCGCTGTAGGATTTACCGTAGAAAGCGGCATTTTTTTCGGGAATCTCAAAAACGAAATCAAACGTAGGAAAAATATGTACATTCGGAGAAAAGAAATCCTCCTTGGAAAAAGGAGAGTCGCTGCACATAAAGTCATGATTTCCGCAGACAATGTATACGGGAGTGGGTGAAAGGGAAGCAAGAGTTTTGCGTACAAATTCGCTGTCCTTTTTTGCAGGTGTGGGGCTATCAAATAAATCACCGCAAATGATTAGAGCGTCCGCTTCTTTGTCTTTGCAGAAGGATATAATTTCGGTAAGGGCAAGGCGAAGCTCATCCTTGCGGATCCCGGCAAGATTTGAGGGGAGTGATGAAAAAGATGCCCCGATATGTAAATCTGCACAATGAACTATCTTAAGCTCCACTTTTACCCCTCCTAAAAAATCATTGAAATATAAGTTTTAATGTGTTAGAATATCAGTTGGTTGAAATCTTAGCCACAAGGCGGCAAATAGGCGTTCCCATTTGAGAGAAACGCTCCTCATACTCTGTCATAATATTTCCTTCAAAATCGCTGTTATGTAAATCAAAGGTTACCTCTGACAGGGTGAAACCGTTTTCGGGAAAGCTTTCCAGGGAAAAATCGAAAAGTTCCCGATTATCTGTTTTAAAGCATATTTCGCCGTCATCCTTAAGAATCCTTTTATAAATTTCAAGAAATCCCCCATGGGTAAGGCGACGTTTGGCATAGCCCTTTTTAGGCCACGGGTCGCTGAAATTAAGGTAAATCCTGTCAACGGACTTATCGGGAATATCTTCCGCTAAAATTTGGAAATTCCCACGCATGAATTTTAAGTTTTTAAGCTCGGCGTTTGCAGCTTTTTCCATAGCAAGGACAATAACATTTGATACCTTTTCCACTGCAATGTATTTAATATCGGGATTAAGCTTTGCCGTTTCGGTAATGAAGCGGCCTTTGCCGCAACCGATTTCTATATGTAAGGGCATGCCGCCCGAAAAGTCTGTGTCAAAGCTTTCCATCATCAGATTTTCACAGGCGGCAATTCTTTCGCCCAGGTGACTTCTTGTTCTCATTCTCATCTTTTGTCTGTCCTTTCAACTATTTTGAAGCGGTGTATACCTTGTCCTTTCCGCTTAGCTTTCCGTAAACTTCCAATATCTTAAATCTTATTTCAAAGGGGGAATTTTCGCCTTTTGAATGTGCCGTTATAATTTCATAGCTTTCTTTATCAAGGGAGGAACGAAGCTTTTCCTCGGCATGGGCAGCTTTGGCAGTTCCGTCCACAAAGCAAAGGGGAGGGAACATTACGCACCACCAGTTTTTGCCCTCTGCTTTTCCTATTTTCACCCTGACTGCATCATAATTCCCCGCGGGAAGGCGTATGTTTTCATATTCCTTGGTCGGAAAAGAAAAATTTCCGTACTCCACCTCGGCTTTATAATCATAGCCGTTATCACAAATTACCTTCTCTGCTATTTCTTTATAAATATCAAGCTGAGTGCTTACTTCTTCTTTTTTAGTAAATTCCTTTTGGCTGTGTGCTAAAATAGCATCACGAACCTTGAGCTTGAGTGCCTGGTCTTCATCGCTGTCGCTGTTTGCAATAACGTGAAGCCTTACAATATTTTGCGATAAGTCGGAATTAACCTTTGTTGAATAGCCTACTAAGAAAAGAAATACAACTAAGCCCGCCAGCGTTAATGTAAAGAGTTTTTTCATACTGCAACACCTCATATGTAAGTATTGCCGTATATGAAAATTTTTATACAGGGGAGCAAATATATACTGTTTTGTATTTTCCCCACAACTGCTTTTTTGCATTTCGTGCTTCGTCGTAGGTTTTAAATATGCCAAATACCGTCGGACCGCTTCCACTCATTTGTGCACGGATTGCACCCAAGGAGCAAAGCTCCTCTTTCACCTTTTCCAAAATGGGATGCTCTGATATGCTTACTTCTTCGAGAACATTTCCCATGGAGGAAGCTATTTTGTCAAGATTTTTTTCTTCCAGTCCTTTAATTAAGGAAGCCGTATCGGGATGAGGGTAGTCTGAGCACGAATCGATTTTTTCGTAAACCGTTTTTGTGCTGATGGAAAAGGACGGCTTTACAAGTACTATACAGCACTTAGGCATTTTCGGAAGGGGCGAGAGCTTTTCTCCGATGCCTTCTGCAAGCCGTGTTCCGCCAAGTACGCAGTAAGGAACATCTGCGCCGATATTTACTCCGATTTTGCACAGCTCTTTAAGGGAAAGACCTGCGTTAAAAAGCTTATTCATTGCCTTTAATACGGCAGAAGCATTACTGCTTCCTCCTGCAAGACCTGCACCTACGGGAATCCGCTTTGAAACATCTATGCGTACACCCTCTTTAATTCCCGTATACTTAAAAAATTCCTGAGCGGCTTTATATGCAAGGTTGTTTTGGTCAAGGGGCAGATAGGGGAGATTCGTAGAAAGCTCTATTCCGCTTTTTATACGTTCCACCGTTATCAAATCAAACACCGACACAGTCTGCATAACCATGCAAACGTCATGATACCCATTTTCACGCCTTCCCAGAACATCAAGGGAAAGATTAATTTTAGCAAATGATTTTGTTACAACTTTTTTCATTGTTTGAATTACCTCGTATGTTTTAATCGTCATTAATTTATATTATACTTTAAAATAAAAGAAAAATCAATATTATTATAAGGAGAGATTATTGTGTTTTATATAGGATGTCATTTATCTGCCTCGAAAGGCTTTCTGCATATGGCTAAGGAGGCTGTTTCAATAGGCGCGAATACCTTTCAGTTTTTTACGAGAAATCCACGCGGATTTGCCGCAAAAGATATTGATGAATCGGATGTAAAGGCATTTTTGGAATATACAAAGGAAAACGGCTTCGGAAAAATCCTTGCACACGCACCATATACGCTTAATCCTTCTTCCGCCGATGAAAGAGTGCGTGACCTTGCCCTCCGAATAATGGAGGATGATATGGAGCGTATGGAATATATCCCCGGAAACCTTTATAATTTCCACCCGGGAAGCCATGTGGGGCAGGGAGCAGAAAAAGGGATTGAGCTTACTGCAGAGCTTTTAAATACTATTCTTAAGCCCGAGCAAACTACTACAGTCCTTCTTGAAACAATGTCGGGAAAAGGCAGTGAAATAGGAAGAAACTTTGAAGAACTTAAAGCAATTATTGATAAGGTAGAGCTATCCGGAAAGGTCGGCGTTTGCCTTGACACATGCCACGTTTACGATGGCGGTTATGACATAGTAAATAGCCTTGACAGCGTGCTTGATGAATTTGATCGCATTATCGGGCTTGACAGACTTCACGCAATTCATATGAATGATTCCAAGAATCCCTTTGAAAGCCATAAGGACAGGCACGAGAAAATAGGTGAGGGTTCAATAGGTCTTTCGGCAATGAAAACTATAATCAATAATTCGAGATTAAAGCACCTTCCGATTTTCCTTGAAACGCCCAACGAGCTTGACGGCTATGCAAAGGAAATCGCTCTGCTTAAAGAAAACAGAGAATAAAATTTTGCAAATCTTAACAAAAAAACAGTTTCCTTTTCAGAAAGTTTGTGATACAATATATCATGTATAAAAATGTTTAAGTTGAGAGGAAAAAATATGCAGGAAAACATCAGAAATTTTTGTATAATTGCACATATAGACCACGGAAAGAGTACTCTTGCGGACAGACTTCTGGAATTAACAGGCAGTATTGAAAGCCGTGAAATGGAGCAGCAGCTTCTTGATAATATGGAGCTTGAAAAGGAAAGAGGTATTACTATTAAAGCCCGTGCGGTAAGGCTTAATTATAAGGCGCAGGACGGAAAGGATTACGTCCTTAACCTTATTGATACCCCCGGACATGTTGACTTTAACTACGAGGTGTCCCGTTCGCTTGCGGCGTGCGAGGGTGCTCTTTTGGTAGTTGACGCTTCGCAGGGTATTGAGGCACAGACCCTTGCCAATACTTACCTTGCCCTTGACCATAATCTGGAAATACTTCCCGTAATCAATAAAATTGACCTTCCCAGTGCACGCCCCGAGGAGGTTGTAAAGGAAATTGAAGATATTATCGGAATCCCTGCAGAGGATGCTCCCAGAATAAGTGCTAAAAACGGCATTAATATTGAAGAAATCCCTGAATATATTGTAAAAAACATTCCTGCTCCCAAAGGTGATGAAACTGCACCGCCCAGAGCGCTTATATTCGATTCTTATTATGACTCATACAAAGGCGTAATTGTTTATGTGCGTGTAATGGAGGGCGAAATAAAGCCCGGTATGCGTATTCGCTTTATGGCAACGGGCGGTGAGTTTGACGTTGTGGAAACAGGTTATCTTCATCCCAAGTGTATGATGCCTGCAAAGTCTATTAAAGCAGGCGAGGTTGGATATATCGCCGCAAGCATCAAGACAGTGCGTGATACACAGGTTGGTGACACGGTGACTGATGCGGATAACCCTGCCAAGGAGCCTCTTGCAGGCTACAGGACGGTTAACCCCATGGTATATTGCGGTATCTATCCTGCCGACGGTGCAAAGTATGGAGACCTTCGTGATGCTCTTGAAAAGCTTCAGTTAAATGATGCCTCACTGGCGTTTGAAGCGGAAACAAGTGCGGCGCTGGGCTTTGGATTCCGTTGCGGTTTCCTTGGGCTTCTTCACATGGAAATTATCCAGGAAAGGCTTGAAAGAGAATTTAACCTTGACCTTGTAACAACTGCTCCAAGCGTTGTTTATAACGTTCACAAAACTACAGGTGAGGAAGTAATGGTTTCAAACCCCACAAATCTTCCTGCACCTGCCGAAATTGATTATATGGAAGAACCCTTTGTAAATGCACATATTTATGTTCCCCAGGAATATGTTGGTGCAATTATGGAGCTTTGCCAGGACAGGCGTGGTAACTATATCGGGATGACCTATCTTGATTCAGAACGTGCCGACCTGCACTATGAGCTTCCGCTTAATGAAATTATTTATGATTTCTTTGATGCAATAAAGAGCCGCAGCCGAGGATATGCTTCCTTTGACTACGAAATGGGAAACTACGTAAAGAGCGACCTTGTAAAGCTCGACATTCTCCTTAACGGAGATATTGTGGATGCCCTGAGCTTCATCGTACATTCCACAAAGAGCTATGCAAGGGGAAGGAAAATTGCCGAAAAGCTTAAGGAAACAATTCCGCGTCAGCTTTTTGAGGTTCCCATTCAGGCGGCAATCGGCGGTAAGGTTATCGCCCGTGAAACCGTTAAGGCAATGCGTAAGGACGTGCTTGCAAAGTGCTACGGCGGTGACATCACCCGTAAAAAGAAACTTCTTGAAAAACAGAAGGAAGGTAAAAAGAGAATGAGGCAGGTAGGAAGCGTAGAGCTTCCCCAGGAAGCATTTATGTCTGTTCTCAAGCTTGATTAATATGATTTATATACACATTCCTTTTTGTAAGAAAAAATGCCTGTACTGCGATTTTTATTCGATTACGGACAGCTCTCTTTATGAAGCGTATACCAACGCATTAATAAAGGAAATCGAAAGCATTAAAGGCACAAAGACCGACACCGTGTATATAGGTGGTGGTACGCCCACGGCAATAGGCTATTCTCTTATAAAAATAGTAGATGCGGTAAACGAAAATCTCATTTTATCGGAAGATTGTGAATTTACCGTGGAGGCAAACCCCGGAACAGTGGATTTTGAAATTCTTTCAGCACTTAAAAAAAGGGGAGTTAACAGAATCAGCCTTGGCGCACAATCATTTAACGATAACGAGCTTTTATCACTTGGAAGAATCCATAATTCCAAACAGATTTTTGAGAGCTGTGATTTAATTAAAAAGGCAGGATTTACAAATTTCAGCCTTGATTTAATGCTGGCAACTCCGCATCAAAATTTAGGAAGTCTTTCCTATTCGCTTGAGTGTATAAAGAAGATTAATCCTCCCCACGTGTCGGCGTATTCGCTGATTGTGGAAGAGGGGACGCCATTTTATGACATGGAGCTTAGTCTTCCCGATGAGGATGAAGAGCGGGATATGTATTATTATACCGAAGAAGCCCTTAAAGCCTTTGGTCTTTACAGGTATGAAATATCCAACTTTGCCCGTCCCGGTTTTGAGAGCAGACATAACTTAGGTTATTGGCAGGATAAGGAATATATAGGACTCGGAGCAGGTGCACATTCCTATTATAACGGTGCTCGTTACTCTAATGCTTCCGATATATGTGCCTATATCAGCGGCAAGGGCAGAAAAGAAGACTACACACCTATTTCCGAAAAAGAGCGAAGGTTAGAGCTTTTCATGCTGGGGCTTCGTATGACTCGCGGAGTGGAATATAACGGCGAATTTCCCGAAAGAGTAAACCCTCTCTTGAAAAAAGGGTTGCTTGAAATAAAGACAGGCAGACTTTGTCTTACAAAAAGAGGGACAGATTGTGCCAATTTGGTTTTTATGGAGTTTTTGAATGATTAGTGCAAGAGATTACGCCTTAAATGTAGTCGGGTTTAAAGACAGAACGGAAAAAGAAATCCGTGAAAAGCTTACACAAAAAGGCTATGATGAAAATACAATTGAAGAAGAAATACTGTTTTTGAAAAACTACGGTTTTATTGATGATTCACGATATGCCGAGCGCTTTACTCACGATGCAATAAATATTAAAAAGTGGGGCAGAGCCAGGATTAAAACCGAGCTTTTGCGTAAAGGAATAGAGCGTGAAATCGTTGAAAATACAATTGAGGATGCTTTTTCTGAAATTGACGATGAACGCTTGATTTCAGAAATGCAAAAGCGTTTTAAAAACTCCGATTTTTCAAACATAAAGGAAAGAACGCGCATATTTAATTTTTATATGCGTAGAGGATTTTCCCCCGATGAAATAAAAGGGGCGATGAACCGAATGTGCTCATTTGATGACATAATAACATACGATTGAAGGTGAAAATGCAGTGTTAAATATCGGTTTTGTGTCTCTCGGGTGTAACAAAAACCTGTGTGACACTGAAAACATGCTGGGGCTTTTAGCCGAGGACGGCTTTGGAATAACTGCTGATGTGAATGATGCAGATATTATTGTAGTCAACACCTGCGGATTTATCGAGAGTGCACAGCAGGAATCCATAGATGCAATTTTAGAAATGGCACAGTACAAGGAAAAAAAGTGTAAATTGCTTGTAGTGTGCGGATGCCTTGCACAAAGGTTCTGCGAGGATATAAGACAGGAACTGCCCGAGGTTGATGTGATTGTGGGAACAACTGCCTTTGATGAGATTGTTCGTGCAATAAAGGAGGGGCTTAGCGGAAAGAGGACACAGTTTATTTACGATATAGATAAAGATGTGTCGGAAAATCTTCCCAGAATAAGAACCACTCCCGATTACGTGGCATACCTTAAAATAGCCGAAGGCTGTGATAACAACTGTACATACTGTGCAATCCCTTATATAAGGGGAAAGTACAGAAGCAGAAGCGAGGAAGCTGTTTTAGCGGAGGCACATGCCCTTGCTGAGGATGGTGTTCGTGAATTGATAGTTGTAGCACAGGACACTACACGATACGGAATAGATTTATACGCAGAGAAAAGAATTTCCTCACTTCTTCATAAGCTTTGTAAGATAGAGGGTATCGAGTGGGTGAGAGTACACTATTCATATCCTGAGGAAATTGATGATGAACTGATAAAAACAATCAGGGACGAGAAAAAGATTGTAAAATACCTTGACATCCCGGTCCAGCATGGTTCCTCATCCGTGCTTAAGCGGATGGGACGTAAAACAAGCCGTGAAAAGCTTGAGGAATTGATTGCAAAGCTTAGGAAAGAAATCCCCGATGTAACCCTTCGTACAAGCATTATTACAGGCTTTCCGGGAGAAACCGAAGAGGAATTTAGCGAGCTTTGTGATTTTCTTCAGAAGGTGCGCTTTGACAGAGTGGGAGTGTTTGCTTATTCCAAGGAAGACGGAACGCCTGCCGCAAAAATGAAGAATCAGATTCCCGAGGAAATTAAAGAAGCAAGACGGGATAAAGTAATGGAGCTTTCACAGAAAATTTCATTAAAACGCAATGAAAGCATGATAGGAAAGACCGTTACCGTCATAACTGAGGGCTTTGAAGATAACCTTTATTACGGGCGAAGCGGCGGCGAAAGCATAGAAATCGACCCCAAAATATATTTTGGAGCACATAAAGAACTTAGTGCAGGTGAATTTACGCAGGTGATGATTAAATCATGCGATGTATATGACCTGTATGGTGAAGAAACAGAAAGGATGGATTAAAAATGAATTTACCAAACAAACTTACAATGGCAAGAATTGTTATGATTCCCCTGTTTATGATAGCAATGCTGAAGGATTTCTATCTTGCCGCACTTATTATTTTCTGCGTTGCGGCAATAACAGACTTTTTTGACGGCTATCTTGCCAGAAAGCACAACCTTGTATCATCATTTGGTAAAATAATGGATCCCATGGCAGACAAGCTTCTTGTTTTCAGTGCCCTTATGTGTTTTATTCAGATGGACATTACTGCCGTTTGGGCACCCATTATAATTATTGCCCGTGAATTTTTCGTAACAAGCATGAGAGTAGTTGCTGTATCAAAGGGCAAGGTGATTGCAGCTTCATGGTGGGGAAAAATAAAGACAAACGTTCAACTTTTTACACTTATCGGTGCAATGTTGCTTTTGGTGCTGACAAGCTTCAATGTAATTTCCCGCGAGAACGCATATTTTTGGTCAGATATATTAATCTGGGCATCGGCAATCTTTACAATTGCAAGCTGGATTGCATATATTTTCGAAAACCTTTCGGTTTTTAAAGATGAAAAATAAGGGGTTTTGTAAATGCAGTATCAGAGAGTGTGTGCCTATATCAGCAAAGAGGCAATAAAACACAATTTTGATAATATAAAGAAGCTTTTGCCCGACAAAGTAAAGATAATGCCTGTAATCAAAGCAGATGGTTATGGACACGGTGCGGCTGTCTTTGCAGAACTTTTAGAGGATAAGGCAGATTATTTTGCGGTAGCTGTCATAGAGGAAGCTATAGAATTGAGAACGCAAGGAATAAAAAAACCTATATTGCTTCTCGGTTATACTGCCCCCGTGTGTTTTGAGAAAGCTCTCGAAAATGATATTACTCTTACCATCCTTAGTTATGAGGATGCAGTGGCTATGTCACAAACAGCGGCGGAAATGAATAAAATTGCAAAAATTCATGTGCCGGTTGATACCGGTATGTCAAGAATCGGATTTGCACCCGATGAAAAGGGGGCAGACTTGGTTTTAAAAATAGCCTCCCTCAAAAATATTTGCATTGAGGGTGTGTTTACCCATTTTGCCACGGCGGATGAAAAGAATAAAGAATTTACAGTTTTGCAGGCAGAAAGGTTTACATATTTTAAAAATCTGCTTGAAGCACGTAATATAAACATAGAGCTTTACCATGCGGCAAACAGCGGAGCAATTATGCAGCATGGCGAATTTGCCTTTGATATGATGCGTGCAGGCATAATTCTTTACGGGCTTTATCCGTCAGAGGAAGTGGATAAATCGGTTCTTGATTTAATTCCTGTAATGGAGCTTAAAACTCATGTAGCCTTTGTAAAAACAATAAAAAAAGGCGATAGTGTAAGCTACGGCAGAACCTTTACAGCCCATAAGGATATGAAGATTGCCACTATACCCGTTGGCTATGCAGATGGTTATCCCAGGCTTTTATCCAATAAAGGCAGAGTTATTATAAACGGTAGCTATGCTCCCATTGTCGGACGGATATGTATGGACCAGTTTATGGTGGATGTAAGCCATATTGAAGATGTGAAAACGGGCGATGAGGCAGTTCTTATAGGAAAACAAAAGGAGCTTTGTATAACTGCCGATGAAATAGCACGCCTTACTGAAACTATAAATTACGAAGTTACTTGTAATATAAGCAAGCGTGTGCCGAGGGAAGTGATTTAGTGAAATCCAAAACAGTTTTTGTATGTAAGGAATGTGGGAACGAATCCCCGAAATGGATGGGAAGATGTCCCGGTTGCGGAACATGGAACAGTATGATAGAGGAGGTAATTGAAAAAACCTCCGAAGCAAAAATCAGAAAAAAGGTTTCCCCCGTACTTATAAAAGAGGTATCAACCGAGGAGGGGGAAAGGTGCAGCGGCGGAAGCGGCGAGCTTGACCGCGTACTCGGCGGAGGAATTGTAAAAGGCTCACTTGTTCTTTGCGGAGGCGAGCCTGGCATTGGTAAATCCACGCTTCTTTTGCAAGTAGCAAAATTTGCCTCGCAAAGCGGAAAGGTCCTTTATGTTTCAGGCGAGGAATCGGATAAGCAGATTAAGCTTCGTGCAGAGAGGCTGGGTGCGATTTCGGATTCTCTTTATGTGCTTAATGAAACAGACCTTGAGTCAATTATTTCGGCGATTGAATTGATGAAGCCGTCCCTTGTAATTGCCGATTCTATACAGACACTCTATTCGGCTAACCTTACCTCTGCACCCGGCAGTGTGGGGCAGGTGAGGGAATGTACCCTTAAATTTATGGAACTGGCGAAAAGTACCGGCACAACGGTATTTATAGTAGGTCATGTGACAAAGGAAGGCTCTATTGCAGGGCCCCGTGTGCTTGAACATATGGTTGACTGCGTTCTTTATTTTGAGGGCGAAAGACATCAGAGCTATAGAATAGTACGTGCAGTAAAGAACCGCTTTGGTTCAACTAATGAAATCGGCGTATTTGAAATGACGGACAAGGGACTTGTAGATGTTCCCAATCCCTCGCTTATGCTTCTTTCAGGAAGACCCGTAGATGCCCCCGGCTCGGCAATAGTATGTTCGGTTGAGGGTACAAGACCAATACTCGCTGAAATTCAGGCGCTTGTATCAAAAAGCAGCTTTGCCATGCCCAGACGTATGGCAACAGGCGTTGATTTTAACAGAGTGTCCCTTATTATGACCGTGCTTGAAAAGCGAATGGGACTTCATCTTGGCGACCATGATGCATATGTTAATGTAACAGGCGGAATAAGGCTTGACGAAAGTGCCACTGACCTTGCAATTGCTTGTGCAATTGCATCAAGCTTCAGAAATAAACCGCTTCCGTCGGATATGGCATTTTTCGGGGAAGTGGGACTTACGGGAGAAATCCGCACCGTAACTCAGGCGGCAAGGCGTATTGCCGAAATACAAAAAATGGGATTTAAACGCTGTATGCTTCCTTTTGATTCATTGGGTAGCCTGGATAGAGTAGAGGGAATACAGCTTGTTTCAGTGCGTTCACTTTCCGATGCACTTGAGTATATTAAGGAGTAGTCAGTATGAGTAAAACAGTGCTTGTTACAGGTGCATCCCGTGGAATAGGTTCAGCAATTGCTAAGCTTTTTTATGAAAACGGGTACAATGTTGCCATAAACTATAATAATAGTGAAGAAAATGCAAAAAAGCTGACAGAACTGCTTCCGGGTAGTCTTTTGTTAAAGGGCGATGTATCAAAAGAGCAAGATGCTATCGCAATGGTGGAAGAAGCCGTTTCACATTTCGGGAAGATAGATGTGCTCATTAATAATGCAGGAATATCGCAAACAGGACTTTTGCAGGATACCTTGCTTTCAGACTGGGAAAGGCTTTTTTCCGTAAATGTCACGGGAACTTTTCTTATGAGTAAATATGCCTCAAAAAATATGATTGCAAATCACAGCGGAAAAATTATTAATATCAGCAGTATATGGGGAATAAGCGGTGCTTCCTGCGAAAGCTGCTATAGTGCATCAAAGGGTGCGGTGATTGCATTTACCAAAGCTCTTGCAAAGGAGTTGGGAACCTCGGGAATAACCGTAAACTGCATTGCTCCGGGATTTATTGATACGGATATGAATAAAAATATTTCTCCGGAGGACACTCAGGCATTTGCAAACGAAACACCACTTGGAAGAATTGGTAGTCCTCTTGAAGTTGCAAAAGCCGCTTTATTCCTTGCATCGGAAAACGCAGATTTTATTACAGGTCAGATATTGGGCGTTGACGGCGGTGCAATAATTTAATTCACAAAAACAATCCTCCTACATACAATGGTATTAGGCGATGCCAATCAAATTGTATAAGGAGGATTTTTCTATGGAAGAAAAGCTTACCGGTTCCTTCGGATGTAAGGAAAAGGTTTGTATACAGACAGATAAAATCTACGATTCCTGCAGAAGTAAGGAATGTATAGAATGTATGCGTGTGTACTTAACTGAGACGGGACAGGAAATAATCGACCGTGCAGTAGATGTGAAATGTAGAAAAAGTGAAGTGATTTGGGTATTCAGTGATGTTGAAAAAATGCCCTTTAACCGCGGTTACTATACGGTAGACCTTACTTTCTTTTTCAGGGTTTCTCTTGACGTTTATACAGGGGTTTCACGCCCTGTGTGTGTTGAGGGTGTTGCCACCTACAGCAAAAAAGTTGTACTTTTTGGCAGTGAGGGAAGTGCAAAGATATTCTCATCAAAATATAAAGAGGACAGCTTTGATCCCCAACTTTGGCAGAAAACAAATATGCCAAAGGCTGTTGTGGAAACTTTAGATCCCATTTGTTTGGGTGTAAAGTTTGCCGAGCCTGGTGAAAAATGCTGTAAGTATGCTGATGATGAAATAGACGTGTGCAATATTCCCGATTGTGTATGCAGAGTGTTTGAGGATCGCTTTGTAAATTGCCGCAGTGAACAGCGGAAGGTTTATATTTCACTTGGTCTCTTTACAATTATCAAGCTTGAAAGAAATGTTCAGCTTCTTATTCCTGCATACGACTTCTGTATTCCGGAAAAGGAATGTGTTACAAGCTCTCCCGATGACCCCTGCGAAATTTTTGCAAATATTAATTTCCCCATTGACGAATTTTTCCCGCCTGTCGAAGATTGCCTGAGCGGGGAAGCTCCCGACTGCTGCTGCAGCGAAGAAGAATAACGGCAAAAAGTCCCCATTGACCTTTTTGGCAATGGGGACTTTTAGTTAAAGTTAATAATTATTTGGGCTGTTTTCCGATGTAAGCCAAGATACCGCCGTCAACATAAAGAATGTGACCGTTTACGGCATTTGAAGCCTCGGAAGCAAGGAATACAGCAGGACCAACGAGTTCCTCGGGGTCAAGCCATCTGCCGGCAGGAGTCTTTGCACAGATGAAACTGTCAAAGGGATGGCGGCTTCCGTCAGGCTGTGTCTCACGAAGGGGAGCAGTCTGAGGAGTAGCAATATAGCCCGGTCCGATACCGTTACACTGAATGTTGAATTCACCGTACTCGGAGCAGATGTTTCTTGTCAGCATTTTAAGACCGCCCTTTGCAGCCGCATAAGCAGAAACTGTTTCTCTGCCAAGCTCGCTCATCATAGAACAGATGTTTATAATCTTGCCTGCGCCCTTCTTAAGCATAGAGGGGATAACAGCTTTTGAAACGATGAAGGGAGCGTTAAGGTCAACGTCAATAACCTGTCTGAATTCTGCTGCGCTCATTTCGTGCATAGGAATTCTCTTGATAATACCTGCATTGTTTACAAGAATATCGATAACGCCGACTTCCTTTTCAATCTGAGCAACCATAGCGTTAACTGCATCTTCGTCTGTTACGTCGCAAACATAGCCTTTAGCATCGATGCCTTCAGCCTTGTATGCCTCAATACCTTTGTCAACAAGCTCCTGCTTGATGTCATTGAATACAACCTTTGCACCTGCGTTTGCAAGTCCTTTTGCAATAGCAAAACCTATTCCGTAGCTTGCACCTGTTACAAGTGCTACTTTTCCGTCAAGTCTGAACATATTGTTTTCCTCCTTACAGTAAGTCTTTTGTTTCGATATGATCCATGTCGGTAAATTCCTGATTCTCACCGCACATAGCCCAGATGAAGGAATAATTCTTTGTACCTACACCGCTGTGGATAGACCAGCTGGGGGAGATAACTGCTTCTTCATTGTGCATAATGATGTGTCTTGTTTCCTGAGGCTCTCCCATCATATGGAATACAGCGTCATTTTCGCCCATGTCAAGATACATATAAACCTCCATGCGTCTGTCATGGGTGTGAGAGGGCATTGTGTTCCAGTTGCTGCCCGGCTCAAGCTGGGTAAGACCCATTGAAAGCTGACAGCTCTTCATTACCTCAGGATGAATGTACTGATTGATAACACGCTTGTTACAGTCCTCAACGCTTCCGCAGGGAACCTTCTTAGCCTTTGTAATATCAATTTTAACAGTGGGGTAAGATGTGTGTGCGGGACAAGAAGATACATAGAACTTTGCAGGATTTTCGGGGTCTATGCTCTTAAACTTGATTTCCTTGTTACCCATACCGATATAGATACCGTCACGAGGATTCATTTCATATTCGGTGCCGTCGATTGTGATAATACCCTTACCGCCAACGTTGATACATCCCATTTCTCTTCTCTGAAGGAAATATTCAGCCGCAAGTTCTTTGCCTGCCTCAAGCTTAAGCTCGCGAAGAACGGGCATAAGGCCTGCCGTGATAATTCTGTCAATATGGCTGTAAACCATTCTTGTGTTGTCCTTTGTGAAAAGGTTTGCAATGTGGAATTCCTCTCTGAGTCTTTCCGTGGTATAGTGCTTTGCGTCTTTTGCGTTTGATGCCTGTCTAACTTCCATTTTACTATAATCCTCCTTA
The DNA here is from genome assembly GCA_045594665.1 of Clostridia bacterium. Classification (GTDB taxonomy): domain Bacteria; phylum Bacillota; class Clostridia; order UMGS1883; family UMGS1883; genus UMGS1883. Next base: position 27,781 of record JAZNYX010000019.1, on the reverse strand, counting down.
ATATAATTTCCAAAAACTTCAATCTGACTAAGTGCCGCCCATGAAAGGGGGTACACCGCCTGTTTGAAGTTAATAAGCTTTATATATGTTGTTTCCTTAGGTTCGAAAGTGATTGCCTGTCCATCGGCAATTCCTTCAAATTCTGCATGTTCGATACTTCCGTCGGAAAATTCTACATCGATATTTTTCCAGTATGTATCATGAGGGAAGTCCGCACGAAGGAAAAATACAATCTTGTCAACGGATACCAACTGCCCGAAGTCCAACACGAACTCAAGATCCTCACGTGCACCGCCTGCCCATGAGTGGTAGGGGAAGTTACCGTGACCGTCGTTTCTGATTACCCCGTCAATTGCGTTTCGTGCGTAGAAAGTGGGGGATTCTCTTGTAACGAAGTTTGCCCATGTGTGGGGATAGCTTTTTGCTTTTCCGTGAATATCATGAGAATTAAGTGAAATTTTTCTGTAAGAATACATTTCTTCTTCACTGATTTCACGTGCGCGGATAATATGACTGTCGCCTCCGAATGCTTCTTCGCCGTAGCAACCTTTACGTACATTTTCCATGGGAATTGTAAACTCGAAGCTTTTACCGGGAATAAAGATAATGCTTTCGTTTAAGGTTTCATCAAATTTTACAGCTATAAATTTATCAATAGAGCTTGACACACGTATGTGGTCGCCTTCTTCATAAACTCCGTTATAGCTGAGAGTTATGTCCTTTCCTTTTTCTTCGGAAAGAACTTCTTTGTTTTTGTTAAGTACCTTTAAAGTAAGCATATTACACCTCCTGAGAATAGTATAACATATAATTATTGAATAAATATTGCAGAATTTGATGTTTTTGTTGCAAATCTCACCAAAAGATGTTAAGATATAATCAGGAGGTCGATTGTATGAAATGTAAATTTGAAACCTGCACCGAAGCGGTTTTGCATGTAGACAGAACAAAAACCTTCGGATTCAACTATTCCGATATGCAAAATCCCGATCAGAACATACATATTCATAATTCATGCGAGGTGCTTTTCTGCGTGGAGGGTGGTCAGAGCTTTCTTATTAACGACCGTGTTTATGATGTCTGTGACGGAGATGTGTTTATCATCAATCAGTTCGAGGCACATAAAATTACATCAGACCCCTCAAGAAGCTTTAAGCGTTACATAATGCAGGTTCATCCTGAATTTCTATATTCGCATTCAACTGCAGAAACCAATCTTTCACATTGCTTTTATACAAGAGGAGCAGGGGTGTTTAATAAAATCAGCCTCAACGATAAAGAAAAATCTGAATTTATGGAATATATGCGTCGCGTTGATGACACGGCACCTTTCGGTGATGATATAGTAAAATCGATTTTAGCCACACAGGTTCTGCTTCTTATAAACACTGCATTTGCCAATCACACCACAGCAGGAAAGCAAACAGGCGGAAACACTATTAAGCTTGCTATTGATTTCATAAATAAGAATTTTGCACAGCCGCTTTCCCTTGAAACCATTGCAAAAAACTCTTACGTTTCGGTAAATCAGCTTTGCAGACTGTTTAACAAATATTGCGGAACTACAGTTGCCAAGTATATAACGTCACGCCGTATAACGGAGGCAAAAAAAATGCTCGCATCGGGAAAAAGTGTAACCAATACGGCAATATTGTGCGGATTTGAGGATTATGCAAATTTTATCAGGGTATTTAAAAAGCATGTAGGGGTAACTCCCGGAAAATATTATTTGAATCAATAGTGTTAGTAATAAAACAATGTCTGTAAAAAGTCATACTTTTTTACAGACATTGTTTTATTACTCAATAATATTTGAAATAAACCAGTCGCCATCTTCTTTTACCATTTCAAACTGAACGGAAGAAGAATTTGATTGAGATTGTCCCATAAAGCTTATGCTCATTGTGATTACTGCATCCACGCTGACTTTTTCAGCACCGTCCGGAACGGTGAATTGTACATCTCTCAGCTTCATCATATCACCTTCGTTAAGCCCTGCACCAAGCCCAAACATATCGCTCATGCTGACATCAAATCCGGCAGCACCTCCAATGAGTGCTTCTCCGATTCCGACAGTGGCTCCCAAAAGGCTTTTTGTTCTCTGGTCAAAGCATTCCATAACAGCTTCCATATCGCCGTTGTTATAGCTTGATACAAATTCTTCAATGCGTTCATTGATTAAATCTTCATCGCTTTTAAAGACATTCGTAAAGAAGAAAAGAAATACAAAGGATGCAGCCAATATCAGTGAAAGTCCGCCAATCAGCCAAGTGAGCCATGCCTTGCTTTTTACTGCTGCCGTAGCAACAGAGCCTGAATAATATGGAGTTACGGGAGCTGCCTGCGTCCCAGGAGAGGGAGCGCTATATGATGAATGCTGATTATTTGTGCCGTTTGAGGGAACTTCATTGGGAGCGGGATCCAGTTTTACACCGCAATTTCCGCAAAAAAGTGAGCCTTGAGGAATGGGACTGCCGCAATTTGAACAAAACATAAAATCACCTAATTTCTAAAATATGACATATTATACCATTGTTTTAGTACTTCTGTCAAGACAAAACAAGACCAAAAGCAAGCCATATTCATTATGGCTTGCTTTTGGTCTTGTTTTATACTATGTAGATTAATCACAGTTAATCTTGAGAAGATTCTCAAGGAAGCTCTTCTTATCGTGCTCGTTAAGTGCTTCGTAGCTGTATTCAAGAGCTTTGAGCTGGATTTCCTTTGCACTCTTAACACCAAGATTTCTTACATCACGGAGATTTCCGGAATTAAGGAGATCAACAAGCTTTCCTAGATCCTTTACGCCGTGTGCCATAAGGGCGTTGTAGGATCTAACTGAAAGGTCCATATCCTTAATTGCTACACTGCATGTCTGTGCAGTAAGTGCAATGTTAATCTTAACAGTTGAAAAGATTTGTGCGAGAACGGGAAGAATTCCGTAGGTCTCAGCACATTTGTAAAAAAGTTCAATATCGATTGTTTCCATTTTCATACCACCATTTGTTCAATTTGATAATATAATAACACAAAAAAACAAATTAATCAATGTGCATATTCACCAACGTTTTGTGCATGGAAATGGTAAATATGGAGAAAATACACAATTTAATGTGAATTTTCTTTAAACAACACCGTGAATTTACTGCCTTCGCCTAATTTACTGTCTACAGAAATTTCTATATTGTTTTGTTTTGCAATATGTTTTACAATTGACAGTCCCAATCCCGTTCCGTCAACTTTCTTTGAATGGCTTTTATCCACACGGAAAAACCGTTCAAAAATTCTGTCTTTGTATTCTTTTGGAATACCGATGCCCGTATCGGAGATTGTAATTTCATTATCTGAAATGTTTACAGAGACAGAGCCGCTGTCCTTGTTATATTTAATTGCGTTGTCACATAGATTATAAATCATTTCAAGAAACTGTGTCTTATTTGCATTGACTGTGAAATCGCCACCCTCGCATTTGACGGAAATATTTCGTTTTTCAGCCTTTTCCTCAAGAGAAGAAAGTACTTCAAAGACCGCCTCTTTTGCCGAAAACTTTGTCAAAGGCTCTTGTGGGGCACCCTCGTCAAGATTGGAAAGCCGCAAAATATCTTCAATCAGCATCATCAAGCGGTTGCTTTCTTTGGCTATTTTGCCGGCAAATTCAGGAATATCGGAATTGTTGGCAAGACCGTTTGAAATTATCTGTGCATAGCCATTAATTGACGTAAGGGGCGTTTTAAGCTCATGGGACACATTTGCGGAAAATTCTCTTCTCATTTTTTCAGACTGATAAGTTCCCGTTACATCAAAGAGCAGTATTATTACGCCGCCGAAAATATCGTCATGCATAATCGGGCTGCAATATATTCTGTAATATGAACTATCTGTCTCAAAAACTGCATTGCTTCTTTGGGAATCAAGGGCTTTTCTTACGGCTTCTTCAAAGGTTTCGTCGTTAGTAAGATTGGTGAAATATCCGCCTTTTACCAAAGATAAGTCTTTCCCGAAAAGCTTTAATGCAAAGTCGTTTATAAGCTTCACGTTGCCGTGTTTGTCCAAAAGAATAAATCCCTCATTCATTGTATCTGTCACAACCTGAAGCTGTATCTCACGTTCCTGTGCGTTTTCGGTCTGTCTTTTAATTTCTTCGTTTTTATATTTAATTGCACGTGTCAGAGGAAGTATTTCGGCATAAATTTCCGATGGTTTTGAACTGAACATATTCTTAAAAGGCCTGACAATTGAATCTGTCATTTTATCCGCCACACGTACTGCAAGCAAATACAAAAATGCTCCCGTAAATACAAGTATTATAACAAATGCATAGAAAGGTACGAGCATTTTGTTATAAGCGATGTACATGTGCAAGGCACTGTCTTTCCCAAAGGCAAGTATCCTGCATTGGTGCAGATATTTACATTCATACTCTGCATCGGTAACTTCGTATGTATACCGAGGATTAAGCTTGTGTAATGCAGATGCACCTTTATTTATATCCTGTGAACTGCTGAGTATGTGCCCGGCGTATTGTACCTGCTCGTTAAAATCATTCAAAGCATTTGTTCTGACCGTGACATAGCAAATAAGACTTGCTGCTACCACGATAAGGACTATGGCCGAAGCACACAGCAAAAGCATGTTTCTATATATTTTATTATACATTATCCGTCACCCTGTATCCTACATTTCGAACCGTTTCTATGAGATGACCGCTTTTTCCGAGCTTTTGCCTTAGCGACCTTATGTGTGCATCTAAGGTACGGGTTTCTCCCTCAAAATCAATTCCCCAGATTTTATTCATAAGAACGCTTCTGCTCATTGCAGTATTTTTGTTTTGGATAAGGAATAAAAGGAGCTCATATTCCTTAAAAGTCAGTGCAATTTCATTGCCTGAGATATATACTTTATGCGAAAGTATATTTATGGTAATATCTCCGCAAGAGAGAGCGGAAGATGCGATTCCTTCTTTTCTTTCGCTTCTGCGAAGAACAGCTCGTATTCTTGAAAGCAGCTCTAAAATATCAAAGGGTTTTGTTATGTAGTCATCAGCACCAAAGTCAAGTCCTTTAATCTTATCGAGCCTGTCGTTTTTTGCAGTTAAGAGAATAATAGGAAGATTTTCGGTTTTGCTGTCACTGCGAAGCTTCTTTAGTATTTCCATGCCGTCCATATCGGGAAGCATTAAATCAAGCAGCACCAAATTGGGGAGAGTGTTTTCGATTTCTGAGAAAAAATCGCGTGCATATTCAAATCCCGCAGCAGAAAACCCCGATGCATTCAGGGTATATGTAATAAGCTCTCTTATGGAGGAGTCATCCTCAACACAATATATACGAATCATTTTTCACCTCATAAATCGGCTTTTTCCTGTGTTTTTGCAAGCAAGGGAAGAGACTGCTCAAATTTAAGCCCATACCAGTATTTATCACGTTCATCCATTGTTTTCATAATGCAGTCTTTCACAAAATCCGAGGCAATCTGCGTTGCTTCAAAAAGAGATTTTCCATTTATATACAGCCCTATAAATGCAGAGGAAAATAAATCTCCTGCGCCATAAAATACACCATCGTAAAGGGGCTTATCGGCAGAGAAAATCTCATCTTGGGCTTTGTCATAGGCGACAGTGGAAATTGTTTGGGGTGTATGCACCCCGGTAATAATCACATTTTCACAGAGCTCAGAAAGTAAACACGCCAGTTCCTTAATATTGCATGGCTCTTTATATAAAGACGGATTTTTCCCCGAAAGAATCATTGCCTCTGTCATATTTGGTGTTATAATATCAGCTTTTTTGCACAGCAGGGACAATTCTTTTGCGTAATTCTCGTCAAGCCCTGAATAGAATTTTCCGTTATCCGCCATTACAGGGTCTATAAACACCACAGTATCCTTTTTCGCAAACTTATCAATGAAATCAGATACCGCATGAATCAAATCCACGTTTCCTATATAACCAACGTAAATTGCATCAAATTCCAGGTTAAGAGATTCCCAATGGCGAGTAATTTTTTTAAATTCATCATATAACGGGTGGAAAGTATAATTCTTAAATTCTCCCGTGTGCGTGGAAAGAACAGCCGTGGGAAGAACCACAGCCTCCGAACCCAGCGTGGAAATAACGGGGAGTGCCACGGTAATTGAACACTTCCCGAAACATGATAAATCCTGAATTGTTACCAATCTCTTTTGCTTCATTGAAAAAACCTCTTATTAAAATACATTTACAATGCGTATTTTTGTCTGTAGTACGCACATTGTTTTTTGAAATCGTTTTCTGTGCCTTCCTTTACACGTGAGAGATATTCGTGCATTTCAAATCTGTCGTGAGCAGTTTCCAGCATACATGCACCGATATTTGAGCAGTGGTCGGAAATTCTCTCGCAGTTTATAAGAAAATCGGAGTATATGAAGCCTGTTTCAATCGTACATTCACCATGCTTAAGGCGGCTTACATGTCCCTCTTTCAGTTTATATCTGAGATAATCGACTGTTTCTTCAAGGGGTTCGATTGATTGGGCTTTGGCAAGGTCATTATTTTCAAAAGCATCAACGGTAAGTCCGATTATTTCACGCAGAGCGTCGCACATAACCGTAATTTCCTTTTTGGCACTTTCGGTAAAGACAATGCCTTTGCTGTTAAGTTCCGTTGCAACGTCGCATATGTTCACTGCATGGTCGGAAATTCTCTCAAAATCGCCTATGCAGTGGAGCAGTGCGGAAACCTCGCGGCTGTCTGATGCATTTAAATTTTCTTTACATAATTTTACAAGGTAATCACCAAGATGGTCCTCATACATATCTGCTTTTGACTCGGCATTACGAACCGCTTCTGCAATGTCCTTATCATATTTTTCCATGGTTTCAAGTGACATAACGATTGAACTTTTAGCTGTGTGTGCCATCTTTACGGCTACGTTTTTAGCATGTGAAAGTGCTATTGGGGGAGTGACAAGCAATCTTTCATCCAACAGCTGTTTTTTATCCTTGATTTCATTATCGGGGATAACAAGATATGCCAGCTTCTCCAGCTGTTTGATAAAGGGAAACAGGAGCGCTGTTGCAGTAATATTAAAAATTGAGTGCAATACGGCAATGCCTGCAGCATTAATTGATTTAGAAAAGAAAGAAAAATCAAAAATTGCATTAAGAGCATAAAATCCCAAAGCAAACACCGTTGCACCTATTATATTAAATGCAAGGTGAACAACCGCTGTGCGTCTTGCGTTTTTATTTGTGCCGATAGAGGACAGCATTGCCGTTACACAAGTACCTATATTCTGACCTAAAATGATAGGGGTTGCATTGGAATAGGTGACTGTTCCTGTGGTTGAAAGTGCCTGGAGAATACCTACCGATGCTGACGAGGACTGAATAACGGCTGTAAGAAGTGCTCCCACTAAAATTCCAAGAACGGGGTTTGAGAAGAGTGTGAATATACTTGTGAAGGTTTCGTTGTTCTTAAGTCCCTCAACCGCTGAAGTCATCATTTCCATTCCGGAAATCAATACGCCAAATCCAATCAGAACCGAGCCTATATTCTTTCTTGAATCTTTCTTGCTGAACATCAGAAGAATAATGCCGATTACTGCAAGAACAGGGGAGAAAGAGGAGGGCTTTAAGAATTTGATAAAAATATTATCTCCTTGAAGACCCGTAAGACTAAGAAGCCAAGCGGTAATCGTTGTACCGATATTGGCACCCATGATGATGCTGATTGACTGAGACAGCTTCATAATTCCTGAGTTCACAAATCCCACAACCATTACCGTGGTTGCGGAGGAACTTTGTATAATGGCTGTAACCGCCATACCGAGAAGCAGTCCCTTAAAAGGATTCTGGGTAACGCTTTCAAGTATTTTCTTGAGCTTGTTACCGCCGCATTTTTCAAGGCCGTCTCCCATTACGTTCATTCCGAACAAAAAGATGGCAAGACCACCAAAAAGTGACAAAATTGAAAAAATGTCCATAGAAATTCAACCTTCCTTTGTTTTAATATACTCAGTATATGTTACTAATGTAAAATCTAAAACCAAAGTTATGTAAAATCTATGTAAAATTACATTTATTTCATTTTCTCAACAATATCCAAAAGCTCGGAGGGATGACTGATAATTACATCAGCGCCGTTTTCTAAAAGTTCAGGCTCTTTTCTGAATCCCCAAAGAACACCCACCGTGTAGAGGTCTGCACCTTTGCCCGTTTTCATATCCGTACCTGTATCACCGATGTACAGGCATTCCTCTTTTTTTACTCCAAGCTCATCTATAATTTCGAAAACGCCCTGCGGGTCAGGCTTGAGGGCGATTCCATCTCTACCGCCGTAGCAAATATCAATAAGCCCTTTTGGGAAAAGTGCATCGGAAACCTTTATTGCCGTGCCGTGAGGCTTATTGGAGAGGATGGCGGTTTTTATGCCTCGAGTCTTTAATTCCTTTAGCATATCGATAATACCTTCGTAAGGCTCGGTCAAGTAAAGGAAATCGTTATCATACTTAGTGTTATATTCAAGTGAAACCTCATCAAAATACTTTTCGTCCGCTCCAACTACTTTCAGCATTCTTTCTACGAGGACTTTTGCACCGTTTCCCACGATAACCTTGTAGGTCTCGGTATCTATTTCATCAAGCCCGGCTTTTTTCAGTGCATTGTTGGCGAAGTATTTGATTGAATTTATCGTATTGGCAACAGTGCCGTCCATATCAAATATACATGCTTTAATCATTTGTTTTATCCTTTCTTATTTCATAATTTTTACTATTTGTGTGGAAAATCTCGAAGTCTTACGGGGAAGCTTATCTATAATATAAAACAAAATAAGCATCCCGATAAGAGTAAAGATAAGTGCGGCATCTGCAATTACAGTGTTATCCGTCAATGAATCCGCTATAAAATATGCACCTATAGCCGCAATTATAGGGAGTATGTATCCCACAAATGCCAGAAGCATAAACATAGCTGAATTCATTTCAAGCTTAACCACATCACCTACTTGCGCATTAGCCTTGTTCACTGCTTTTATCGTTCTTGAGGTAGGCTTACAACCACCCTCGCACTGAGCACAGTTTTCTCCGCATGCAGAAGCACGTTTGATGCGAACAACGGCACTTCTGCCGCGAAGTTCTACTATTTCACCGATTTGTTCCATAAAAGTCTCCTTTAAATTCCCAGCATTTGAGCTGCATTTTTTAGTGATATTTCATTAATATTATCTCCGCTGATAATACGTGCAATTTCGCTGATTCTTTCTTCGTGGGAAAGGGTGCGGATGTTTGTCTTAAAGCTTTCGCTGTCGGTTTTCTTTTCAAGAAGCATATGGTGCTTTGCCGCAGCGGCAATAACAGGCAGATGCGTTACGCATATCAACTGATACTTTTCGGAAAGCAGCTTCATTTTATTTGCGATTTTTTCTGCGGCTCTGCCCGAAACACCTGTATCGATTTCATCGAAAAGAAGCGTTGGAATTTTGTCAAAATCTGAAAAAACCGACTTAATTGCCAGCATTACACGGCTGATTTCACCGCCGGAGGCTATTTTTGCCAGACTTTTCGGGGATTCCGACGGATTGGTTGAAATCACAAACTCCACATTTTCAATGCCGTTTGTACACAAGGGACACGGCGTGAAGAGAAATTCAATTTTACATTTTGGCATATCAAGGCTCTCAAGCTCTTTTGTAAGTCTTTCAGAAAGAAGTACTGCACTCTTTTTCCTCGATTCAGAAATTTTCTCTGCAATTTTATTTGCACTAATCGTAAGCTCATCATTTCTCTTTGAGAGTGCCTCTTTATCATCATCAAAGCTTTTCAGCTTCAAAAGCTTTTCACTTGCTTCATTATAAAACTTTAATATATCAGAAATTTCGCCACCGAATTTGCGTTTCAAATTCCTGATCGTATCAAGTCTGTCATTGATTTGTGAAAGTTCTTCGGGTTTAAATTCAATTGAGGAAATATATGAAGAAATATCCCGTGAAAGCTCTTCAGTTTCATAGTACAGATCTGTTATTTTTTCACAGTAGCCTTGTGCTGATGAATCTGTCATGCACAGAGCTTCAAGTGCACGCATGGCACTGTAAAGCGATTCTTTGGCACCACCGTCAAAGTAAAGAGCCGAATATGCTTTTTGTGCATTCTTTTCAATGCTTTCCGAGTTTTCAAGTATGGTCTTTCTTGCGATGAGTTCATCTTCTTCACCTTCGGAAAGATTTACATTCTCAATCTCCTGAACCTGATAGGAAAGATATTCAATTTCACTTTGCCTCGAAATTTTATCCCCATTTAATTTTTCAAGCTCGGAGCGGACAGTGCAAAGCTCCCTGTAAATTTTCTTGTATTCATTAAGAAGTTCTTCGTTTTCGCAGAAGGCATCAAGAAAATTAATGTGAGAAGAGGTGTCCATAAGCTCACTGCTGTCTCTCTGACCATGGATAACCACAAGCTTTTCGCCGATTGTACGAAGCTGTGTCACATTTACGGCACAGCCGTTTATATGGCATAGGTTTCTGCCGTCTTTGTAAAGCTTTCGGGTAATGATTATATTTGAGTCACCTGAGTCAATCCCGTTTTGTGACAGAATATCATCAAGAAAATCACAGCAGAAAACCGCACTCACCTTTGCAAAATCGGCTCCTTCGCGTATAAGCTCACGGGAAGCCCTTGCCCCTAAAACCATGTTGAGAGAATTTATAAGCAGCGATTTACCCGCACCGGTTTCTCCGGTTATTACATTCAGTCCGTTTTCAAATTCTATTGATGCTTTTTCAATTACCGCTATATTTTCAATGTCAAGCTGAATAAGCATAAAAATCACCGTTTCATTAGTTAGTCATATTTTTGAGCTTTTTGCACAGCTTTTGTGCAGCACTTTCACTGCGTACCGTTACAAAAATTGTGTCGTCACCTGCAATTGTTCCAAGACATTCCGGGAACTGCATGGCATCAAGCACGCTTGCCGCACCCTGTGCCATTCCTGCAAGAGTTTTTATTACAACGGTATTTAAGGCATAGTCAACACTGATAATGCTCTTGCTGAGAATTATGGACATCTTGTCGGTTACGCCTTCGCTGTTTTCCGATGTGTGTGGGGCATATACATACCTTCCCGAGTCATTAAGCTTCTTAAGCAGGCGAAGCTCCTTAATATCTCTTGATACAGTAGCCTGCGTTACGTCAAAGCCAATGGAGGAAAGTGCAATTGTAAGCTCCTGTTGGGTTTCTATGTTGTTTTTAGTTATTAAATCGAGAATTGCCTCATGTCGTTTATTTCTCATCGTAGCACCTCTAAATTAAAGCTTTTTCTGAAGAATATCATAAAAATTCAGTTCTTTGTTGCAAGCAAGCCGGGTTATGTACTCGGATTTTTCCACCGTTATGTAATCGCCATGTCTAAGTGAAGTGAAAATCTGTCCGTCAATTGCAAGCTCTGCATTTGCACTCAATTCTATTTTGATTTTTTCAGGAGGAAGAACAATACTTCTGGCACGAAGCATATGCGGACAGATGGGAGTGATGAGCATTGTATCGGCATCAGGGGAAATAACAGGACCGCCTGCAGAAAGGGAATAGGCAGTAGAGCCTGTAGGAGTTGCTATAATCATGCCGTCGGCTCTGTATGCGCAGACTGTTTTTTCGTTACACAATGCAGTAAAATCCATAAGCCTTGAATCTGATTTACGCGATACAACAATTTCATTGAGTGCATGATAGACCGAGGTTTCTTTTCCGTCTGTTACAACACTTGCGCGAAGCATAAAACGATTTTCAAAGTGAATATTATCACTCAGCAAAAGCTCTGCCGCTTCCCTTAGGTTATGACTTTCAAAGGTTGAAAGGTAGCCAAGATTGCCAATGTTTATTCCTAAAAGGATTGTGCCAAAGGGAGCACATCTTTTGGCGGTAGAAATAATCGTGCCGTCACCGCCCAGCACTGCTGCAACGGAGCATATGGAAAAAAGCTCATCGTCAGGCTTATATACAACATTCGAAAGCTTTTCAGAGCCTGCTTTATCTGTGTGTATTTCAGCCTTTCCCGAAAGCATCGATACAAGTTTTGTTGCAATTTCCAATGCATTGGTTTTATCAAAATTAACTATAAGTGCAATCTTTTTCAAAGAAATCACTTCCTTATACAATCACATTCTGTATAATTATACATCATTTTTGAATAAAGGTCAATAAATTAAGTTCTTTTTATGTCAAAAAAAGAAGATGTAAAAAAACACGTTTTTTTACATCTGTTATATAATGGAAAAACTTTTCCTAATAAATATGAATATATTTTAGCAAAAAGCAAAGAATATAGTAAATATATTTAATTGATAAAATACTGTCTTTTTATGATGTAAAAAAGGCTGAATTCCCGCTAGGCAAAAAAAAATAAAAAATTTAAAAAAAGATATTGACAAAATTACTTATCTTTGGTATACTTTGAAAGTCGCAAGTGCGGGTGTAGTTCATTGGTAGAACACCAGCCTTCCAAGCTGGATAGGTGGGTTCGATTCCCATCACCCGCTCCACTTTTTTGCCACAAAATAAATGTGCCTGTAGCTCAGTTGGATAGAGCAACTGCCTTCTAAGCAGTAGGTCCTGGGTTCGAATCCCCGCAGGCACGCCAACTTATGGTGGGTATAGCTCAGTTGGTTAGAGCGCTAGATTGTGGCTCTAGAGGCCGAGGGTTCGAGTCCCTCTATCCACCCCACTTATCCACCTGAGTTGCACTCAGCATATCTATGTTGGGCTGTAGCCAAGTCGGTTAAGGCACCAGACTTTGACTCTGGCACCCGCAGGTTCAAGTCCTGCCAGCCCAGCCAATACGGGCCATTAGCTCAGTCGGCAGAGCACTTGACTTTTAATCAAGTTGTCCGGGGTTCGAATCTCCGATGGCTCACCAGTTAAAAATCCCCTAAATCAAGCGGTTTATGGGGATTTTTACTTTTTAAAAAACTGTCAGTAATGAACAGTAATAAACAGTGTTTAGTCAGTCAAAAGCCAGTCAAATTTTAGTCAAATCTACTATTGATTTAGATTGAGTGTATATTTTGGGAAAAATTTTATAATTATATGAATTTTTAATTAAAATTTTAATTGGATATTGATATAATTATAAAATCGTAAAAAATAGGGAATAGCTTAATTGCTATTCCCTAAATTATTTTATTCTAAAGTTCCCCTAAGTTTATTTGCCATCTTACGGCAAAGCCAATATACATTTATATCCTCTTTACACTTCTTCAACCAGAGTTCCCCGTTTGTTGTAATCCCTGCATTTGTAAGTTCCCATACGATGTCGTTTATCTCTGTCACAGGTTTTAACGTCATATTATTTTCCACCTTTCCATAGTTTAGTACGAGAGGCATCAGATTCTTTTCATACGCTTCCTTGGTATTACCACCAAAAAAGTTTGTGCCGGGACAAGTCTTTGCAGACTTTCCTTTTACATATGTACCGAGAGCCGTTCCTCCGCTTGTCCACCATGCGTGGTACGTCACACCTGTTTTTGCATCAAGTCCAAACTTATCAAGCAGAATCTTTGTCACCGCAACAATAGCGTTCTTCTGTGCATCGGTCATTGTGTCGCCGCCCTTGTCAAAGTTACCTAAGCATTCTATACAGATTCCGTTACTGTTTGCACCCTTAATTCCAGCAGGAACAGCATTAAGCGGTCTACCAAGCAAAACAACTCCGTCAGGAAAGATTGTTAAATTCTGTCCTATGTCAGCCCAACCATTTGTTTTAACGTGATATGTTTTCATATTCTGCTGTAATGTTTGATGGTTTGAACCATTGAAGTTCTTGTAAGATGGCGAATACGTATGATGTAACTGTATAATTTTTATTTTTCTTGTTATCTTCAACGAATCAATGTATTTTTTGAACTCATCAATGTTGAATTGCTGAAATGCCATAACATCACTCCTTTAAATATAATATTCTACCTCCATACCACTTGGCGGTACTTCTGTCTGTACCTCATACACCGTTGTACCTTTGAACTGTGGCAAGCTCGGCAATCCGTCCACACTCTTCTGAATAACCTCGCCTGTACCGATAGGTTCATCAAGGTATATATCCACAGTCTGTGGCTTTATGTACGGCTCCCACACATCATCACCCTCTGTCCGAATCATTATGTTATCCACGGTAGCGGTGTCACCTACTACGTTCTGTGTACTGTTTGATTGGAAATAGAACTGAACGTACGATATTTTTTTAGTCGGTGTATACGAATATGATTTATGAGCAATATCCGAAGTTATATTCCATGCAAAAACGCGAGAATACCCGCTATCAAGAAAATCTAATGTTACACGTTTAGCCGTTCCGTTTATTTGAGAACTAACAACATCAAGCGTTACATATATCTTTTTTCCGACAGGTAGCGAAATTGGTATTCTATTACCTCTATTGGTGTCGGCTACCTTTGTTGCAATCAATCCGTTATTGTACGGTTTTGTAGTATCTGAAAAGGGAACTTTATTAAGGTCAAAATAATTTTTTCCCCGAACTGTAATAGGTATTTTGTATTTTCCTGCATAATCTCCTTCGGTTACAAGCTCGCCAACACTTTGTATCTCAATAGGTGCTTCGGGAGAGGGTGTGCCGTCCTGTACGCTGTTGCCGTATATCCTGTAATCTTTCACATTACCCTTCCTCTTGCTCACAATACTTAGAGGATAAGCAAGTGCACTCCATATAGCCTTTGCCGAATTGACATACGCAATCAACGCCATTTTAAGCATCTGTAGCTGATTCATCGTCAATCACCTCTTCTATCGGCATATCATACACATTCCACTTCTGCGTTATCTCGCTCTCACCGTCCTCGTAATACGGCTCTACAAACTGTGTAGCTTCGTTATATTGCGGAACATCTTCAACTGCCAACGGCTTAATCCCTGCCATCAGAAGCACCTCGTGGGACGGATGGCTTATCTGCAATCCGTCCACGTACACATAAGGCTTAGTGTATTCTTCAATCTGATATTCGTTTATAAATTTGTACATTATTCAGTCACCTCGCTTACAGGCGGTGCAGGAACACCGCTTACATAGCCATTCACCATATACCCGTCAAACGGCGGATTTACTGTATCCATATTTCTATATGAGTGCAAATGATACAAGTGCAGCATTGAGAGTAAACTTTGAAAACGGGAAAAAAGCAATTTTCCTTGGTGATTGTATGCAGGATTCCTGCCGACAGTTGGCATATATTTACGGAGACTATTTGAAAAGTGATATTCTGCAGATTACGCATCATGGACTTATTGGTGGCGAAATAGGTCTTTATAAATTGATAGATCCGGAAATTTGTTTATGGTCAATATCTGAAGAACGTTTTATGGGTACATTGAATGGTCAAAAATATCAGTGGTGTATAGGTGAGGGTGGCTGCGATTATAACAAATGGATTCGTGATGATTCTGTTAGAAAGAGAGTACATTATCATCTTGGAGAAACTACAGTTATAAAGTGTAGGTGAATTAGGAATCTCTTCAGGAAACCTTATAAATAGTTTGTTAAAAACCGCCAAACACATTGAAAACGAAGTCTAATTTGATATAGGGATGATAGTATGGCTGAAAAATACGGTAGTATTCCAAAAAAATTCACTAAGAAATGGTGGGAATATTTCTGGCTATATTACAAGTGGTATGTGATAATACCGCTTGCGATAATTCTGATAATTGTTTTTACCATTTACAGCAAGATTAATACGGAAAAGTTTGACATAACCCTGACCTATGCCGGAAAAATGAATTATGCACAGGAAATGACGGAAAAGCTGGAAAAAGAACTTTCACTATTATGTAGTGATGTTGATGGAAACGGAAAAAAGTCGCTTCAGTTTAATCAGTTTAATTTATCTGATGATATTAAAGATGCAGAGTACACCATGGCAATGAATACAAAATTACAGCTTGCATTTTCAGAGGATGACACCTATATATTTATACTTGACGAAGAAACTGCACGCAGATATCAGGGGGAAGATAAAGAAGAGTGTGTTTTTGCACCTCTAAAGGACTGGTTGGACTCAGATATTTCTGTAACAAATGCATTTACCGCTCATGGAGAGAATTACGGAGTGGATATTTCAGATTGTGAGCTTTTTAAGAGTTTGAATATGGATGTATCGGGTCATTATTTGTTCATAAGGTATTATCCGAGAAAGGACCAAATAGAAAAGCAATTACCCGGCTATGAAGCCTCAATAGAGCTTGCAAACAAGATTCTTTTGCAGGAAACTCACAATCGATAACGAGGAGGAAAAAGTAAATGGCAGGAATTTTTGGCTTTTTTGATTATACAAAACCGGGAAAAGGCGTTAGTAAAGAGGACGTTAATAAGAAAGGAATTGCTTTATATTTTGATATCTTCTTAAGAAGATTCTGGAAATTTATCCCTCTTAATCTGATTTATATTATTGCATCTGTACCGGCGATTATTATCGGTTGGTTTATTTCAACCTATTTTATAACCTGGACGGCTGCTCAGGCGGGAATTAATATTGAGGAAGCGGCATCGACATTAAGTCTGCTTTGTGTTTTTGTGACAATAATATTCTTGCACATATGCGGAAGCGGTCCTGCCACAGCGGCACTTACATATGTGCTTCGTAAATATGTGAATGATACCCATGCATGGGTGTGGACTGATTTTAGGGACAACTTTAAAAGTAATTTTAAACAGGCACTGGCATCGTATTTTATAAATACCTTAATCTTTTCCTTGTTAATACTCGCTTTCTTCTTTTACTCTTATGCACAGAGCCTATCGGTGTTTTTTGTGCTCAAAATTGTAGTTTTAGTGTTAGCGGCACTATTTTATATGATGCAGATGTATATTTACCAAATAATGTCGGGATTTGAGCTTAAACTGAAATATATTTACAAGAATGCGTTTTTGCTTACAATTTTATCACTTCCGAAGAATATTCTGACAGCAATTGTGAGCGGAGCTATTATATATGCAGTATTTTCTCTTGCGATGAGACTTCCTTTGGCAGGAATTTTTATAATCGGACTGATAATATATCCTTTACTAAGCTTTACGCAAATCTTTATGACAAATAACACAGTGAAGAAATATATGTTAGAGCCTATAACAAATCAAAATGCAGATAATTCTCAAAAAGAAGACTTCGATTCTGATTTTGAGGACTGACAATTAATTAAAAATCTATCTTAATCCGTGACAAAGCCCCGATCCTTTTTCATCTTCCTTTCCCGAATGGCTTTGTCGGTATATAGCACGATAGAGCTGAAAGCTTGGCAATACCGTGCTATATATCACTTAAATTATTAATTTAAAGTGATAGTAAAAGGTTATCATAAATTTAAATCTGACATCTATTTTGACATCTATTGTGTTAAAAACACCAAATTTCAAATAAAAACCGCTTAATTAGTAAGGTTAGGCGGTTTTTACGTTGCTTGGAAATTTGATAAAAAATCAGCCTGTTGCACACTTTATTGCACAAAAACAAAAAATCAACTAAAAACCCCTGTTTATTAGTTGATTTTGCTCTTGACAAAAAATAGCATAAGTGGTATTATATTATCGATACAGAGATTAGGAGACGTGTTAAAGCATGGGATTAGCCCTGTGCTTTGTCATGTCTTTTTTGTTTATATAATGGCAAAAGCAAATAAATTAATTGCACACTTGCCAACCGGTATTAAAGATGTTATAATTTAAAATATATGCGGAGCAAATATAATTGCCGCAAAAATAATGATTGAATGGTGATAATATGCTGATGCGTAACAAGATAATTGCCGCAGTTCGTAATTATGATGAACTTATCAGTGCGGCAGATTCGGATGTTAAAATTGTTTTTGACCTTAACCCCAATATTTTAACTCTTGACGATACTGTCAATATATTGCATGAGGCAGGCAAGAAATGTTTTATTCATCTCGACCTTGCAGAGGGAATAGGCAAGGACAGAAGCGGAATTGAATATTTGAAATCCAAAGGTATAGACGGAATTATAAGTACGCGTACAGGGACCATAAAGATAGCACGCGAATTGGGAATGTTTACCGTTCAGAGGTTTTTTATAGTAGATTCACGCTCCGTAAACACAACCGTTGAATCATGGAAAACGTCAAAAGCACAGATGATTGAAATTATGCCGGGGAGTATTCTTAAAGTTATTCCAAAGCTTAAGGAAACCGTAGAAGTTCCCATTATTGCAGGAGGACTGATAGAAACGGAACAGGAGGCAACGGAGGCAATCAAGTGCGGAGCATCAGCCGTTTCCACGGGACAAAAAAAATTATGGTTTAATAAAAATTGAGAGGTATAAACATGGGAGATTTAAAACAAAAAAAATTATTTCTTTTGGATATGGACGGAACAATATATATAGACACACAGCTATTTGACGGAACGATTGATTTCCTCAACTATGTTAAAGAAATCGGCGGCAGGTACATGTTTGTTACCAATAATTCTTCAAAAAGTGTGGATAAATACATAGAAAAGCTTGCATCTTTAGGCATAGAAGCTGATGCGGATGATTTTTTAACTTCTACAAACGCGACAATCGCTCACCTTAAGAAAAAGAACTATCATAAGATTTATGCATTCGGTACAAAATCATTTACCGAGCAGCTTTCGGAGGCAAATCTTCCGATTACCACAAAGCTTGAAGATGATATTGATTGCCTTTGTATGGGCTTTGATACCGAGCTGACATTTCAAAAACTTGAAGATGCCTGCATCCTTTTAGGTAAAGGCGTAGACTATATCGCAACAAATCCCGACTGGGTTTGCCCCACGTGGTATGGCTTTGTGCCTGACTGCGGCAGTGTAAGTGAAATGCTTTATAACGCAACCAAACGCAGACCTCTTTTTATAGGAAAGCCTCAGCCCGCCATGGTAGAACTTGCTCTTGAAAAAACAGGCTTTAAGAAGGAAGAAGCAATTGTAATCGGTGACAGACTTTACACAGATATAGCCTGCGGAGTAAATGCAGGCATCAGCAGTGCTTTTGTTCTCAGCGGAGAAGGAACTATGGATGACCTTGAAAAAAGCGAAGTAAAGCCGGAATTTGTTTTTGAAAATATACAGGAAATACTAAATAATCTAAAATAATTGAAAACAGGGTGTAGAAAAGGTTTGACTTTTTTGCACCCTGTTTTTGACATTATTGCGAAAACCTGCGAAAGTTGGAAAATGACAACTATATGTGTTTTTTAGACATTGACAACCTTTAAAAATCAGCTATAATTGTATTGTATAATAAATTGAAAAGGAGGATAAGAATATGAAAATGACTTTCAGATGGTATGGCGAAAGTGATTCGATAACGCTTGACCATATCAGGCAGATTCCTTGTATGACAGGCGTTGTTACGGCTGTATACAGCGTTCCTGTAGGTGAAGTGTGGCCTCAGGAAGAAATCGACAAAATGAAAGCTATGGTAAATGCGAAAGGACTTGAAATGGAAGTTATCGAGTCAGTTCCCGTTCATGAGGATATTAAGCTTCGTCAGGGTAATTATCAGCTTTACATAGATAACTACAAGGAAAATATAAGAAGACTTGCAAAAGCAGGTGTAAAGTGTATTTGCTACAACTTTATGCCCGTTTTCGACTGGACCCGTTCTCGTCTTGACCAACCGCTTCCCGACGGCTCAAACGCACTTGTTTACTACAAGGAAGATGTGGACAAGATGGATCCCACCAAGATGACACTTCCCGGCTGGGATGCGTCATATACTCCCGAGGAAATGTCAGGTCTTATTGAAAAGTACAAAGAAATTGGCGAGGAAGGCCTTTGGGAGAATCTTGAATACTTTATAAAAGAAATTATTCCCGTAGCGGCAGAATGTGATGTTAATATGGCGATTCACCCCGATGATCCGCCGTGGCCTATATTCGGGATTCCGAGAATTATCACAAATGAAAAGAATATTGACAGATTTCTTTCCCTTTATGATGACACTCATCACGGGCTTACACTTTGCAGTGGCTCACTTGGCTGTGCGACCTTTAATGATTACACGGCTATGGTAAGAAAATACGGAGCAATGGGCAGAATTCATTTCGCACATGTAAGAAATATAAAAATCCTTCCCGATGGTTCCTTTGAAGAAAGCGGACATCTTTCCGAATGCGGTTCGCTTGACGTTGTTGAAATCCTTAAAGCATATTACGACACAGGCTTTAAGGGCTATCTTCGTCCCGACCACGGCAGAATGATATGGGGAGAAACAGGTAAACCCGGCTATGGCCTTTATGACAGAGCATTGGGCGCAATGTATATGGCAGGTATATGGGAAACACTAGAGAAAGAGGGAACAAAATGAAATTGCCTTTTGAAGTAGATTTAACAGGAAAAGTTTGCGTTGTAACAGGCGCAGGCGGGGTACTTTGCTCTATGTTTGCAGATGCACTTGCAAATACCGGTGCAAAGATAGCACTTTTGGACCTCAATGAAGAAGCTGCAAAAAGCTATGCTGATAAAATAGTAAAAGATGGCGGTATTGCAAAAGGATATGCTTGTAATGTGCTTGATAAGGAAAGCATAGAAAAAGCGCACGAACAAATCGTAAAGGACTTTGGAACTTGCGACATTCTTATCAATGGCGCAGGCGGTAACAACCCCAAAGCAACAACCGATAATGAATACTTTACACCCGAAGCAGTGGGAAATGTAAAAACCTTCTTTGACCTTGATAAGTCAGGTGTAGAGTTTGTATTCAATCTTAATTTCCTCGGCACACTTTTGCCAACACAGGTATTTGCAAAGGATATGCTTGAAAAGGATGATGCAAGCATCATCAATATTTCAAGTATGAATGCCTATACACCTCTTACAAAGATTCCTGCGTATTCCGGTGCAAAGGCGGCAATATCCAACTTTACACAGTGGCTTGCTGTTCATTTTTCAAAGACGAACATTCGCTGTAATGCGATTGCTCCCGGATTCTTTGTAACAAAGCAGAATGAAAAGCTTCTATTCAATGACGATGGTACTCCTACTGCAAGAACAGGTAAAATCCTTGCTGCAACTCCTATGGAGCGATTCGGTAAGGCGGAGGAGCTTATAGGAACGCTTCTGTTCCTTGTGCATAAGGATGCATCAAGCTTTGTAAACGGTGTTGTTATTCCCGTTGACGGCGGTTTTGCTGCATACAGCGGAGTATAATTTGATAACTGAACAAACATAAAAGCAGAGTGATTTCACTCTGCTTTTTGTATTGAATTTCTGTATTCACCGGGAGTTTTCCCGGTGTTTTTTTTGAATGATTTTATAAAATGCGGAATATCGGAAAAACCAACCGAGGCAACAATTTCGCTTATCGAAAGATTGCTGGTATGAAGCAAATCCATTGCCAGATTCATCCTGTATCGTACAAGGAAATTGTGGAGAGTATCACCCGTATGCTGTTTGAAAATTCTGTTCAGATGGGAGGAGTTAAAGTGGAAATATTCTCCCAAAACATCATTGGTCAAATTTTCCTGATAATTATTCTCTATATACTGAATCACACGCCTTACTATATCATAACTTCGTTTTTGCTCAGGGCTTTGCTGCGTTTTGCTAAGACGAACAATGTTGATTATTATAAATTTAAGGCACGTAGACAGAAGCTCAGAAGTATAATCGTTTTTCAAATAAAACTCCGATGCCAACAGCCTTAAATTCGCTTCAAGCTGAGTTGCGGTTTCAAGATAAATATGACTGTTAAGAATTTCGGAATCTTCGAAAACGATTTTTTCAAGTGCACTGTTTTGTGTGAAGTTTTCTGATTGAATCGGGTGAAAGGATTGGTTAATATGCGAAAAATTCATTGTGTAGTCGAAATTAACCGCTATATATGACACACCTTTTTCGTCTAAATGCCATGTATATTCCGTTGCAGATTGAAAAAGAATCGCACAACCCGGGTGCAAGGGATAGGTTTCCCCATCTATACCCATGCTTCCGCTCCCGCTTATTATATAAAAAAGTCGGCAATCGGGAGTTTTCAGTTTGGTATAAACATCATTTTTTACGGTGTTATTCAAAGAAGTAATAAGCACTTTTCGTGCAAATGGTTCAATGTTTTTTAATAGCAAGCCGGTCACCTCTTTCGTATGAGGTTAGTTTACCACAATTGAAATAGTTTTGCAAGAGTTATTTAAATCGGATAATTCAAACTGAATAGAAGTATGAAAAGTCAAAAAAACACAACTTATTGTCTGTTTACGACATTTACACATGAAATGTTATATGTGATAATATACGCATAAAAGGAGAGTGCGGATTATGTTTGGTAATATAACTCCTGAATCAGCAGGTATTTCATCGGAAAAAGTGCTTGAATTTTTCAAAACAATCGATGCCGCAAATCTTACGACGCATAGTGTTATTATGGCAAAAGGTAATGACATCTTTGCAGAAAGCTACTATAAGCCTTTTCATAAGGATTATCTTCACAGAATGTATTCTGTTTCAAAGAGCTTTATTGCACTTGCCGTAGGACTAGCGTATACAGAGGGGCTTCTTTCCCTTGAAGATAAAGTTATGGATTATTTCCCCGAATTAAAGGAGGATAATCCCAATGATTTTTCCGAGGATGTAACAATCCGTGACATGCTTACCATGTCCACTAATTGCTGCGGGTATTTCCCGTGGTACCAAAGCTGCGAAAGCAGGCTCCGGGCATACTTCTCAACGAAGGTTTCAAACAAGCTTCCGGGCACACTTTTCTTCTATGACTCTGTTGGTTCATACATACTTAATTGCATTGTGGAAAAGCTTACGGGAAAAGAATTTTTAGAATATCTCAAAGAAAAGGTTCTTCTTGAGATAGGCTTTTCTAAAGAGAGCTACACGCTCTATGCACCCGGCGGTTACACCATCGGCGACAGCGGTGTAATGTGTACTTCACGTGATTTGCTGCTGTTTACACGTTTTATCGCACAGTATGGGCAGTGGAACGGAAAGCAGTATATTGACCGTGAATTTATGAAGCAGGCGGTTACAAAGCAGGTTCACAACAACATAATCAACGGCGTAAATTATTACGGAAGTCACGGTTATGGTTATCTTATCTGGTGTATGCCCGATGACGGCTTTGCCCTTATAGGAATGGGCGACCAGATTGCAGTATATGACAGAAACACCGATTTCACTTTTATAATAACATCGGATAATCAGGCAGATAGTGCCACGGCAGGGCCTATTATATTCCATGAGGTATATAAAACACTTATACATAATCTCGGGAAAGAACAGATCCGCGAAAACAAAGAAGCACACGCTTTGTTAAGCGAATATACGGATAGCCGTATACTTACGTATCAAAAAGGTAAATGCGACTCTGCTTTTTCCGAAAAGATTAACTCCGCTACATATAATCTTTCGGAAAATCCCATGAATATCGCTTCATTCAGCATAAAGCTTGAAAAAGAAAGCGGAATATTCAAATTTGAAAAGGATGGCATTGAATACGAGCTTCCTTTTGGAATTGGCAAAAATATTTTTGGGAAATTCCCCGAAAACCGCCGTCAATTACTTTCTATGGGAGATATAGGCGAGGGTCATTATGAATGTGCTACCTCAGCGGCATGGGTGATGGATAATCACCTCATTATAAAAACACAGATTACAGATACATATTTTGGGTGTTTAAATATCCATTTTGTATTTAAAGATGATAAGGTTCAGCTTCTGATGAAAAAAAGCGGTCAATATATTCTTGACGGCTTTGAAGGATATGCAAACGGAAAAAAGGCTTAGGAGGAACATAAAATGCAAGGTACAATCACTAACATTCAGAGATTTTCTCTTACAGATGGTGACGGAATCCGCACAACAGTATTCTTTAAAGGGTGTAACATGCACTGCAGCTGGTGCCATAACCCTGAAACAATCAATAACCACAGTGAATTGATGTTTTACGAAACCAAGTGCATAGGCTGCGGAAAATGCTTTAAGGCATGTCCCACAGGTGCACAGCAGGTAAAAGACGGCAAGCATATAATTGACCGCACAAAGTGTGTAAATTGCGGAAAATGTGCTGATGTTTGCTATGCAGAAGCTCTTGTTATGTGCGGCAAAAAGATGAGCGTGGAAGAAGTAATGAGGGAAATACGTCAGGATAAGGCATATTACGACAGCTCCAATGGCGGTGTTACGCTTTCAGGAGGCGAGGTTCTTTGTCAGAAGGAATTTGCAATCGCTCTTACCGATGCGTGTCACAAAGAGAATATAAAGGTTGCACTCGAAACTAATCTTTGTTTCTCCTTTGATTATGCAAAAGAACTGCTCTGTAAGGTTGACCTCATTATGTGCGACCTTAAAATATTTAATGACGACGAACATAAAAAATATACAGGCGTGTCAAACGTGAATATTATTGAAAATATTAAATTGCTTGATGAGCTTGGAATCCCCGTAATTGTCCGCACACCGCTTATTCCGGGAGCAACGGATTCTATTGATAATATCAGTGCAGTTGCAAACCATGTAAAAGATATGAAAAATCTTTTCAGATACGAAGTACTTAATTTTAACCCCCTTGGTGAGGGTAAGTATAAGGCTCTTAATACTGAAAATCAGTTTGAATCGGCAAGACCTTTCGGCGAAGACAAACTTTCCGAAATTCGTGACACACTCACTAAAATCGGGGTTTCGCACAAAATCATATAAGGAGGAAGAGGTATGAGTGAACTTAGATTAATTAACAAGTTTTCCGCTGATGAAGAATTTTCTTATGATAAAAGAATCAAACTTCTGCGTGAGAGAAAAGTAGCTCAGACGGAGGAAAAAGCACGTAACGGCGGTGCAAACGAGGATGATTACGGCCTTATCGTTCAAGACGAATTCAAGTATGAATTAAAGCCAAACCATCCCAACGGCTCAATATACGGTTACAAAGCATGGACGGAAAATTATTGTGCAATTCTTGATTCACATCCGCTGTACTGTGACCCGCTTGATGCCTTTGTGGGAAAGGGATTTTTATTCCTTGAAAGACTTCGCCCCGTTGACTGTAAATGGAATCCTGATTACCCCTTTGACGATTTGAAAGTACTGTTTGACAAGTATAACGTTATATCGGGTATTGATAACTGCCATCACTTTACACCTGACCTTGAAATAGGATTCGAGCTGGGATGGGGAGGTATTCTCGATAAGCTCAAAGAACAAAGAGAACTTCACGACGAAACCCATCATGAGTTCTACGACAGTGAAATTGCAGTTGTTGAAGCAATTATCCGTTTCCTTAAGAGAATGGCGTCGGAAATCAAAGAACTTGCGGAAAAGGAAGTTAATCCTACCCTTAAAGCAAATCTTTTTGAAATGGCACAAATGAACAACAAGGTTGCCGATGCTGCTCCGGAAACATTTAAGGAAGCAATTCAGTGGATGTGCTGGTTCAGCATGCTTTCCCGTACATATAACAGAGGAAGTGCGGGCGGACAGCTTGACGAAATGCTTCGTCCTTATTATGAGAAAGATATTAAGGCAGGAATCCTTACAGATGACGAGGCAGTATTCTATCTTGCGTGTCTTTTCCTTCAGGACAGTCGTTATTTCCAGCTTGGCGGTCCCGATGTAAACGGTAAGGATATGACATCAAAGATTTCTTACCTTTGTCTTGATGCAGCAGATAAAATCAATATTGCATGTAATCTCACAATCCGAGTACATGATAATCTTGATGAAGAGTTCTTTAAGAAGTCCGTAGCTTATCTCTTTAAAAACAAACAGGGTTGGCCCAGATATTCTTCTGATACAGCTCTTGCAGAAGGCTTTATGAAGTGCGGATATCCTCTTGAACTTGCAAGAAAAAGAGTGGCGGCAGGATGCCATTGGATGTGTATGCCGGGTATGGAATATACAATGAATGACACTGTTAAAATCAATCTTGCCAAGGTTTTTGAAGTGGCTTATTATGAAATGATGGAAAGCTCCTGCGAAAAATCCGTTGACGAGCTTTGGAGGCTTTACAAAATTCATCTTAAAGCGGCAGTTGATGCAACGGGTAATGGTATTATGCATCATCTCAAATATCAGTCAAAGAGTCAGCCGGAGCTTATCTTAAACCTGTTCCAGCATGGACTTATTGAAAAAGGTGTCAATATTACAGATGGCGGAGCTAACTATTACAATATGTGTGTTGACGGAAGCGGTATCGCAGTTGTTGCCGACAGCTTTGCTGCATGTAAGCAGAGAATAGAAAACGAAGGAAAGATTTCCTTTGAAGAGCTTACAGAACATATGAAAAACAATTACGAGGATAAAGATGGTGAATATATCCGTCAGCTTATGCAGAACAGTCAGCGTTATTGCGGCGGTGACACTCTTGGTGACGAATGGGCTAAGAAAGTCAGCGACCTTTACACAGAGCTTGTACGTGACCTTAATTCCCAGCATCCCGGAGTTAATTTTATTCCCGGATTCTTCTCCTGGTCAAATACCCTTGGTCTCGGAAGTACAGTTTCGGCTACTCCTAACGGCAGAAAAGCTCATGAAGCAATCAACCACGGTGCTAATCCCAACGGCGGCTTCAGAAAAGACGGTGCAGTTTCCGCAATGTGTAATTCAATAGGTATGATTCAGCCCGGCTACGGTAACTGTGCGCCCGTTCAGCTTGAGTTTGACCCGGGCATCGCGAATGATGAAGAAGGTATTGACAAAATGGTTAACATGATTCGCACAATCATGAACACAGGAAATACACTTCTTAACATCAACATTATTGATGCAAAGAAAATACTTGAAGCTCACAAGGATCCCTTTAAGTATCCCGACCTTGTTGTAAGGGTAACTGGCTTTACAGCGTTCTTTGCGATGCTTTCACCGGAATTTCGTCAGCTTGTAGTTGACCGTGTAACCTCGGTTAACCCGGAAATGGTAAAATAATTTAAATTTACATAATTGGAGGATTTAAAAATGGCAGAAGAAGTAAAATTTGAGCATGTTGACACTAAAAAAGAAGGCACTCATAGTGTAGAACTTTGCAAAGGTGAAATCAATGGTGCAAGACCTGTTCACCACAAAATTGCAGAAGGCGACAGCGTAACATTTGCTGCGAATGTAGGATATTATCATATTCTCATCCTTTTAGAGGGTGACGCTGTTTTTACAACAGATGGTAAAGAGTATAAGTTTAATGACAGAACTACATTTGTTTCAGACCCGAAGAAAGATCTTGTTGTTAAAGCTGCAAAGGAAACTCGTATTCTTGAAATCCAGTGGGATGAAGAAGAAGGCGACGAAGCAGATCTTAAAGAGTACAAGACCGAGTTCCCTGTAGTTGTACCTTATCAGGATTCTATCCAGTATATCGACCCCAACAAGAGCGAAAAGACAATCAGCAGAATGATGATTCCTCACGAAATCATTCCCAGATTTACAATCGGCTCTGTTGAATCTTACGGCTACGACCTTGTAAGACCTCACGCACATCCGATGCTTGACCAGTTCTTCTACAGCTTTGCAGAAAACGATATGGAAGTTATCATTGATGACGGCAAGTATAATATGAAGGGCGATGAAATCATTCATATTCCTCTTGGCTCAAACCACGGTGCAGAGGTTACCGGTGACAGACACATGCATTATATGTGGGTTGACTTTATGCCCGACAAGGAAGCAGGTCTTAAAAGACTTAACTTCAGCCACAGACCTACAGGCACAGTTCGTGACTTTGCCAACGAGGACAAGAGCAGATGATTGATATAACAAAACCCATAAAGCTTGACCGTGCCGGTGCTTGGCGTACTTATAGCGGCGGCAGTCTGATTGACAGGCTTCACGGTATTGAAAATAGCGA
>JAZNYX010000018.1:0-8079 GCA_045594665.1 Clostridia bacterium | reverse complement strand
AAAACTCATAAAATCGTCAAAATCGGGGGCGTGTACCTCGATTTTGACACCTTGACAGGGCTGGCACGGTGAGTGCCGCGCGAGTGAAAGCCCTTTTCTCGAAGCAAATGCTTTTATGAAATAAAACTTTTGCTTCGAAAGGCTGACCTTGTCAGCCGGAATTAGC
Organism: Clostridia bacterium; assembly: GCA_045594665.1. Lineage (GTDB taxonomy): Bacteria > Bacillota > Clostridia > UMGS1883 > UMGS1883 > UMGS1883. The sequence continues at coordinate 7,913 of JAZNYX010000018.1, read as the reverse complement.
CTGGAGGCCAAGCAAGAGAACGTCCGCCAAGCATATGGAAATGAAGATGCTTCACGGTCTGTCCGCCGTCTTCACCGCAGTTATTTACAATGCGGTAGCCGCCTTCTGCTATTCCCTCTGCCTTTGCAATTTTTGCCGCAACTGCAAATATATGACCTACTATGGAAGCGTTTTCCTCGGTAAGCTCGTTTGCAGATGCGATATGCTCTTTCGGGATAATAAGAATATGCACGGGTGCCTGAGGCTCAATATCACGGAATGCATATACAAGCTCGTCCTCGTACACCTTTGCAGAGGGGATATCCCCGTTTATTATTTTACAAAATAAGCAATCCATTTTCACACTTCCTTATGCGATAATTTCGGAAACCTTCGCAAGAGCTTCAGCAATTTTTCCTGCGTCTTTACCGCCGCCCTGAGCACTGTCAGGCTTCCCGCCGCCGCTGCCGCCTGCAATAGCTGTAATTTCCTTTATAATTTTTCCGCAATGTACGCCTGCCTTAACAGCATCCTGACTTGCCATTGCAACAAAGGAAATCTTTCCTTCTGTTTCTGCACCGAATACGCAAACGCTCATAGGAGTCTTGTCCTTTACGGCGTCGCCTGTCTTACGGAGAGAATCAACTGTTGCACCGTCAAGCTGAGCTACTACAAGTGTAATATCGCCGATTTTCTTAGCGTTTGACATAATGTCGCTTGCCTTGGCGTTTGCCATCTGTGAAGCAACCTGCTCAAGCTTCTTCTGCTGTTCACGATTCTCGTTTACAATAGATTCGGCACGGTGAACAAGCTCACCCTCGGTTGTCTTAAGAGCCATAGCTGTATTTGCAATGATTGCGTTCTTTTCCTCAATATAACGAAGCACGCCTTCGCCTGTTACAGCTTCGATTCTTCTTACGCCTGCCGCAACGCCGCTCTCGGACAGAATCTTGCAAAGACCTGCCTCTGCAGTATTCTTAAGATGGCAACCGCCGCAAAGCTCGATTGAATATCCGCCCATGTTTACTACGCGAACGGTATCGCCGTACTTTTCACCAAAGAGTGCCATTGCCCCCTCTGCCTTTGCATCGGCAATGGACATATTCTTGATTGTAACAGGGTATGCTGCAAGAATTGCCGCATTTACTTTATTTTCAACCTCCTGAAGCTGTTCCTTGGAAACGGCTTCAAAATGGGAGAAGTCAAAACGGAGCCTCAGTTCATCAACGTAGCTTCCTGCCTGCTCAATGTGGCTTCCCAAAACTTCACGAAGGGCTTTTTGCAGAAGGTGTGTGGTTGAATGGTTACGAGCTGTAGCCATTCTTTTCTTGGCGTCAATTGTTACATGAACCTTGTCACCCTTATTTGCACTGCCTTCTGTAACGGTTACGTGGTGGAGAATCTTTCCGTCGCCAAGCTTCTTTGCATCGGTAACTGTCATCTTAAAGCCATCACCGGTAATGCAGCCGTTATCACCCATCTGACCGCCGCTTTCGCCGTATACTACGGTCTTATCAAGGATGATAACTGCGTTTTCTCCATCCTGCACATTTTCCGCAATCTGTCCGTCCTTTACGATAACAGTAATATTTGCATCACACTGGGAATTATCATATCCGATAAATTCTGTTGTGATTTCTTTGCCAAGTGTCTGATAAATATCTTCGCTCCATGCCGCTTCATCACCGACATTTCTTCCCTCTCTTGAACGGGTTTTCTGCTCAAGGAGAAGCTTGTTGAATGCGTCGCGGTCAACACCGAGACCTTTTTCCTGAAGAATTTCTTCAGTAAGGTCAATGGGGAAGCCGTAAGTATCGTTAAGTGTGAAAGCATCCTCACCTGAGAGAATCTTTCCGCCGTTCTTTTCAAGCTCTGTAACCTTTTCTTCAAGGATTGAGAGACCGCGGTCGATTGTCTGACTAAAGCTTTCTTCTTCCCTCTTGATAACTTTCTTGATATAATCCTGCTTTTCCTCAAGCTGGGGATATGCACCCTTTGACTCACGGATAACAGTATCGGCAATATTATAAAGGAATGTGCCCTCTACGCCAAGAAGTCTGCCGTGACGTGCCGCACGTCTTAACAGACGACGAAGAACGTAGCCTCTGCCCTCGTTTGAGGGAGAAACACCGTCACACACCATAAATGTTGTGCTTCTGATGTGGTCAGTGATAACACGCAGTGAAATATCTGTCTTTTCGTTTTCACCGTAGTTAACCTTTGCCACCTTGCTGATTTCAAGCATAATATTGCGGATTGTGTCAACCTCGAAAAGGTTATTTACATCCTGCATAATAACAGCCATTCTCTCAAGACCCATACCTGTATCAATGTTGGGATGGGCAAGGCGGTTATATACGCCGTTTTCATCTTTATCAAACTGGGTGAATACAAGATTCCAGAATTCTACGAATCTGTCACACTCACAGCCTACCTTACAATCGGGGCTTCCGCAACCGTATTTTTCGCCTCGGTCAAAGTAAAGCTCACTGCAAGGACCGCAGGGACCCTGACCGATTTCCCAGAAGTTGTCCTCCTTACCCATTTTGGAAATATGGGAGGGATCTACGCCAACTTCCTTTGTCCAGATGTCGATAGCTTCATCATCGTCCTCGTACACGGTGATATACACTCTGTCCTCGGGAAGTCCGAGTTCTTTTGTAACAAATTCCCAAGCCCATGCGGTAGCCTCGTGCTTGAAGTAATCACCGAAGGAGAAGTTACCCAGCATTTCAAAAAACGTACCATGACGGGCGGTTATACCAACACGCTCTATATCGGGTGTACGAATACATTTCTGACAGGTGGTCACTCTCTTACGGGGAGGAACCTCCTTCCCTGTGAAATAGGGCTTAAGAGGTGCCATACCTGCATTTATAAGAAGGAGACTGTTGTCATTCTGTGGAACGAGCGGAAATGACGGCAATCTTAAATGTCCCTTACTTTCAAAGAATTTTAAATATCTTTCGCGAATTTCATTGAGTCCTAATTTTTCCATTGTAAACACTCCTTATCAATTTACCATTATACCTTTTTTAAATAGTATTGTCAACCGATTAAGGCTATTTTTTAGGGTTTTAAAGAGTAAAAAAACAGCACTTGTGCAAGGATTTTGCAAAAGTGCTGTTTTTGCCGAAGTATTTATCAGAAGCATTTCCCGTCTTTGCAGTCGTGGGTGTTACCGCCCTTATAGCACAGTTCGTTGGGGCACTGACCGTTTTTGAAAAAGCCCTCTAAATTTGAAACCGTGGTGTCGGCAATATTTGTAAGGGCTTCCTTCGTTAAAAACGCCTGATGGGACGTCACGATAACATTGGGCATGGATATGAGTCGTGCCAAGGTATCATCCTCCACGATATGCCCCGAATAATCCTCAAAGAAAAGCTCAGATTCTTCTTCATACACATCAAGGCATGCCGCTCCAACGTGTCTTGACTTAATGCCGTTTAAAAGGGCTTCAGCATCTACCAATGCACCACGGGAGGTATTTATAATCACCACGCCCTTTTTGCATTTTTCAATAGAATTTTCGTCAATGATGTGATAGGTTTCATCATTAAGCGGACAATGCAGGGAAATTATATCACTGCCCGAAAAAAGCTCATCGGTGGAAACGTACTTGATGTTTTCCCCGTCGGCAAGTCCCTGTGCAGGGAACTTATCATAAGCAAGAACCTTCATCCCGAAGCCTCGGCAGATGTCAATAAATACTCTGCCGATTTTTCCCGTTCCTATTATTCCCACGGTTTTTCCGTGAAGGTCAAAGCCTGTCATTCCCGAAAGGCTGAAATTAAAGTCCTTAGTACGGATATACGCCTTATGAATCCGCCTGATTGATGTGAGGAGCATTGCCATGGCATGTTCCGCCACCGCATAAGGTGAGTATGCAGGAACTCTCAGGACATGGATTTTACCGAAAGCATACTTCATATCTACGTTATTAAAGCCTGCACAGCGAAGCGCAACCACACCTACACCCAGTTCACACAGGCGGTCAATTACTTCCTTATTGACGGTATCGTTTACAAACACACATACCGCATCAAAGCCCTTTGCAAGACCTACAGTATCTTCATTGAGCTTGGTTTCAAAATATTTTATGGTAATGTCTTTTCCTGCCGAAGCACTCTCAAAAGACTCCTTGTCATAGGGTTTTGTATCAAAAAACGCTATTCTCATAATATCCCTCCTACAATGGCTATCCTTATTATGGCTGATTAAATAATATTTATCCCTCGGCCCAATATATCACAGATAATTTTCAATGTCAATAATGGAAAAAAACAGTGGATTTTTCTATTATTATATGATAGAATAGTAGTGTTATATTGAATATTTTATTTTAGGAGGGCTTAGTGTGTCTTTGTTAGAAGCATTTATACTTGGGCTTATTCAAGGGATAAGCGAATTTCTGCCTATTTCTTCATCGGGGCATCTGTCCATTGCAGGGCGTCTGATGGGGATGAATCCCGAGGCAGACAGTCTTTTATCCTTTAACATACTTTTGCACGTAGCGACTCTTGCGGCAGTATTCATTGTGTACCGCAAGGATATTTGGGAAATGATAAAAGCTTTCTTCTCCATGTGCGGTGACCTTTTCACGGGAAAGGGCTTAAAGCTTAAAGAATATACATATCGCCGCCTTATAGTTATGCTTATCATTGCAACAATTCCTGCAACAATTGCAGCTTTCTTCTTCGGAGATATTATTGAAAATCCTGCGCTTTGGCAGATCGGTACGTTCCTTATTATAACGGCTTTACTTCTGTTTGTCAGTGAAAAGCTTGCAGGCGGCAGTACACAGCTTGAAAAAATGAGCTATAAGCAAGCTCTCGGTACAGGTTGCTTCCAGGCATTAGGGACACTGCCGGGAATCAGCCGCAGCGGAAGCACCATTGTGGGCGGACTTTTCTGCAAGCTCGACAAAAAAACAGCCGTAAGATTTTCATTCCTGATGTCAATCCCGGCAATTTTGGGTGCACTTATTCTTGATATAAAGGATATGATGAGTGTTGAGACTGCGCTTCCCGGTATACTCCCCGTTTTAGTAGGTATGATAACAGCCGCAGTAAGCGGATATTTGGCAATCAAGTTTCTTCTGCGTCTGGTTGAAAAAAGTAAGCTCAGCTATTTCTCCTACTACTGCATAGCGGCAGGTATTTTTGCAATAGTGCTGAATTTCACTATCTGATTTGAATCGGAAAGGATATTAAAATGGATAATAAATCTACAAAAAAGAGGTCTACAATCAAAAGGTCAACCTCTCCGAAAAGTTCTTCAAAAGGTAAGAAGCCGACTAAACAAGCCCCCACAAAAAAGAGTGCAAATCCCGAAGTGCGCAGAATATGTCTTTTATTCCTTGCGGCAGTTTTGCTTTTCTCCCACATGGGTGTATTTGGTGCTCTGGGCGGTTTTTTAAGGAGGCTTTGCAAGCTGTTTTGCGGAAGCATGAGCATAGCAATACCCCTTATGCTTTTGACAGCGTCAATCCATCTTTTTGTAAAAAAGACCCTATCACCTCATAAGTACAGATATGTCTTTACGGCACTTTTCTTCGTTTGCCTGTGCGGTATTCATACACTTTATTGTTCTAATACCCAGGCGGAGTTGTTTGACGGTCCTTTTGATGCACTGATTGAAACAATCACCGACAGCTCTGATGCAAATTTGTCGGGCGGTCTTATCGGTGCAATCCTCGCTCTCCCCCTTAAGGCATTAGTAAGCTCCGTGGGAACTTATCTGATACTTATTCTTCTCGCCTCTGTATGCTTTGTAACGGTAACGGGAACAGAGCCTTTCACAAGAGCTTTCTCCTATCTGTATAAAAATATATCGGAATTTCTCTTTAACATAAAAGAAGAAAATGAGGCAGACCGCGAAGCTGAGGACCTTATTAAAATAAACGGTGTTGAGGATGAAGCTCCCTCCAAAAAGAAAAAGAGAAAGGCAGAGGATGAAGAACCCGAAAAGAAGAAAAAGAAAAAAATTGGAAAAGAAATACTTACAGATGAAGAAATTGCCGCATCAGACAGCGACAATGATGAATTTACCATAAATCTTTACGACGATAAAAAGTCCAAAGGCGAGGAAAAGCCCTTGGGCAAGGTTGAGATTCCCGAAGAAATCAAAAAAACCGCAATGGAGGCTTCGGGAGGCGTGGAGGAAGTAAAAGAAGACACCTCCCCCATAGCCGTAACGGAAGATGAAATTGAGCTTGAATATATTCCCTATACATTCCCGCCTATTGACCTTCTTTCAAAAGCAAAGGCAGGAGGCTCTGCGGACAAGCCCGAAGATCTCCGCACACAGGCAAAAAAGCTTGTTGACACGTTGGCAAGCTTCGGCGTAGAAGCAAAGGTTTTGGAGGTAAGTAAAGGACCTGCCGTAACGAGATTTGAGCTTCAGCCCTCTGCCGGAGTAAAGGTCAGCAAAATTGTAAACTTAGCAGATGATATTGCCCTTAATCTGGCGGCATTCGGTGTAAGAATAGAAGCCCCCATTCCCGGCAAGGCCGCTGTAGGCATAGAAATCCCCAACAAGAGTACCTCAATGGTTGCCCTGCGCGAAGTAATCGACAGTCAGGAATTTCGCTCATTTAAATCCAAAACTGCCTTTGCAATGGGTAAGGATATTGCAGGGCAGGCAGTTGTCAGTGATATTTCAAAGATGCCCCATATGCTTATTGCAGGTGCTACCGGCAGTGGTAAGAGTGTATGTATAAATTCACTTATCACAAGTATACTCTATAAGGCTGACCCCAATGAGGTAAAGCTTATACTTATTGACCCCAAGGTTGTTGAGCTTGGTGTATACAACGGTATTCCTCATCTTTTAATCCCCGTTGTAACAGACCCCCGCCGTGCGGCAGGTGCTCTTAACTGGGCGGTTCAGGAAATGGTTAAGCGTTATAGTATGTTTGCTACGGCAAATGTCCGTGATCTCAAGGGCTACAATGAATATGCTGCCCTCAACGGCGAAAGACTCATGGAGCAGATTATCATTGTTATTGACGAGCTTGCAGACCTTATGATGGTATCTCCCCATGAGGTTGAAGATTCTATCTGCCGTCTTGCACAGATGGCGAGAGCCGCAGGTATGCATCTTGTAATTGCAACACAGCGCCCCTCGGTAGACGTTATTACAGGTCTTATCAAGGCAAATGTACCCAGCCGTATTGCATTTTCAGTATCAAGCCAGATTGACAGCCGTACAATTCTCGATATGGGCGGTGCAGAAAAGCTTCTCGGCAAGGGTGACATGCTCTTCCTCCCCATGGGTGCAAGCAAGCCCAAGAGACTTCAGGGTGCATTCGTTTCCGATAAGGAAATTGAAAAAATTGTAGAGTTTGTAAAAAACTGTTCCTCTGCACATTATAATGAGGATATTATCGAACATATTGAAAACGGTGCTGAAGATCATAGCAGCGGCGACGATGGCGAGGCTGACGATTTGCTTCCCCAGGCAATTGAAATTGTGGTGGAAATCGGACAGGCAAGTGCGTCACTGCTTCAAAGAAAGCTGAAAGTCGGATATTCACGTGCAGGAAGGCTTGTTGACCAGCTTGAGGAAAGAGGAATAATCGGTCCCCACGAAGGAAGCAAGCCCCGCAAGGTGCTTATAAGCAGAAGCGAATTTCAGGAAATGATGGTAAATCAGGAATAATAGGAAATGTAAAAATAGTCCATACCGCAAAAAGGCGACAATATACAGAATTAAGACAGTTTATACTTTGTAGAATGGTTTAGTTTTGTTGAAAAACCTCATTTTATTCGGTTTTTCGATGTTTTTTAAGCCTTTCTGCTACGAACAAACCTCGCCTCTCGACGTACCCACGTACGCCTTCGGGTAACCCACGGCAAGCCGTGGCTCAGTTTGTCCGTTCTGAACTATTTTTCCTATTCCCTAATACCTCACGACGTTTTTTGTTAATATTC
>JAZNYX010000017.1:0-67538 GCA_045594665.1 Clostridia bacterium | reverse complement strand
TAAAAAAATACAAAAAGCCCGTCGTGCCGTTGAATGCGAGGCGGACGCCTGTCTTTGTATTAATTTGATAGTTATTATTGATATTTCATCCAGTCTGTACCTTCTCTGAGTGCAGTCCATTTCTCATAAATATGGTTTTTCATATCATATTCATGACCGTTTGTTGCTTCCTGAACAGGAAGGTAATACCAAGCTGATGTATCACTGTTGTCAGGCCATTTTATCATAGCGTCAAGCAAATCATCAGCAGTCTCGGGAATACGGTTCAAGACTCTGTTAATCATAGTCATTGCTTCCGCACGTGTGATAAGCTGATCCGGCTTAAAGGTATTGTCTTCATAACCTCTTATCCAGCCGTGTGCTGCTGCTTCATGAATTTCCTTTTCAGCCCAATGATCTGAAACGTCCGTGAAGTTATCCACAATTTCAAACTCGGAGTCGTCGAATCTTGCGCAGATTGCCGCAAACTCAGCTCGTGTGATAAACGCATTCGGAACAAAGCTATCTGCCGTTCTTCCGTTTACAATGCCAAGCTTTGCCATGGTAGAAATTGCTTTGTTGTACCAGTCTGCATCGCTTACATCGATAAATGCATTTTCGCTTGTGAGATTGTTATCTCTGAGTTCATCAGGCTTTAACAATCTGAAGAAGATTGTTGTCACCTCTGCACGGCTGATGTTATCATTGGGTCTTACTGTTCCGTCCGGATAACCTACAACATATGCAAAGTGGTCTTCGCCATTAAGGCTTCCCGGAGTGTCGTAACCGCTGCCTGCATTTCCGTTGTCCTCAACCCATGCTGCGTATACAGTTATATTTTTTGTCATCTTTACTTCGCTTACACTTTCGGTAAGTTCCTTATCAAGATACCAGCCTTCAAAAACATAACCGTCTTTCTTGGGAACCTTTGTAAGCTTAACATCTGTATTTCTTGCATAGGTTTCTTTGCTGATGGGGGTTCCGCCGTTTGTTTCATATGTCAGTGTGTAGCGGGTTGTACCACCGCCACCGCCGCCGCTTACTTCAAAGTGAGCTTTAATGGTAATTGTTCTTCCTGCCGCAACATTTTCTATCGGTTGTTGCACCTGAGTATCATCAAATTCTAAATCGATATCATCGATTGTCCAGTGACTGAAATTATACCCTGCTTTGGGACTCACCGTAACATTTGTAAGCTCAGGAGTTATTGTGCCTGTATAAGCGTAGTTTTCGTTTATATCCTTAAATACAAATACCTGCTTAACTCCCGTACCGCTTACGGTACCCTTTGCTTCATCCTCGGAAACAAATTCAACGTATGCCTGATATTTATCTGGGATACCGTCATTGTTTGCATCAGTATCAAAGGATGCGTAGAAGCTGTATCTGCTTCCGCCTGTGGGGTTATTGATAACAGGAGCAAGGACGGGATTTTTTGAATCGAATGTTACTGAATAATCCTGAACCAAACGCCAACGGTCAAAAGCATTTCCATCTGTGGGGGTTGCTGTTGCACCAAATGCATTATAGGTAGTTTCATCGGTTAATGTGATTGCTTCAGCCGATTCACTAACTGTACCTTTTTCGGGATTTTCAGAGGTGTAATCAATGAAAATCTGCTTGCTGTCAGGAACATCGTCGCCGCCTATAGGTGCATCGTCATCAAGCGGGTCCGGTGTCTGGTCGGCATCCTTCCAGCTATCTTCACCGAAGTGAGCAACATAGGTGATAATCTGTCCGCCACGAACTTCCGCGTGAACGGCAAAAGGCTTTTCGTCATCAAGCTTGCCGCCCCTTTCGCCCCAGAAGCCATCGGGGTCGCCCCAATAGTCAAATGCCCAGCCTTGGTTTGGCTCAACATCAACATTGTTATCGGGATCAATATTTCCTATATATTCGCCGCTTTCATTTTTCACAATGGTGAATACCTGAACTGCATTTCCTATAACCTCACCGAAATGGTTGGCTGTGGGGATATATTTCACAAGTGCCTGTCGGTTATCGGGAACACCGTCACCTTCTTCATCAGTATCATCACCGTCATCCCATTCGTCAATGGAGAAATGAGCATAATATACGATGGTTGTTCCGCCGAGGACATTACTGATTGATGTCGGTAATTCATAAAGCTTTTCTGTTTCATCATCCTTTGTCCAGTAATCAAAGGCATAGCCCTCAGCGGGGTTACGCTTTATTTTTGAAACATCAGGGGTAACCACACCTTCGGTTCTACGAAGGTCAAATGTCTGGTAAACAGAGCCTTCTGGTTCAAGACCGTTAGCTGGTTCTACTGTACCCTGAGCAGAATTTCCGCTGCGGAACTCTACAAATGCCTGATACTTATCGGCAATACCGTCAGGTCCTGTGGGCTTGCCCTTTGTATCAATAGCAAAGGTTACCTCAAAGGTGTAGGTTTTTCCGCCATCTGCATTGTTGATAGTAGGAGTAATTTTATGGTTTACCTCGGGAGTGAATGGCTCAACAGTAGCATTATCATTATCGTCACTGCTGCCCTTATATTCCCACTTATCAACAGCATAGTCTGCAACAGGAGCAGGAGTTGTGCCGGATGTAGCTGTAACTGTTACATCTTCAAAATCCTCACCGTCAATGGTGTAAATTTCACCAATGGGGCTGGTTGTTCCATTTTCTCCGCTGTTGTACAGGAAATGCACCTGCTTGCTGTCCGGTATTCCATCGCCGCCTGTGGGAGCATCCTTGTCATCCGTGTCTGACGTCTTGTCAGCATCCTTCCAGTTGTCTACCTCCCATGTAGCATAAACATTTGTCTCTGTATGAACAGCTGCCGAAATTGTGGAAACGGGATCGCCGTTTTCGTCTACCCAGCCCATGAATACGTAGCCTTGACGAGTGGGACGTTCTGTGCTGATATCAGTTTCGAAGCTCCATGTGTGCGTTTTCTTGCCAAGAGTTTCAATTTTAATTGTGCTGTCCGGTTCAAGGAAATAATTAATCGGGTAAGCTTTGGGTTTAATTGTAGCCTTGACAAGCATACTCTGATCTTCATAAGCACCGGGGTTCTGATAATGAGCCGTACCTTCATACTCTACCATGTAAGGCAATGCATCGGTTAAATTTGTTCCGTCAACTGCCTGAACCTTGATGGTGTAGTCGTAGAGGTATCCCAGAGGATGCAACTCCCATACGGGGTATGAGTCTGTAACGCTGTATTCTGCACCTTCTGTTCTAAATGTCACGGTTTCACCCGTGTAATCTGTGCCACTTTGCATCTGGCTGATAACAGGCCACAGACGTGGAGAGGTGCTGTCCTCGTAATTATCATCATAAAGCACAAGAACCTCTGCGCTTTGGGGACGATAGTCTTCACCAATATCTGTCGCTATAACCTTATAATAAAAGTTAAAATTCTGAGGGTTAAACGCCATATGGATATCTACTTCTGCCATATTGTCGCCGTTATCGTCAACAGCCACAGAGGGACCGTTTGTACCTTGGGTAGCCACTTCAAAAATGTCATCACTAATCGGCTCGTTATTGTAGGTATCGGTATAGTTGTGGTTAAGCACACCTATACGCCATACGCCGTCGTTGGGAACATTCTCAAATAAATACTCATTACTTATTCCCGGTTGAGTTTTGTCATCAGGATATGTGATAGTTACCTCTTGTGCATCCAATGTTGCGTAATATCCTGAACCGGGGTTATATTTCTGGAGCAGAACTGTAACCTTACCTATACGGTCAGCATCGTGAATAATCTTTGTGCCGTCAAGCTCATATGTTCCGTCCACGGTGACTGTACCTGTTATCGACCAGGGAGCAATCCACTTAGCATAGAAGGTTACATCTTCTGTAAGACGAATGTCCTTCTTTGCAGGATTCTCATAAGTCTGCTCGCAATACCAACCATCAAATACATATCCGCCATCACGTGTGGGAACGTACTCTGCAGGATCGGGAGTTTTGTACAGATCCTCTATGGTATAAGTAGCATCACCGTTTATTGTACCGCCCTGGGCGTCAAAGGTAACATCGTGAAGACCTATGGTGATTACACCGTGAAGTGTACCAACTTGCTGAGAACCGTCAAAATATGCACCCTCTAAGGAAGAATGTGTATGGTCATCACCAACCTCACCAACATCCTCCATAGTTGCAGTATAAATACTGTCCGTAAACTCAACATTGTCGTTTGTCCTTGCAGGAGAAATACCGCCATCATAAACAAATGATGAAACAACTATGCGATAATCATAAGGGTCTTCATTATCTGTTTGCGGAACTGTAATAAATCCGCTTCCCTTACCATCCTGCTTATTAATTTCAACACTAACACCGGGCTTACCGTTATCGTGCTGAGAAATCATCGACCATTCCTGTTCCGAATCATCCCAGCGAAGCACACGTACAATTGCCGCATCGGGATATGCTTCTGTGGGAACTTCGTCAGCCATCTCAAGGCTGAATTGAAGGTCAAAATCCTCAGGGGTATATTTCAAATAAGCCGTAAGGGTGTCGCCATCTTCTTCAACACGTATCAGCTCATAACCGGCTTTCACAGCAGTTAGGCTATACTCATAGTCACTGCGCAAACCAAGCTCTGCACCGCTATAGGTTACACCGTCTGCCGTGTATAATGACCCTTCATAATCACTCAGGTCAGCCGCAGTATCGGGCGTAAATGAGTAGCTATGCGTTGCTTCACAGTTGTCTTTATCGAGGTCTATTTTTGTGTTGCCTACCTCAATCCATGGAACTGTATCGTTCTCTCTTGTAACAAGCTCAATTAAAACATTGTCCTTGGTTTCTTCATGGTCGGTTCCGGCTTCTGATGTGTGGTCAATTACTACGTTAACATAAAGGTCAACATCTTCTACCCACTGTGCCACAAGGTCATATTTATGAGTAATTCCGCTTGTAAGACTTTTGCCGGGCTGGTATATAACTTCGTTTCCTTCGCCATCACTATAAAGCCAGCCGATAAATATATGACCGTCCCGTGTGGGAACTGTTTCAGAAACCGTAACAGGCAGGTCGTTGTGGTAATATTCGGGGTTTTCGGGGCAGTTCGTGCCTCCGTTTGCATCATAGTTTACAGACCAGAAATAGGAATCTCTTTCACGGTCAGCATTTTCAATAACAAGAATCTGTTCACAAAGCTGGGTGTAAATAGTTTCATCATCACTGATATAGATGTAATAATTACCGTTTCCCATATCTTTGTTCTGATAAGCATAATCCAGCGTATCAGACTTTGTCAGCTCGTAGTATTGGGTAGCATTTCCCTGTGTGCCGTTTCCGAGGTACATCTTTGTTCCTTGACCAAGTAAGGTTTCAGGTGTAACGGAAGCGTCAATAAGCTCGCCGTCCAGATGTATATTTACAGTACCTGTGAATTTAACACGTACCGCCTGATACTGTGCAACATAGGTTACATTACCCTCTACCTCTGGATAATTGTCAAGCTCATCGGTGTAAAGGGTATCGTCCCCTGCTTTTTTCCAGCCGATAAAAGTGTATCTATAACCCGCAGTTTCTGCACGGGTGGGATCAGTTCTGTTATATTCCGGTTTCACACCGTATTCTACGTTTCTATCTGTTTCAAGTAGTGTGCCGTTGAAGTCTTCCCAACGGACAGTATATGTGTTCTTTGTTCTTGTGTAATTCGCCTTATAGGTAATATTTCCTACAACAACCGCAGGGGCAGGTGACCAGCCTGCAAAGGTGTAGGTGTATTCTGCAGTGTTTTTAGCCGATGCAAGCTCATCAGGTGAGCCACTTTCATTATCGTAGGTAGGGAAGGTGTTGTATTCAACGTCTTCGTCAACCTCAAGCGGAGTGTCATCATCGTTAACCCATGTTACTGTATACTTATTAACAACAGATGTATATACAGCAGTATAAACCTGGTCATTGCCTGCCATAGGAACTACCTCCGGTGACCAGCCTAAAAAGGTATAGGTGTACTGACCGTTGTTCTTAGCTGTAGCCAAGGCTTCAAGGGACCCGCCTGTGTTATCGTAAGCGGCAATTTCACCGTTTATAACATTTTCGTCAATCTCAAGCACATCGCCGTTATCGTTAAGCCATGTAACCTTGTGGGCATTGTCCTTCCATTGTGCCACAAAATATGTATCCTCAGTAACTGTTGCCGGAAGGCTACCGGGCTGATAAACGGTTTCGTCAGCATCCTTTGTTCCGTTGTTGTTGGAATCATAAAGCCATCCGTCAAAAACATACGTTCTATCCGCATATTCGGGAGTACCGCCCTGGAACTGAGGCATCTGAGCACCATAACGGTTTCCTGTATATTTCTGTGGCTCAAAAACCGTAACGTCGCTCCAGCCGTCATCGTAGTTTACCTCATAGGTCTTATAAGTGTTTGCAAGTGTTGCACCATCAGGCATAACAACAAAGCTATTGCTATTAAGAGTGTAGCTGTATCTGAAAGTACCGTTGGTAGCAACTTGAATATAAACAATATTGCTCTGTTCCCACGCCGGGTCAGATTCTTCAATAATCTGATAATAACCAAAGCTTAATGTATCAGCTGTGCCGGTGTTTGCGTTAAGGATGGGAGCACTGGTCCCGCCCTGAGCAATTGTCGCCTTCAGGGGAATTGCATCAAAGTTTGTGTCCACTTCATTAATGGGTCTAAAATTCTCATCCTGCTTAAGCTTCTGAAGACTGAAATTAAAGACCTGACCCCCTGTGCCTGCTGCTACGGGAATGGTTTTGGTAACCTTAAGTGTATCGGGTGTTACCTCAACTTTTTTAGAAAGCACGCCGTCAATGTGAATATGAGCACCAATGTTAAAACCGCAGTAACAACTCAAGCCTAAGGTTCCTCTTTTACATATTGTAACCCATGTAATTTCATATTCGTCATCACTGTAATCTACTCCCCAGAGCGTCATATTACCAAACTCTTTAAAGGTTTCGGCCGTATAGCCCCGAGGCCAGCTTTCAATGTACTGTGTGATTTCGGACTCAGGGCTCACATTTCGTATACCCTGATTGGTGGCAATTTGCGAATTTGTTGCCGCCTCCGGTGTTGACAATGCAGAACCCTGTCCTGCCAATATGTCGTAATCTTCATAAGTACCCGAAGGCGAAGGTTCTTCGCCGGGGCGAGAGATGAAGAAATAAATTGGCAAGGATCCTTCTGACGCTGAAACAAGCAGAGTTGCCGGAAGTGTAGTCATCAGCATTGCAAATGTCAGAATAGTTGCCAATATCCTTCTTGTTTTCATAAAATCATTCCTTTCTAATGGTTTACCAAATGTTGTCTGTAGTAGTTATGTATAACTACTACAAGGGGGTACCCCCTTGTGGAAATTGTGTTTTTACCGTTTTGGGGTTAACACAAACCCCTATCAAATCTCCCGGATGATTGGGCTGATAAAATTTGCAGGATCCGCAGTCGGCTTCATCTCCCTCCGAATCGTAATGCCTGCATCGGTCCTGCACTGCCGATACAACAGGCTTTCCCGTGGGAGTGTATAGCGGCTTTTCCTCTAAATCGGGAATATCATCAAAGTAAATTCCGCTATGCGCATCATACTCGGAAGGTATATCGATGACAATTCCTTCAAAATTATATTTTCGATATTTCTTCACCACCTACGCCCCTTTCCTTTTATTTCTGTATGCTTTGCATTTTATGAGTTTATTGTAACAAAAATGCATCTGATATGTAATCCTCTTGTAACAAAAAAAAATGACTATTTTCAAATTCAAAATAGTCATTTTTGGTAAAATTCAGTGTATATGTTTTTTTAATTCTGCTCTGCTTGTAATTCCCAGCTTCTGGTAGACTATAGAAATATACCTCTTTACAGTGTGAAGCGACAATTCCATATAATCGGCAATTTCCCGGTTTGACCAGCCGCGGCCGGCAAGCATGGATATGGCGAACTCCGTGGTTGTAAGGCTTGTAGTGATTTTGTTTTTCGTGTCTGCATTGTGAACATTTCGCCAGTTACTTGCAAAGCCGTTTGCTATCTTTATAATTTCATTATATTCTTGCAAATTATCCTTTTTGATACATACTTCTACCAAGCCGCACAATAGCCCGTGATGCTCGCCGAAAGGCTGGATAAGCCCGTCGGCTTTGGCAATATTCCAGGTTTTAAGCATATATTGCTTAGCCTTTTCCACCTGCTTTAATTCCATATAACTCATAGCAGCCACTATATGTATATAGCACATTGCAACCGGATAAGTCTTCGTGCTTACTGAGAGAATTGTTTCTGTTATGCCTATTGCTTTGTCGTATTTCTTATGAAGAAATGCAATGTGTGCAAGCATACAGCACGCCCATACCTGAAGCCCTCGGGGCAGGTATTTCATATATTCCGAAAGCTCTTCATCGGGAGGTATTCTGTACATAAGCACATTTACCGTGGCGCCTATCAATTTACACATTGCCTTCTGACGCGGCAAAATGTTCTCCGCATCAATTTCAACTCGCAAGGCTTCTTCTATGCAGTCAAAGCCCATCCTTGCACGTTTCTCCTGGCCCAATGCAATATTTGCAAAGGCGTAAATCAGGCATGCTGATAGCTTGGTTACCACATCCTTATGATTAAAAAACAGTTCTGTTTCGGCAACTGCTTTTTCGGGCTTTCCCGTAAAATAGTAATACTCCGCCAGTGCCAGATTTTTTTCATCACCTTCGTGCATAGACATTATTGTATCGTGTATGGTTCCGGGCTTATATGCCCCTGCTAAAAGAGGCAGCGAAATATCACAGGTAGTGTGAATCGTCATTCCTCTTTTGGGCTTTGCCGTCCCAACGGGGATAAGCCAGTCTCTGCCTTGCTTCATTGCACCGGGAAGCTTGCCTTCCTTCGCCCAAAGCTGAACAAGCCTTGCAGTTACCCCCAGTCTTTCTGCCATTTGAGCAGCTGTTTCATATTGCATAAATTCATCCCTGCTTTTAACGATTTCGTCATAACGAAAAATTTCGTTATGACGAAATCATTTTTTCTTTATTCTACCATAACATTATTGGAATTTCAAGCGGTAATTTCAGTTTTTAATTAATCATTATCTTCTCTAAGACTTTTAAGACGTAAAAACATTTCTAATATTTTCAAAAAATGCTTGCATTATATTAAGTTAGGTGATATAATCATTTTGACAGAAATTGAGAGAGTGGGTTGACAGACCCACTCTTTCGTATTATATGAAAGGGATGATTTCTTGGCTAAGATTGATGAGGCACTTGAAAAAATTGCTCTTGATGTTTGCGAAAGGCACGGTGTGTATATTTACAACACCGAGTACAAAAAAGAGGGCAGCGAATATTTTCTCCGTCTTTTTATTGATAAGGACGGCGGTGTAACAATTGAGGACTGCGAAAATGTCAGCCGTGAAATAAGTCCGCTTCTTGATGAGCTGACCTTTATCAAGGAAGCTTATATTTTTGAGGTTTCCTCCCCCGGTATTGACCGCGCTCTTACGCGTGACTGGCATTTTGAAAAGGTTCTGGGCGAAGAAATTGACATAAAGCTTTTTGCCCCCATTGACGGAAAAAAGGAGCTTAGCGGTATTCTTAAAAATTATGCTGATGGCATAATTACCGTGGAGGTTTCTAATAAAGAGATTACAATTGAAAAAAGCAAGGCGGCGTCTGTTCGACTTGCATTCAAATTTTGATAGGAGTGTTTAAGAAAAAATGAACAAGGAACTTATTTTGGCACTTGACGCACTTGAAAGTGAAAAACGCATCAAAAAGGAAGTCATGTTTGAAGCTCTTGAAGCCGCACTTGTGACAGCCTACAAGAAAAACTTCGGAAGCGGTTACAACTGCTTTGCAGAGGTTAACCGTGAAAACGGCGACATGCGTGTTTACTGCACAAAGGAAGTTGTGGAAGAGGTTTTGGATCCATTCACACAGATTACACTTGAAGAAGCACATGCTGTTAACAAGCGTTATCAGATTGGCGACAGCGTTGATTTCGTTGCCGACCCTGCAAAGTTCGGCAGAATTGCCGCACAGACTGCAAAGCAGATGGTAGTGCAAAAAATCCGTGAAGCAGAGCGCGGAAACATGTACGATGAGTACAGCGATAAGGAAAACGATATTATGACCGGTAAGGTTGAAAAGCTTGACCGCAGAGGAATCATGATTGACCTTGGCAGTGCAGAGGCACTCCTTGCTCCCTCCGAGCAGATTCCCGGCGAGGATTATACTCCCGGCCGCAGAATGAAGGTTTATGTATTCGAGGTTAAGAAAACCACAAAGAGCGTCAGCCTTATGGTTTCAAGAACGCATCCCGGTCTTGTTAAGAAGCTTTTTGAACAGGAGGTTCCCGAAATCGCAGACGGAACAGTTCAGATTAAGAGCATCGCAAGAGAAGCAGGAAGCAGAAGCAAGCTTGCAGTTTATTCGGAGGATCCCAATGTTGATCCCGTTGGTGCATGTGTAGGTCAGAAAGGTATACGAGTGGCAGGCATTGTGCAGGAGCTTAACGATGAAAAAATCGATGTTATAGCGTACAGCGAGGACCCTGCAGAGTATATCAGTGCCGCCCTTAACCCTGCAAAGGTATTGAGCGTGGAAATTGATGAAAAGAATAAGTCAGCACTTGTAGTAGTTCCCGAATTCCAGCTTTCCCTTGCCATCGGTAAGGAAGGTCAGAATGCACGCCTTGCGGCAAGACTTACAGGCTGGAAGATTGACATAAAGAGCGATAAGGGTGCAGAGGGGATTGAAGAATAATGAGCACTCCGCTTAGAATGTGCGTTGTATGCAGGAAAATGAAAACAAAACCCGAGCTTTTAAGAGTTACAAAAAAAGACGGTGAATTTTCGGTGGATGTTTCGGGAAAGCTTCCCGGACGAGGTGCATACATATGCAAGGATGGAGATTGCTGCGTGAAATTCGAAAAGCAGAGATCCTTTGAACGTGCCTTTAAGGGCGCGCTCCCCACGGAGCTTAAAGAAAATATTAAAAAGGAACTGATTTGATGAACGATAGAGTACTTGGTATGATAGGCTTAGCAGTACGTGCCGGAAAGGTGCGTTTCGGAGTTTTTATGACGGAAAGAGCCATCGATGACGGGTGTGCAAGCTTGGTAATTGCATCGGAGGATATTGGGGCAAGTAACCGCCGCAGAATAGAAAACAGATGTAAAGAGTGCAATGTGGAGCTTATGTTTTATTCCGATAAAAAAACACTAAGCCAAGCGGCAGGTAAAAAAGATATGCCCGTTTTGGCTGTCTGCGATGAGGGCTTTGCCAAGGCTATCGTTAAGAAATATGCAGAAAGCAGGGATTAATTCCCAAAGATCAAAAATTACGGAGGTGCTCAGATATGATCTCAAAACAAAAAATAAGTGCAATAGCAAAAGATATAAATGTTCCCGGTAAGGAAATTGCCAAAATGCTTACAGAGGTTGCAGGAATTACAAAAAGTTCCGCAGCTTCCGTTGATGCTTATGAAATGAGTATCATTATGGAATACTACACACAGAAGTTTGATGACGGAACGACTATGGAGGAATATGTTACCGCTCATCAGGCAAAGGCAGAAGAGCAGAAAAAAGAAGAAAAGGCAAAAAAGGCGAAAGAGCAGCCTATAGCCGAAGAGCTTACCGAGGAAGATACCGTTATTTCTACAAAAAAGAGCGTAAGATATGTTGACACCAGAACTAACGCCGTTGACCTTGACATGCAGCTTGCAAAGGAAAAGGCAGAACAGCTCGCTCCCGAAATGAAGGACACGGAAACAAATAAGCAGAGATTAAAGAAGAATAAAAACAAACAGCAGCCCCAAAAGAAGAATCAGCCCAAGCAGCCTGAAATGCAAAAGCCTAAGAAAGAGGAAAAGAAACAGCCTCTCCACGTAATTATCCCCGACACAATTACGGTAGGCGACCTTGCTCAAAAGCTCAAGGTTGGTGCTACGGAAATCATTAAGAGATTAATGCAGCTTGGAATTATGGCGGCTATCACCCAGGACATTGAATATGACGTGGCGGCACTTATTGCCGAGGATATGGGTGCAGAGGTTGAAAGAGAGATAATTATCACCGAGGAGGAAAAGCTTCTCAGTGATGCTGAAGCTCCCGATGAAGAAAAGGACCTTCTTCCCCGTCCCCCTGTTGTCTGCGTTATGGGTCACGTTGACCACGGTAAGACAAGTCTTCTCGATGCAATCAGAAGCACAAACGTTACCGCAAGCGAAGCAGGCGGTATCACACAGCACATTGGTGCTTACATGGTAAACATCAACGGAAATCAGATTGCTTTCCTTGACACCCCCGGTCACGAAGCATTTACAGCTATGCGTGCCCGCGGTGCACTTGTAACAGATATTGCTATACTTGTTGTTGCGGCAGATGACGGTATAATGCCTCAGACGGTTGAAGCTATTAACCACGCAAAAGCGGCAGAGGTAAGCATAATCGTTGCTATCAATAAGATTGATAAGGATGGGGCAAACCCCGACAGAGTTAAGCAGGAGCTTACAGAGCATGGCCTTGTTCCCGAAGAATGGGGCGGCGATGTTATCTGCGTTGAAGTAAGTGCAAAGCAGCATAAAAATATTGATTCACTTCTTGAAATGGTACTTCTTACCGCTGAAGTTAAGGAGCTTAAGGCTAACCCCAACCGTAAGGCAAGAGGTACAGTTATTGAATCCAAGCTTGATAAGGGCAGAGGCCCCGTTGCTACGGTTCTTGTACAGAACGGTACTCTCCGTCAGGGCGACATCATTGTAACAGGTACTGCAGTGGGCAGAGTAAGAGCTATGGTTGATGACAAGGGCAAGAAGATTAAGGAAGCTATTCCCTCTACCCCTGTTGAGATTGTAGGTCTTAGTGAAACTCCCGATGGCGGCGATCCTTTCTATGTAGTAGATGATGAGCGTGCGGCACGTAATGTTGTTGAAACAAGAAAGCAGAAAATTAAAGACGAAGCAAACAAGGCAAGACAGCGTGTTAATCTTGACGACCTGTTCAGTCAGATTCAGCAGGGTGATGTTAAGGATCTTAACATTATCGTTAAAGCGGACGTTCAGGGTAGCGTTGAAGCTGTAAGACAGAGCCTTGAAAAGCTTTCCAATGAAGAAGTAAGAGTAAGAGTTATTCACGGCGGCGTGGGTGCTATTACCGAGAGCGACGTAACACTGGCATCCGCATCAAACGCAATTATCGTAGGCTTTAATGTACGTCCCGACGTGGGCGGCAGAAATGCGGCAGAGCTTAATAAGGTAGATATGCGTATGTACCGCGTAATTTACGAAGCTATCGAAGAAATTGAAGCAGCTATGAAGGGTATGCTTGCACCTACCTTCCGTGAGGCTGTTATCGGTCATGCCGAAATCCGTCAGACCTTTAAGGTAAGCGGTGTGGGCACTATCGGCGGATGCTATGTAACAGACGGTAAAATCCAGCGTAACTGCAGTGTAAGAATCGTGCGTGACGGTATCGTAATCCACGAGGGCGAGCTTGATTCACTCAAGCGTTTCAAGGATGACGTGAAAGAAGTAAATAGCGGTTACGAGTGTGGTATGGGATTTGTTCGCTTTAATGACATCAAGGAAGGCGATGTTGTTGAGTGTTATGTAATGGAAGAAGTTAAACGCTAATGGCTAAGCCATTAGCTCGCAAGAGAAGTTTTCTTATGAAAACATTCTCTTGCGAAAAAAGGGCTTACGCTCGCGCGGCACTCACCGTGCCAGCCCTTGCAAGGAGCCAAATGCGAGGTACATGCCCCCGCATTTGGCGATTTTTATATTAAGGGGAAGTTTCCCCTTAATAATCCCCTCTGCATTTGCAAACAATATATTTTGAAAGAAGGGAAACACTATGTCTTTTAAAAGAACAGACAGAATAAACGAAGAAGTAAAAAAAGAATTAAGCAGTATTATACGTGACCTTAAAGACCCCAGAATCCCCATGATGACAAGCGTGGTAAACGTAAATGTAACAAATGACCTTCGCTATGCAAAGGCATTTATCAGCGTTATGGGAACGGACGAAGAAAAGAAAGACTGCATCAAGGGGCTTAAAGCGGCAGCAGGCTTTATCCGCCGTGAGGTTGGAAACAGAATTAATTTAAGATGCGTACCTGAATTTTCCTTTGAGCTTGACACCACTATTGAATATGGTGCTCATATCAATAAGCTGTTAAATGACATCAGCAAAGACAACTGAAAGGAGCAAGGGCAATGAAGAAAGTAATAGAGCATCTTAAAAAAAGCTCCTCTGTTGCAATTTTCGTTCATACGAACCCCGACTGGGACTGTATAGGAAGTGCAATGGCACTGCGCTGCGCTCTGCGCTTGTCCGGAATAAAAGCAGATGTGTTTACGGAGGTGCCTTTGTCAAGGCATCTTAGCATATTTGAAACAGATGTTATAGTATTTTCTGAGGATGCATCTGCTCCCGATTACGAGTGCTATTGTGCCGTAGATGTGGGTAGCTGTGACAGAATCGGCAAATGGGGCAAATTCTTTGAAAATAAGGAAAACACAGTTTGCATAGATCATCACCATCAGACTGATTCTTTTGCAAAGATAAGCCATGTAGAGCCTTCAAGAAGTGCTACGGGTGAGCTTATATATGAGCTTCTTACACTGGGTGGCTTTGAAATAACACAAGAAATTGCCGCATATCTTTACTGTGCAATTTCCTCCGATACAGGCTCGTTTCAGTATGCATCGGTGAACCGCCGCACATATGAAATAATAATTGCTCTGACAGATACGGGTATTAATACCACGTATCTTTGCAGTATGCTTTATGAAAGGAATACGCTGACGCAACTAAAGCTCAAGGCGGAAGCAATAGAATCCATCAGACTTTACTCAGGCGGAAAAATTGCTACTGCAAAAATCACAAATGAGATAATGCAGAAATATGGTGCGGAAAAATCCGATACCGATGCTCTCGCCCAGCTTCCCAGAAGTATTGATGGCGTTATGATAAGTGCGTTTTTAAAACAGCAGCCCGATGGCGACATCAGGGTAAGCCTACGCAGCTTAGGTGATTATAACATTGAACCCGTTGCAAGAAGCTTTGGCGGAGGCGGTCATAAGAAGGCGGCAGGCTGCAGCTTCAAGGGTGTTTCCATTGACGAAGCCGAACGTCAGCTTGTAGAGGAATTGGAGAAACTGTAATGAACGAATACTGCGGAATTATCATTTTAAATAAACCTGTAGGGGTTTCCTCTCACAGATGCGTGGGCATGGTAAGAAAAGCCCTTAATATGAAAAAAGTAGGGCATACCGGAACTCTTGACCCCGAGGCAAGCGGCGTTCTGCCTATTCTTGCAGGCCCTGCCACGCGTGCGTCGGATTTTCTTACCATGGAGGACAAGCGTTACCGTGCCACAATTCTTTTAGGCACCAAAACCGATACACTTGATATGGCAGGTGAAGTCATCGAGAAACGCCCCGTTAATGTTACTGAGGAGGAAATCCGTACCACGATAGCAGGCTTTGTCGGAAACATACAGCAAGTTCCTCCCATGTACAGTGCTATTCAGGTAAATGGGCAACGGCTTTACAACTTGGCAAGACAAGGCATTGAGGTAGAACGTAAGGCACGCGATATCACGATTTTTTCAATCGACATTGAAAAAATTGAGCTTCCTTATGTGAAAATTGCCGTTCATTGCAGTAAAGGCACATATATCCGCACATTAGCCTCCGATATTGGTGATGCTTTGGGCTGCGGCGGCTGTATACAGGGGCTTGAACGCACGGCATCGGGGCCTTTTACCCTTGAAAGTGCCATTACTCCCGAAGAGCTTTCTTCCCTCTCCGAAAACGGCATGGCGGAAAAAGCACTTCTCCCCCTTGATTCTTTCTTTAAAAACTACGAAGCAATTTATTTGGATAAAAAAAGAGCCGACCGCGTAAAAAACGGCGTTCCCATATATTACAAGGGAAAAACACAGGGAGTAATGTATCGTGTGTATGACGAAAACGGGAGCTTTATTGCTCTTTCCAAGGCAGATACAGAGGACGGCAGAGAATGTCTTAAGCTTATAAAGGGGTTTTACAGATGAGTAGCAAACCTTGTGCAATAGCCCTCGGTTTTTTTGATGGAGTACATATTGCCCATCAAAAAATTATAAAAAGCGTTGTAGATTACGCAAAAGAAAATAAGCTCAGACCAATAGTTCTGAGCTTTGACCGCTCTCCCTTGGAACTTCTTTCACCCGAAAAGGTAAGCTATATTACTACCCTACGGGAAAAAGAACGGCTGATAAAAGCTTTGGGTGCAGAGGCAGAGTTTATTTCTGTTTCCAAAGAATTTTTAGGTATGCCTGCGGAGGATTTCATAACGGAAATACTCGTAAAAAAATATAATGTAAAATACGCCGCATGCGGATATAATTACCGTTTCGGGAAAGGCGGCAAGGGCAATAGTACCATGCTGACTGATTACGGCAGTAAGATGGGCTTTTGTACCCGGGTGATTGAATGTGAGTTTTATAACGGGGAAAGCGTATCTTCAAGCCGTATAAGGGAGCTTATCACAAAAGGAGACATCTCCCTTGCCAACAAGCTTTTGGGAAGAAGCTTCGCGGTGGAGGGAACTATATGCGAGGGTAAGCACCTTGGCAGGACAATGGGCTTTCCCACGGCAAACATGTTTTTTGAAGATGCCATAATAATTCCCAAAAAAGGTGTATATAAAACATTGGTAACAGTCAATAATCAATCATATAAAGCTATTACCAACACAGGCATCAATCCCACCGTGGGCGGTGAAAAATTACGTACAGAAACGTATATCCCCCACTTTGACAAAAACATTTATAACCAAAAAATGAAAATAGAATTTATAGACTTTATCCGTGAGGAAAGAAAGTTTGAAAGTATAGAAGAACTTCAAAAGCAGATAGCCGAGGATATCAAAGAGCTATAGCGGAAGGAGGAATTAATGTGAAAACAGGACTTGTTTTAGAGGGCGGAGCCAGCCGCGGCTACTTTAGTGTAGGCGCACTGGACGCACTGATTGATATAGGCTTTAAGGCAGACCTTCTTGTAGGAACTTCTGCAGGCGTTGCCAACGGAATTTCTTTTGCATCAAATCAAAGGGGCAGAGGTCTTAAAATAGGACTTGAGTATCTTAACGATAAAAGGTACATGGGTATGAGGCATTTGCTCAATCCCAAAAAACGCAGTTACTACAATGTGGAATTTGTTTTTGATGAGCTTCCCAACAAGCTTGTTCCCTTTGACAGCGAGGCATACGACAAATCAGGGTGCAAGGTTGAGGCGGCACTTACAAACATTGAAACGGGTAAATGCGAGTACCACACCGTCACAAGCGAAGATCGGAAGTGGAAAAAGGTTGTGGCAAGCTGTGCCCTTCCCATACTTTTTCAGCCCGTAGAAATCGACGGCAGTCTTTACATGGATGGCGGTATCTCCAATTCCATTCCCTTTCAGAGAGCGTTAGATGAGGGATGTGATAAGGTAGTGGTAATTCTCACAAGAGAACGAAGTTACGTGAAAAGCCCTGAAAAGGCACTTGACATAAGCGGATTTCTTTACAGAAAGTACCCTAATTTTAAAAAGGCTCTTGAAAATCGCACACAGATGTATAACGAAACACACCACAGACTTTTAGAGCTTGAAAAAGAGGGCAGAATTATACTGATAGCCCCCGAAGAAGATACCTCATCATGGAAGCGTACAGAGAGAAGACCGGAGGAAATTCAAAAGCTATATGATATCGGATATAAAACTTTAATGAAATATAAAGAAAAGATATTGAAATAAATTATACGGGAGCAGATAAAAATCTGCTCCCGTATAATTTATTTTTTAATATTATCCCAATATGCTTTTGTCTGCTGTTCAAGCTTATTTTCCCCGTATTCGTAGTATTTGCGATTCTTAATTGTATCGGGTAGATATTGCTGCTTTACATAGTGATTGGGATATGCGTGGGGATATTTGTAATCATTTCCGTGACCGAGCTTTTTCGCTCCGCCGTAGTGGGAATCCTTAAGGTGTGCGGGAATATCCCCCATTTTTCCGCTTTCAATATCTGAAAGCGCCGCATCTATGGCACATATTGCACTGTTGGACTTAGGTGCTGTGGCAAGCATTATTACAGCTTCCGCAAGAGGGATTCTTGCTTCCGGAAATCCAAGCTGAAGTGCCGCATCAACACATGCCTTTGTAATTACAATTGCATTGGGGTATGCAAGTCCTATATCCTCTGCTGCCATAACAAGTATTCTTCTGCAAATGCTTTGCAAATCGCCTGCCGCCACAAGGCGTGCCATATAATGAAGTGCCGCATCAACGTCGCTTCCGCGGACGGATTTCTGAAATGCACTTAAAACATCATAGTGGCTGTCACCGTCACGGTCATGACGGAAGGCTTTTTTCATTGTCACTGCTTCCGCAATTTCCAAGGTAATAACGATATTCTGATTTTCGTCAGGCTTTGCCGCCATAACGGCAACCTCAAGAGAATTAAGTGCCTTTCTCACATCTCCGCAGGCACTGCCTGCAATATGCTCTGCCGCATCATCTTCAAGGATTACCGGGAATTCCAAAGTTTCCTTGGCTCTTAAGAGTGCCTCTTTTATATCACAGGCTTCTACAGGCTGAAACTCAAAGACCGTACAGCGGGATAAAATTGCATTGTATATGTAAAAGTACGGATTCTCCGTCGTAGATGCAATAAGTGTAATTTTTCCGTTTTCTATACATTCGAGCAGGGATTGCTGCTGTTTTTTATTGAAATTCTGAATCTCGTCAAGATAGAGAATTACTCCGTCTGCACCGAGCATTGTTTCCGCCTCGGCAAGAATTGCCTTGATGTCGGAAACGGAAGCGTTTGTAGCATTAAGTTTATACAGAGGCTTTTTTGCATTTTTTGCAGCAATATTTGCCACGGTGGTCTTCCCTATTCCCGACGGTCCGTAAAAAATCATGTTGGGAATTTCACCGCTTTGTATTATATTGTAAAGGATTTTTCCTTCCCCTAAAATGTGCTTCTGCCCCACAACGTCCGAAAGAGTGTCGGGACGAATTCTGTCTGCAAGCGGGCTTTTCATCAAAATTCCTCCTTTCAATAAAGAAGATTAAAAAACTCTTTTACTATTATACAAAGTTTTTCTTTCAAAAACAAGAGTTTTATGATAAAATAATACTAAGGATGTGATTTTATGCGTAGGAAAGAAAGAGCCGAAAGGTTTTACGAAATATTAGAAAAAGAGTACCCTGATGCAATATGTTCCCTTGAATATAAAACACCGCTTGAACTTCTCATTGCCACACAGCTTTCCGCACAGTGTACAGATGCCAGAGTTAATATAGTGACAAAGGATTTATTCAAGAAATATCCTGATGCCCATGCCTTTGCCGGCGCAGACTTAAAGGAGCTTGAACAGGACATTAAATCCACGGGGTTTTACCATAACAAGGCCAAAAACATTATTGCCTGCTGTCAAAAAATCATATCTGATTTCGGTGGAGAAATTCCCGACAATATGGAGGATATGCTTTCCCTAGCAGGCGTGGGAAGAAAAACGGCGAATCTTGTTTTGGGAGACCTTTTCGGCCGTGGCGGCATGGTAATTGATACCCACGCGAAAAGAATCCTTAAAAGAGTGGGGCTGACTAAGGAAACCGATCCTGTAAAGGTAGAAAAGGACACGGAAAATCTGCTTCCACGCAGTAAGCACAGTGACTTTTGCCACCGCCTGGTGCTTTTCGGAAGAGAGTATTGCAGTGCAAGGAAGGCAAAATGCGAAATTTGTCCTGCGAAGGAAATTTGTAAAAATATGTCTTTGAGATAATTTTTCAAATATGCTATTGAAATAAAGGTGTAAATGCTTTATAATATAATTATGTCTTATATGCTAAAATTCATATTACTGTGCCTATGGCACAATGGAGGTTTTTATGAGTAAGAAACAGGAGCAGAATTTACAAAATTCATATTTTAGTGAGGAAATGGCTAATTCAAGGTTTATTATAACCGAGGACGGTTCGGAGTATATCCCCGGTTTGTCAAAGGATATGGGCTTTTGGGACAGATGCCACGCATCGATTCAGGATTATATGGCAAGAAGCAAAATGATGCTTGTAAGCTCCTTAAACCACCTTCGCGCCCCCTCTACAATCATCGTGCTTATTGGTCTGATTGCTGTATACATACTGCTTACGGCGGGACAGGCAGGTATAATTGAATTTTCTTTCCGCGGTGCAAAAAAGGTTATTCAGTATATAACCACTAACCTTGATGTTATCGTAAATGCACTGTTGGGATTCTTCTACGGACCTGTTGTCTGTTGCATTGGTTTTTCTCTATGTACAATAATCAGAATGATTGTTGAAAACATGTCTGTTTACGTGGGATATATTATAGCTTCCGTTGTTGCAGGATTTCTTCACGGTTGGATTCTTTACAGACATAAGACTGTATGGTTCGGCACACGTTTCCGCGGATTTTTCTCGGATTTGCTTGTAAAAGTGTTTATGACACGCCTTATAATTTCAGTATTCGTAAACATTTTCCTGATGGCGGTTATACATAGAATTTTTATAGGATACCCCATTATGGAATTCATAATGCACTATTCAAAATCAGGAGAAAAGCTTAACTCCATAGCCGAAGTTTTAAGCGTATTCACCGTAAGCGTAATATTTGAAACCTTAATTGTGTTCGTTGCACTGGCTGTAATCAACTTTATTGTTGGCAAGGCTTTCCCCGCTCAAACACAGCGGACTGAACTTATAATTGACAATGAGGGCAACCTCATAAATCCTGAAGAAGAAATGATGCACAGCATGCCTCAGGAAGATATTTTGTAATGGAGGATTTTTCTTGGATTACTGTTTTGACGATAAAATAGATGTAAAACTTATTGCCCTTTTTATAATTAATAACTTCAGGATGCCTGTTCCCAATTCCTTTATAGTGGATACTTTGGCACTTGAGCCGTTTGTAAACTATTTTGACCTCCAAGAGCAAATGTCCGAGCTTGAAAGCGAGGAATTTGTGACCTATTACACTGAGGATACCGATAAGTTTTACACTCTAACGAAAAAAGGTTTGCAGGCACTTAGTTTCTTTTCGGACAGGATTCCTAAAACCGTCCGTGAGAGGCTTTTAAGAACAATAAAAATTAAGATTAAGGATTTAAAAAATGCTCTCAGCGTAAAAGCGGAGTATAAAAAAGTAAATGATATTGAGTACAGTGTCAACTTAGGAATTTCCGAGGGGCATTACGATATGTTTAACGTTTCTCTTTCCGTAGGTGATGAGCTGATGGCAAAGAAAATGTGTGCCGCATTCAAGAATGACCCGCAGACACTTTACAGCGAATTTCTCGCAATACTTACAAAAAACATTTGAGACAGGTGATATAAAATGGCAGAATTACGTTGGCATCCTTTAACAAAGGATTGGGTTATGATAGCATCTCACAGGCAGAACCGTCCTCAGATGCCCAAGGACTGGTGTCCTTTTTGTCCCGGACCTGACAATGATAAGGTTCCCGCTTCCTTTGATGTATTGAAATATGATAACGATTTCCCCGCTCTTTCCCAAAATCCTCCCGAAATGGATGATGTGGCAACAGAGCTTTATAAAACGGCTCCCTCCTACGGAAAGTGTGAGGTTATCCTTTATTCCCCCGAGCATACGGTAACTCTGCCCGAGCTTTCCGAAGCCCATGTCCGCAAACTGGTGGATTTATGGACGGAGAGATTTGAAGAATTAAGCCGTGACGAAAAAATCAAGTATGTATTTATATTTGAAAACCGCGGTGATGTGGTAGGCGTTACAATGCCTCATCCCCACGGTCAGATTTACGGTTACAGCTTTATTCCCAAAAAGCTTGAGCTTGAGCTTGAATCAAGCAAAGAGCATAAGGAAGAAACAGGCAGATGCCTTTTCTGCGATATGATTGAAAACGAAGTAAAGGACGGCAGACGTATTATTTTTGAAAACGAGGATTTTATTTGCTTCCTCCCCTTCTTCTGTGAATATCCCTACGGTGTTTACATAGCCTCCAAGGCACACAAGCAGTACCTTACAGAGTTTACAGACCGTGAAAAGGACAATCTTGCAAAAGCGGTAAGGGAAGCCGCAGGAACACTTGATAACCTCTTCGGCTACACATTCCCTTACATGATGTGTATGCATCAAGGTCCTGTTAACAGCGGTGATACAAGTGATTATTATCACTTCCATATAGAATTCTTCCCTCCCATGAGAAGTGCCGAAAAGCAGAAGTTTAACGCTTCAAGCGAAACAGGAGCCTGGGCACACTGTAATCCCACTGCTCCTGAAGCAACCAGCATAGAGCTTCGTGAGGCATATAAAAAGTATATTGATTCGCAAAAATAGGAGGCATCGGAATGACACAGGCAGAAATAAAATCAGAATTTATAAAGCTCTACGGAGGAAGTGAGCAGGATATACGCATATTCTATTCTCCCGGAAGAGTAAATCTTATCGGTGAGCATACGGATTATAACGGTGGTTTTGTTTTCCCTGCGGCTCTTACTATGGGAACAATGATAGCTCTCAGGGTAACAGGCAAAAACACAATCCGTATGAAAGCAACAGACCTCCCCGATATTGTGGAAATTGACACCGATAATCTTGACAATTATAAAGACCTTTGGTGGGGCAATTATCAGGCAGGCGTGATGAGTGAGCTTAAAAAGGGAGGCTATGACATAGTAGGATGTGATATGCTCTATGACGATACTCTCCCCCATGGTGGCGGTCTTTCTTCATCAGCGGCAATTGAGGTTGCGACGGCACTTGCTTTTGCTACCCTTTCCAATGAGAAAAACGGCATCGCCGAAAAACCCGATATGATTAAAATGGCACTTATAGGTCAGGCGGCAGAGCATAATTACTGCGGTGTTAACTGCGGGATTATGGATCAGTTTGCATCTGCCATGGGAAAAGCAAATCACGCAATTTTCCTTGACTGCAAAAATCTTGACTTTAAGCTTGTTCCTCTTAAAATGGATGGTTGCAAATTAGTCATTACAAACACCAATAAAAAACACTCACTGGCATCAAGTAAGTATAATGAACGCCGCAGTGAGTGCGACAGAGGCTATGCAATTCTGAAAGAAGCACTCCCCGAAATCAACTGTCTGGGTGATGTCACGGCAGAATTGTTTGACAAGGTGAAAAATCTTATTAAAGATGAGGTTATTTTAAGCAGAGTAACGCATGTAGTAAATGAAGATGACAGAGTTCTTCGCAGTATAGAAGCTCTTACAAAGGGCGATATTGCTCTTTTCGGAAAGCTGATGAATGAAAGCCACGATTCGCTTCGATATCTCTATGAGGTTACGGGAATTGAACTTGATACATTGGTTGAGGAAGCGAGAAAAATCCCCGGAGTTCTCGGCAGCCGTATGACGGGTGCAGGCTTTGGCGGAAGCACGGTTTCTATTGTGCGTGAGGAAAGCGTAGAAGAATTCAAAGAAAAAGTTGGCGTTGGCTATACAGAAAAAATAGGCTATGCCCCCACCTTCTATGTATGCGATATAGGTGACGGTGGAAGCGAGTTATAATTTCCCCAAAGAATAGAAAAAAACGGGGGCTGTCGCAAAATACACACACCACACAAGGCGAAGAAATGGCTTAACAAAGCCTTTTCTTTGTGACTGAAAAGCGAAAACAAAGAAAAAGTTTAGGTAGAAATTCGTCAAATGACGAATTTCTGCAATAAAATGCCTTGTGTTTTGAACAAACTTCGCCTCTCGACGTACCATCGTACGCCTTCGGGTAACCTGAGAAAGCCCAATATAGGCTTTCTCAGCTCAGTTTGTCCAATCTCTGCTATTTTTCGTTCGCCCCAAAAGGGGCTGTCGCAAAATGACATCATTTCGCGCCAGCCTCTTCTTTTGCTTTATTTAGTTTCGTTTTTCCAGAGCAGTGCCGCACCGATAATTCCTGCATCGTTTCCAAGCGTTGCAAGCTCGGCAACTGTCTGCTTTGCTCCGAAGCGGGCAAAGGAATACTTTTCTATTCCCTTTGCAATGGGGGCAAGGATTCTCTTTCCGGCATTGCTGACACCGCCGCCTATACATATAATGTTGGGCTGGAACATATTTACTATGCTGATGATACCGTCTGTAAGATTGCCAAGATATTCTTTCACAACACCCTTTGCAGCCGCATCCTTTGCAGTAAATGCCGTTCTGCCGTCAGCATTTGAAAGCTTGCCGTGGCATACTCTCCACATGTCAGTGTCCGGGTTTTCTTTCATGGCTTTCTTAGTCATTCGTATAAGTGCCGTTGCCGATGCATATGCTTCAAAACAGCCTCTTTTTCCGCAGGTACACTTCTCTCCGTTTTTTATAAAGGACATATGCCCAAGCTCGGCTCCCTTGCCGTAAGCACCTCCAAAGAGCTTGCCGTCAATTATGATTCCGCTTCCTACTCCTGTGCCTAAGGTAACCATAATCATACTGTCACACTTTTTGCCGCTTCCTGCAAGAAATTCTCCCCACGCTGCAGCATTTGCATCATTTTCAATATACACTTTTTTACCGAGTGCCTTTTCCATATATTCTACCGCAGGGACATTATAAAAATCAAGATTGTTTGAAAATTCAATACTTTGTGTTTCCTTATCTATTGCACCGGGGCAACCTATTCCCACATTTTCAATATCGTCAAAGCTGATTCCGCTTTCCTCTGCAGCTTCCCTTGCACACAACGCCATATCATCAAGAATTTCGTTATAAGGGCGCGGTGCATTTGTCCTTCTCTTTGCCCTTCCGTAAATTACTCCGTATTCATCCACCACTGCCGCCGCAATATTTGTGCCTCCCAAGTCAATTCCTACAAAATATCTCGGAGGATTGCTTGCAATAAGGAGCGTTCCGCTTCCCTTTACGCTATATTCACCAAGACCTGCAGGGATAAACACTGCCTCCCCTGCCGAAACGCTCATTTCTTCATCACCAAAGAAAATGGTTCCTCCGCAGTCAGGGAAAATCAAAGCCTGATAGCTTTTTTCGCTGCAATAAAGCTTATTCTTCTTACCCGATAATTTAAGTTCCTTTACCTGGAAATACTCACAGCTTCCTACCATACGTGTTCCGTCACTGCATGTGGGTATCTTTCGGGAAGAAATCACTTCTGTTTTTGAACACTTTACGCCCTTTTCAATATGAAGCTCACGGGGCTTTCCGTCTTTTCCACGCCTGTCATAATCGTACAGGCGGTATGTAACATTGGAATTCTGCTGAATTTCCGCAATAAGATTTCCTGCACCGATTGCATGAATCGTTCCTGCCTCCACAAAAAACACATCTCCCTTTTTGGAGGGAACTGTATTGAGAAGGTTTTCCACGGTGTTATTCTTTATAGCGTCCCCAAGCTTTTCGCTTGTGATATTTTCTTTAACACCGTATGTTATTTTAGCATTTTTATCTGCCTCGATTACATACCACATCTCAGTTTTGCCGTTTTGATTTTCCCACGCCTTAGCCTGCTCATTATCGGGATGCACCTGAACACTGAGATTATCTGCCGCATCAATAAATTTAATAAGAATGGGAAGCTCTTTCCATTTGCAGTCAGTGCCCAGAACTGAGGGGTTATCCGCAATAAATTTATCAAGTGCCATACCGTCATAGCTTCCGCCCGAGATAACACTCATACCGTCCTTATGACAACTCAGCACCCAGCTTTCGGCTACAACGTCCATATCGGTCTTTACGTTGTATTTACTGCGCATTTTATTGCCGCCCCATATGTAATCCTTGTAAACACCTTTAAATTTTATAGGCTTCATATTATGCACTTCCTTTATGTTGTATATATACAATTTTACTTCATAACACGCCTTTTTGTCAATACCATATAATTTGAAAAAGGTGATTCTGTGTAAAAGAATCACCTTTTTTCAAATTATATACTGGTTTTAATCGATACATTATATCCTATTTCAGCTATGATTTCTTCTTCCACAGTATCCATAGGAAGTTCTATTGTAAGGGTATATTTGCGTGACTGATTTTCTTTATCCCAATCTATTGCCACATCACGGACAAATATACTTCTTTCCCTTAAAAAGCTTGTGATTGTTTCCTGATAATTTTCTTCTTTCACATCACGTATTACAAGGATTTTTGTTTTGGGCATTTTCTTCCAGTGAAGATTCATATGCAGAAGAATCTGTGCCAAAACAATAAGAATTGCCGCACATATGCCGATGTAGTAAAGACCCGCACCGATTGCCATACCTACGCCGGAGGTTGCCCAGATGCCTGCCGCAGTGGTAAGACCGGTAATAGTATTTCTATGTACGAAAATCATGCCTGCACCAAGGAAACCGATACCGCTGGCAATGGTGGAAGCGACTCTGGAAGGGTCAAGACGAATGTCGGCCCCTTCAATAAGACCTGTTTTGATTACATCGAAAAAAGCATACTTTGACACAATTATCATAAGTGCCGCACCGCAAGCAACAACAAAATGCGTGCGTATACCTGCCTCCTTGGAACGGTTTCTTCTCTCAAGACCGATGATCACACCGCATATTCCTGCCAAAAGCAGCCTGAAAATAAGCTCGAGCTGTGTTCCCGCTGTTAATAAATTTTCCATTTTCCTTCTTCCTTTCTTTATATATAATAACGAAAGACGCACTAAAGCATAGAGTACACCTCAAGTTTTAATACGTCTCACAATCTCTACATTGCATTATATGATAACACAACCGTATTCATTTGTCAAGATTAAAATTTTGAGTAAATTCACAAATTATAATATACCGTTTTCCTTATCAAGTTTTCTGTTTCTTATGTACATAACAAGGTCTGCTCCCACCATAATAAAATTAAGTACGTAGAAGAAAAGCACATACCATTTTTCAGAGATGCTTGCCATATAGCTCTCATTTACAAATTTTGACGCAATGCCTGCTATGTAACCAAAGAATATAAGAAGCAAAAATGCAAGACTCTTACCTTTTGTTGTACGTGCTTTATACGACTTGATTAAATTAAGAGGCCATGAAAAGCCAAAGCTCACAATCATAATTACTTCTAAAATTTCTGCCATAATATTACCTCCAAAATTTATTTTCATACATTATACCACAAGTAAGCACTATTGTAAAGATATAATATGCAGCATTTTGTCCTTTATATAAAACTTCACCTCATAGCCGCCGTAGTTCATTCCGTAAACCTTTCCTTCTTCTTTATATGAAGGCGTAGGGTCCTGCTCAAGAATTTTTATAATCTCGGTTTGTTTTTCCTGAGGGATTTTGTGAAACCCGTCACATTCTATCTTGACGGAAACCTTTCTTTCCGAAAGATTCTCCGTAAAGCCTCCCACCGCATCGGGGTGGGAATCGGTATATGGAAGATAGGGCTTTATATCATAAATGGGCGTGCCGTCCATAAGGTCTGCACCACGCACGTAAAGCACAGTACCATGCTCCTTTGTCTGCTCTATTTTTTCAAGCTTCACACAGGAAAGCCCAATGGGATTAGGACGAAAAGGAGAACGCGTCGCAAAAACGCCCATTCGTTTATTACCGCCCAAAAGCGGAGGGCGGACAGTGGGTGTCCAATTCTCCCTCTCCGCTTTTGAAAAATTCCATAAAATCCATATATGGGAAAATTTCTCAAGTCCGCGAAAGGCTTCGGGAATACGATACTCTTTTTCAAAAATAATTTTTCCTTGCGTTTCCTCTACCAGTCCGCTTTGACGAGGTATTCCGAACTTTTCTTTAAAATCGGTTTTGATGTGTGCTATAATCTTCATTATTCTTCCTTTTATTTAATTAAATTCTCAACATCTTCAAATACAAGAGTGTCACGCTTGTCCTCTTTTTCTGTTATCACGGTAACATTTGATACTTTAAGATTTTTAACGTGCCTGAAATAGATGCCGCCGGCAGGAAGAATATTTCCGTAGCAGTTATTTTCGGGATAGTTCTTCTCCTTTTCGGGAACAACGATGTGTCTGTCTTCCTCTGTGCCGCCGCCTGGAACAGAAAGGGTGATATTTGAAAGGGTGATGTTTTCAATCGGTCTATCTACATGGCCTGTAACGGTTGAAGTAATCACTTCTGTTACGCACATCTGCTCCCCATCCCACAAGGTGGTAAGGTGCGGAGCAAGCCAAGGCTCATCATAAGGGCCGATTGCGGTAACATTACTGATTACCACATTTTTCAGTGTACCAAGCCCTGTTCCTTCGGGGCCACGTCTGCGGTCTGAAAGAATCACGAAAATAGGTGTACCCACGTTTTTCATAGCGATATTATTTACCACAACGCCGTCCAGGTCGCCGCCGTCGGTAATTTCAAGGGCGACACCTGCCATATATGTATTGTAAACACAACAGTTGGTAATTGCAATATTCTTATATCCTCCGTTGGATTCCGTTCCCAGCTTGATTCCGTTACAACGTGAGGTTACACTGCAGTTTGTAACCGTAACGTTTTCGCAAACACGCTTTTCATTGAGAACATAGGAGCTTTTAAGAACGATTGCATCATCACCGCTGCGGATAAAGCAGTCTGAAATAGTCACGTTTTTACAACAGTCGGGGCTGATGGCATCGATATTTGTATCAATAGTAAGGCGAGTAGCCTTCACCCTTTCACAGCCTGCAAAATACACTGCAACATCGGTACAATGCAAAAGCGTAAGGTCGGATACAATCACGTCAGTGCATTTTTTAAACGCAAAAATCTTTGCCCCCCTTAAATTGCTCCAGTCGGTGGCGCCGGGAGTGGGAACATTTTCCCATACTGCCTGCATATCAATGGTGCCAAAGCCCGAAAAAGATACATTTGAACACTCGTTGGCAAAGAACATACTGTGCTCAAAATATGAATGAGTGGGATCCTGATAAAGAGGATAATCAATCTCTTCACGGGGGTTGAAGTCGTCTATATTTTTGCTTCCGTAGAAAAAGGCACCTGCTTCAAATACAAAATGCAGATTACTGCAAAGAACAAGCGATGCTATTGTATACTTTCCCGCAGGGACAAAAACCGTTCCCCCTCCGTTTTCACGGCAGGCGTCAATAGCTTTTTGCACTGCTTTTGTTGAGTTTACATTTATATCATTTATTGCACCATAATCAAGTATGTTAAACAAATCAATCTTCCTTTCAGATTTATTATCGTATAAGTTTTAGTATAAAAGGAAGAAATCCCTGCGGATTTCTTCCTTTTTCTAAATCAGTTTCACAGCAGTGCAGTTACATTGTCCATAAGTGCTTTTGACTTTGCCTGTGCTTCCTCCTGCGTTTTTCCGCATACACCGAAATAGAATTTAATCTTCGGTTCAGTACCCGACGGACGAACTGCAAACCAGCTTCCGTCACTGAGGAAGTATTTAAGAACATCGCTCTTGGGAAGTCCGTCTATACCCTGTGAGTAGTCAAGAGTTTTAACGGTTTCCATGGGAACGCCTTCTTCTCTGAACTTCTTCATAATAGCCTTAATCTTTTCTACACCTTCAATACCTGTAAGGGTTTTTGTTTCAAGAGTTTCAAGGAAATAGCCGTATTTTTCGTAAAGCTCCACAAGTCCGTCGTAAAGAGTTTTACCCTGCGACTTAAGATCTGCTGCAAGCTCGGTAACAAGCATAGAAGCAACAACTGCATCCTTGTCACGTGCATAGCTTCCCTTAAGGTAACCGTAGCTTTCTTCAAGTCCGAAGAGATATTTATCAAACTTACCCTCGGCTTCAAATTCCTTAATCTTTTCACCAATGAACTTAAAACCTGTAAGAACATCAATTGTTTCCATGCCAAAGCTATCAGCAATAGCGCGAATCATTTCTGTGGTAACAATTGTTTTAATAACCGCACCTTCCTTGGGAAGTGTACCTGCATTTTTTCTTGTTCTTAAAATAAATTCGCAAAGAAGCGCACCTGTCTGATTACCGTTAAGTACTGCAAAGCTACCGTCATTCTTTCTTACAACAACACCGATTCTGTCACTGTCGGGGTCTGTACCGAAAACGATGTCTGCATTTTGCTCTTTTGCATATTCAAGAGCAATTGTAAATGCTTCGGGATTTTCGGGATTGGGGCTTTTAACAGTGGGGAAATCGCCGTTGGGCTCAGCCTGTTCGGGAACAACAAATACATTTTTTACACCGATTTCGTCAAGAACACGCCTTACAAGCTTATTACCGCTACCGTGAATGGGAGTGTATACAACCTTGAAGTCCTCGGGAATCTTAACACCGAGGGACTGCTCCTTGACAGCATCGATGTATGCTTTGTCAACATCTTCTCCGATAGAAATGTAGTCGGGGGCATCGGTGATTTTTATGTCTTCAAAGATATCCGTCTTATTAATATATCCGATAATGATATCGGCAACCTCCGGAGGAAGCTGACCGCCGTCCTCGCCGTAAACCTTATATCCGTTATACTCCTTGGGATTATGGCTTGCCGTTACAACAATACCTCTTGCACATCCGAGATGACGAACTGCAAAGGAAAGCTCGGGAGTGGGACGAAGTGATTCAAAAAGATAGGTCTTGATTCCGTTTGCACAAAGCACCTTTGCACATTCCTTTGCAAAAAGAGCACTGTTGTTTCTTGAATCGTGTGCAATAACAACGCCCTGCTCGGAAAGCTCAGCGCCCTTGTCCAAAATTTCGAGTGCAAGTCCCTGTGTTGCCTTTCTCACGGTGTAGATATTCATTCGATTTGTTCCTGCACCCATAATTCCGCGAAGACCGCCTGTACCGAATTCCAGTTCTTTATAAAATCTGTCCTCAATTTCCTTTTCCGAAAGAGAGCGAAGTTCTGCCTTTACTTCCTCAGTAACCTTGTCCGATGTAAGCCATTTTTCATATGCTTCTTTGTAATTCATAAATACACCTCTATAAATTTAATTTTTATCATTCATATCAACCAGACGGCAGATTGCCTCAACACTTGTATGTGTAGTATAACCGTCCTGCGGAGTATTCTTGCAGTAATCCACCATTTTTTCAACAGTTGTGGTTGCAAGGTGAAGTCTGGTATCGGATGATGCATAATAAATATATATGTTGCCATCCTTTTCAATAGCACCGTTTGTGAAAACAACATTGGAAACGTCGCCGATTCTTTCCTCACCTACAGGGGCAATAAGGTGGCCGCCGGGGGTATATATAACTTTTCTGGGGTCTTCAAGAGAAGTCATAAAGCAGTAGATTACATATCTGAGACCTGCCGCTGTATTTCTTACACCATGTACAATGTGAAGCCAGCCATACTTTGTTTTGATGGGGGTAGCACCTGCTCCGTTCTTGACTTCTTTAATTGTGTGATAAATTTTCTTATCAATGATAAGCTCTTCACCCAAGGTTGCCTTTGTCATATCGTCAATAAGGGCACAGCCGATTCCGCCGCCGCCGCCAACATCAATGAATCCGTCTGAAGGACGTGTATAGAGCATATACTTACCCTCTACAAATTCGGGATGAAGAACAACGTTTCTCTGCTGATTCTTTGAATCAAGATCGGGAAGTCTTTCCCAGTTTACAAGGTCTTTTGTACGAACGATGCCGCACTTTGCAACTGCCGCGGAGGTATCGGGATTTGTTTTATCCTTTCTCTCGGAGCAGAAAAGGCCGTAAATCCAGCCGTCCTCATGCTTAGTAAGACGCATATCGTATACGTTGGTATCGTCTTCATCAGTCTTGGGAAGTCTTACGGGGTATTTGTCAAAGACGAAGTTATCAATACCGTTTTCGCTTCTTGCAACTGCAAAATAGCTCTTACGGTCGTTACCCTCAACTCGTACAACAAGCACATACTTGCCTTCATGGAAAATAGCACCGGAATTAAAAGCCGCATTTGCACCTATTCTTTCGAGAAGATAGGGATTACGCTCGTAATTCATATCAAAGCGCCATGTAAGGGGAATATTTGCATTGGTAAGTACGGGGTACTTATATCTGTCATACACCCCGTTGTACCACGTGGTATCCACCTCGTTCTTTCTTTCTGCAATGGCCTTGTAATCTGCTTTGAGTTTACTTAAAGCCGCATCAAACATTGTCTTGTCCATTTTCTCAATCTTCCTTTCCAATCTATTTTAAAACGCCTATCATTTCAATACAGCAACGGCTGCCCTTGGGATTGGCACTGACTTCAATCTCCAATGTATGTTTACTGAAAGCAAGTCCCTCAGAAAGTGTCATAAACTTGAACCAGTCATTATTTCCCTGCCACATTTCAACGGCACTGCCTCCCGGCTCGTCTATCCATTCTCCACCGTCAATACGATATTTAAAACACGCTGCCATAACGCCTTTCATAAGCACGATGGAAATACCCGTTCCCTCAAACTCAGCTTCAAGGTGAGCACCTGCCGCGGAGGTGTCCAGATATTCATTTCGGATATGAAAACGGGAATTATCACGAAGTCGCCAAGGCTTACACCATTTAATTTCATCAAAGGGAATCATCTCGCAATTTTCCCAGTTGTCTGCTTTCAAAGCCTCAGGGAAAGGTGCACGGGGTGCATCTGATTTTATTTCGGGCTCTATAAATTTAAGTACACTCTGACCGTAGGAGAAGCTACCCCTATCCTGCGGATGAAGCCCGTCGGGGAGCCATTCTTCTAAACGCATAAGCCCTGCTCTGTACTCATCAAAGGCATATTTACCCATCCATACACTGCTCAGTCCGTAATGCTCGGCAATAGTTTCAAATTCGGCAATTGTATCGGGAACTTCGCCGTTCATCATCGGCTCGTACATTTCTTTGCAATATGTATATACGATGACAACATCGCAGTCCGCCTTGATAAGTTTGCGGATAAGACCTTCTCTGCATCTCATACGAAATTCTTTTTCCATACCTCGGTCATTTACTGCAAATTCAACAAAGACCAAGTCACAGTTTTTGCTTATAATATCACGCTGGACTCTGAATGCGCCATAATGCGAGCCTGTGCCTCCGACGCCTGCATTTCTTACTGAAATTGCAACGTCGGGAATAAGCTGCATAAGTCCACCCACAAAGGATTCAGTCCACCCGCGGTATTCGGCAAACTCGGTAATAGAGCCACCAATAAAACCCAGCCTGAGACGTCCTGATTCAATCGCCTTGCGAAATCTCGGCAAACCGCTACGCCTGTTGATTACTTCCATTGTATCACCTCGTATGTTCTTTTATAATATTTTACCATATACAGGCAGAATTTACAAGTGGAATTTCTGTAAACAAAAGAAAAAGCAATAAATGGCGTTTTGAAAGCCATTTATTGCAAAAATACATTGTTTTTATTACCAGAACAAAGGCTCAAAGCCCTTCAGTTTATAAACTGCTTCTGCAAAATAATAGTCTGTATAAATAATATTTTCATTGTGATGCTCTTTGCCTTTGTAAGAACCGCTTGCCATATCGATAATGAAATCGGTATCTGTTGACCAGTCGGCATAGTTCTTCTCAATTGTCATAAGCAGGTTCATAGCCGCTTTTATATAAAGCTTTTTCTCATATTCGGGAACAAGCTTTGCTATTTCTATAAGACCGCAGGCAGTTGCACAGCCTGCACTTGTATCATAGATTACAGGTTCTTCGGGTGAGCGGAAATCAAGCATGGGAACCCATGTATCGCATACAGCCGAAATGAAATAATGTGCCGCACGCTTTGCCGCGTCAAGATATTCCTCCTTGCCCGTATGTATGTAGCTGATAACAAATCCGTAAACAGCCCACGCCTGACCGCGTGACCAGCAGGAGCCTATATCATAGCCCTGTCCGCCAAGCTCACCTGTTACCTCACCCGTTTCACTGTCACGGATTACAAGGTGGCGGATACTACCGTCGGGACGCAGGTGGTTTGCCAGTGTGTGATCTGCATGCATCATTGCAGCCTGCTTGAAGCGGGGATCCTTATACTCATCAGATGCCCAGTAAAGTATAGGAAGATTAAGCATGGTATCAATAATGGTAACACCGCTGCAATCGGGATGAAAGCCATGCTTGTTCCACGCACGAATAAATCCGCCAACGGGATTAAATCTGCTCATAAGATAGCTTGCCGCAAAGCTCTGGCGGACACGGGACTCATCATTGCCCGTAAGCGCATAGTTGGGACCGGACGCCAATCTCCAGATGAATCCGGTGTCATGGCTGATACGGTCAAAATTTTTAAACGCCGCATCGAGAAGCTTTTCACAGTTTTCTGCGGTTTTGCGGTAGTCCTCATTTTTGGTGCCAACATACATAAGCCAGTTAATACCGGGCCAGAAGCCGTTTGTCCAGCAATTTATGCCGCCGTCTGCGTTGGTATCATCATGCATATGATCCTTTGACCAAAAGGGAAATTTGCTATTTGAACGCCGTGTTACCACGGAAAGCTTTTTATCAAGATTCTCCCATGTTTCATCAATCCATTGGAGCTGCTGCTGAGTGAGAAATTCTTTCATTACAAGTAATCCTTTCCTTATTAAAACAATATACGTTTATTCTACATTAATTTCACACAAGTGTCAACCGATTTTTGTATCAAAAAGGTGTAAAATAGTTTTGTTCTTTGATTATTTTAATTATTTTATCTTTTATTCAATCGGAATAAGTTCTCCTGCGGGATAAGTTATTCATTTTCTTCTACTTTTACGGTCTTATACTTCGGATTGGTTATTTTTTATTCGACAAAAAAAG
Organism: Clostridia bacterium; assembly: GCA_045594665.1. Lineage (GTDB taxonomy): Bacteria > Bacillota > Clostridia > UMGS1883 > UMGS1883 > UMGS1883. The sequence continues at coordinate 32,952 of JAZNYX010000017.1, read as the reverse complement.
CTAAAAAAGGCAGATTTGAGGTCGAGCTATGGGGTCATTACGATATGTTGGCTACGCCAACGCGATATATTTGCCTGACGGCAAATGCGATATGTCTTCGCTTTTGCGAAGATGCGATATGATATAAATTCCGCAGGAATTTATATCGATGTAATAAGAAAATCAGCACCGATGGTGCTGATTTTCTTATTACATAGGATGAACCTTAGTTTCTTTATCGCCTAATGTGGGGTCGATTTTATATTTCTGACCCTGGCGGAATTCAAAGAACTTTGTAGCAACAGGTCCGAAGAGTGCGTAGCTTAATACGTCCTCGTCCTGTTCAATAAATTCGCTGATTTCACTTCTGAACTTATCAAGCTCGGCAGGAATTTCGTCGGCAGGTCTGCCTGTGATACGCTTTTCGTCACCGAGGATTTTCTTTGCAAATTCGTCGCTGATTTCCACGGGAGTTCTGCCGTACTCACCTTTTACAAGTCCGCGGAATTCCTTGGTTACGTTCTTGTATCTTTCGCCCAAAACCACGTTAAATACTGCCTGTGAGCCAACAATCTGGCTGGTGGGAGTTACAAGAGGAGGGAAACCTGCGTCCTCACGAACACGAGGGATTTCTTTTAATACCTCCTGGAACTTATCCTCTGCACCAAGCTGTTTTAGCTGTGAAAGGAGGTTTGAAAGCATACCGCCGGGAACCTGATACTTAAGAGTATTTACGTCAACGGCGAGAGCCTTGGGATTAAGAGTGCCGCTTTCGATATATCTTTCACGGATAGGTCTGAAATAATCTGCAATCTCACTGAGAAGATTAAGGTCAAGACCTGTATCGAACTGTGTTCCCTGAAGTGTTGCAACCATAGGCTCGGTTGCAGGCTGGCTTGTTCCCATTGCAAGAGGGCTCATAGCACAGTCAACAATATCAACGCCTGCTTCGATAGCCTTGAGATATGTCATTGAAGCAATACCGCTTGTGTAGTGAGTGTGAAGCTCAATGGGAATCTTAACAGCTTCTTTCATGCCTTTAACAAGGTCATATGCATTATAAGGAGTGAGAAGACCTGCCATATCCTTGATACAGATAGAGCTTGCACCCATGTTTTCAAGGTCTTTGGCAAGCTTTATGAAGTTTTCATTGGTGTGAACGGGGCTGATTGTGTAGGAGATAGCCGCCTGAACATGACCTTTTTCCTTAATGGTAGCCTCAATGGCTGTACGAAGATTACGAACATCGTTAAGAGCATCGAAAATTCTGATAATGTCAACGCCGTTTGCAATTGACTTCTGTACAAAATACTCTACTACATCATCACCATAATGACGGTATCCGAGGATATTCTGTCCGCGGAAAAGCATCTGAATGGGAGTATTCTTTGCTTTGTCTTTAATCTTTCTGAGTCTTTCCCAGGGGTCTTCCTTGAGGAAACGAAGACAACTGTCAAAGGTTGCACCGCCCCATGCTTCTAATGCATTGAAGCCAACCTTATCAAGAAGCTCTACCGCACCCAGCATTTCATCTGTTGTCATACGGGTGGCAATAAGAGACTGATGTGCGTCACGAAGAATTGTTTCGGTAATTTTTACCGGTCTTTTATTTTCCATGATAATTATCCTTTCTTAATTATTTAAAGAGGGCTAAGAACACACCTGCTGCAACTGCACTACCTATCACACCTGCAACGTTGGGTCCCATAGCGTGCATAAGCAGGAAGTTTGCAGGATTTTCTTCCTGTCCTACCTTCTGTGATACACGCGCCGCCATTGGAACTGCACTAACGCCGGCACTTCCGATAAGGGGATTAATCTTTCCGCCGGAAAGCTTGCACATAAGCTTTCCGAAAAGCACGCCTGCCGCAGTACTTACCGCAAATGCACAAAGGCCCAAGCATATAATAAGTATTGTTTTAGCTGTAAGGAAGGTACTTGCTGTAGCAGTAGCACCTACGGTTATGCCCAGGAATATCGTGATAATATTCATAAGCTCATTCTGCGCCGCCTTACAGATACGGTCAACAACACCGCTTTCCTTCATAAGGTTACCAAGCATCAGCATACCGACGAGGGGAGCTGCATCGGGAACCAGCAGCACAACAACCAGTGTAACTACAATGGGGAAAATAATCTTTTCACGCTGGGTTACCGGGCGAAGATTTTCCATAACAATCATACGTTCCTTTTTGGTTGTAAGCGCTCGCATAATAGGAGGCTGAATTACCGGAACAAGCGCCATATAGGAATATGCCGCAACGGCAATTGCGCTGAGAAGTCCGGGGGCAAGGGTCTTTGTAACATAAATTGCCGTGGGACCGTCTGCACCACCGATAATACCAATTGACGCCGCTTCCTTCAGAATGGTGATCATACTGCCGTCAGCACCGAAGCCGCCGATTTGGAATGCACCAAGGAGAATTGCACCAAGGAAGGTTATAAACACGCCCACCTGCGCCGCTGCACCGAGGAGAATACTCTTTGGATTGGAAATAAGAGGCGCGAAGTCCGTCATACATCCGATACCCAGGAAAATAAGCGGAGGATAAATACCCAGCTTAACACCTAAGTACAATAAATCCAGCAGTCCTCCGTCATGCAGAACTTTTCCGTAGTCAATTTCATTACCTAAGAAAAGCTCCGGATGCATAACGTTTCCCAGCGGCAAATTTGCAAGAAGCATACCGAATGCAATGGGAAGAAGCAGAAGCGGTTCAAACTTTTTAACAATTGCAAGATAAAGAAGGAAGCAAGCAATTGCAAGCATACAAACAGCCTTAATTCCTCCGAAATCCGCCATATTAAACAATTCTGCTATACCGGTATTACCGAAAAACTGAGTAAAACCGGTTATCAATTTATCCAACAACTTTAATCACTCCATTTCTTAGTTTGTGTTTTCAATTAAGAAAGAGTAACTAAAACGTCGCCTGTGTTAACGGTTGCACCCTTGGAGGCAACAACTGTTACCGTGCCGTCCTGGGGAGCTGAGATTTCATTTTCCATTTTCATAGCTTCAAGAATTACAAGAACATCGCCCTTTTTAACTGCCTGACCGTTTGAAACCTTAATATCAAGAAGGTTGCCGGGCATGGGAGCCTTTACAGGTGTACCACCTGCAGGTGCTGCTGCCTTGGGAGCTGCCTTAGGTGCTGCTGTGGGTGTCGCCGCTGCAGGGGCTGCTGCGGGAGCTGATACTGCTGCACCGCCTACTTCTTCTACTTCTACTTCATATGAATTACCGTTTACGTTTACAATAAATTTTCTCATGATTAATTTCCTCCTTTGGCATAAGGTAGTCAAACCCAATATGCCTTAAATTTGTTAAATTTTATTTGTTATCCTTGAAAGGCTTATAATCTGTTATCAAGAACATCCATACGGCCTGCCTTATTCCATGCATCGCCTGCTATTTTCTTATAGGAACGAACAACAAGACCCGATGAGCCCTGTCCCATCATAGCGACTATAGCCGCGGTGATTACCGCAACAAGCTCGCCATCGTCCTGCATTGTCTCGGGAGCTTCATCAGCCTGCACTTCTTCCTTTACGGTTGTATCTGCAAGAGAATTCTGCTTACTCTTCGGCTTTTTCTCACCGCTTATAAGTGCCATTGCTTTTATAACTGCCATTATGATTACAAGAATCATAAACACTATCAGAATTCCCATTACGGTGTAAGCAAGTCCTTCAAGAATAAGGTCGTTTCTTTTAAAGTCCATTTGCTAATCCTCCTTAGGCATAAGGGAGTCCAGTCCAATATGCCTTAACCTTGTTAAATTTGTATTCTTTTTATTTGTCGTCCCCCGACCGTGCCCCTTTTGTCCGCAAGCGGACATTTTCCCCAACGGGGAAATCAACCTCGAAAGGCGTCAGCCTGTCTTCGTCCTCCGCACAAAAATCATATCAAATTTTCCTGCGTTTAAGGTCGAAGAGTTTAAAAACAAGAAATTTTGCTATAAGACAAAGAAAATTTGAGAATAATACTGTCGTATATTTGAAGAATTTTCTGCAGTATTATGCGAAATTTATGTTTTTAAACCATATTGAGCTGGGCTACCTTATGCCTACAGTGACAAATTGTCATGCTTTTTGGAAATAGCTCCGGCACGCTTACTTCTGAGCATTTCAAGAGCCGCCGCAATGCGAACTCTGGTCTCCGAGGGGGCAATAATGTCATCTATACAGCCAAGTCTTGCCGCATTGTAAATTGATGCTTCTGTTTCAACATATTCCTTTTCAAGTGCTTCGCGGCTCTCCCCTGCTTTAAGTCTTTCACTGTAAAGCATACCTACGCCTGCCGCAGGAGGAAGGGGTGCCATCTGGGCTGTAGGATAAGCAAAGATAAGGTCTGCACCGCCCTGCTTTGAATTCATAAGGGTATATGCAGTGCCGTATGCCTTCTTTGTGATAAGGTTTACCTTGGGAACGGTTGCCTCAACAAATGCGTACATAAGCTCGGCACTCTTTCTTGCAAGACCCCATGCTTCTTCGCTCGCACTTGCCTTAAAGCCCGAAACATCGGTAATTGTAAGAATAGGTGTATTATAGCAGTCGCAGAAGCGTACAAATCTTTCCATTTTCTGTGCGGCACGGCTTGAAATTTCGTCACCGCTTGTGGCAAGAACGCCCACTACACTGCCGTTAATTCTGATAAATCCGATTGATGCCTCATCTGCATAATCTGCCTGAACTTCAAAGAAAGCTTTGTCATCGGCAATTTCTGCAATAACAATCCTTGCATCCTCGATTGAATCAATATCATTGAGAATTTCGCAGGGACGGCCCGGGTCGTCCATCGTTTCAAACTGGAACGCATCGGAAAGGTTATTTGAAGGAAGGTATGAAAGGAGGAGCTTTGCAATCTCTATGCAGCTTTCATCATCTTCACCTATGAAATGTGCGTTGCCGTTTTTATTAACACTGCCCTTTGCATCAACTTCGGGAGCTTTTCCCTCGGTTGCCTCAATAATGTCGGGGCCTGTTACAAACATTTTTCCCGTTTTACCGTTCATAATAACAAAGTCGCTCATTGCCGCTGCAATTGCACTTCCGCCTGCACAGTTACCAAACACAATGCTGATGTTGGGAACCACACCGCTGATGTTTGCAAATGCACTAAGCACTCTTCCCATGGCACGCTGTACTCTGGGGCCGTCGGAAAGCCTTACTCCGTTAGAGTCAAGCATACCGATAACGGGAGCACCCATTTTCGCTGCCATATCCACGATTTTATTAATTTTGTTAGCATACATTTCACCCATGCTGCCGCCTAAAACGGTTACGTCCTGAGAATAAACGTATACCAGTCTTGAATCGATGCTGCCGTATCCGGTGATAACGCCGTCTGCCGCTGTTTCCTCATTACGTGCGGAAACAAATGCACCGATTTCCACAAAGCTGCCCTCGTCAAGAAGTGCATCTATACGCTCTCTTGCTGTCATAGAGCCGCTGCTACGCTGTTGGTCCTGCTTCTCCTTACCGCCGCCAAGAGCAATTTCAGCCTTTTTGGCAAGAAGGTCGGACACTTTTTCCATTGAACTCATGATTATACCTCCTACCTTTTTTTGAGCACAGGTGAGCAAATTCTGCTCCCCTTATGCCTGACTTTCAAAAATTTTTCCCATTATAACACATTATACCTCAAAAAATTTCACTTTTCAATATATAGTTTATAAAATTTACCAAATTTGAGCAAAAAATAAGGAGGTTTCTTTTTAATACACCAAAGTGTACAAAAAAGACAACCTCTTTTTAATATGGCTATTATAACACCTATAACTCATATAATCAAATATAAATAAGATTATATGAGTTATAAGTAAAAATTATATTATTCCAATATATTTGTAGTTATGTAATCTACTCCCCAGTTTGTAAGTCTTTCACCGTCATCCTTATTATCAACAGTCCAGCAATTTACCTTATGTCCGTCGGTATGTACCTCGCTGATAATTTCGGGAGTAAGTGCCGTGTACTTAATATCAAGCTCAAAATTATATTTATTAAGCTTTTCACGTACATCAGCATCGTAATCGTATACAAGGTACTGAATTTCTGCATCGGGCAAAAGAGCACGAAGGTCAACCAGATTATCAAAATCAAAGGAGATGAAAACTACATTTTCAAGATAGTTGAGAGCCTTAAGCTCATCGATAACCTTCTTTATATGCTTTGTTTCAAAACGGCGTTTAAGCTCAAGGATGCACTTCTTTTCATACTTTCTGCAAATTCCCACATACTCGGCAAGATTAGGAAGAATGATGTCTCCCCTTACATCATTTTTGCAAAGCCCTTCCTCGTCGTATTTGCAAATGTTATTAAGACGGATTTTTCTAAGCTCGTCGTAGGGTGTTTTCTCTACATTTACAACGGTATCGGACACTCTCACCGTAAGCTCATCGTGAATTACAATGAATTTTTCATCGGGTGTAACGTGGATATCGGTTTCTATTCCATAATAGCTTCTGTTACCTGCCGCTACAAAAGCACTGTTTGTGTTTTCCGTCTCAATTCCGCTTAAGCCGCGATGTGCAATAACCTTCACGTTTTTCTTGTCAAATTTGATAGTGTTCATAACCTTTATATGCCTCCTAAAAAATTCAGACACATCAAACAAAGGGTTTGATGTGTCTCCAATACTATACATCTATTTAATTATACAATTAATGCAATACTTTGTCAATCAAAACCCTTTATAAAGGCTGCGTAAGTTCCTTGAGCTTTCCGGGGGAATATCCCTCATACTTTTTAAAGGTACGGAGAAAATTTGCGTAATTTCCGAATCCCGAGAGAATACATGCATCCTTAACACTTTTGCCGAGATAAAGATGCTTTTTTGCCTCGGCAATTTTACGAAGCGTAAGGTACTGCTTGATTGTAAGCCCAGTGTTCTCCCTGAAAACGCGGTTCATATGATCCTCGTTAATATAAATCTCCTTTGCAATTTCTCCCACACTAATACGTCTGAAACTTTGTTCGACACATTTAAGCACCAAATCGGTATGGGAAATCATATCGTGTTCCATTCGTTTTTGCTTATGGGGCTTTTCAAACATTCTTTTTAAAAAAGACATCATCTCCAGAAGCTTTGAAAAGGCAAGCAATGAATTCTTATCATTTTCGAGGCGGTTGTATTCATGTACGAGCGACATGAATTCATTATGTTCTTCCTCACTAAGGTCCACCATGGCTGCATCGGAGCGAATCCATTCTATACTGCTTTCTTCGCACATCGCCGCTATAAGCTCCACCACATACTCATCAATATTGATTATGCATCTTTCATACGGCTCATTTGGCTTTACTACCACCTTATGAGTCTGAACCTTGGGAATCAGAATCAAATTACGCTTACTGCATTCGTACACCTCTCCGCCAATCATGAAGCCCTTTGCTCCGCTGATGTTATAATTAATTTCGTACTGACTGTGAAGGTGCGGAATTGAAATATGCGGAATTTCATTTTTGTTGTGAAATACTATAATGTCCTTTTCAAGCTCATGGAATTGATTATTGTTTGTTTTCATCAATATACACCGTCTTTCCGCCTACGATGTTTCTTTCTATGTTAATATTTTCATCAAATATTATGATGTCTGCATCAAACCCTTGCTTTATTGCACCTTTATTTTCGATACCTACTATCCTTGCAGGTGTCTGTGTCGCCATATATACTGCATCCTCAATAGGTACATCAGCAAGATTTATCATATTTCTTACAAGTCTGTCACAAAATGCAACACTGCCTGCAAAAGCACTTCTGTCAGGAAGCTTGGCAACGCCGTCCTCTATTATAACGGAAAGTCCGTTATCCCTCTTTCCCAAAACACTGGGGCCGTCAGGCATACCTGCACCGCGCATGGAGTCGGTTACAAGGGCGGTCTTCTCGGGTCCTTTGAATTTGTATACAAACTTTAAAAGATCGGGAGGCAGATGCACTCCGTCAGCAATGATTTCCACGGTCATATCATCAAGAAGATATGCCGCTTCTACAATGCCTGCATATCTGAAAGCATTCTTTCTGTGAACGGTGCTTACGCAGGAATAAAGATGAGTGACATGTGTAAACCCATATTCAAAAGCTTTTTTTGCACAAGTGCTGTCAGCATCACTGTGACCTATACAAGGAAGAATCCCATGCGATTTAAGCGTTTTTGCAAATTCCTCTGCTCCGCTAAGTTCGGGAGCTCCCGTCCAGCGCATAATACTGTCGGTGGATGCAATAATTTCATCATATTCAGCCTTATCAAAATCACGCAGAAATCTTTCCTCCTGCGCGCCCTTTTGTGATGGGGCAAAGTACGGTCCTTCAAGATGAACACCCAAAAGGTTTGCACCTGTGGTATTTTTATTTTTTACGCTGTCAAATACTTTTATGGACTCTATGGTGCTATCCTTATCCGCGGAGGTAATTGTGGGAAGAAGGCTTCCCGTTCCGTGTGCGGCATGTGCCTCGGCAATTCTGATAAATCCATCAGGGTCATTATCAAGGAAATCAAAGTCCGCCGCTCCGTGAGTATGTATTTCTATAAATCCGGGGGAAACATACTTCCCCTTTGCATCAATTTGTGCATCGTACTTAAGACGCTCATTCGTTACGGCAATAATTTTTCCGTCTTCAAAATAGACGTCTGCATTTTCAATTTTTCTGTCGGTTATAACTTTTCCGCCTGCTATTTTAGTAATCATTTCACTTCATCCTTTATAAGCGCACTGCTGTCCTTATCGCAGTAGAGAATTGCATTATCCTTCATACGCAGAGCCGTTGCGGGACATTCCTCATTAATTTCGCCAAGCACGGTTCTTTTTACTGCATTTGCCTTTGTGGGTGCAGGCACTACACAGAAATTATACTTTGCAGACATCAGTGTAGGAATGGTGAGGGTAAGGGCAAACTTCGGAACATCGTCAAGCTTTGCAAAGCAGCCGTCATTAACCTGCTGCATTCTGCAAACATCGTCAAGTGTTACCACCTTGACGGTTTCAGGGTCGTCAAAGCGAGCTTCGTGAGGGTCATTAAATGCAATATGTCCGTTTTCACCTATACCCATCAGCACAATATCTACAGGGTTTTCTTTAAGAAGGGCTGCATATCTTTTTGCTTCCTCCTTGGCGTCTGCGGCACCGGCATTGATTAAATTAACGCTCTTAAAGGGCTTAAGGTCGAAAATTTCTCTCTTAAGAAAATTTGAAAAGCACTGGGGTGCATCAGGAGCAAGACCAATATATTCATCCATGTGAAAGGCATTGATTCTGTTCCATTCTATTCCTTCTTCCTCACACAAATGAAGAAGCATATCACTCTGCGAGGGAGCTGCGGCAAAGATAATATTAATTTCTTCTTTTTCAGCAAGCATTTTTTTAATACATACCGAAATATCCCTTGCAGAGGCTATTCCCATCTCATCTCTGGTTTCAAAAGTTTTAACTGTAAGCTTATCTTTTATAAATTCCATAATAAAGCCTTCTTTCCTTTTTTGCTTTTATTATACCACACGAAAAAACGATAGTTCAAGGAATGCCCTTATTTTCGTCGTTTTTCGCAATAAAAACAGGAAGTAGAAAAGACTTAATATATCCAACAATTTACACTGCCCGGCTGTTTTGTTTACTTTGAAGATGTTCCTGCCACTTTTTCTCACGGCTTTTTACTATTGAGAAGAAGAAAATCATAAGTGTGCCGCCGGTGATAACCCATGAAATGGGATACGACAAGAACAGAGGCTTAAGGTCCGTCGCCACTTTATACGGTGCATAGAGATATACCATCAAAAGTCGCACTCCGCACACGCCTACAAGGCTTGTAAACATAGCACGGTTTGCAACGCCGAGGCCGCGGAGCGAACCTGTTGAAATTTCCATAAGTCCGCAAAGGAAATAGGTCGCACAAATTACACTCATTCTGATACCGCCTACTGCAACAACCGCATCGGAATCGGTATACATTCTGAGAAGAAGAGGTGAAAGCCAAAGCACCGACTGCGACACAACTACACCAAAAATCAGTGCTATACAGAAAGTTGTCCAAAAGCCCTTCCTTATACGCTTAAAATTATGGGCGCCTAAGTTCTGCCCCGTGAAGGTAAGAGCGGCATGGAAGAATGCGTTCATCGCAATATAAACTATTCCCTCCACGCTGGAGGCTGCACTGTTTCCTGCTATTACCGTGCTTCCGCAGCTGTTAATTGAGGACTGGATTATAACATTTGAAAGAGAGAACATGGCTCCCTGAATCCCTGCAGGAACACCAAGGAGAATCATTTCACGAAGTTCCTCTCTGTATACCTTTATTTTCTTTATATCAAGCTTAAAGCATTCCTCGGTTTTTACCAGGCTGCGAAGAACCAAAAGCGCGGAGACTGCCTGTGCTATAATGGTTGCCAAAGCAACACCTGCCACACTCATATCAAATACAATTACAAAAAGAAGATTCAGCGATACATTTATCAATCCTGCACCCATAAGATAATATGTAGGTCTTTTAGCATCACCGACGGCACGCATAACAGCACTGCCGAAATTGTACAAAAGCACCACGGGGATGCCGGCAAAATAGATTCGCATATAAAGGGTGGCAAGCCCTATAACATCATCGGGAGAACCCATTAAAATGAGAATTTTCTTGCAAAAAATAATTCCCATAACAGCCATGAAAATACCGCCTGCAATACATACCGCAATGGCTGTATGAACCGCTTTGGAAACACCGTTTTTATTACCTGCACCGAATTTTCGGGCAACAACAACATTTGTAGCTGAGGAAAGCCCTATGAAAACGCCCAAAAGCAGATTGATCGCAGAAGATGTAGAGCCAACTGCCGCCAGCGCTTCTTTACCTGCAAATTTTCCTACCACAACCGTATCTGCCGCATTATAAAGAGTCTGCAAAACTCCTGCAATCATAATCGGAATTGCAAAGGCAATAATATGTCTGAAAATATTTCCCTGTGTCATATCAACCGTGTGCTTTTTCATAATAATTACCTCTCTAAAATCAACAGGCGAAAGTTCTTACGCCTTCATTATACGCCTTTAGACACTAATGTCAAGTCTAATTTGAGGATATTTTGTGTCAAATTCAAATTTATTGAAATATACCCTATATATATGACGAAAACTTCTTTTTTCTTACGCACGGTTTGACAAAAAAGCCCATGCAAGGGGTGCTAAAATACTAATGATGTTTTCTGAAAGGATGATTTACAAATGGACAAGTCTCTGCCAAGGCCGCTTAGAAAGCGAAGCGGGAAAAAACGCAGTTTTTTCACATCCCAAGCCGCCCCCGTTATCAAAAAATATTTGCCTATGCACATTTTTATAAAATGTGTATGTGCTTTCCTTATGTCAAGGACAGTATTTATCGGAGGAACATCACCGCTGGGATATGCCCTTTTTGCGGCAAATTTTGGTCGCAGCGGAAGCTATGCCTGCGGTGTGGGAGCACTTCTTGGGCTGATTTTTTCAGGAAGAAGCCTTTTAACTGTCGGAAAGTACATAATTTCATCGGTGCTCTTTGCACTGATAAGCGAGCGTTTTCTTGCCGATAGGCACAAGACCCCCGCTATAAGTGCCATAATAAGCAGTATGTGCCTTATGGCATGCGGTTACTTTTTTCTTTTTGCGGATGTGACCTTTGACGGCTATCCGCTGATTTATGACAGCGTGGTTCTGATTGTGGAATGTGCTACAATCTGGGCAGGGGTAATGGCATTTTCCCTGGCACTGCCCTTACTTTCCTCTCTGGGAGCAAGACGGACGCTGACTGCAGAGGAAACTGTATCGCTGGCATTTTTTGCAGGAAGTGTTATGTGCGGCTTCGGTGATGCAAGCATACTGGGCATTTTCTCCGTAACGGGAGTTTTATGCGTGCTGTGCGTGCTGATATTTGCAGTAAGGTTTGGTAGTCTGCACGGCTCAAGCGTTGGTATCATTATGGGAATTATCTGCTGTATAAGCCGCGGAAGAATTGATGCCTGTGCAGCCTCCTTTGCCCTGTCGGGACTATGCGCAGGATATTTTTCAAAGTACGGAAAATGGTCTGCATGCGTATCATTTATTATGGCAAACGCAATCGTGACAATTCTTGCAAACAGTTCTACGGAGATTTTAATAAATATATTCGATACTATGCTGGCGGCTGTAATATTATACTTTATTCCTCAAAAGCTTTTTGATAAACTGAGCCAATTCTCTTCCTCTTTTCCGCCTGCCTTTGAGCTTGCCTCCTGCAAGCTCAAAGGAGCACAGGTAACGCTCAAAAGCTGCGAGAAAAGCTTTCGGAAAATTTCCGACCTTAGAAACAGTGAAGAAAATAATACCATGCTTCTTTACCACCGAACAGCCAGAAAAACCTGCGGTGCATGCGGTCTTAGAAAATACTGCTGGGGACGTGACAGCAAGGCTACAAAAGATGCCATGGACACGCTATGCCTTCACCTTAAAAACAATGAGGCGGTATTTCCCGAAAATGCACCTCCCCATTGTCTTCGTAAAGAGCAGTTTATTGCGGAATTTGCAAGAATGTTTGAAGTATATAAAAACGACTGCATGTGGACGCAAAGACTGGGAGAATTTCGAACTGCGGTCTACAGCAGTTTTTCGGGAATTTCAGAGATTTTAGGGAAAAGCGGTGATTTTATCCTGCAAACCCCTCAATGCGACAGTGTGGCGGCAGACAATCTCAAAGCCCGATTGAGAAAGGAAGGTATTTTAGGAAAGGATGTTTTCATTTGCGGAAACGACGAGGAAACACAGATTAAAATAACCCTTGAAAGCTGCGGAGGCTTTGGCAGGTGCGAGGGGGCTGTCTGCAAAATTTTAGAGGAAACCTTTAATATGCCCTTTGTCAGAACGGGGCTTCGAAGCTGTGGTGAATGTAATCATACTTATGTGGTAAAGCCCTCATTCTCCATTACCACGGCTGTGGCAAGTGCCATTAAGGCAAATAAAAAGGTAAGCGGAGATTATGCACTTTATGCCCTGCTTGACAGGCACACCTATGCTCTCATTCTGTGCGACGGCATGGGAAGCGGTGAAATTGCCCGTGAGGAAAGCCGCACTTCTGCACAGCTTTTAATGCGGCTGATGCAATCCGGCATAGACCCACAGAACGCAATCAACATAATAAATTCAATGCTTCTTTGTGCTTTTTCCGAAACCTCGGCGGCGATAGATTTATGTCTGATAAATCTTGATGACGGCTCCTCACAGATATATAAGTGCGGCGGTTCGGGAAGCTATACCAAAACCAAAAGGGACGTTACCCATATTGCCTCCCCCACGCTTCCTGCAGGCTCCTTTGCCAAAGGAGACACAGAGGTTTTCACAATTCCTTTGGAAAAAGGGAGCATGGTCGTTCTGCTTTCCGATGGAATAAGCTCTCGAGAGTCTCCGCGCCTGCCGTGGATTAAAAATTTAATTGAGGGCTATGAGGGAGACGAGCCTGAAGCATTGGCACAGATGATATTAAAGCAGGCAAAGGAAATGGGAACAAGAGATATCACCGATGATATGACGGTACTTGCCGCATATATTAGTTAATTTTTGTATAAGGTCGCGCAATAATGTCAATAATTGGGTTAGAATCTTATTTCACTGGATAGGAGCTGATTTAAAGATGAGTAATAACACGCGGAGAATTGTGGTTTTAGACAAGATTGATTCCCCACGCATCGAACAGGCTATTTTCATTTTGCGCGACACTGATGAGGATATTTGCCGCAGTGATGCGGTGGCGGAAGCACAGCGGATTGTAGATAACTACCTACGCTCGATGTCAGGGGAAAATATTCGTGAGCATCGGCGAAAGGGCGGCAGATTCATTTTTGCAATGACGCTGTATACCTTTGTAACGGTAATGGCGACTTCGTTTGTAATGGCAATGGCAAGATAATGGTGGGGATGTAAAAAAAGTCCAGACCGCAAAAAGGCAACTAAAAATAAAATTTAGACAGCCTGAAAATTGAATAGTATACTGTTGTTGAAAAATCGTATTTTATACGATTTTTCTTCACTTTAAGCCTTTTTGCTACGAACAAACTTCACCTCTCGACGTACCCACGTACGCCTTCGGGTAACCCACGGCAAGCCGTGGTTCAGTTTGTCCGTTCTGAAGCATTTTTTCCTATCCCCACGCGAAATTATTTAACTTCTGCAATATTAATTACCTTTACTCCCTTTTTCTTTGCATAATCAAGCGTTTGTGCTGCACCGCCCCAACCGTGATTTATACAGCAGATTAAAAAATCCGCTTTATCAACCATATACTTATTACATTTAAGGATTTGTAAGTTCTTCGGGGTTGAGGGCGGAATATCTGCCATTACAATACAATCGTAATTTTCATAAAACTGCTCTTTATACTCTGTTATAACCTTGGTGAGATAAGGAATTGCCAAATTCAGTTTAATGTCAGGATAGACCTTTTTAAGTTCACGCACAGTCTTTGCGGCAATATGGTCAAAACCGCCATAATTCCCTACCAAAAATTCACTCACACTTTCCTTTGTGATTAATATTTCAACATGTTCTTTTAAAGCGGAAACCAATTCTTCAGTAGCACTGATATTCCGATGTCCTGCGAAGGTACATACTCTTTTCATTTTTATTCCACCAGTATAAATATTTTAAGTGCAAATGTGCACTATATATTTGCATTATACTATATTTTAATTCTTTTTGCAAATGTTTTGTGTGCAATTAAACACATTTTGTCTGTCGATACTCTCTTTGTTTGCAAATATAATTATATACAGAGGTGGTATTAAATGAACGGAAAGTATTTTGACACGTGGCTTGCTATTGGTTTGAATATTCTTCATTATAGAAAAGAGCAAGGAATGACACAAATGCAACTGGCAGAAAGATGTAATATAAGCAGAACATATATACAAAGAATTGAAACAGCGACAAGTTCATGTACGCTTAATACTCTTATTGACATTGCAGATGCACTCAAAATTCCTTTGAAAAAACTATTTGAATTTCGTGACTAAGCAAAAAAGAAGTTTTTCGTTTTTACCGAAAAACTTCTTTTTTTGTTAGTCAGCCTTGAAGCTTCTAAAACTACTTTGGTGCACTTGTAGGGGCGGATATTATCCGCCCGCGGGCGATTCGTGAATCGCCCCTACATATCCGCACAAAAGTCAGGTTTCGAAAAATATTTTGTTGACCGTCAAAAAACCGCTCGCATCTTTTACCTTTGCAGGCGAGCGGTTTTTAGTACTTGAGGGATTGAGTATCCCTTTCAAGGACGGTGACGCAAAAACGAAATATTTTTTGAAACAAAACCTACTTTGTATAAATGATAGGTAAGGCTATTTCTTAGCCCGACAGGAGCGGTTAGGGTTTGGGGAATCGCAACCCCAAAACTTTTGGTTCTTTTGGTTACAAAAGAACATCAGCCTCCACGCCCCGTGGAAATTTTGCTTACCTTTTTAAAGGTTAAATTGTCAATAAATATCTGTATAGCATCACTATTGACTCGGCACGGGTGAGATTGCTGTTCGGGCGAAGATAGCCGCCGTCACCTGTGATAATGCCAAAGCCGCTAAGGATTGCACAATATCCGATTTTCCCCTCGGAAAGAAGATTACTGTCGGCAAAATCCACCTTATAGATATTTTCAAGCTTTGCCACTTTTTCAAGATTAATCATACGGATTATAAACACGAATGCATCCTCACGCTTTATCGGTGACGAGGGTGCTTTTTCATTCTCGGAAATAATTTTCTCGCGGATAAGGGCTTCATAAAGCTCCTCCGTAGAATATGTATGATAGTAATTTCCGTATATTCCCGATGCACTAAGGCGAAGAAAATCCTCCTGCGTTACGTCTGAATCGGGGTTAAGGGATGCCCCCGCAAAACCAACCTGAATCTGGGAAAGCGCAGTTGCGGCTTTCTCTACCCAATGGTCTTTAATATCATCGTAGGAAAATCCCATGTTTGCATCTTCGTTTTTATTTGTAATTTCACCCGTTATTGCATCAAGTGTCACTCCGAATTTTTCAAGGGTTACGCATTCCTTATAGATTCCGCCCGTTTTTACGAAGCGTCTCACAATGGGGGAATATTCAAGAAGCTTTTCATATGCCGCTTCTTCCCCTATTGCCTGCGACGGGTCTTTAAACTCCCCGCCCGTGAAGCTGAGTGAATAGCTTATAACAACCGAGTTTTTCCCGTCAAAGCCCACGGAAATCCCGTTATCTGCATGCTTTACATTATTTACTGTGCGGTAGTAATAAGAATTAATATATCCGTTATTTTCGGTGCTTTCCGAAAACTTGGTATCTTTAAAATCCTCTCCTGCCGCCACTTTCAGAAATTCTTCCATTTTCTTTTGTGCGGAGTCTTTCTCTTTTTCTGTAAGTGAAACCTTGTCCTTTTCTCTATAATCCGTACTGCAATAGTAATTTATAAGCTTGCCGTCCTTTGCATCTGCCGTAATACTCATATAGCTGTAATTTTCATCGCTCTTATTTGAGTAATGGAAGCTGTATAAATATTTATCCTCGTCATTTTTGGAAAGGTGACTGCTTTCAAGGGATAAATTTTTCGGGAACGACACATAGGGCAGTGCTTTTACTTTATTCTCTATTTCCTCACGGCTTAAAAGAGTGCCAACGGCAGTTATTTCAGCAAGCTCCTTTTCGGTAAAGGATTCATTTTTATTCATAGAGCCCATTACGCTGTCTTCTGCCGACTCGTCACGGAAAAGGTTGTCCTCATTCTTATCTTCTTCCACGATTTCCCCGTTTTCTACAGAGATATAACCTGCCTCATTATCCTTGTGGCGGTATATCAGCACCGGGAGCATACGAGGCTCACCCTTTGCTTTCCAATCGGGGTTATATTCATTTCTGTAAACAAGCTCCATGGGAAATGCTTTTTTGTACTTTTCCGTAAGAAGTTCCGCCTCCCCTGCCTTATCTGCAAAATTGGCTTCATAATCAATATTGGCAGACATGCTACGCATTATAAGACGAGCGTTTTCATCTATTGCCACAGAGACATTAACGGCGTTGTTATTTACGGGAACCATGTTTTTACACCTGTTATATGTAAAGTAATATCTTTGCGAGCCGCCTGCACGGTAGGACTTTTCGTCAAGCACAAGTGCATCGGAAGCGTCCTCATACATTTCGGGAAGTATTTTCTTAAGAAATGTATCTGCAAAAGAGATAATTTCCTTTGTTGAAATGTCCGTCAGCTTTTTATCCGAAATCTTCGATGTATAATTATTATAATTTAGTATACGTCCATTTTCGTCGGCACTTACATTAATCGATTTTTCGTATTTTTCATCGTGCCAGTCAAAATTATATGTAATTTTTCCTTTATAATCGGAAATATTACTTTCAAATTCCGTAAGCTCGGAAGGAATATTGATTTTTTCCTTGACCTTAAGCAATACCCTTTGAAGTTCGTTGGAAGATGCCGTGTCGGCAAGTGCCGCAGGCATAATAAGTAATAAGGAAAGTATTAACGCAATAACTTTTTTCATATACAATTTCTCCTTTCTGTTTCTACCTTTTATACGTTTTAACCATGCAAAAAGTTCATAATTTGTGAAAAAAAGGATGCAGCAAAATTTACACATATGCACAACCGTAGGGGCGATTCACGAATCGCCCGCGGGCGGATATGAATCCCTCCGAGTTGCTTCGCAACTCACCTCCCGGAATCCCCCAGTCTGCTTCGCAGACAGCCCCCTTTAGGCAAGGGGGCCTATGGCAAGGGAGGCTTTTCCGCCCCTACAATGGTACTAATTTTGCTACAACCTCAGTTTTACACTCTGTTATTCATTTTCTCAAGTGCTTCCGCCTTAAACTGTGCAAAGCGGTTTTCCTCGATAGCAGTTCTGATTTTCTCCATCAGGTCATTATAGAAATGAAGATTATGAAGCACGCAAAGACGCATACCAAGCATTTCCTTCGCTTTTATAAGATGACGGATATATCCTCTGGAATAGTTTTTGCACGCAGGACACTGACAGCCCTCCTGAAGCGGTCTTTCATCCTTTTCAAACTTTTTGTTATTAAGGTTAAGCACACCAATATCGGTAAAAAGATTTGCGTGGCGTGCATTTCTGCTTGTGATAACGCAATCGAAGAAATCAACGCCTCTCTCCACCGCTTCCAGTATATTCTGCGGTGTACCCACGCCCATCAGATAGCGTGGCTTGTCCTTGGGCATATGAGGCTCTACCGCATCTATAATGCGATACATTTCCTCCGCACTCTCACCCACGGCAAGTCCGCCTATGGCATAGCCGTCCAGGTCAAGGGTGGCGATTTTTTTCATATGCTCTATTCGGAGGTCCTCATATGTGCCGCCCTGATTGATGCCGAAAAGCATCTGATTTTTATTTATTGTTTCGGGGAGTGCGTTAAGACGTGCCATCTCTTTCTTACAACGCTCCAGCCAGCGGTAAGTGCGGTCACATGAGTTTTTCACATACTCATATGGAGCAGGATTTTCAACACATTCGTCAAACGCCATGGCTATTGTTGAAGCAAGGTTTGACTGAATCTGCATACTTTCCTCGGGACCCATAAATATTCGTTTTCCGTCTTTGTGGGACTGAAAGTTTACGCCCTCCTCCGTAATCTTACGAAGCGATGCCAATGAAAAGACCTGAAATCCGCCGCTGTCGGTAAGAATAGGTCTGTCCCAGTTCATGAATTTGTGCAGACCGCCCATATCACGGATAAGCTCATCTCCCGGACGAACGTGCAGATGATAGGTGTTTGAAAGCTCCACCTGACAGCCCACATCCTTTAAATCCAATGAGGATACTGCACCCTTAATAGCGGCGGAGGTTCCCACATTCATAAATACGGGGGTCTGTATTGTTCCGTGCACGGTCTGAAAGGTTCCCCGACGGGCACGGCCTTCTTGATTTAGTAATTTAAACATAATATTATTTTTCCTTTGCAGTATTTATCAAAGGCTCCCCTGTGTAAGGGGAGCTGGCAAATCAAAGATTTGACTGAGGGGTTGTTTTAACAATCCTCCCGTCACACTTCGTGTGCCACCCTCCTTTACACAAGGAGGGCTTTTTATTTGTATTTATCACACATCAATAATAACCGGAAGTATAATCGGTTTTCTGTGTGTTCCCTCATAAATATAGCTTCCCAAAGCACTCTTTACATTGTTTTTAATGGTGTTCCAGTCGTGATGCTTGGAAATAAGAGTATCCTGCAGGGCAACTGTTGCTATATGCTTAAGCTCCTCCATGATTCCTTCATTTTCACGCATATAGATAAATCCGCGTGTAATAACCTCGGGGTCTGCCGCCATTTTATGGGTTTTTCCGTTAAGTGCCATTACCACCATAATAATGCCGTCCTCTGCAAGGTGCTTTCTGTCACGAAGGACAATGCTTCCTACATCGCCTACGCCGTAGCCGTCAACAAGAAGGTCGCCTGCCTGTACGCTTCCCGTAACCTTGGCATTACCCTGAGAAAATTCCAGCACGCTTCCGTTTTCAAGCTTGAAAATATTCTTCTTGGGGATTCCCATTTCTTCTGCCAGCATTGCATGGCGGCGAAGGTGACGGCTTTCACCGTGAACGGGAATAAAGTACTTGGGCTTTACCAGTCCCATTATGATTTTAAGCTCTTCACGGCACGCATGTCCCGACACGTGAACCTCGGTAAGTCTGGAATGAACAACCTCCGCACCTTTACGATAAAGCTCGTTAATTACATTGGAAACTGTTTTCTCATTTCCCGGAATGGGCGATGCGGAAATAATTACAAGGTCACCCTTTCCTATCTCCACCTTTTTGTGGTCGGAGAACGCCATTCTGGTAAGAGCACTCATAGGCTCGCCCTGGCTTCCCGTAGTGATAATCACAAGCTGATGGTCCTGATATTTCTTTACATCTTCAATGGGAATCATTGTTCCTTCGGGGATTTTAAGATACCCCAGAGTTGATGCCACATCTATTATATTCACCATGCTTCTGCCTGATACCGCCACCTTTCTGCGGTTTCTGACAGCGGCATTTATTACCTGCTGAACACGGTCTACATTTGATGCAAAGGTCGCAACAAATATTCTACTGCGTGTCCCCTTGAAAAGAGTTTCAAAGGTTTCGCCTACAGTTCTTTCACTCATTGTATATCCGGGGCGTTCCACGTTTGTAGAATCGCTCATAAGAGCAAGTACGCCCTGCTTTCCAAGCTCGCCGAAGCGTGCAAGGTCAATCATATTTCCCTCAATAGGGGTACAGTCAATTTTAAAGTCACCCGTATGAACAACCGTTCCCAACGGAGTCTTTATTGCCATACCTACGGCATCGCTGATGCTGTGGTTTACACGGATAAATTCCACGCTGATATTCTTTCCGATTTTCACGCTGTCGCCTGCGGAAACACGGTTAAGCTTACTTACGCTTAATATTCCGTGTTCCTTAAGCTTCTGCTCAATAAGTCCGAGTGCAAGACGAGTTCCGTAAACAGGCACATTTACACTGCGAAGCAAATACGCAATACTTCCTATATGGTCCTCGTGTCCGTGAGTAATTACCACACCCTTTACCTTTTCCTTATTTGTCACAAGGTAATTAAGGTCGGGAATTACGCAGTCTACACCATACATTCCGTCCTCGGGGAAAGCCATACCGCAGTCGACCACAAGAATTTCGCCGCCTATTTCAAAGGCAGTAATATTCTTGCCGATTTCATTCAATCCGCCAAGAGGAATAATCTTCAATTTTAATTTTTTAGCCATTATTATCTCCTTTTCAATTCCACGGATGCATTAAGAGTAAGCCCTGCACATCACGCATATTATGTACATTTATGCATACTCTTTTCCGCTGTATTCAGTACTACTGAGGATTTATAATTAATTATATACCTCTTCAAATAGTAATTATACCACAAAGGCATAAAAAGTCAACAAAATTAATTATATTATGGTAGCTTCGTTTGTAAGTTAAATTTTAATTTTTTACCAAATAAATATTTACTAAGGGGCATTTTTATTGTATAATAAGTTTAAGAAGAGCAAAACTCTTCGCAGATGCTGTGGAATCTTTTACGGCATCTGACAACATATTCAAGGAGGGGCATTTATGAAAACTAACATTTATCTGAGAAAAGTTGAACTGGGCAGGGAAAAGAAGGATATGCTCATCAAAAAGATAGACAAGCTGGGCAAATTCTTTGACGAAGAAGCTTCTGCGGACATTGTGGTAGCTGAGCAAAAGGATAAAATGATTGTTGAAGTTACAATCCGCACCGCAGATATGATTTACCGTGCCGAGGAACGCAATGAAGAAGTATATAATGCGGCAGATGATGTGGTAGCTTCTGTTACACGTCAGATTCGCAAGAATAAAACAAGGCTTGCAAAAAAGCTTCGCGAAGGAGTTTCCAAGGAATTTGATGTTTTGTTTGATGCTCCCGAGGAAGAAGCGGACATTAAGATTGTAAAAACCAAAACTCATCACGTTAAGCCGATGAGTGCTGAGGAAGCAGTGCTTCAGATGAACCTTCTGGGTCATAATTTCTTTGTGTTTACAAATGCTAAAACAAACACAACCGATATCGTTTACCGCCGTAAAGACGGTAACTACGGTCTTATAGAAACAGATTAATGATACACATTAAAGAAGCCATTATTGTAGAAGGTAAGTACGATAAGATGCGTCTTGAAGAAATCTGTTCCTCCCCTGTTTTTACCACGGAGGGCTTCAGAATCTTTAAGGACAAGCAAAAGCGTGAATTTCTATGCTCCCTTGCAAAGAAACGCGGAATATTGATCCTGACTGATTCTGACCGTGCAGGCTTTATGATACGAAATCATATAAAGGGGTTTGTACAGGAAGGCAAAATTACCCATGCCTATATTCCCGAAATTTTCGGAAAAGAAAAACGCAAAACTTCCCCATCAAAAGAGGGCAAGCTGGGCGTGGAGGGAATAGATAAGGACGCACTTATTGAGGTCTTAAAAAAATACTCCTCTCCTATATCTGAGGGAGAGAAAATTACCAAATGGGATTTATATGACACGGGGCTGTACGGCGGTGCTGACTGCACCGCCGCCCGTTCGTCTTTGTGCAAAAGGCTGTCCATCCCCGAAAAAATATCGGTAAACGCTCTTTTGGACGCACTGAATGCACTGATGACGAAAGAAGAATTTTTAGAAATTACAGGCAAGTGATATTATGCATGATGACAAAACACCACATCTTCACAAAAACCACAGAAAAAGAGTTAAGGACCGATTTTTAGGCGAGGGACTTAATTCCTTTGCAGACCATGAAATACTGGAACTTTTACTCTTTTATGCCATTCCGCAAGGGGATGTAAATCCGTTGGGGCATAAGCTTTTGGATAAGTTCTCTACCCCTAAGGCAGTCTTTGATGCTTCACTTGAGGAGCTGTGCAGTGTAGACGGAATAGGCTACCATTGCGCGGTACTGATTAAAATGATTCCGCACATAGCACAATATTATGCCTCCCTTGCACTAAGGGACAAGAAGCAGCTTACCACATCATATGATGCAGGCACGTATGTATGCGGAAAAATCGGTTGCCTTAAAAGCGAGGTATTCTCTGTAATCTGCCTTGATTCCCAGAAAAACATTCTTGCCTTTGAAATTTTAGAAGAAGGTACTGTCTCCGATGCCAACGTTCACCCCCGAAAGGTTGTGGAATGTGTTCTCCGTCACAACAGTGCGGCTGTAATTTTAGCACACAATCATCCTTCAGGGGGAGCTTACGCTTCGGAAAATGACAGAAGGGTGACTCGGCAGCTCTGCACGATTCTTGAAGGAATAGGTGTTGATGTGGTAGACCATATTATTGCCGCATCTGCAGAAAAATTT
Source organism: Clostridia bacterium (assembly GCA_045594665.1). Classification (GTDB taxonomy): domain Bacteria; phylum Bacillota; class Clostridia; order UMGS1883; family UMGS1883; genus UMGS1883. Next base: position 10,122 of record JAZNYX010000017.1, on the reverse strand, counting down.
ATAAGCATGTCAGACAGCGGTCTGATGCCAAATTGACGGCTGACAACGTCAGCCTTTCGAAAAAGAAAACATTAAATACTGAAAGGATTGTTTGAAATGACACTTGAAAATTTACAAAAAGACATGATTGCCGCAATGAAGGCACAGGAAAAGGTTCGCAAGAACGTCATATCCTCACTTATTGCAGCGGTAAAAAAGTACGGCATTGACAACGGTGTTCGTAACGAGATCACGGAAGAAATGACAGATGCCGTTATTTTAAAGGAGCTTAAAAGTGCAAAGGAACAGCTTGACACCTGCCCTGCCGAAAGAAGCGACTTGCTCGAGGAATATAAGACAAATTACGAAATCATCAAGGAATATGCACCGGTTCAGATGGGCGAGGATGAAATTAAGGCACTGCTTACAGAAAAATTCGCCGATATTATTGCAACAAAGAACAAGGGTATGATTATGAAAACCGTTATGGCAGAGCTAAAGGGCAAGGCTGACGGAAAGGTTATTAATAAGGTTGTTGCAGAGCTGTGTAACTGAGTTGAAATTCCCGGACTGTCTTATTAAAGATGTATGAAAATTCAACTTTGCAGGGGCGGATGCCCACATCCGCCCGCTTTCGGGTCGATGTAGGCATCGACCCCTACATTTTTGATATATGGAGACCGATATGTTAAACATTGAAAAAAATTTAACTCCAAGACTAAGAATGATCGCAGAGCTTGTTCCTCCCTGCACCTCACTGTGCGATATAGGAACAGACCATGCATATGTAGCAATTTACCTGGCTAAAAAAGGAATTGCAAAAAATATTATTGCCGCTGACATTAAAAAAGGGCCTCTTATGCAGGCTGAAAAAAACATTACCGCTTTCAATGTTTGGGGCAATGTACAAACAAGACTGTCCGACGGTTTTTCCTCAATAAAGGAAAACGAAGCAGAGTGTGCAATCATTGCAGGCATGGGCGGAGAAACCATTGCCGAAATACTTGAAAATGAAAAGGGCTGTAAATATTTCGTATTGCAAATGCAGACTGCACATAAGTATTTGAGAGAATATCTTTGTACTCACGGATATGTGATTGAAAAGGAAGCCGTTTGCCGTGAGGGCAATAAAATGTACACGGCACTTCTTGCCGTTCGCGGAAACAGCCCAAAACTAACTGATGTACAAAAGGAAATCGGTCCTTACCTGATAGAAAATACACCTCCCCTGTTTTATGATTATGTAAGATACAGATTATATGAAATAAACAGCATATTGGAAAAAATGGGAACAGCAAGCGGTGAAAAACGTGAGCAGTATGAGAATTTAAAGCTTGAATATGAAAAGCTTTTAGCCGAAACGAAATAAGGAGAATGGGAATGACAAAGCTTTTAGAAATAACAAACTGCCTTGAAAATGAATTTCCTCCCGAATATGCGGAGGACTTTGACAATATAGGTCTTTTGGTCGGAAGGTGCGACAACGAAGTAACAAAAATTTTAGTCTGCCTTGACTGCAATAAGAATGTAGTAAGGGAAGCAATCAACATCGGCGCACAGCTTATTGTGACGCATCACCCCGTAATCTTTAATCCCATAAAAAGCATTACGGATAATACTGATGCAGGTGAAATGCTTATCAGTGCACTCGAAAATAATATAAGCATCTACAGTGCACACACAAACGCCGACAGCGCACCCGGTGGGCTTACCGACACGGTATGCCAAAGGTTAGGTCTTACACCCACAGGCAATATGGAGGGGAATTTGGCGAGAATTTGCAAGGCGTCCACAGGAACTACGGCAAAAAAGCTTTGCGAAAAAATCAAAGAAGAATTTCACCTCGATAAGCTCTATTCCACATTTACGCAGGATAAAGAAATCAAAACCGTGGCAGTTTGCAACGGTGGCGGAGGCGGTGAGCTTGTCGAAATTGCCATGAGCCTTGGCGTTGACGTTTACATTTCCGGAGATTTGAAGCATCACGAAACAAGCACACTTAAACTAAGTGACAACATTGATTTTATTGAAATACGCCATTTTGACTGCGAAAAAATTGTCACCGAAATATTTAAAGACAGGCTTACAGAGAAATTCGGTAATGAGCTTGAAGTAATTATCAGCAGTGCGGAAATAAGTCCGCTTGTTGACACAGACAATATTTTATGATATCATTAACAAACTGAGTAATCTGAGCGGTCGCGGGGGCGAATTTTCGCCCGTGAGGAAAGTCCGAGCTTCGCAGGACAGGATGCCGGAGAAATCCCGGTGGAGGCGACTCTAAGGAAAGTGCAACAGAAATAAACCGCCTGCTATGCAGGTAAGGGTGGAAAGGTGGGGTAAAAGCCCACCGACATTGCGGTAACGCTTTGTGCCATGTAAACCCCATCCGAAGCAACGCCGACTGGATTGGCTTGTCCGGCCTATAATCCGAAAGGCGGCTGGAGCCGTATAGAGATATGCGGCGTAGATAGATGACCGTTTTAAACGACAGAACTCGGCTTACAGGATTACTCATATAAAAAACAGACTTCGTTTTGAAGTCTGTTTTTTATTATATCAAACCCAATTGTTTCAGTGCAAACACCCACAAAAATACCGTTACTATACAAATCACTGTGCTGAATGCCACAATCTGTGCCGCCAAATCCCCGTCACCGTCCATTTGAAGTGCCATAGGATAGGAGGACACGGCAGTGGGTGAAGCCAGCGCCGCAATAAGAAGTGCCAAATCTCCTCCGCGCATTCCTATTATCGTTGCAAGGGTGATTCCAACCAGAGGGACTATCACAAGCTTTCCTGATATGGTGATTATAAGCTGTCTGAGATTTCCCCGTACAGTGCTGAAATTAATCGATGCACCTAAGAGAATAAGTGCCAGCGGCGTCGCAATCTTGGCAACATCGGAAATGGTTGTCTGTGCAAGTTTCGGAAGCTTAATTCCGCTTACAAGTACAATTATTCCCAGTGCGGAGGAAATAATAAGCGGATTTTTAACAATGCCCTTTACTATCTTCTTAATATTAAATCCACCGTTCTCCCCCCTGAAAACCTCCAGGGATACAACAGCAAGCACATTAATCACGGGAATTACAATTGCAACGGCTATTGAGATTTTCCCTAAAACAGAGTCACCGCAAATTGCCTGACAAAGCGGCAATCCGAATATAACAAAATTACTTCGGCATATTCCCTGTGCCATTACTCCGCGTTTTTTATTATCCTTTTCAAGAAATATTACCAGTACAATAGATAATATGTACGCACCGCCTAAAACTGCGGCGGCAAACGCACCCGCCCTGATATCTTTAATATCGGAAATATTGGAATTATACAGATTATTAAAAATAAGCGCGGGTAGAAAAGCCTTAAAAATTGCCCCGTTCATCTTTTTGACCGTACTGCTGTCAAGCACATGTACCCTAAGCAAGAATCCGCCTAAAAGCATTAAAAGTAAAAGGGGGGCTACCACACTAAGCGAAACCAATAAATTTTCTGTCATCATCTAACCTACTCCCATACATCATGAAGGCTTCTGTTTTCCATAAAAGCCTTCACATTTTCCGCAGTCATATCCACGCACCTTTGGCGTGCCTCCACACTTGCCCATGCAATATGAGGCGTGTAAACAATTCTTTCCGGGTCTTTTATTGAAAGAATCGGGGAATCCGCCATAGGCGGCTCCTCGGTATATACATCCAGTGCCGCTCCCGCAATTTCACCGTTATTTATCGCATCTGCCAAGGCGGCTTCATCAATTACTGCACCTCTGCCCACATTTACAATGTAGGCGGTTTTTTTCATTTTTTTAAGCTCGGGTGCACCAATTAGCTTCATAGTTTTTTCATTAAGCGGTGCATGAACGGAAATTATATCACTTTCCCGAAGAAGAGTATCAAGGGGGACATTTTCGTACTTTTCTTTCCTCACTTTTCCGCTGATACTGCTGTAACAAACCTCTGCCCCAAAAGCCGCCGCACAATCCGCAACCTCTCTGCCAATAGCACCCATGCCTATTATACCCCATTTTTTGCCGCTGATTTCAAAAAAGGGCTTGCCGAGGTGATTTGCCAGTCCGCTTTTTGCATACTCTCCGTTTTTCACGAAATCATCGTAGTAACGCAGTTTTTCAAGCAGTGCAAAAAGTATGGCAAAGGTATGCTGACACACGCTTTCCACACAATATCCCGGCACGTTACGCACTCTTATGCCTCGCTTTTTGCAATATTCAATATCAATATTGTTATACCCTATGGCAAACACGCATATGAGCTTGAGGTTTTCCGCATGCTGAAGCACCGTTTCATTCAAAAGAACCTTGTTGATTATTACTGCATCCGCATCCTTTATTCTTTCGGCAACTTCATCGGGCTGTGTATTATGGTATTTTACACACTCCCCCAAAGAGTCAAGTGAGGAAAAATCAATATCATTTCCCATGGTGCCTGCATCAAGCAACACAATCTTCATCAATTTTCCTCCAGTTTTTTGAGTGCTTTCATGTCTGTCTCTGACTTATCTTCATTTTTATGATTGTTTTTAATAACCTTTATATCTGAAAAATTAACTTCTACAAGCTGAGATTCCAGTTCGTTATCAAGCTTTACCTTTGCAATTCCTTTAAGCATGGTAATACTCTGAACCACGCCTTTTCCCTTAGGCGTAGAAACCACAGCCCCAACAGAGGGTGCAATTTTATAGAACTCGTCATAACAATTCTGTTCATACTTAAGGCAGCACATAAGTCTTCCGCAGTTACCCGAAATTTTTGTGGGATTAAGGGAAAGCCCCTGCTCCTTAGCCATTTTAATGGATACAGGATGAAATCCGTCAAGATATGTGCTGCAGCAAAGGCCTCTTCCGCATATGCCTATTCCGCCAAGCATTTTAGCCTCGTCACGGATTCCGATTTGCCTGAGTTCTATGCGTGTTCTGAATACCGCCGCAAGGTCTTTTACAAGCTCGCGGAAGTCCACTCTGCCTTCTGCGGTGAAATAAAACAGAATTTTATTTCCGTCGAAGGTATATTCAACATCCACAAGCTTCATATCCAGCTTGTGTGCAGCAATTTTTTCCTCACAAATAAGGAATGCCTCTTTTTCCTTTTTCTTGTTTTTCTCCACCTGTGCCTTATCCTGGGGTGTTGCAATTCTTACGATTTCCTTAAGAGGAGCTACTATTTCTTCCTCCGTAACCTCCTTTGCACACATAGACACAATGCCGTACTCCAGTCCGCGGGCGGTTTCAACAATTACAGCCTCTCCCGCCTTGGGCTCAAATTTTCCGGGTGCAAAAAAGTATGCTTTTCCCGTATCTTTAAATTTAACTCCTACTACCTTTACCATGGATATCCTCCCAACAATTAATCAGCAAATTCACAATCCACAAATCATATTTCATTGAAACATTAAGCTGTGAACGCACATTTGCAGTTCTTTCTATTATACTTATCACGGACGACAATGTAACCTTTGCCGAAAACAATTCAAGAAGTTCCTTCATATCCGCGTTGATTATACGTGCTCCCGTTTTTATTGCCATCACGTCACGCATAAAGCTTGTAAATAAATCAAAATATAAATCACAATTTTGAAAACCTGCTTTCGGACTTTTTATCCCGAAAACCTCCGCCACGCCAAATATTGAAAGCCTCTCTCCCGTCATGCGGCACACTGCCTCAAACATTTTTTTCCTTATTTCAAAAAATTCCTCATCCTCACAAATGGATATTGCCCTTCCTATTACACCTCCGCTGTAGAGGGCGATAAAAGGAATTATATCCTTTTTCAAGGGATACTGCCTTTTAATATATTCTTCTATCTCCTGCTCTGAGAACGGCTCGAAAATCACCTTATTACCCCTTGAACGAATGGTAGGAAGAAGATTCTTCTCATTTTCCGAAAGAAGTATTATAACGGCATATGAGGGCGGTTCTTCAAAGGATTTAAGAAGTGCATTCTGTGCATCCTGATTCATATTATCCGCATTTCTGATAATACAAATCTTCTTCTCCGACAAGGCAGGCTTTATATAAAGCTCCTCATTCATGCCTCTGATATCTTCCACCTTAACGGTTTCTCCGCCTGTACCTATTATAATCAGGTCGGGATGAGTATTTGCACTGTGCTTTTTGCAATCGGGACACGCTCCGCAGGGCTTTACTTCTCCCGTGCAATGAATTGCATTTGCAAAAATCCTTGCAGCAGTATATTTTCCTATGCCCTTCATTCCTTCAAAAATATATGCCTGGGAAAACGAAGCTGTCCTCGCACCGCGAAGCAGTGTTCTAAACGCTTTTTGAGTTGTGAGATAATTAGCCATTTTCTTTTCCCTTTTTTATAACATATTGAAAAACTTTTATAATAACGGCATTGAAAATCACCGCTCCCACACATACAAAAGCTCCGATAATTACGCCGTTCATTACTCTTGTGTAAATAATTCCCGCTCCTGTGAACACATGGCAGAAGCTGTTTATAACGGAAGCAAAAAGTATGGAGCTTCCTACTGCAAATGCCCACTGCAGGAGTTTTATATCGGTATTCTTTATATAATAAAGGAACAGAATCAAGGAGGGCCACCCGATTAAAAATTCTTTCGTCCTGGGACGCTCCGTCATCAGATTGGTAATAGTATTACGAAGCAGATTTTCAGTAGCCGAAATCTCCGTTACATTACCGCTGCGGATAAGATAAATGCCTGCAAACGCCGCTGCCGCACCGAAAATTATCATCCAGTAAACCTTAATATCCGCATTGAGAAGCTTTATAATTGCACTAAAATAATTTTCTTCCTTCTTTGCAAATATCATGGCATAAGCCACGATGCTGTACAAAATGGGAACAATCAGTGAAAGCTTAATTCCTCTGAATATGATTGAGTTTATATAGTAATCAAATCCCGAAAGAAGTGAGGTCTGTACCATGCCGCACCACAAAAGCACAACGAGCGTAACTGCCGCCGCGGAAAGTGTTAATACAAAAGAAGAAAGCTTTTCACGAAAATGCTTTACAAACACAAACACTGCCGTTATTGCAAAGCACGGAGCTAATGCAGCAAACAATGTGGGATACAAAAGAATGACCGTTTCGGGAGCTTTATAACTGAAGCCTACGCTGAGCGCCATGCCTATTCCCGCTACAATTCTAAGCTTTTTTAATGTCTTGCCCGAAAGCCACTCTATTATTGTAAGCCCCATCACAATCATAAGAACCATTGCCACGGTGCTGACAAACCTTCTGTCAACATCATAATCGTAAACCATATCATAGGATTTTGTGTTATATCCTATTTCTTCAAGCTTACTCATTATCTGCACTGTAGCCGAGTTTGTTTTCATGCTTTTTTCACCAAAAGTATCCGTTCCGTTGGTAAGCTGATTAATCGTCACAAACCTGAGGTTTCTGTCTACTACGGAGTTGAGAATCTGATAATATCTTTTTTCTATGATAGTAGGACCCTTATTTTCATCCAAGAAATCCACAGTGTCATAGCCACGCATTACCCTGCCTTTTGCACTCTTTATAAGTTCCTCATAGCCTATGGGCTTCTGATTTGAAAGCTGGGTGGGCGTTTCCGTCACTATAAGGTTTAGATTCTTTTCCTTTATGAGGTTGCAAAGACCTTTATAGTTCTTTTCTGCAAATTCTGCCTGACTCTCGTCCTTATGCCCCTCTTTAAGATTGATAAATTTTACATTATACTTTTCTACAATCTCTTTTATATAATCAATATAGCGGGTATCGGAATATGCACCGACCATCATGGAAAGAGCTATATTAAATCCCTTTTTATGGGCATATTCAATCTTTTCTTCATCAAAGCCCATTGTAACCTTCCACGCATCAGAGATTCCTTCGTAAAGAACGTACACATCTGCATCAAGAGACGTTTCCTTTTTAACATATTCTGTTTCGTTATATTTTGAGGGGATCCACTTGTTAAGATATTCTTTTACATCTGCACGTTTTGTAATGAGAACGTAGCTGTCGTTATGAATTTTGGAATTTCCCTTAAGAAGCTTAATTATATCTTCGCTTTCATCATCATACTTATGACAAAGCACATTGTATCTTATTGCAGTAACATAGCCTGCATTTATCATGGAGTTAAGACTTTCCTCCCCGATAAGCAGAGTATTCACGCCCATTTTTTTGTTTTCTTCAAGGGTTTCATCAAATTCCTCGTCGCTTAAAACCATACGTGAATTATTGTAATTGAGAGCAAAAACAACATCCTTATTTTCACTTTCATTTCTCACACGCACCGCAAATGTCGGTACAAGCATCACCGTCAGAATAATAATTATTGCTATTCTTACAAAAAAGTTTCTCTTTGACATTTTGTTACTCCTTACTGCGGTTATCCGCCTTTGTACCCTTTAATATTACTTTAACAATACCGCTTACCAAAAGTCCTGTGCAATATACGCCGCCGCAGATTATAAGAGGGATTAAAAACGATATCTTTCCGCTTGTTATATGAGGGCAAGCGAGCTTAAACAGCATAAACACCAAAAGTGCACCTGCTCCCGAAAACAGAATCCTGAATATATTCTTTATAAGAGCTTTATCCATATAATTTCCCGTAACGCTACGCATTGCCAGTGCAATATTTAATGCATACAGGGTAAAGAGAACCGTTGTAGAAACAGCAATTGCAAAAACTCCATACCCCGAAGCATAAATGTTAATAACAGGCTTTAATGCCACCACAACTATCGTACCGATAACCGTATAGCTGTATTTCCCGTCCAGATAAAGAATCTTATTAAATAATTCCTGGCATACATAGCCAAAAGCACCTAATGTATACACTGCAAAAAGTATTCCCGTAGTCTTTGCAAGCTCGCTCGTGAATGCTCCCCTCTCATAAAGCAGGGAGATTATATTCCCGCCAAAACAGCCCGTTACCAAAATAAAAGGTACAAAGATGGAAAGCATAATTACAATCATATTCTGCAAAAGTGATTTCACATAATCAAGATTTCCCTCCTCATAATTTTTACTTATGGAGGGAAACACCACATTGCTCATAGCTACAACAAACACACTGGCTATAGTGATAAACAAATTTGATGCATAGTTTATGGTTGATGCTGCTCCGCTCTCGTTACTTACAAAGGCTTTGTCAATCATGAAGCAGACCTGAAACATCATATTTGATATAAAAATCCATAAAAGCTCACTGTTCTTCCCTTTTTTCAGAGGCTTTAGCATCTCCCCTGATTTATCACGGTAAATAAATCTGTAGCCTTTTTTATAGAAAGAGGGAAGCTGAATCAGAATATGAAGAAACCAACCGATGGTAGTAACTATGCTCACTGCGGTGATATCAATCCCCGGCACGAATAGAGAGCATATAATAACCACATTAAAGGGCAGGCTCATAATTGAGCTTATAAAAAACACCCTGCAATTCTGAAGCACTCCCGAAATAATATATGCTATTAGAACAAACAAGAGCGAGGGGAGCATAATGTACATAAGCTTTACTGCAAGGGCTGTATCTGCTCCGCTAAGCCCCGGCAGCAAAATTCCCACCAAAGGCTTTGAAAAAGCATACAAAAGAGCCGTCACCAGAGTTGTTACTATGGTGGTTTTTCCTATAAAAGAAGAAACGTAAGAACGCTTTGCCTTTTCACTTTCACGTCCCGGTTTATTAAGATTTTTTATAACAAGAGTGGAAAGTGCCACGCCTATTCCTGTGAAAATCAGATTTACAAGGCCGAAAATCTGAAAATACATATCCGTCTTTGTGCTTGCCCCGAAAGCAGAGGCAAAAACAATATCCCTGAAAAATCCGATTCCTTTTGCAATCAGGATTCCCAGCACTACCCATATATAGGTTAATCCGTTCACGCTTCACCCCTCACTTTCCCAAAATATCACAACTTACATTATATATTATTTTCAGAGGATAGTCAAGTTTTAGAGTCCTTTTTTAAGAGAGTATCCTTATTTATTAAATTTTTTCAAAAAACGCTTGCATTTACCATTTCTTTGTGGTATCATAGTATGGCACAAAAATACGCACACTGCCTGAGTGGCGCCATGTGCCTTCCTATTATATAAGGAGGGTTGGCGTACATATTGACGGTGGTGGAGGTGCTGCCGCATCGCTTGTGACATGGGCGCGGTGGTA
>JAZNYX010000016.1:0-8318 GCA_045594665.1 Clostridia bacterium | reverse complement strand
GGCAAAAAGCTCATTGTATATACAACGGGAATTACGCCTCTTGACTGCCGTGATTACTACGACAGGCTCGTGCTTGATAAGAACTTCAAGGGAGACACAAGAGAAAAGGTAAAGGTCTTTAACTTCCTCGGCAAGATGATTCTCGAAGAGCTTACACTGCCTCACAGAACTGCAATAAAGGCGCTCAAAAAGCTTATGTCGGGAAAGGAAAACCCGACTGAAATGGAAAAGCTTCTTGTAAAGCTCTGCGATGCTGACGGTGATTTCACCGACAGAGGAGCAATAGCTGAGCTCATAGAATATGCAAAAGAAGGAATGTAGAAACGATGCTTGATGCGATACTCTTTGACCTTGACGGAACACTGCTTCCGATGGACAATGACGAATTCATAAAAGGATATCTCAAGCTAATTGCAAAAACTGCGATGCAGTGGGGATACACTGCTCCCGAGGAGACAGTTGCGGCATTGTGGAAAGGCGTTGCCGCAATGGTGAAGAACAACGGAGAAATGTCGAATTTTGACGCGTTCTGGAAGGCGTTTTCAGAAGCCTTTGGACGCGACTGCACCGCCGACATACCGAAGTTTGACTTGTTCTATGAAAACGACTTTATGCAGCTAAAATCTCTTTCTGCACCTACTTCTCTCGCAAAAGAAGCGGTGGCAGAGGCGAGAAAGAAGGCGAAATATGTAATTTTAGCATCAAACCCCGTCTTCCCGATGGTCGCGACGAAAATGCGAATGGGTTGGACAGGCCTTTCTCCCGAGGATTTTGATTGGGTGACGAACTATTCAAATTCAGCTTTCTGCAAGCCGAACCCCGATTATTACCGCGACATTTTAAACCGTTTTGATATAAACCCTGAGAAATGCGTTATGATAGGAAACGATGTGAGAGAGGACTATCTTGCTTCAAAAGAAGTCGGTGTTTCATCGTTTATCGTAACAGATTATATAATAAACCGCGAAAATCAAAAGTTTGATTGCCCGAGCGGTACATATACCGATATGATAGAGTATATAAAAAAGTTATAGGTTATATTATTTGCAGGCTGTTTGTGCAGTCTGCAAATTTTTAAAAAAAAGATTATATATTCCATTTAGAACGGGATAAACAAAAAGTTGAGATTTCAACACATCATTAAAAAATGATGTCAAAATTGACAATAAGTAATAGTGAAAAAGCTCCGTTTTGATAGACGGAGCTTTTTGGTTGAATTGACGGACAAAAACCGTTTTATAAAAGATGTTAAGTTTTTTATAAACACTGTATCCGGATTTATAATTGATGTTGATAGTTTTATAAAATCTGTCAAAGAGTTTTATAACAACTGCATGAAAGATTGCTATGGTAACTAAAAGAAGATTTGAACTTCAAGAATTCAAATCTTCTTACATAAATTACATTTTTTGTGCATTGTATGTATTTTCTAACGAACGGTAATCAACCTTTCCAATTGGTGTTAAAGGCATTTTATCAATAAACACAAAATCAACAGGCTGCACATATTCGGGTAATTCTTTTTCACAAAGTTCAATCAGTTCTGCTTTAACAGTTTTTGCATCTGCACTATCATTTAGAACAGCATAAACTATTGGAAGCTTTCCTTGACTATGTGATGTATCGGCAACACCAACAGCACAGCTTGATATTACATTTTTATTTGTGCTTACTGTTTTTTCAATAAGTGAAGGGAAAACTTTAAATCCATCGTGACGGATGATAACCCTCTTAATACGGTCTTTGATGAACACAAATCCGTCTTCATCAATGTAACCAACATCACCACTATGAACCCAACATAAACCATCATCGTGTTTTTTGATAACATTATTTGTTTCTTTTTCGTTATTGTAATAACCAACCATTGTATTAGGACCAGATATGCAAATTTCACCTTCTTGATTGTATTGCAACTCTTTTCCTGTTTCTAAATCAAATGCAGACATAATAGTTTTCGGCCATGGAGTACCTACGCTACCAACCTTGTTACATTTATACGAGGAACAAGCACAAACGGCAGCGGCAACTTCAGACATACCATATCCTTTGCATACGGGATTTGGAGCCTTATGCTTTTCAAAGAATGTATTTACTTCTTTTTCAAGCGTAATGTCCATGCCATCTCCGCCAACAATAGGTGAAAGAAGATATCCTAAGTTTTGATTTTGAAATTTAGGATTACGAATTATATTGCCATAGTGTGAAGGAACACCTGCAATATGGTTGGGATGATATTTGTTGAGTAAATCAACAAATTTATCTGGATTAAAGGATGGAATTAATATTACCTCCATTCCTACAATTAAAGGCAAATGTAACCCGTTACCGACACCATACGCTATAAAAGGAGGCATAATATTAAGCCAATTATGTTCTCGTTTAAAATCGAATCCGCTCCTATATGCCTGCCATGCTGCGGCATTCATATTATCATCGGACAACATAACCCCTTTGGGAACTCCTGTAGTTCCTCCTGTATGAACGATAACGCACGGGCTGTTCTGCTTGTATGCAATAATTTGTGGCTTTGCGTCATTGCCGAGTGTAATCAAATCTTTCCATTTTATGTGCAAAGTGTCATTTTTAATTTTTGTTGCCTTAAAAGTCTTATAAAAAAATTTTTTGGGTTGGGGAAGTGAATCAGCGGGGGAAATTACAACAATTTTTTCAACCGATGTCCCTTTAATAGCTTCAACGATTTTGGGATATGCAACATCTATGGTCACGACAATTTTTGAATTAACCTCTTTAATATATTCGCAAATTCCCTCGGCGCTTGTGCGAGGGTCAACCATATTGCAAATAACACCCAAACGATTAAGTCCGTAGAAAGAATATATTGTTTCGGGAATTGTAACTGCACATATAGTCACAATATCGCCTTGTCTGAGATTGAGTGCCGTATACCCCTTGGTAGCTTTTTCAATATTTTCAAAAACTTCACCATATGTAATTTTGCGGTCGAAATAATTAAGTGCCACATTCCCTTTGTGATTTTGATTGTTTTCAAACAGATACTCATATATAGTGCATTGGGGGAGTTCAGCGTTGACAGCCTCCTCGGTATAATATTTTAGCCAAGGCTTATCATTCGACGGATACCCCGTTAAGTTATTTTTGTTTTCCATTTGTATATCTCCTTGTATAATATAAAAATGCGCCGACCAAAGCCGACGCATGAAAAACGCAGAAGCTCCGATACTGTTGCAACGCAGTTCACACCAATAGAAGTATGAAAATCAAAGCCTGCGTTTTTGCCAAACGCAAACTTCTATTGGTTAAATATAAAACTACGTTGCCATTTTAGTATAACACAATAGTATGAATTTGTCCATATTTTTCTGAAAAAATATGGATTTCAAGTGCATTTACAGCACTCTAAATAAAAATCCATCAACCTTATGCTTCAATCATGTTACAAAGTACTCCATCGCATTGACTAAGTTAATATTTAGTGATATAATTAAAATATAAGATTAAAGGAAATGTTTTGGAATTTTGTTCCGTAGCACCTAATTTGTTGTAGGTGGTAGGTGGAATTGGTGGTATTCAACAAAATAGATATTTAGATCTAGTATTCTAGGTGCTTTTGCTTATGCAGAAGCACCTTTTTATGTTCTATGACACTTATGAGAAAATCAGCTCATTTACAGGTTAAAAAGAGGTGCTTTATATAAGTAAAAAGGTAAAAAAAGTGGGGGTCGGAAAAATTAGGTGGTTTTTATGACACCTATAGATGACACCTAAAGGGGGGTGAAAAAGTGAAAAAACTTACTGAGGGTACATACTTTCAATACGGGGTTAATAGGTTAGACTTAATAACTGTAGATTCAGCAAAAAACAGACTTTTTCCAGATGAGATAAAGTATGAGGCTGTTGTGGAGGCTGTTGAGATTGAGGGGTGCAAGGATGTTCTGGATAATTTTATTGCAACTCTCGAAGAAGGGGATGTTTTGGGCATATCAAGTGTCTGGGCGCTCGCAACAAACTTTGATAGACAGAGCATTTTTGACAGGCTAACTCTGCTTCAAGATAAGGGGGTTATTTTAAGAGTAGCAGAAGAGCCTGAATTTTCCTATGAAAAGTATAGGATAATGGCAGAACAAGAGACGGAACTTGAAAGACAGTATAAAGAGTTTATGTTCTCTTGTGGTATACAGTGATTTAATTGTGGGTGTATGGGTGGGATGCGGAATTCATAAGTAAAGGGGGTGCAAAGCAATGCCAAGAAAAAATCAACTTTCCCATCTCCGGATGCTGGAAATGGTATCAAGGAAGTGGTTACAGACGCAAAAGTAGAGGCTATTATAGCCGAAGCTGTAGCGGCAGAAACAGAAAAAGAAAATCCTAAAAATTTTGCTGGTGATGGTGACATTATAGCAAAAACAGATATTCTTCTAACAATCACAAATGCAAAAAAATATGAAGCTTTTCAAAAAAACATTGAAGCTGCTTGGGAAGTGATAACAGAGTATCATTTCGTGGGTAATGGGAAAATTTTGTTAAGGGTGGAAACAAGGTAGTAGGCTGGTGGCTGTGGTTTGTGATAAAAAGTGAAAGACTAAAACTGTTTTAGGCAGTTTTAGTCTTTTTTTGTACGGTACTTCTGGCTTTGAATATATTTGATATCTTCTTCCGCAATCTCATAATGCCGATATGTGGTTATAAGATCAATGACAATCTCTTCCGCATCGGGGAGTGTGGCGAGAGTTGAAGCGAGTTGCCAATCCCCCATTTTTGTATATCCTTTGATTTTATGGGATTTTGCAAGTTCATTGAGCCGCACGCGGGGAGCGTTAAATAAAATCTCTCTTTTGTTAAAACTTGGTACATCTTCCGAATCAAATTTAAAATACCGATTTGAAGTATGCTGACGGATAATTTCAGTCTTTTCTTTGAGTAGTTGCATAAATCTTCCCGAAGGCTTGGGTGGGTTGAGTGTGACCGCTTTGAGTTCCGCTTTTGTTGGTGCAACTTTTAGAGGAAGCAGTTCTTCAAAGATTTTTTCAGCATCTGCTGTGCTGCTTGGGTATTCTCCGTATTTGACTTTCCAATTTTTGCGGAAAGTAAAGAAACCAATGTAAGCGGGAAGATACTTGGTTGCTGTGTTGGTCATTTTCTTTTCGATTAGCAGTTTTATATCAGAATGCAAACCGTTAACGCGGGCAAGGTTGAGGTTGTGAGATTTTTTAATTCTCTTGAATTCCGTATAACTTAAATCTTCTCTATGTTCTATGCGGTCGATTTCCTGATTTTTGTATAATCGCTCTATTGCTCGGACATTGTATGAGGAGATTTCTTCGGCTGATTTCCCACAATCGGCTTTCAGCATAGCCTTTTCAATAGTGTCATTATATTTTGAGGGTTTAATATAGTGCGGAATATCAACAGCATCGCAGTAGTCGCTATAAATTGAATTACCGTCAGTACACACAAAAGCTGGTATGTAACACGTTTCCTCAAAAAGGTCAGTTACATGTTCAGCGGTAGCTCTGCCAAGACAGACAAAACGACAAACACAATAGCCCGTATCACTCACTAATGTTAGAATTGTGGCAAATTCCGAACCCAATGGACCGTATTTGCTGGGGCATCTGCCATACCTCGGTTTTCTTTCTTCACCCTTGATATAGCAGATAAGAACTTTTTTGCTCCCTTTCTGGCTCTCCCGAATAACAGTTTCATCTGCTTGTATAATTCCAGAAAGCTTTGGAAGTGGCATGGCTGCCATAGCATAAATGAGCTTTAACCTCATATAGAAAAGTGTTTCTATACTGATTCCTTCGCAACCAAAGTCTTTTTCAAGACGTGTTTTCATTTTTTTAACGCTGTACTCGTTGAGTGTCATTCTTAAAACCTCTACCCAAACATCCCAAGGATATCGGCTCCGTTCAAGTAGTGTGCCTGAAAATCTTGAAAATACATTACCGCAATCTTTGCATAAATACAACTGAATTCCAGCTTTACTTCGCCCGTTGCAACTTACGGAGATAGAGCCACATTCGGGGCAACAAGCATTGACACCTGCCTTAATAAGGCGCTGTTCTGCTATACCATAGACCGCACTTTCCCAGACTGCCTTTTCGGGTAGTCTGTTTTTTGTTGCATAAGCCTTTACAAACTCTTTAAATTGTATAGGGGTTAAATCCTCAATATTCTCAATGAGCTTTTCAAAACTTTTATCATCCATTTTTTATTCTCTTTCTATTTGCTCAGCCACTTTTTCGTATTTTTAACGACTAAATCCTATACCTATATTGTAATCTCAATCAAAAAATCTGTCAATGTTTTTGTAGAATATATAAAAAAAAGACTTGCATTTGCATTATGTGCGATATATAATGTAAAATGGATAAGAAGGGAAATAAATTAAAAAGAAAAAAGAAAGGAAAAAAGAATGACAATTTTTGATGTTTTGACGCTTATAGGCGGTCTGTGTCTGTTCCTGTTCGGAATGGATCTTATGGGCCAGGCACTTGAAAGAAGTGCAGGAAGCCGACTTCGCAACATTCTTGGGCGTCTGACAAAAAACAAGCTTGCGGGTCTTCTTACGGGTCTCTGCGTAACGGCAGTTATACAGAGCTCATCAGCAACAACCGTTATGGTTGTAGGTTTTGTAAACTCGTCACTTATGACGCTCAAACAGGCAATCGGCGTCATTATGGGTGCGAACATCGGTACTACGGTTACAGCGTGGATACTCTCGCTTGGAGGAATACAGAGCGATAACCTTATTTTATCGCTTTTAAAGCCCTCATCCTTTACCCCTGTTCTCGCACTTGTCGGAATTATCTTCTATATGTTCTTAAAGGACAAGAAGAAAAAGGACATCGGTATAATTTTCCTCGGCTTTGCAACGCTTATGTTCGGTATGGAAACGATGTCGGGGGCTGTCAAAGGGCTTCGCGATGTTCCCGCGTTTGCAGAGATGTTTATTATGTTCAAGAACCCGATTCTCGGCGTGCTTGCAGGTGCGGTTCTTACGGCTATTATCCAGTCAAGCTCGGCATCCGTCGGTATCCTTCAGGCGCCTGCCGTTACGGGGCAGGTAAGCTACGGTGCGGCAATCCCGATTATCATGGGACAGAACATAGGTACATGTATAACGGCGATTTTATCGTCCTTTGGCACGAACAGAAATGCAAAGCGCGCAGCGCTTGTCCATCTTTCGTTTAATGTACTTGGAACGGTGATTTGCCTTGCGGTATTTTCTGTTGCAAAAGCGTTTTTTGATGTTCCGCTGTTTGACCAAAGCGCATCAATGGCGGGCATTGCAATTGCGCACTCAGTGTTTAATGTTGTATGCACGGCAATTCTCTTCCCGATGTCGGGACTTTTGGAAAAAATCGCAATCAAGCTCATTCCTGATGCAAAAAGCGAGGAGGCGTGTGTCAGGATTGACGAGCGTCTTCTCAAAACTCCGCCGGTTGCGCTTGAGCAGTGCCACGCTCTTGCAATAGAGATGTTTGACTGCGCGGCAGAGGCTTTGCGCGGCGGTATCTCGGCGTTTACCGCATATTCCAAGGAGCTTGCGGAGGAAATTTGCGAAAAAGAAGAAAAAACTGACCGCTATGAAGATGTTATTGGAACCTTCCTCGTAAAACTCAGCTCCTATGACCTTTCGAAAAATGACAGCGCAGAGGCGGCAAAGCTTCTCAAACTCATTGGAGATTTTGAGAGAATTTCAGACCACGGTGTAAATCTCTTAAAGTCTGCTGAGGAGCTTCGCGAGAAGCAAATTGAGCTTACAGATGCGGCGGTTTCTGAGCTTATGGTTATTTTCAACGCAACGGATGAAATTCTCGACACTACCCGCCGTGCATTTGTCGAAAATGATATGAATGCGGCACACAGCGTTGAGCCGATTGAGCAGGTAATTGACAACCTCAAAGAGATACTCCGAGCAAGACACATTCTCAGACTTCAGCAGGGCGAATGCTCAATTGAGGCGGGATTTGTATGGTCTGACATTCTTACGAATATCGGAAGATGCTCCGACCATTGCTCGAATATCGCAGGCTGTGTAACAGATATGGCAACGGCGTCGTTCAATTTGCATGAGTCAATAAGAGCATTCCGTGATACGAATGGCATATTTAAAGAAAAGTACGACGAATACAGCAAAAAATATCAGATTGGCTAAGTGACAGACCGGAAATGAAAATCATTTCCGGTCTTTTGCATATTCCTTAGAAACAAACACAAAATAAGGTAAAATGTGCAAAGGAGATTTTGTATGAAAGGCTATGCGATGCTTAAAATCGGAAAGACCGGCTGGATAGAAAAGGAAAGACCAAAGTGCGGTGAGCTTGATG
>JAZNYX010000015.1:0-50526 GCA_045594665.1 Clostridia bacterium | reverse complement strand
TCGGCAGTTATCTCTGATACATATTGTCTATTTTTTGAGATAGTCATACGGCTATCTCTGTTTGCTATGCAATTCTTTACTTTAATACTTTATTAAATTTTTTCATTTTACTTATTGACTTTATTTAGCAGGTTTTGTTTGAAATTAAAGTACGTTTATTTCTTTCTTATATATCCTTCTCATATAAATAACCGAAAGCGTAATTGACGCAATCTCCGCTATGGGGAAGGACAGCCACATATATGCTATATCACGAGTGGTTATTGCTAACAGGAAAGCCATGGGAATAAGCACCACAAGCTGACGGCACACAGAAACAATCAGACTAAGTCCGCCCTTTCCCATCGCCTGGAACACTGAGCCTGCCACAATGCAGTACCCTGCCAAGAGGAAGCTTATTGAAATATATTGCATCATGGGTACTCCGATTGCAATAATATTTTTCATATCGCTTTCCCCCGTGTCAAACAGCATAAGGAGCTTTTCGGGGATAAGCTGAAATAACGAAAATCCAATAACCATAATACCGCAAGCGTAAATAATTGAAAGCTTAATGGTTTTCTTTATTCTTTCCTTGTTTTTTGCACCGTAGTTATAGGCAACGATTGGCACCATTCCGTTATTAAGCCCGAATATGGGCATAAATACAAAGCTCTGAAGCTTGAAATATATTCCGAAAACCGCTTGTCCCGTTGCCGCAGTTGCCGCACCGAAAATACGCATAATCTGATTCATGCAGACCGTCATGACCGAGCCGATAGATGCCATGCAAATCGACGGCACACCTACGGAATAAATACGCTTGATTATCTCTTTATCGGGCTTTATTATATCTGCCTTTGATATGGTAATATCCCTGTTATATCTTCGGTTAATTATAATTGCCAGGAAAAATGCCACTATCTGTCCCGTTACCGTTGCAACCGCCGCACCCAAAACGCCCATTTTCGGAAATCCCAAATATCCGTAAATCATGATAGGGTCAAGAATAATATTAATAATGGCACCCGAAAGCTGAACAATCATACTAAGCATTGTTTTGCCTGTTGACTGTAAAAGCTTTTCGTACATTGTCTGTCCGAAAAGTCCTATGGAAAAAAGCATACATACGGTAAGGTAACTGCTTCCCTGCTCTGCCACGGCGCTGCTTGCTCCAAATGAATTAAAATAGGGCTTTGAAAAAAGCACGCCCAAAAGCATTATTACCGCAGAGCTTACAACGCTCAAAAACACACCGTTTGCTGCTACCTTGTTAGCTTTTGCAAACTTCTTTTCACCCAAGCTTCTTGAAAGGAGTGCATTTGTTCCCACGCCTGTTCCCACGCCTATTGCTATCATCAGGTTCTGCACGGGGAAAGCTAATGACAAAGCCGTCAGTGCATCCTGCCCCAGTCCCGATACGAACATGGTATCAACCACGTTATAAAGTGCCTGTGTAAGCATGGAAATTACCATGGGAATCGCCATCGAAAGAAGCAGGGGGTTTATATTCTTTGTTCCCATTTTATTTTCTCTTATGTTTTGCTGCATTAGTATCACCTTTATCCCAAATATGCCGAAATTATGCCGTTTAGCACATTTCGGTTATATTTTAATTTTTCCTTCGTCTATATCCCAAATAAGCTTTGCTATTGCGTCATCTTCATTGCTGACGGTAATTATATCCGCTGCGTCTTTTGCCGCCTGACTTGCATTTGCCACGGCAAGCCCCAGTCCGCTACATGAAATCATGGAGGCATCATTATCGTTGTCCCCGATTGCCACAGTCCTTTTCATATCGATACCGAGGATATCTGCAAGCTTTATTACAAGATTGCCCTTGCTCATTCCCTTGGGAAGTATTTCATAGTATTCGGGGTGAGAACGGATAAAATCATACTTTTCTGCCAATGGGTGTGAATTTAACATATCACGAAGCTTAAAAAGCTCCTCTTCCTTATCATGGGCAAAAAGCACCTTTGCGATTGTTTCCTTTACATCATAGTACCGGCATCTTATATCCTTAAACCCCGCAACATCACGGTGTCTTATCAGGGATTCGTTCATTTTACAAAAATAACTGTCCTCAAAACCGCAAATCTGTATTGACATCCCGGGAAGATTCTTGTCAATATACTCAACCATCTGGAGGGCTTCACGGTCAAGAGCTTGTGTCCAGATATATTCTTTTTTTGCCATATCGTATATGCCGCCGCCGTTAAAACACCCTATGGGAGCATTGGGCAGCACCTCATTATATATATCACCCATGATTACGGGCGGTCTTCCCGTAACAAAGGTGAATAATCCGCCGTTTTCCTTAAAATATTCGATTGCTTCTTTATTCCTGTCGGAAATGGTTTTATCATCCCGAAGAAGTGTATCATCAAGGTCGGTAGTGATAAGTATTCCTTCAAATTTATTCATAGGTAGCCTCCTTTGTCAACTTTATGAAATCGTTCACTTTGTTCACGATGAAATCCAAACAAGTTTGGATGAAATCAAAGCCTTACGACTTTGATGAAATTAAATCCGTCTTTAATGTCCCGACGAAATCGGATTTCATCTGCAGAGCAGATTTCATCACGGAGTGATTTATTCCGTCTGAAAGACGGATTTAGTTGAAAAGACGGTAGATTCTAATAGAATCTACCGTCTTTTCTGGTCTGAGTGGGGAGACTTGAACTCCCGGCCTCTTGAACCCCATTCAAGCACGCTACCAAACTGCGCTACACCCAGATATGCTACCCGATTATTATAACCAAAGAACTCTGAATTGTCAAGTAAAAAAATTAAAAAATTTCAAAAAAAGAATGAAAAGCTGAAAACCGAGCCGTTAAAGCCCTTACACAGACTTTATCGACTCGGTTTATCTGTTAATTTTTAGTTTCTGCCTGCTCCTGTGTATTCTGCACCAAGTGCAATTCTTCCTCATATATAATGGGGTTGGAATAGCTGAGAACTTCTTTTTTACTGGAGGACTGACCTACAGTTACCTCATCGCCCACCTTGAGCGTTACATCTTTTGCCATCAGGCTGTACTGACTCAGCATCACAGTTTTTTGCTTCTTTCCGTTTACGAAGATTTTACTCTTTGTGGTAAATCCTTCTCCCTGAACATATACGATGTTTTCCATAACTTTAAGTCCCGATGCGGTAATAGGAAGCGTTCCCATTCTCATATCTACGGGTGCATATGGCTTTTCACCGCCAAACTGGAAATTATCCCCGTAGAGCATATCATATGCCAGATACTTAATCTGTCTTTGAAATTCCTTTTCCGAAAGAGGGGAGTTTTCACTGCTTTTAAGCTGATGAAGCTTCACCATATTTCCGTTATTATAGCCAAGCTGCTGCATAATCTGTCCCTGCAGCTCGTAGGTGCGAAGGTCACGGTCTTTTTTCTCTAAGCCAAAGTTATTCCATGTTACATATTCTGTTTTGTAGATATGACCTGACTCAAGATCCTTGGGCTGTATATTAAGGGCGGGAAGATGGTCGCCGTATGCTATCAGCATTGTAGGCTTTCCGCGCTGCTCAAGTGCGGCAATAAGATTTCCCAGGAACATATCCATCTCATAAAGCTGGTTTATATAATATTCCAAAGAACACAGTTCTTCCTCTGTAAAGCTATTACTCTCGATTTCTATTACCGTATCTACGCCCTCAATAGGCTCTGTAGGATATGCGCCATGCCCCTGCACGGAAACTGTCCATACAAATCTGGGTTTGTCGGCAGTAACCCCATTTTCCTCGTCCGTATAGTTAAGGGCAGTCATTATCTCTTTTGTAAGAACCGCATCCTTACACCAATCGTAATAGGTAGTGTCATAATCATACATGTATTCCTTGGACTGGAAGCTGTCAAATCCCATATTGGGATATACCTTGTCTCTGTCGTAGAAATTACCTGTATGGTTATGAATTGCATGGGCACTGTAACCAAGTTCTTTAAGGTTATACGCCATGGTTTCACAAGTTTCTTCCAAAAGAATTGTCTTATAAGGATATTCGCCTGCACCGAAGTAGTCAAGGTTCATACCTGTCAAAACCTCAAACTCCGTGTTTGCAGTGCCTCCGCCAAAGGAGGGTACCTCCAGACGTCCCGTTGAATAATTTTCCCTCAGATAAGAGAAAATCGGCGCAGGGTCATCGGAAAAAGTCACATCTTTAAGATTCTTTGCATCAATAAAGGATTCGAGCTGAATCAGCACTACGTCAGGCTTTATCATTTCCTCTGCTGGCGTTGTTTCGGGAAGCTCTGATAAAATTTCCTCCACGCCCTTCTGGCTGTAATCATCGGGTTTATCGATACCGGTATCAATAATACTGCTGGTGAAGCAGTATACAAAGCCGTAATTGTCATAAGCACCCACAAGATTACCGAAATCAGTGCTTAAAATTTTGAACTGATGTGCAATTCCTGTCATAACCAGAACTGCTGCCAGACTGCCTGCTATTGCAGCGGTATTTTTTCCGTAATGCATTTTTCCCGTAACCTTGGGGCCGAGGAGCCACAGGGAAATGATTGAAACAATAAAAAGCCCCACTCCCACATACAGCATAATACGCTGCACGGGGCTAAGATACATAAGTATCAAACTGAATCTTGCAATCTGAAAATCTATTGCTCCAAGCGGTGTTACTCTATAGGTAAGAATAACACTGTTAATAAAGCCGCAGATGATCCAGGGCATAGAAAACAAAACCGTTCCGAACAGACGTCTTCTGAAAAGAAGAGCGAATGAAAGGGTGAACATTATTATAAGGGAATTATAAATAAATACCAAGGGATGGCTTACAATATGCTCAAGGCCCTCCACCACACTATGCCTGCTCAAGCTTTCAATTATAAAATTTTCAAGAATACTGAGCACCAGGAAAAAAATCAGCGGATGCTCTCTGAGTGATTTCCCCAAAAATGAAAAGAATCTTTTAACAGGGGAAAGTTCCGCCTTTTCCTGATTTTGATTAGATTTAACCGTTTTCAAAAAAACACCTTCTTAACCTCAAAACAACCTCTTAAAATGACATATCTCCATCGGGTGCTGAACATCCGCTAAGAATTAAAACTGCCGCTACAACCAAAACTATAACCAAAACAATCGCAATTTTCCAAGCTTTTCCCTTTTTTGAGGGTGCCACAACAGCTTCACCAAGAGGTGTGCCGCAACCGCTGCACTCTGCATTATTATCAGGGTTGATTTTACCGCATTTGGGACAAAACATAACTTATCCGCCTTTCTGTTATTTATATGTATTATACTCTCTTTGACGAATTTGTCAAGAGAGTGATTTTTTTGTTTTTCTGTATACACAAAATGAGAAGTTTGTTCCCTCGTAATCCATTAAATCGCTTTCACTGTGAAGATACCAGCTTTCATCCTTATCTATATCAAACAGGAAAGTGTCACAGGGGCGAGTTTCTCTGACCTTTGTAACAATGGCTTCATCGCAGTCGCCTCTGAACATTTCGTAAATCTGCCCGCCGCCTATTACAAAAACGTCATCCGCGGGAAAATCTTTAACGTAATTAAGGATTTCCTCCTTGGAATTAAAAACAACAACGCCCTCGCGGACAAAATTTTTATCACGTGTCAAAACCACATTCGTTCTGTTTTTAAGGGGCTTTCCTCCCGGAAAGGAATCAAGAGTTCCCCTACCCATTATTACAACTTTTCCCAAGGTTGTTTCACGGAAGAATTTCATATCGGGAGGAAGGGAAAAAAGAAGATTGTTATCCTTTCCGATACCCCAGTTTTCCGAAACGCAAACTATCATTTTCATAAAATATTCCCCCTTTATATTGCTACAGGGATTTTCTTTCCGAGAGTATGATAATTATAATTTTCAAACCTGAAGCTGTCTACTGTAAACTTATAGAAATCATCAATTGATTTATCCATTACAAACATAGGTGCATCGTAGGGGGCTTTTGACAGGATTTCTTCAACAAGAGGGATATGCCTGTCATAAATATGTGCATCGGCGATTACATGAACAAGCTCCCCTGCTTTAAGTCCGCTTACCTGTGCCATCATATGCACCAAAACAGCGTACTGGCACACATTCCAGTTGTTGGCTGTCAGCATATCCTGCGAACGCTGATTTAAAATTGCGTTTAACGTGTCTCCGCTTACGTTAAAGGTCATAGAATAAGCACAAGGATAAAGCCCCATTTCATGAAGGTCGTTATGATTATATATATTGGTCATAATTCTTCTGCTCTGGGGGTTATTCTTAAGGTCAAACAAGACTCTGTCTACCTGGTCAAACTCGCCTTCCTTATACTTATGCTTTACCCCGAGCTGATAACCGTATGCCTTTCCTATAGATCCATTCTCATCAGCCCATGAATCCCATATATGACTTGAAAGGTCTTTTATATTATTACTCTTTTTCTGCCATATCCACAAAAGCTCGTCAACGGCGGCAGAAAGATTTGTCTTTCTCAGAGTAATAACGGGAAATTCCTCCTGAAGATTGTATCTGTTTACAATACAAAACTTCTTAACCGTATGTGCCTTTGCTCCGTCCTCCCATACGGGACGCACATCCAAAAGCTCATCGGAATATCCGTGATTCAGTATATCCTCACAATTTTGTTTAAATACGATATCAGCATAGCTCATGGTTTTTTACCTCGCTTTCACGTAGTAATTCTACCATTTTTGTACATATAAGTCAAGTTTATTGGTTGATTATTAAATTTTCCTTAAAACAGTTGAAGATATTTTCTTTATATGTTAGAATAAGATATAATAATTCTTTTCGGAGGAAATACCAATGAAATTTAAAAAAATATTATCTTCTGCTCTTTCGGCAGTTTTCTTGTCGGGAGCATGTTTTACAAATTCCTTTGCATATAACGTGGGCGATGTTATCGGAAAGGTGCTTTCCACAGATATTGTCACCTATATAGACGGCATACGCGTACCGTCCTTCAATATTGCAGGCAGAACTGCCGTTGTTGCAGAAAATCTTAACGCATGCGGCGTTGGATATTACGTGAGCTACAGCGAGGAGGACAGAGCTTTGTCAATTTCCCCAAAGGGCGGAAAAGACGGTCAGCGTGACTTTTTCCATTTTGATACGGACACATCATCAAAGCCCGTGGGAACTCCCATAATGAACGTTTTGTATTCCGACATTAAAACCTATGTGGATACACAGCTCGTCGAAAGCTTCAACATAGGCGGATACACCTGTATTTACACGGACGAGCTGGCAAAGCACTGCGGTACTTACTCCTGGGATGAATCCGCTCGCACCGTAAATATTTTTACGGAGGGAAGAAAAATTCGGCCCTCTGCGGTCAAAACAGAATCTTCAAGAACGCTTAGTGCCGATGAATCCGCAATTACAAAAAGTGAAACCTTTGAAAGATGGGCGTCTCCTGCCAAAAGTCATCTTACCTTAACCGGAGGCGGCGAATATATGGCGGTGGAGATTTCAGAGCATATAAATATTGAAACCTACGACGAAAGCTTTAATCTTAAAAATTCCTTTGCCATACAAAAGGAACTTCCTCTGTTTGGAGGGCTGTATTTTGGAAAGGATTTTAATTACATCGCTTTCGGGCAGGAAAATCTGATGTACGACAATTCAAGAGAGGTAATAAGAATCGTTATTTACGACAAAAATTTCGTGAAAATCAGCGAGGTTTCAGTCAGCAATTGCAAAACCTCCGTCCCCTTTGATGCATCTTCGGGGGAGATGTATGAGGACGAGAGATACCTGGTTTTGCATACATCGCGCACCCAATACCCTGATGAAAACGGGAGCGCTCCCCAGACGCAGCTTACCGTTGTTATAGATAAGCATACCTGGCAGGTAAGCAATATGCTGGGAAAATTCCAGTACAATCATACAAGCCATGCCTTCCGCGAGCTTGTGAGAATTGATGAGGGCAGGCTTATTACCGCAAACTATTCCGATGCGGCACCGATTCGAGGGGCATTTTTGCAGGAGCTTGATTTTGAAGGAAAAATCATTCATACACAGCCAATATTTAATGTAGGAGGTCCCTTGGGGGCAAACTGCACAGGTGCAATGATTGGTAATTTAGAGGTTTCCCCCACAGGCTACCTCGTCCCCATCAGCACAATAGACCACAGCTTTCCTACAGGCTACAGCAACGTAAACATAGACGGTATTGACAGGGAAAACCGTGATATATATCTTCTGTGGACGGATAAAAACACATGGGAACAAAAACACACCTGCCTGGCACGCTACACGGGGGTAGCACTTACGGGAAGCGTACCCTATATTGTAAAGCTCAGTGACGGTAATTTCATGGTGCTGTGGCAACAATTCTCCGATTACAGCGAGGAAAGCGAAACAATGTGCTTTGCATTTATTGATAAAGACGGAAATCAAATCGGGAAAACCCATTCTACCACGGGAATGCTTTCCGAAAGCTGTAAGCCCATAGAAAAGGACGGCAAAGTTATATGGTACGTAAATACTGATAGCGGCAGGGATTTTTACAGCCTCGTATCAGACGCAAGTGCTTATGAGACTTTCGAGGAAGAGATTGTTATTCCCACTATTCCCTCTGAAAAAACGGACGTTCTTCCCCTCCCCGAAGAAGCTGAAAAAGAAGATAATGACAAACCTGTTATTGTAGACGGTATTTAAAAATCAGGGCGACAGAATAAAAATTCTGCCGCTTTGTTTTTTGCCGAAAGGCAAAATTTAACCTTTTGAAGGTTTATCCCAATTCTGCGGAATTGCAGGGACTTATGTTCTTTTGCAACCAAAAGAACCAAAAGTTTTGGGGAACCGAGCCTGAGCGCTGCCGGTGGCAGATGAAGCGAGGGCACAGGGTTGTGCAGAAACAAGGCTTAATACAAGCGGCAGCGCAGCAGAAAGCCTATGTTTCAAACGGGAGATTCCCCAAACCCCTAACACGCTCCTGTCGGGCAAAGAAATACCCTTACCTAATCTTTTAGATGGTGAGTCTTGTTTTTGCGGATTTTAAACCTTTGTACCGCCGGCTCCAAAGCAGTTTTAGAAGCTTCAAGGCTGAAAAGGCAAAATTCTGTCCACATCAGTTTCCTTTGCAGGTGGACAGAATTTAGAAACAGCTGAGGCTGAGTGCCGAATCTGTTTCGGTGACACAAAAGCCGTAGAAGCTTCAAAACGGAATTATATAACTTAGTAAGGAAAACGGTTTATGGCGAAACAACGTCGCCCCTGCGAGGCCGTTTTAAGGGGTTCGGGGGAAATTCGGAATCCCCCGACGCTTTTCGCCATTTTGGCGTTCAAAATGGCACGTCCCTCATCGGCACCGATGAATTATTTTGCAATTTCTTGCAATAAGTCTGTAAGACAAAAAATCATCTTTTTGCATATAATAGGCATAAAGGAGATGATGTGTAATGAAAGAAACACCAAGATTTTTTCTGGGTGCAAATTCCAAAAGGGGCTTTGTTTCCTATTTTGATGAATTGCAGGAAAAATCAAATAACTTACAGCTTCTTATATTAAAAGGAGGTCCCGGGAGCGGAAAATCCTCCCTTATGAAAAGAGTTCTTAAGCATGCCGCCGAAAAAGGCAACTGTGTGGAAATAATTCCCTGTGCTTCCGACCCTGAGTCCCTTGATGCAGTTATAGACTATACGGCAGGGTTTGCGATTATGGACGGAACATCGCCACATACGCTTGACCCCCGTATTCCCGGTGCACGAGGGCACATTATGTACACGGGTGACATGTGGGACACGAGCAAGCTTTCAAAAAACACCGATAATATAGAAAAGCTTACGGAAACGATCGGGGATTGCCACAAGGGAGCCTCATCATATATTAAAGCGGCGTCGGCACTGCTTGATGAAAACAGCTATCTTTCGGGAAAATACTTTGATAAACACGCCGCATTGAAAATCGCGGAGAAAATAGCCTCAAAGCTTAAAGGCGGAAAAGAATTCAAGGAAAAAAGGCGGCTTTTAAGTGCAGTAACTCCAGGTGAGATTAAGGCTTTTTACAATACTCCGCATCTTTACTGCGACAAAACATATGTGATTCATGATAATTACGGCGGGTTTGCGGACTACATTCTAAAAACAGTGTACGAATATGCTGTTTTGAAAAAAGAGGAAATTATTCTCTGCCCCTGCTCCTTAAATCCTGAAAAAATTGACCATATTATTTTCCCGAAAAGCCGTTTTGCACTGCTCAGATCAAATGATTTTCTGAAATTTGACGGTGATGAAAAAATAGATGCAAAGGAATTTAGTTCCTTTACCCCGATGCCTCGAAGCATGGAAAAGCGGCTGAAAAAGGCGGCAGAGCTTCTTTCGGAGGGAAGCAGTCTCATAGCTGATGCAAAATTTCTTCACGATGAGCTGGAGGCCTTTTACGTGTCGGCGATGAATTTCAAAATGGCTGACGGCTTTTTTGACGAGATAAAAGAACGTTTTTATAAATAGTTCGATAAAACAAAATGTGTAAGTTCTGTTAATTTTTCACTAAAACCATTGACTTTTTTCGCCATACATTGTAAAATATAGTGCAGTAAGACTTAAGCACATATTGTTCAAGTCTTACTGCACTAGTTAAATACTTCGGAGGGATAAAATGAAAACACAGCTTAGCAAGCAAGAAAAAGAAAGACTCAGTAATAAAACTGTACTTTTCACAACGTGCGTACTTTTATATGGGTTATTGCTTTTATTTATAAAACAGATGATGTCAAACTCGGCAACCGTTTTAGGAGCATTGAGCTTTATCTCCATTCTTCGCTGGACTTCCCTAGGCGGTGCAATGTTGTGTGCTATATGGAGTGCATATAAGGAAAAGAAGGGGTTCTACCTTTACTGTGCTATGTGCCTCTATGTATTCCTTACTTCATTCACAATTCAATTCATTAATCCGATAAAGTCGTTTCCCTTAAATTATCTTGCACTTGGCTGTGCATTCATTCTTGCACAGGCTTACTACTATTTGAAGGTAGCAGGTAAACTGAGACGCGGCCACATTCTCGGAAAGCTTTTCATCGGCGTATGCGTTTTGGCTGCCGCAATGCTTGCACTTGGATTCTATATTGCATATTAAAAAATGGAGCTGTTACAGCTCCATTTTTTAATATGCTTCAAAAGCCAATAAAAACAAAAAACAGGGTGTTCGATGAACACTCTGTTTTCTATTCTGCTAAACTTATTTAACGATGTTCTTAAGTGCCTGGCCTGCTTTGAAAGCGGGAACCTTAGAAGCAGCAACCTGAACCTTAGCCTTTGTCTGGGGGTTGATGCACTCACGAGCTGCTCTCTCTCTAACTTCGAATGTACCGAAGCCAACGAGCTGAATCTTTTCACCCTTCTTAAGAGCGTCTTCTACTGCACCAACGAAAGCGTTGAGAGCCTTTTCAGCATCCTTCTTAGAAAGTTCTGCCTTTGCAGCGATAGCAGCAACAAGTTCTGTCTTATTCATGATTTTTCCTCCTTAAAGTTTTTTCTAATATAAATTCGCGATTATATTCGCAATTTATCGTCCTTTATATAATATCACAAGATTTTTCCATATTCAAGTGTTTTCTTGAATATTCTTGAAATTTTTGATAAAATTTTTCGTAAAAAGCCCTAATTCTTCCTCGGGGTCAATCCCATTTTTGTATGCAAGGGCACATATTTCAAATAATTTTCTTCCTATTTCGTCTTTTTCGGCATATTCCCTGTCCTCAACGCTGTAGAGATTACCCTTGACAGCCTTGCCGATAATTTTTGTGGTTTTCGTAAGGGCAGGCAGGGATTTTGTCACCGATTGCATAGCCTCATAGACAGTTTTCTGTCCTCTTTGGGCTTTTTTTATTTCCTCCCAATTGGAAAGCACCTCATCACTGTCTTTCACCCGGACATCCCCGAAAACGTGAGGATGCCGCTGTATCATCTTCTTTGATACCGCATCGGTAACGTCGTCAATGGTAAATGTACCTTCCTCTTTCCCTATCTGAGCGTGCATGACCACCTGCAAAAGCACATCTCCCAATTCATCTGCTATTTTCAAGGGGTCTCCCTCGTCTATGGCATCGCTCGCCTCATAAGCCTCCTCCAAAAGACATTTGGCAAGGCTTTTATGCGTCTGCTCCCTGTCCCACGGGCATCCGTCGGGGGCACGAAGCTTTTCTATAATATCACAAAACTCATAAAATTTTATTTTTTCTTCCATAATTATAACCTTTCCTCTCCTTAAAGCTCCTCTCTTGTGATGCATCGGCTTGCAATGACAAACACACCGTAAATGATTGCGGCAAGTGCCATTGCTAAAAGCAGAGTAATCGCACTCTGATGAACAGCATATATAAGCCGTGCTCCCACACATGAAATTCCTGCACTTATTAAAAGCTTTATTGTTACGGGAATTGCCCCTTTTATGCTTGTTTTTTTGCTAAGCATAAAACAATTCATAAACATGGCAGGCAAAAATGCCAAAACAGTTGCAAGGGGCGCCCCCTCTACCCCCATTTTTGCTACAAAAACAAAATTAAGAACAATCTTAAGTATTATTGAGCATACCGTTACAATTATCGGCTGCCACACCTTTCCCAAGGTTTGAAGCATTGCCGTGGTAGTCTGTACAAAGGGCATGATAACTATCATCCCCCCTGCAAGTGCCAAAAGGGCATAATGAGAAGAAGAATTATAAAGAAGCGTAAGAATTTCTCCTGAAAACAGTGCCATTCCGAGTGCACAGGGAAACGCCGCCAAGAAAATAAGCTTTATTGCCCGAACAGCATTTTCGCTCAGCTTTTCAGCATTTGCCTTTACCGCCGCAATAGCAGGAACTGCACTTGCAGTAAATGCCGTTATTATGGTTGCAGGCAGGTTGTACACAGTGTTGGCACGGGTAAGATAGCCAAACATTTTAAGTCTTTCAGTTTCTGAAAAACCTCCCTCCGCCAAAAGATTCGGAACCGTAAGGGTATCTGTCAGCATGACTGCCGTAAATCCAAAAGCTCCCAATGTGACGGGAATTGAAATTTTAAGAACCTTCATTGCCATTTTTATATTGGTTTTGCCCTGCACGCCCTTTGCCTTTCTGAAGCTGATTTCAAGAACCGCCGCTGAGGCAAAAGCACCAAGCGTTACACCTGCTATTGCACCTGCCGCGCCATATTCTATCCCTGAGCGGTAGGTGAGCGCACATATACCTATTCCCAAAGCCACTTTTACAAGGCTTTCAAAAAGCTGGCTCAGTGCAGAAGGTGTCATGAGGCTTTTTCCCTGAAAATATCCACGCCTTGAGCTTATTATACCCATAACCAAAAGGGCAGGAGAAAGAATCCTGAGGGACTTTGCCGCCACTGTGCTGCCGCCGCCCGAAAGAAGTTTTGCAAGGGGGGAAGCAAAAAGGAACAATCCTGCCGCCGATACCAAGGAAAACACACTCACCAGCACAAAGGTAGATTTTGCAAGGGAGGACGCCTCCTCCTCACTTTTACTTTCCGCAATAAGACCTGACAGCGCAATGGGAATACCTGTGACGCAAATTGCCAGAAACACATTATAAATAGAGTAGGCACTCTGATACACACCTATTCCGTCCTCATGGAGAAAAAATCTGTCAAGGGGAATTTTCAGTGCCGCACTCATTATTTTACATATAATTGAGGCGGCGGCAAGTACCGCAGCCCCGTATACAAAGCTTTGCTTTTTCATTTGAAAATCACATCAATCCTCAAAAATTTCTTCAAATTCTTCGTCTTTGTCCTCTATGTCATACTCTCCGTTTTTCTTCACAGAGTTCTTTTTCATCCCGTCAATAAGATACTTCTGAATGATTCTTCGTGTCATAAACATCTGGGCAAGGGTAACCACCGAGAAGAACACAAGCATAATTATTATGAAAGTGAACATAAGCATGGCAGGAGGCACACTCACTGCAAGGGTACACATAAAATAAAGAAGCATCACGCTTATAAAGGCTATCCCCATATTTGTGGGAAGCTTTACGATTGTGAGAATTGCACTGTTTTTATAAAGCTCTTTTATCGTGAGCTTAAATCCCACCATAAGCTGATATGTGTACATCTGCATCATAAGAAACGCCAGCGACACCGTAAAAATAACCACACTCAGAACCTGCATATCGGGCATAATATACTTATAGAAAAGAAAGCTTCCCGTTGCAAGCACCGTGTATGCCATATTTATAATATACACAGCAAGGGATTGCCTTAGGTTCTCTTTCATTCCGCGGACAAAATCTGCCCATACCCACGCATGATTGTCATTTACATATTTACGCAGAACATGGTTAAAGCCTGCAGTTGCAGGACCTGCTCCGCAAAATTGTATTATAATTGCCGTAAGCATGGGGGTGAGCCGTATTGCAGCCGTGACAGCCTCCGTGTTTTCGGGGCTGATTCCTGCAAAATGCATATAAAAGACAAGTGCATACTGCACAAATTTATAGCTTATAAAAATTGCAGGGATTGAAACAATCATATATATGAGGTTAAGCAGTACAAGCTTCCAGAAACGTCTGAAATAAATATCTAAAAAAAGCATAAATCCTTTTCTTTTATTTATATGCTCTTTAGTTACGCCTTTTCCCTCTTTTGTAACGTCAAAAAGCTTTGCCATTACAATGCCTCCTTAGTTAAATAACATTCATCTGTACGTCGCAGACCCTTTTTCTGTGATAGGAGCACTCGCCGCTTTCATAACCGTCTATATACTTGTTCATAGCGGCAATTACAACCTCGGGCTTTAAATTTGCACGGCTTCCTGCCGAAAGTGTCATTTCTATTTTCCCCAAAGTCACCTTTATATTCTTTATGTCGGGACGTATATCACATTCTTTTATTCCGCTTTTTGTCTTTTTGTCAATAAGGATTTCTTTCATTGACAAAAAAGCGGCTATTCCCGAAGGTGTTTTTTCGGGGAAAACATTATATACTGCAATATCAAGCTTTTTCATATTGCTCTTTCCCTCATGGGCGGAAATGATTTTTATTCCGTCGGGCAAAACGGCATTAAGCCTTTCTTTAAGCTCATCGGGGGACATTTCTTCCGAAAGAGTAATCTCAATTATTTCACACTCGCTTGTATATCCCACCGAAAGCGGCAGGGCAAAGCCTAAAAGCGGATGGGGATTAAAGCCCTCGGAATATGCCACGGGAATATGTGCTCTGCGGATTGCTCGCCCGAACACCCTTACAAAATCAAGATGCGAAACGTACTTTACCCTTTCGTCTCTTTCATAACGAAGATAATAATTACTGTTCAAAGCACACACATCCTTTCTTTGTCTTGCAAAGTGATGCCGCTCCGCAGCCACTACACTTCTCGCGGCAGTTGGGGGTGGTTGCCGCCTGCTTAGCCTTCTCGTTTTCATTTTTCATGAAATCCCGTGACACCCCGATATCCACAAAATCCCAGGGAAGAATCTCGTCATAATCTCTTTCTCGGGTATAAAAAGCCATATCAATTCCGCAATCGGAAAATGCCTTATTCCACTTTTCAAGGTCGAAGCACTCATTCCAGCCGTCAAGCTTGCAGCCTAATTCATAAGCACGCAAAAGCACTGCCGAAAGCTTTCTGTCGCCGCGGGCAAAAACGCCCTCAAGCACGCTTATATCATTCTGATGATAGTTATATTTAACCTTGCGGCTTCTGATTTCGTTTTTAAGGAAAAGCTGTTTTTTATAAAGCTCGTCCATGCTGTCCTGCCTTGCCCACTGGAAAGGCGTATGGGGCTTGGGAACAAAGCTTGCCACGCTGAGAGTCACATTAACGCCTCGGCGTTTATTGGTCTTTTCGCTCTCATAGAAGCAGTCCACAACCTTATGTGCAAGGTCGGCAATTCCTGCAATGTCGGAATATTCTTCATAAGGAAGCCCTATCATGAAATAAAGCTTCACGCCATTCCAGCCCCCTTCAAAAGCAAGGGTAGCCGACTTTATAAGGTCCTCTTCAGACACGTTTTTATTTATAACATCACGCATTCTCTGACTTCCTGCTTCGGGAGCAAAGGTAAGTCCGCTTTTTCTGACCTTCTGCACTCTCTCCATAAGGTCAAGGCTGAAATTATCCACACGGAGCGACGGAAGCGAAAGGCTGACCTTTTCTTTTTCCGTAACCTCCAAAAGCTTGTCCGTAAGAGCCTCAAGCTGTGTATAGTCACTGGTGGAAAGGGAGGAAAGCCCCATTTCCTCATAGCCTGTGGATTCGATAAGAGAACAAGTGTCCTTAAGAAGAGTATCGGCACTCTTTTCCCTGACA
This sequence comes from Clostridia bacterium, assembly GCA_045594665.1. GTDB lineage: Bacteria > Bacillota > Clostridia > UMGS1883 > UMGS1883 > UMGS1883. Next base: position 34,318 of record JAZNYX010000015.1, on the reverse strand, counting down.
GGGCGGTAAATCATCCCTGCCTGACAGAATCTGCATCCGCGTATACAGCCGCGGAAAACCTCTATGTTGCTCCTGTCGTGAACAATGTCGCAGAACGGCACAATGAATTTGTCGGGATAGCTGACCTTATCAAGGTCGGATATAATACGTTTTCTGACCTTTTTCGGTGCTTCGGGAGAGTTGGGAGTCATGCTTTTTATTGTTCCGTCCTCATTATATTCAACATCGTAGAGAGAAGGAACATAGATACCCTCAATCTTTGCAATTTTGCGAAGATAGTCCTCTCTCGTGCCGCCCTCTTTTTTCCACTCCTTGAAAGCCTCCATCAATTCCCCGATAACTTCCTCTCCCTCACCCATAGTGAAGAAATCAAAAAAGTCCGCAATGGGTTCGGGGTTATACGCACAGGGACCTCCGCCGTTTACAAAGGGGTCGTCCTCGGTGCGGTCTTTGGAAAGAAGCGGAATGTCCGCAAGGGAAAGCATATTTAAAATATTGGAATAGCACATTTCATACTGGAGAGTAATCCCCAGAAAATCAAACTCCTTTACAGGGGTAAGGGTTTCATTTGTAAAAAGGGGCACATCCTGCTTTTTCATTTCCTCTTCCATATCAAGCCAGGGGGCAAATACTCTTTCACAGTAGGTGTCCTCCCTCTGATTCAAGACGTGGTAAAGGATTTTCATGCCAAGATGGCTCATGCCCACCTCGTAGGTATCGGGAAAGGCAAAAGCATACCTGATTTGTACGTCATCGGGGTTTTTTATTACACTGTTAAGCTCGCCTCCGCAATAATGGGTGGCTTTCTGCACCTTTTTAAAAAGTGCATCGGGATTTTTAATAGTACTCATAAGTTTCTCCTGTGTTAATTAGCCATTGAAATATTTATCCGAAGCACGTTTTTTGCTTCCTCTTTTCTGCTGCTACGTCGTTAAAATCCTTGTCCATACGACAGTATGGACTTCGTTTTTGCCTTGTATCAGCAGAAAAATAGTTTGCAAAAAATTCTCCGAACCTGAAACGGCGAGATTTTGAGCAGATTTTGGTGCAGAGGACGCAGACAGGCGGTTGCCTTTCAAGGACGATAAGCCAAAAGATGCCGAAATCTCGCCGTTTCAGGCGGGTTCGGATAATACTTCAATGGCTAATAAGCTCCTTTGCAGTTTCCGAAAGAAGCTCTATCACCTTTTTAAAATCTGTATTTTGTGTCCATACACGGCTCATGCTCTGTGTTATATCCGGCGTTAAAAAGTTAATCCCCGCTATCACAATTAAAATCACAACCGCCGCTACGGCTCTGTATGCCGTCAGAATCAAAAATTCTTTTAGCTTGTCATTCATTTTCACTCACCTCACTACAAGGTATGTGAAGTAGCCGAAAGATAGTAGTCAATCATTTAAAATACTGATAAAGATAGCATTTAAGCATTCCGTTATACAGCTTGCGTTTTTTATCGGCACTTCTTCCGTAACACTGCTCAAACTTCTCATGGGAGGTAAGGATATATTTACCTATATTGGGGAAATCTGAAAAGTGTTTGCCGATCTTCCTATAAAGGGACTCACAGCTTGTATTATCCATCAATCTCTCCCCATAGGGCGGATTTGAAACAAGGACGCCCTTTTCCGAAAAAAGCGGTGCTTTTGCCGCATCGCATACGGAAAAATGAATATACTGCAAAACGCCTGCACGCTTTGCATTTTCTTTTGCAAGTGCAACTGCCGCTTTGTCAATGTCGCTTGCGTAAATACACGGCTCAATTTCGTTATCAATAAGGCTTCTTGCTTCCTCGCGGATTTCATCATAAAGACCGTGTCCCATTATTCTCCATTTTTCGCTGACAAAGCTTCGCCCAAGTCCCGGGGCAATCTTTTTTGCGTAAAGTGCCGCTTCAATCGGGATTGTACCGCTGCCGCAAAATGGGTCGGCAAAGGGGCGATCTCCCCTCCATCTTGTAATATCAATCATTGAAAAAGCTAACGTTTCACGCATGGGTGCCGCGACACCCTGTATTCTGTAGCCCCGTTTATAAAGAGGCTCGCCTGTAGTGTCAAGATAAATTATTACCTCATCACGCATCAGTGAAAAGGAAATACGCATCATAGGGCCTGTTTCCTCGAAATGCTCGATTCCGTATTTTGCCCCGAGTCTTTTTACAACGGCTTTTTTCACAATGCTTGTACATGCAGGAACGCTTGAAAGCACGCTTTTCAGACTGCTTCCCTTAACGGGAAATGCACAGTCCGACTGAATGAAGTTTTCCCATTCTATATTGTACACACCCTGAAACAATTCCTCAAAGGTTGTAGCACGAAACTGTGCCATTTTAATCAGCACACGCTGTCCCGAGCGGATATTTACATTTGCCAGAGCAATTGCCTCCAAATCACCCTCAAAGGTAATTCTTCCATCGGTAACCTCGGTAGTTTCATAACCGAGGGAGCGTATTTCGTGAGCAAGAGTTGCCTCCGTGCCGAAAAATGTGGGGATTGTAAGAAGTAGTCTGTCCGCCATGGATTGTCCTCCGAAAATAGTTTTTCATCTTATTATACATTAGAAAAGTGTATTTTACAAGAATTTTATTGCCCTTTTACACAAAATGGATTATAATGGAGTCATTGAAGTATTATTTAGAGGTGACAAAGATTGCATATTGAGCATAATTCAGGTAATTTAATATACAGAAATCCCTTCGGGGCATGCAGGGTAAACACCCGCGTAACGCTCCGTCTTTGCGTGGAATCCTTTTCAGAGCCCGAAAAGGTGACCCTTGTTATGGAAGAAAATGAAATCCCCATGAATTACTCCTTTGAACTGTCGGGCAGACGCATGTATGAATGCAGTGTGGAAATGCCCTCCGAGGAGGGACTTGTTTTTTATTACTTCTACGTATGTGCAGACGGAGTTACAATGTATTACGGAAACAATTCCCTGCATTTAGGTGGCGAGGGCGAGTGCTGTTATAACGTTCCCGAAAGCCTTTATCAGATAACGGTTTACTCTAAGGAATACACCACCCCCGACTGGATGAAAAACGCCGTGGTTTATCAGATTTTTCCCGACCGCTTTAAAAGAGGAAAGGAAACCCCCTTTCACGGAATAAAACGTGAGTGGGGCGATGAGCCTTTTTACCGTGCCGAGGAATTTGGAGGAGAGTATCTTTCCAATGACTTTTTCGGAGGAAATTTTGACGGCATCAGGCAAAAGCTTCCCTATCTTGAGGGCTTGGGCGTAACGGCACTTTATTTAAACCCCATATCGAAGGCTTTTTCAAATCACCGCTACGACACGGGCGATTATGAAACTCCCGATGAGCTTTTGGGAAGCACAGAGGATTTTGAAGCGTTGGCAAAAGAAGCGAAGAAGCACGGCATACGTATTATTCTTGACGGAGTTTTCAGCCATACCGGTGCCGACAGCAAATATTTCAACAAATACAATCACTACGACAGTGTAGGTGCATCACAAAGCGAAAGCTCTCCCTTCTACAGTTGGTATAATTTTTCCCACTTTCCCGACAAATACGAATCCTGGTGGGGCTTTGAAACATTGCCCAACGTAAACGAGATGGACGAAAACTTCGTGGAATACATTGCTTCGGGAAAGGACAGCGTTATTAAAAAATGGCTCCGCCGTGGGGCAGATGGCTTTCGGCTTGATGTGGCAGACGAGCTTCCCGATGAATTTATCAAAAAGCTTCGCGGTGCCTTAAAAAAGGAAAATCCCGATTCTCTCCTGATTGGTGAGGTATGGGAGGACGCCAGCAATAAGGTCAGCTATGGCGAGCAACGTGAATTTTTGTGGGGAAAAGAGCTTGACAGCGTGATGAACTATGTTTTCCGTGAAGCCGTTCTTTCCTACCTCACGGGCTGTGACGGAAAGCTCTTTTCAATGCGTATTCATTCTCTGCTTGAAAACTATCCCAAAGAATCCCTTTATTCGGCAATGAATCTTATTTCCTCCCACGATGTCCCCCGTGCAATGACGGTGCTTGCAGATACCCCCGATTTTCGCACGCTTTCACGCATCGAGCAGCACGACTATGTAATTTCCGATGAGAAAAAAGAGCTTGCAAAAAGGCGAATGGTTCTTGCTACGGCACTCCAGATGACACTTCCCGGAGCACCCACAATATACTATGGTGACGAAATGGAAATGATGGGCTTTGCAGACCCCTTTAACCGTGCCCCCATGGACTGGAATCACGGGGAGAGCGAGGTTTTCCGTCAGATAAAAATGTTTGCTACCCTGAGAAAAGAAAAAGCGGCTCTCCGTACGGGCTTCTATACCCACATTTGTGCAGAGGAGGGCGTGGTTTGCTATATGCGAAGTCTTGAAAACGGCATCGATGCCTTCGGCAAAAAAGTACAGGGCGAGGATATTATAATAATAATAAACCCCAATGATTGCCACAGGTATATAAACATTAACCTTGGCAGGTTTGGAGTGACGCAGGTGAAAGACACGCTGACACACGACACCGTTTCCCCGTCACAGGTGCTTTCTATGGAGCTTGCGCCTTATTCATACAGAGTTCTTACCCCCGAAAGGAAGACTATTCAATGTACAAAAATACAATCCACACAGCAGAAATAACAGCATTCGGAGCAGACGGAGAGGGCATTGCAAAGCCTGAGGGCTTTACCGTCTTTGTCCCCTCCGCAGTAAAAGGAGATACGGCAGAAATTCTGATTGTGAAAGAAAAAAAGAATTTCGGCTACGGAAAGCTTTTGAGCGTGATAGAGCCTTCCCCCCTTCGCACCGAGCCTCAGTGCGACGTTTTCGGCAAATGCGGCGGTTGCAGTATGCAGAGCGTTACCTACGAGGCACAGCTTGAATATAAAAAGAACAAGGTACAAGATGCCCTGAGGCGTATCGGCGGATTTTGTGATGCTGTGGTTTCCTCCGTCACTGGAAGCGACCCATGCTATCACTACAGGAACAAGGCACAGTTCCCCGTGGTTTTAACGGACGAGGGAGTTAAGGCAGGCTTTTATGCACCCCACAGCCACAGGGTTGTGGTGCCGAAGGAGTGTAGTTTGCAGGACAAGCGTACAAACTGCGTTGTGAAGGCGGTTTGCGATTGGGCAACGAAGAATCATATCCCCGTGTACGACGAAAAGAGCGGAAGCGGAAACCTTCGCAGGATTTGTATGCGAATAGGAAAGGATGAGGCGGTTTTGGTGCTTGTTGCCAAAAAGAATCTTCCCTGCACCGAAAGCCTTATTGACAGAATAACGGAGGAATTTCCTTTTGTAAAAGGTATTGTAGTAAACATAAATCCCGACCGCACAAATAACGTATACGGCGAAAGAGACAAGGTAATATACGGCGTCCCCTATATTTATGACAACATCGGTGACATAAAGTACAAGGTGCATTATAAAAGCTTTTATCAGGTAAATCCCTATACCACAAGGCTTCTTTATGAAAAGGCACTTTCCCTTGCAAATCTTGATAAAACACAGACCGTATTTGACCTTTACTGCGGCACGGGAAGCATCAGCCTTTTCCTGGCAAAAGAGGCAAAAAGGGTAATCGGAATTGAAATCGTGGAGGATGCGGTTAAAAATGCAATGGAGAACGCAAAGCTCAACGATATTGATAATGCAGAATTTTTCTGCGGTGAGGCGGAAAATGTTGCCCCAAAGCTTATAAAAGAGGGTGAAAAGGCAGACGTGGTAGTCCTTGACCCGCCCCGAAAGGGCTGTGATGAAAAGCTCCTTTCTGCAATTTCCGCTATGAAGCCCGAAAGAATTGTCTACGTTTCCTGCGACCCGGCTACTATGGCACGAGATTGTAAATTCCTTTGTGAAAACGGCTACGAACTTAAAGAAGCACACGCCTTTGACCAGTTCCCGATGACGAGCCATGTGGAATCCGTCGCACTTTTGGTGCGGACGGATTCATCGATATAAATCTCTGCCGAGATTTTCGATATGTTCCGTTGGAACTCGATATGCCTGACGGCTCGATATGTTGCCTTACGGCAACGAGATTTATATCATATCGAAAACGAGCATGGCGAGTTTATATCGAATTTTGTGAAGCAAAATATATCGAACACGCAAAGCGTGTATATCGACAAAGGAGACCTGAAATGGAGCAGAATAAAAATTTATTAAGAGAAGAAACCATTAATTTTGCAATAGAAATTTCTGATATATGCGACAATATTAAAGGTTGTTCCGTGTATATAAATCAATTGGTGCGATGTTCTTCGTCAATTAGTGCAAATCTTCATGAGGCAAAATATGCTCAAAGCAAAGCCGATTTTATAAATAAATTAGAAATTGCCTTAAAAGAAAGCTTTGAAACGGAATATTGGTTAGAGTTATTATTTCGTAAAGGTAAAATTGATGATGCCATATATAAAAGTTTGATAAATAAATGTGGAACAATAAGAAGAAAACTTATTGCTTCGGTGACAACGACGAAAAATAAACAATAAATCGCGCGGACTACTATGTCGGGAGATATAAATCATGAAAAAAATTACTTATTATTACCCAGATGGAAGAATTGCAGAAGAACATCCATTGAACAGGATTTCAATTGAGAAGTGTCTCGGCATGAAGGTCAGATGTATATTGATTGATGGAAGCCAGCGTGTTGGTTTTTCAAATCCGTTTTACTCCTTTGAAAAAGGAGGTATATCTGCCGAAGCTCAAGAGCTTGATTATACAACCTTGGAAACTTATGTGAATCTGGATGAAGAAACCCACACTTTTGTTGGAGATGAAAATCACAAATTCGATATAAACAGAGAAGCTGTACCGATATCTCTGATTTCTCATATTGACGTTATACTATACAGCGGTTTAAGATGGGGAATTCTTCCTACAAACAAATTCAATTTGAAAACTAATCCATAGTGTTGCAGACACCACACAACCCATGTGGAGTGCTGTGTGTTGCTATGTCATAAATAGGGAGATTTCGAAAATGGACTATACAAGAAAAAACATTATTGATAAATGCGAAAGGGCTTTTGAAGATGTTAAAACTTTTTATAAACAACCATTTATCAACTATGGTGGAAAAACAACAGATACAAACGAATATTATACAGAGGTTATATCACAGTTCTTAATTGACAATATAAGTGAATATATCAATGGTATTCCCCAAATCACAAGAGAAACAACATACAAAACTTCTACTCATACAGGCGAAGTAGATATCTCTACTCCTCGTGAAGAAGAGAAAATTGCGATTGAAATGTTCAATCAGTCCATGCGAGGATATGAATATGCTCACATAGGCAAAATTATTGACTACCAAACACCATTAAAGAATAAACGAAATGATGTGGCAGGTAAGATTGACTTATTATCTTATGATGGTACTTGTTTAAGCGTGTTAGAATTAAAAAAGCCTTTTAGCGATGAAACTATGTTGAGATGTGTTCTTGAAGGATATACATATCTAAAAACAGTAGATACTGCTAAATTGCTTGATAACTTTGAATTACCCGCTAATACAAAAGTAGTTGCTTGTCCATTCGTTTTCAAATATGGTAAGCAGCATCAGGAAATGTCAGAGAAAAGACCACATTTGTATAAACTTATGGAAATGCTTGAAAGCAAACCTTATTACATTGTAAAACAGGATAATTTGTATATTGTGGAGGAATAACATATGGATAAATTTGATTTTGAAGAAAAAGTTTTTGGCGGAATATTTGGAGTTGTCGCGATTATAGCTGCCATCGCAGAAATGTTTGTGAATGGAATTTCAGTATCTTCTGTTTTGGGAATGATTAAGGATGTTTTCGGAACACTGGTTGTAGTTGTTTTGTTGATTACAGTAATAAAACAGAATATTAAACCCAAGAAGAAAGATTTTTATGGGGCATTTGACTTCGAAATGGAAAGATTAATGCAAAAATATTCTCCGCTTCTGATGAAAAATGCTGAAAATAGCCTAAGATATGATATAGCATCAAAACTTAGTGCCATTTATGATAATACACCTGGAAAATATGACAAGTTTTTTGAGTGGGCAATTCCAAATGAACTAATATTATCTATATCAAAGACTCTTTTTGTTGGGCGTGGCGGTTCTGATGAAATATTTGTTGAAATGAAAAACAAAATTATAAGTAACATATCAAGAAAAATCGAAAAATATGATATTGTTGACAAGTGTGAGAGTAATTCCAGAGGAATAAAAATTAACTTTAGCAAGACCTTGACAACCGACACTGATGCAAGTCAGGTAGTCGAAGTGTTAGATTGTATTATGTTGATATTCATAGCGGAGTACAAGAAATCATGAAAATACATATTCACAGAGGTCAAAATCAAATAGGTGGCTCCATAATTGAAATATCGAGCAAAGAGGCAAGAATTTTTTTAGATATTGGTATTGAATTAGATGAGGACAAGGAAATAGAAGCGCCACAAATTGATGGTCTTTTTTGCGGCATGAAAGATTGTGATGCAGTTTTTATTTCGCATTATCATTCAGATCACATAGGACTAGTAGATTATTTGCTTCCTGACATACCTGTTTATATGGGTAATGAGGCATATAAGGTAATGAAAGCAGCTTATGATTACAGAGATATTGAAATTAAGTTTGCTCCTGTTCTTATAGAAGATAGTAAAGAAATACAAATTAAGGATATTAAGATAACTCCTATCCTTTGTGACCATTCTGCTTTTGGCTCGTATATGCTGTTAATAGAACACAAGGAAGAAACAACTCTATATACAGGAGATTTTAGAGCAAATGGCAGAATGGACTTTGACAAATTATTAGAGAAAGTACCTTGTGTAGATAATTTAATAATAGAGGGAACTACACTTTCTCGTGAGGACACTATTGAAAATATAGAAGAAGAAAAATTAGAAAAAATTGCAGTTGAGTTTTTGAGCAAGTATAATGGTCCGGCATTTATAATGATGTCTGCAATGAATATTGACAGGGTTATAACAGCAAAGAATATAGCTAAAAGAACAAACAGGGTGTTTTTAGAAGATATTTATACTGCTGATGTTACAACATCAATAGGAATGACAACAGAAAACACAAGGGTATTTATGACAGGTGGAGATAAACAATACGAAAAGCTGAAAAAGTATCCTGATATCAAAATTGGTAAAAATGAAATCTCAAGAACACCATTTTTAATGTGTGTCAGAAGTTCAATGAAGAACTATTTATCGAAGTTGAATGAATTGGTATCATTTGAAAACGGTGTATTGTTTTATGGTATGTGGAAGGGCTATTTAGAAAAACCACAAACAAAAGAGTTTATTGAATTTATGGAAAGCAAAGGCGTGAAAGTTCATATTCTACATACAAGTGGTCATGCTGATAGCAACACAATAGATAAGCTGATAAAAGATGTAAAACCAAAAAGAATTATTCCAGTGCATACTGAAAATGCCGAATGGTTTAACAAATATAAAGGGCAGAACGATATCTGTTTGTGATACTACCACAGATGCCCCACGAGCCATGTTGAATCCATCGTTCTTTTAGAACGAACAGATTCAGCGATATAAATCTCTTTGGAGGAAAATAAAATGACAAAAAGTCTCGTTTACCTCTATCTTATTTTAATAAACCTTATTACATTTCTTGCGTTCTATATTGACAAACGCAGGGCAATAGCGCGCAAATGGCGCATTCCCGAGGGGATGCTGTTTCTGCTGTCTTTTTTGGGCGGGAGTATCGGTGCACATATGTCCATGCACCTTTTTCACCACAAAAACAGAAAGCCCATTTTCAGGCTTGGAATTCCGCTTATTATGCTTTTGAATCTGGCAATATTCGGATATGTGCTGTTTTTAAGGTAAATTTCCGCACATAAAATGCCCTTGAAAAAACCATTTGACAAAACCTTCCTTTTGTGATAAACTCATTGTCGGTAAAAGGGAGTAGCGGCGGATTTATCCGTTACAACGGCGTCAGTACGGTAATTATTATTACCCGCTTTTGTATGAAACAGCGAGACTTTTATTGCATTTTTGTGCAATAAAAGTCTCTTTTTTTGTTGTAAAATCCCCCGTTTCTCATTATAATATTTAAAGAGGTGCGTTATGGATTATTTAATTAACTTAATTCTTCTTTTGGGCGGATTTTTCTTTCTCGTAAAGGGTGCTGACCTTTTCGTGGACGGAAGCAGCTCTGTTGCAAAAATTTTCAAGATTCCTTCCGTAATAATCGGTCTTACAATCGTTTCTATCGGAACAAGCCTTCCCGAAGCGGCTGTAAGTATCACTTCATCACTTCAGGGAAGCTACGACCTTTCCATTGCAAATGTAATTGGCTCCAATATGTTCAATCTCCTTATGGTGGTAGGTTTCTCTGCGATTATTTGCCCCTTTGTGGTTGACCGTATGATTATGAAGCGAGATTTCCCTTTCTGCATAGCTTTGACAGTAATCCTTACCGTTATGCTTCTTGACAACACCCTTTCTCGCCTTGAAGCAGGAATTTTGTTTATTCTTTTTGTGGCGTATATCATCATTTTGGTGATGTCTGCGATGAAAAACCGTCAGCAATCGGACGAAAACGGCACGCCCATGTCCGTGGGAAAAAGCCTTTTCTTTATACTTATTGGCGGTATCGGAATTATTTTGGGAGGAACTTTTACGGTTGACAGTGCCAAATTCTTTGCCCGCGAATTTGGTATGAGCGAAATGCTGATAGGTCTTACCGTGGTTGCGGTGGGAACGAGCCTCCCCGAGCTTGTGACAAGCATTGTAGCTGCTAAAAAAGGTGAAAGCGAAATTGCCTTAGGTAACGTTATTGGCTCATGTATATTTAACATTATGTTTATCTTGGGTATGAGCGGTCTTGTGCATCCTCTTTTCTGCGGAAGTGAAGCCCTTATTGATACAGCTATCCTTATCGGTGTTAATATCCTTATGTATATTGCCTGTGTTACAAGCAAAAAAGCCACTCGACCCGAAGGCGCTCTCTGCGTGGCACTTTATGTGATATATGTTGCATATACTATACTGCGAGCCTTTAATATGCTTCCTTTCTGATAAGAATGGATTGACATTTTTTTAAGGTTATGGTAAAATCAACACATAAAAGGGAGTAGCTAACGCATCAGTGATGCGGTACAACGGCGTCAGTACGATGATTTTGTCATCCGCTTTTGTATACCTTTTGGTACTGCGAGACTTTTATTGCATTTTTGTGCGATAGAAGTCTTTTTTTGTGTCAAAGGAGGTGCAAATCCGAAAAAGGCTTCACCACACAAAGTTTTTATCAAAAAATTTTTATGAGGTGAATTTTTTATGGATTACGTACTGAATTTATTTTTACTCGTTTCAGGCTTCTTCTTTCTGATTAAAGGCGCCGATTTGTTTGTGGACGGAAGTAGCTCCGTTGCGAAGATTCTTAAAATCCCGGCTGTTATAATCGGACTTACAATTGTTTCCATCGGAACAAGCCTTCCCGAAGCGGCTGTAAGTATTTCCGCATCCTTAAAAGGTGCTTACGACCTTTCCATTGCAAATGTTGTAGGGTCTAATATTTTTAATCTCCTGTGTGTTGTGAGCGTTTCGGCAATTATCTGTCCCTTTGTAATCGACAAGGTAATTATGAAGAGGGACTTCCCTATTTCTATCTTATCCACCATAATTCTTGCGGTAATGCTCATGGATTGCAAGCTTTCTCTTGTTGAATCAATTATCTTATTTGTTTTTTTCATAGGTTACATTTTGCTTCTTGTACGCTCTGCCCTTAAAAGCAGGCAGGCACAAAGCGAAGAATATAAAACCCTTTCTCTTCCCAAAAGCCTTTTGTTTATTGCAATCGGTATTGCGGGAATTGTGGCAGGCGGTACTATCACTGTAAATGCGGCAACATTCTTTGCCGATGCATTGGGTATGAGTGAGCTTTTAATCGGTCTTACAATAGTTGCCGTGGGAACAAGCCTTCCCGAGCTTGTAACAAGCGTGGTTGCAGCAAAAAAAGGCGAAAGCGAAATTGCTCTGGGTAATGTTATCGGCTCAAATATCTTTAATATCCTCTTTATTTTGGGAACGAGCGGCATCGTACATCCTCTAAACTGCGAGGTTGGTGCTCTTATTGACACAGTTCTTCTTATCGGTATGAGCCTTCTGATGTTCGCCGTATGCAAAACAAAGAGCAGGGTTTCCCGTGCTGAGGGATATATAAGCGTTATTATTTATGTAATATATGTGATTTATATAATACTTCGGGCATACTCTATTTTATAAATCACCTCGGAGGTAGTTTATGGTTTCATTGTTTCTGAATCGGTTTATTTCCAAAGATGCCGATGTGCGTAAAGAGCGTAATATTTACGGCTATGTGTGCGGAGGTATGGGAATATTTCTGAATATGGTGCTTTTTACCCTGAAGCTTTTTGTGGGTATAGTAAGCTCCTCTATTTCCATAACTGCCGATGCATTTAACAATCTTACCGATGCAGGTTCTTCAATAATAAGCCTGTTCGGATTTATCCTTTCATCGCAAAAGCCTGACCAAAAGCACCCCTTTGGTCACGGCAGAATTGAATATATTGCAGGAATTGCCATTTCTTTTGCCATTATTTTAGTAGGCGGAGAGCTTCTTAAAAGCTCTGTAAAAAAAATTATAAATCCGGGTGAATTTATTTTTAACAAAACCTTAGTAGTAGTGTTAATTATCTCCATTGCGGTTAAACTGTATATGGCATACTACAACAGAAAATACGGCAAAAAAATTGATTCCGCTTCAATGAATGCCGTTGCCAAAGACTCTCTCAGTGACGCCATAGCTACGGGAGGAATACTTGCTTCTTCTCTTGTTATGCATTACGGGGGAATATATATTGACGGATATGTAGGTACATTGGTTTCCCTTATGATTATAAAGACGGGTATTTTCTCCGTTATGGAGGCTTCCTCCCCGCTTTTAGGCGGTGCTCCTGATGCTGATTTTGTAAAAAAAGTGGAGGCAATTGTTCGCGAAAACCCCGAAACATTGGGAATCCATGACCTTGTGGTGCATAACTACGGACCTAACAAGATTTTTGTATCTCTCCATATGGAGGTTGACGGAAGTAAGGAAATTTTTGCTCTGCACGATGCGGCAGACACGGTTGAGAGGCGAATTTCCGACGAGCTTGGCTGTGAGGCGATTATTCACATGGACCCCATTGATGTAAATAACCCCGTTTTGAAAGAGATTTACCTTGCACTTTCGGGGAAGCTTTCCGAAGTTTGCCCCGATGGAAATGTACACGATTTAAGAATTGTTCCGGGGCCTACTCATACAAACGTAATCTTTGATTTGATTCTTCCCCCTCACATTTTCCCCCAAAAGGATAGGGTATCTTCCGAGCTGGAAGAATGTATCAAAAGCGTCAACGAAAATTATTATGCAGTTATTACCGCAGAAGTATCATATTTGGGATAGATTTCGATCAACGAAAGGACAGAAAGCATATGAAACTTACATTTAACAAAGAAGCTTTTACCGAGGATTTAAAAAACCTTATTTCCATTAACAGCATTAACGGAAATTGCGGAGAAAAAACCGAAAACGCCCCCTTGGGCAAAGGCATAAACGATGCAATCGAGGCATTTTTGGCAATCGGAAAACGCTTCGGATTTAAAACAAAGAACCTTGGCGGCTATTGCGGATGGATTGAAATGGGCGAAGGCGAAAAAATGCTTGGAATCATAGCCCATACGGACACCGTGGAAACGGGTGACGGCTGGAGCTATCCTGCTCTCGAATGTACCGAAACCGAGGATGGTTATTACGGCAGAGGCGTTATTGACGACAAGGGGCCGGCTCTCCTTGCACTCTACGCTATGAAGGCTATCGCAGGCAGCGGTATTAAGCTTGATAAGAGAGTCCGCCTTATAATAGGCGGTGATGAGGAATCCGGCGGTTGCAAATGCATAAACCGCTATAAAGAAACCGAGGAAATTCCCGAAATTTCCTTCTCCCCCGACGCTGACTATCCCGTGGTTTTCGGTGAAAAAGGACTTCTTCGGGTAAAGATTTCGGGAAAAGAAACCTCCGCCCCCTCCGATTTTAAATTTGAGGGAGGTAGCGTTGTAAATATAGTTCCCGATGAAGCACGGGCTTTTATAAACGGAAAAGAATACTTTGAAAAAGGCAAGGCGGCACACGGAAGCCTTCCCGAAAAAGGCGAAAATGCCATATTGAAGCTTGCGGAGAAAATTGTTCCCATGATAAAGGACAGTGCTTTTGCTCGCCTTATTAGCCTTACCACGGCTGAGTCCATGAATATTGATATAAAGGACGAAATTACTTCTCTCAGCATTAATCCCTCGGTGATTTATGCCGACAGCGAAAAATGCACTCTCTCCTACGATATACGCTACCCCATCACGGCAGACGGAGAAAAGGTAATTGAAAATATCAAAAAAGCGGCGGAGGAAAAAGGGCTTTCGGCAGAAGTTTATTTTCATGAAAAACCCCTCTATGTTCCCACCGATTCACATTTGGTGTCTACGCTTTGGGCTATTTACAAAGAACATACGGGAGATAATAAAAAGCCCATGGCAATCGGCGGCGGAACATATGCAAAATCCTTTGAAAACTGCGTAGCCTTCGGCGTGATGTTCCCCGGTCAGCCCTCCACCATGCACGCTCCCGACGAATTCTGGAGCCATAAAGACGTGGCAACGAATTTTGATATACTGGCAGATGCTGTTATAAAACTGTAATAAGGGGGAAGCGTTTTTAACGCAATACTGTTCCCCAAGCCCCATTTTTTACCTTGAAAAGGGTGAGCAATTCCCACGGAGGCGTGGAGGCTTATGTTCTTTTGCAACCAAAAGAACCAAAAGTTTTGGGGAACCGTGCCTGAGCGCTACCTGTGGCAGATGAAGCGAAGGCGCAGGGCTGTGCAGAAACAAGGCTTAATACAAGCGGCAGTGCAGTAGAAAGCCTATGTTTCAAACGGGAGATTCCCCAAACCCTAATCGCTCCTGTCGGGATAAGAAATAGCCTTACCTATCATTTATACAAAGCAGGTTTTGTTTAGAAAAATATTTCGTTTTTGCATCACCGTCCTTGAAAGGGATACTCAATCCCTCAAGGACTAAAAACCGCTCGCCTGCAAAGGAAAAAGATGCGAGCGGTTTTTTGACGGTCAACAAAATATTTTTCTAAACCTGGCTTTTGTGCGGATGCGTAGGGGCGATTCACGAATCGCCCGCAGACGGATAATCCTCCCCTACAAATCACAACTTAATATCAGTAAATTTCTATACCGCAAAAAAGTCAAAGAAAAGCTTGTTTTTTCTTTGACTTTTTTAATTAAATATTATATAATAAAGTGTACTCTTATAGTAGATTGGATGATTGTTGTTGACAGAGAGAAATATACACATCTCGCCCGAGCAAATAGATGAGCAAAGGCAGATTATGGCACAAATTAAAAACTCAATAAAAGGACAAGCTATGTTTGCCTTGGTTGAAACCTACGGCTGTCAGCAAAACGTTAATGATTCACAGCGTATAGAAGGGATGCTCCTTCAGATGGGCTACACCTTAACCGACGAGAGGGAAAAGGCGGACGTTATAATTTTCAACACCTGTGCAATCCGTGAAAACGCACACGAGCGTGTATTCGGAAACTTGGGTGCGCTCAAACATTTAAAGACGAAAAAGCCCTCGCTTATAATCGGCATATGCGGCTGTATGGCACAGCAGGAGCATATTGCAAAGCGTATTAAATCAAAGTACCGCCATGTGGGGCTGATTTTCGGCACTCATGCGCTCTGGAAATTCCCCTCCCTTTTGCTTGATGCACTTGAGCAGAACGAGAGAGTGATTGATATTTCGGGAAATGAAAATATTGCCGAGGGGCTTCCCGTGAATTACGACGGCGGAGCAAGGGCGTTTGTTT
Organism: Clostridia bacterium; assembly: GCA_045594665.1. Classification (GTDB taxonomy): domain Bacteria; phylum Bacillota; class Clostridia; order UMGS1883; family UMGS1883; genus UMGS1883. The sequence continues at coordinate 18,449 of JAZNYX010000015.1, read as the reverse complement.
CCGTAATGTACGGCTGTAACAATTTCTGCTCCTACTGCATAGTTCCCTATGTTAGAGGCAGGGAAAGAAGCCGCCTGGAGGAAGATATTTTGGAGGAAATTTCCTCCCTTGCAAAAACAGGGGTTAAGGAAGTAATGCTCCTTGGGCAGAACGTAAATTCCTATGGCAAAGACAGGGGCGAAAAGGACGCCTTTGCCGACCTTCTTAAAAAGGTTTGCAAAATTGACGGAATTGAAAGAATCCGCTTTATGTCCAGCCACCCCAAGGATATTTCGGAAAAGCTCCTTGAAACCATGGCGGAAGAAGAAAAAATTTGCAATCAGCTTCACCTGCCGCTGCAATCGGGCAGCAGTAAGGTGCTTTCGGATATGAACCGTCACTATGACAGGGAGAGGTATCTCTCAATAGTAAAAAAGGCTAAGGAGCTTATGCCCGATATTTGCCTGACTACGGACATTATCGTGGGCTTCCCCACAGAGACACAGGAGGATTTTGAGGACACTCTTTCAATTCTAAGAGAGGTCGGGTACGATTCCCTTTTCTCCTTTATCTACTCTCCCAGAGTGGGTACAAAGGCGGCAGAGTGGGAAAATGTTTCCACGGAAGAAGAAATTGATGCACGGTTTAAAAAGCTTTTAGAGCTTCAGAACAGCATAAGCTATCAAAAGAATCTTCGCCACGAGGGGAAGATTGAAAAGGTTCTTGTTTCGGGAAAAAGCAAAACCGACGGTGAAATGCTGAGTGGAAGAAACTACGCTAACAAAATCGTCAATTTCCGCGGCGATGAATCTTTAACAGGAAAAATTATTGACGTAAAAATAACAAAGGCACAAACATGGATACTCTATGGAGAATTAGTTTAAAAATCGACTTAGGCCGATGAAAATATAAATTACAAAAAGGATGGTAAAACAAAATGGCAGAAATTTTTGAAAAAGCAAGAGAACTTGGCGAGGCAATTATCGAGAGCAAGGAGTATAAAGAGCTTAAGGCTTGCGAGCAGGCACAGGAAAATGATGAAAAAGCACTTGCACTTTTAAAGGAATACAGCGAGGTGCGTTCAAATCTTGCCGCTGAAATCCAAAAGGGTGACGTTTCCGAGGAAAGAATTGCCGAGATCCGCGAGGAGCTTGAGGAAGCATATTCCAAAATGACAACAAATGATACTATTACCGCATATATAAATGCACAGAGAACATTCCAGTCTATCATCGACCAGATGAATAGCATTATATCTTTCCACATTACAGGCAAAATGCCCGGTGGTTGCAGTGGAAATTGTTCAAGCTGCGGCGGCGACTGCCACTAATTAACGACGACAAGGTCATCGTTTCGAAAAAGAAGTTTTGCATTTACAACGGCGACGAAGGAGGCATACACGTGGCTGAGCTTACTCCAATGATGAAGCAATACATGGAAATAAAGCAAAAATGTCCCGACACAATTTTAATGTTTAGACTGGGCGATTTCTACGAAATGTTTTTTGAAGATGCCATCGTTGCTTCAAAGGATTTGGAAATTACCCTTACAGGGCGTGACTGCGGTCAGGAGGAACGTGCACCTATGTGCGGTGTTCCTTTCCATGCCGCCGATACATATATAGCACGCCTTGTTGCAAAGGGGCATAAGGTTGCAATCTGCGAGCAGATGGAGGACCCTAAGGGGGCAAAGGGAATCGTAAAGCGTGACATAATAAGAATCGTTACCCCCGGTACGATTATTGACGATGCACTTCTTAATTCCCGCAAAACAAACTACATGGCTTCCATATGCCGGATAGGTAACGACTGCGGTGTAACCTTTGTGGACGTTTCCACGGGCGAGCTTTTAGGAACTACTCTTTATGACGATGCCTCCTGCGACAAGCTCATAAACGAGCTTGCACGTTTTTCCCCCGTTGAAATTGCCTTAGGCGGCAATTCCTATCAGAACAAAAAAATCACCGAGTATATACAGAGCCGCAGCGATGCACTCACATTCACATATGAATACACCGATGTTGAAAAAGATGCAAAGGAGATTTTATTCTCTCAATTAAAAAACAGCAGTGATATTTCAGAAAATATGCTGAGAATTTCTACTGCGGCACTTATAAATTATATTCTTGAAACGCAGAAAGCAAAAATGGCACACATTCACACCCTGAATATCTACACATCACAGGAATTTGTGGACCTTGATGCGGCAACGGTGAGGAACTTAGAGCTTGTGGAAACAATGCGTGACAAGACAAAGCGCGGCTCTCTTTTCTGGGTGCTGGATAACACCAAAACCTCCATGGGAACAAGAATGCTCAAGCAGTGGATTCTGCGTCCCTTAGTCAATGCAGCATCGGTAAATAACCGTCTGTGCGGCGTTGAGGAGCTGGCAAATAATCTTTCTCTGCGAGAGGATCTGGAAGATGCCCTTACAGGCGTAAATGACATTGAACGCCTTATGAGCAGGGTATCAATAGGTACGGCAAATGCCCGTGATATGCTGGCACTTTGTGCGTCCTTTGCAAAGCTTCCGTTCCTGTCAAAAATCCTTTGTAAGACAAGAAGCACAATACTCAGCGTTCAAGCGGCAAACCTTGATACGCTGGAGGACGTTTGCGACCTTCTTGAAAGAGCAATCAATCCCGAAGCTCCCATTTCACTTAGAGAGGGAAATATAATCCGCAAAGGATTTTTGGAAGAAATTGACCGTCTGCGTGATATAAAAGAAGGCGGCGCCACCTTTATAGCAGAGCTTGAAGCAAGGGAAAGAGAAAGAACGGGAATCAAAAACCTAAAGGTTAAATTCAACAAGGTTTTCGGCTATTTTATAGAGGTTTCCTCCTCACAGCTTTCAAAAGTTCCCGATGATTATATGCGTAAGCAGACAATAACAAACGGCGAGCGTTTTATAACCGCAGAGCTTAAAGAAATTGAAAGCAGTGTCTTAGGTGCGAGTGAAAAGCTTGCGGGGCTTGAGTACGAGGAATTTCAGAAAATACGCGAGGCCGTTTGCGAGCATATGGAACGAATTGAAAAAACGGCTCACGCAATCGCAGTTACCGACACAATTTATTCACTGGCGGAGGCCGCTGTTAAAAACAATTATACAAAACCCGAGGTTAATCTTGGGGAAACGCTTGAAATCCGTGAGGGCAGGCATCCCGTTGTGGAAAAAGTGCTCTCCCACTCCCTTTTCGTTCCCAACGATACCTATCTTGACTGCACAGATAATCGCATGGCGGTAATTACAGGCCCTAATATGGCAGGAAAATCCACCTATATGCGTCAGACAGCAATCATTGCTCTTATGGCACAGATTGGTTCTTTTGTCCCTGCACAAAGCTGCAGCACGGGAATCATTGATAAAATCTTTACCAGAATAGGTGCTTCCGACGATCTGGCATCGGGACAAAGCACCTTTATGCTGGAAATGAATGAAGTTAGTTATATCCTCAAAAACGCTACAAAGAAAAGCCTTTGCATATTAGACGAAATCGGCAGAGGTACAAGCACCTTTGACGGGCTTTCCATTGCATGGGCGGTTATTGAGCATATTGCAAAGAAAATCGGTGCAAAAACCCTTTTTGCAACACATTACCACGAGCTGACCGCTCTTGAGGGCGAAGTGGACGGAATCGTAAATTATAACACTGCCTGCAAAAAACGCGGCGACGATATTACTTTCCTCCGCAGAATCGTCCGCGGAGGAACGGATGACAGCTTCGGTATAGAGGTTGCCAAGCTTGCAGGAGTTCCTGAAAGCGTTATTAAAAGAGCAAAAGAAGTTCTTAAAACCGTTGAGGGCGAGGCAAGAGGCAGCGAGGCAGGCTCAAAAATTGCATCTAAGATGGAAACGGAAAACAGTGATTCCATACAAATAGGCTTTGAGGATATGGGAAGCAGCAAGCTTCGCGATGCACTCCGTGCAATTGATGTAACTACACTTACACCAATCGAAGCTATGAATAAATTATATGAACTCCAAAAACTATTATAGATTCATTCTGCCCCACGAGGAGGTGTTAACCTGTGGGAAAAATAAATGTACTTGATAAATTCACTGCCGAGAAAATTGCGGCAGGTGAAGTTGTGGAGCGTCCTGCCAGCGTAATTAAAGAGCTTGTAGAGAACGCCATAGATGCAGGCGCAACCACCGTTACAATAGAAATAAAGGACGGCGGCACTTCCTATATGCGAGTTGCCGATAACGGCTCAGGCATGGAAAAGGACGATGCAAGAGTCGCTTTCCTCCGCCATGCCACCAGCAAAATAAAAACCGATAAGGACCTTGAAAGCATAGCAACTCTCGGTTTCAGAGGGGAGGCACTCTGCTCCATTGCGGCTGTCAGTAAAACAGAGCTTTTCACCAAGCAGCGTACCGATATTGAAGGAACGCATGTGGTGGTTGAAGGCGGCGTGGAAAAGGTCTTTGAGGGTGCAGGCTGTCCCGACGGTACTACCATTGTCGTAAAAAATCTTTTCTACAATACCCCTGCACGAATGAAGTTTCTTAAAAAAGACAGTGTGGAGGCGGCGGCTGTTACAGATGTCTGCAACAAGCAGGCATTAAGCCACCCCGAGGTTTCAATCCGTCTTATCCGTGACGGGAAGGACGTTCTTTTCTCCCCCGGAGATAACATCCTTAAAAACGCAGTTCACGCTGTATTCGGCAAAGATATTGCCAATGCCACGGCAGAGGTTGATTTTTCAAAAAACGGCATCCGCATTCAAGGACTTACGGGGAAGAACAATCTTTCACGCCCCAACCGTCTGATGCAGATATTCTTTATAAACGGCAGATTCATAGTTAATAAAACTCTTCTTGCCGCAGTCAGTGAGGCGTATAAAAACGAGCTTATGACAGGACGCTTCCCTGTTTGCGTGCTGAACGTGGAAATAGACCCCTCTCTTGTAGATGTTAATGTGCATCCGGGTAAAACAGAGGTTAAGTTTGCAAACGAGCAGGATATTTACGAATGTGCCTACTGGGCGGTTAAAAATGCACTGAGCATGGTTGCCGCTCCCAGAGAGGTGGGCATTATTAAAAACAAGGATTCCTACAAAATGCCCTTCACTATTAAAAGTGCCGAGCAGATTTCCTTTAATCCGCCAAAGGCGGCAAAGCCATCGGCATTTAAACCTTATGCGCCTGATACTTCTACAGAAAAAAAGGCGGCAAAGCCCCTTGGTATAAATCAAATCCGCGAGGAAGTAAAGCCCTACGAGGGAAAGCTTCCCGTAAGGGAAATTGAGGGCATGGATAAAATTCCTCCGAAAAAGGAAATTCCGGAGACTCCGCTTTTTGAGAATGAATCCGTTAAAGCGGACTCTCCTGCCAAAAAGAGCATGGCAGAAGAGATTGACGAAATTAAAAAATCCGTATCAAAGCAGACTAAGCCCGAGGCATCTTTAGATGTTCGGATTATCGGACAGCTTTTTGATACCTATATTTTAGCCGAGGGCGACGGTGAATTTTTCCTTATGGATCAGCACGCCGCCCATGAACGCATCAGGTATGAAGAGATTCGCCAAAGCGGATATAAAACGGACACACAGCTTCTTTTAATGCCCATCACGCTGACGCTTACACCAGCTGAAAAAGCCTTGGCACTGGAAAACGAGGCAGTGCTTCTTGACATGGGCTTTGAAATTGAGGACTTCGGCACATCTAAGGTAATTCTACGCTCACTTCCTGCCGATTGTCCCTATGAGGAGGGCGGCGACCTTTTCGTAGAGATTTTGGAGGTTTTATCGGGCGGTGAATCGGGCGAGGTTTTGGCTATGCTGGATAAGGCAGTCTACACCATTGCATGCAGAAGTGCCATAAAGGCAAATCAGTCACTCTCCCTGCCTGAGCTTGAAAAGCTTTATGCCGAGGCACAGGCGTTAGACTCCGTTACCACCTGCCCTCACGGCAGACCCATCAGTGTTAAGCTGACCAAATATCAGATAGAAAAGATGTTTGGAAGAATTGTCTGACGGGGGTGTTTTCGATGAATAATAAAATCCCCCTTGTGATAATTGCAGGAGCTACGGCTTCGGGAAAAACCTCACTTGGGATAGAGCTTGCAAAGAGGTTTTCGGGAGAGGTGATTTCCTGCGACAGTATGCAGATTTACAAAAATCTTGATATCGGAACGGCAAAGCCCACAAAAGAAGAAATGGACGGTATTGTTCACCATATGATAGATGTGGTTGATCCCACCGAGGCTTTCAGCGTAGAAAGATACTGCACCATGGCACATGAAATTATACATGACATTTATTCACGTGGGCATCTTCCCATTATGGTGGGCGGTACGGGGCTTTATGCAGACAACACAGTGCACGGCACCACCTTTTCCGCACCCATTCGCGACGAGGCTCTCTCAAGTGAGCTTTTGGAATATGCACAAGCCCACGGTAACGAGGCACTTTTTAAAATTCTTGAAGAAGAAGACGCCGAAAAAGCGAAAACCCTCCATCCCAACGATGTAAAAAGGGTAATCCGTGCGATTGAAACAAAACGCACCACAGGGAAATCCAGAGATGAGCTTGACAAGACGAGCCGTCCCGACGAAAGCCCCTACGACTATATTTATATAGCCATTGATATGGACAGGAAGCTTCTTTATGAAAGAATTGAAAAGCGTGTGGATATTATGCTTCGTGACGGACTTTTAGAGGAAGTTAAAAAATATATTCTCCCCCATCTTTCCAAAATGTCCACTGCCGCTGCGGCTATCGGCTATCGGGAAGCAGTTTGGTACTTTAAAGGGCTTTGTACATATGAAGAAATGGTAGAACTTTTAAAAAGGAACACACGCCGATATGCTAAAAGGCAGCTTACGTGGTTTCGGAAAAACCCGGATATTAACCATTTAGCGTTTAATTCTCTGCCCGAAGATGCGGCAGAGCTTATTAAAAACAAATTCAAAATATGAAAGGACAAAACAAATGAAAACACAAACAAACTTACAGGATGTATTTTTAAACCAGGTACGCAAAGAGAAACAGGCAATTACAATATTCCTGTTAAGCGGTTTTCAGATAAGAGGCCTTGTAACAGGCTTTGATAATTATACAGTGGTTCTGGACTGCGAAGGCAAGCAGGAGCTTATTTATAAGCACGCCATTTCCACAATTATCCCCACACGCCCCGTAAACTTCATGGCTGTGGAAAAGGCCGAGGCGGAAGCGGGCGAATAATATAATTTTTTGATTAAAGAGGAGGTGCGCCAATGAATAAAATATTGAAAAGATGCCTTATCGTGTCAATGCTTATTGCGTTTGTCAGTATGATAAATTATTGCAGCGCACCCTATGATACGGAAACGGCAAAATCCGTTTCCATACGTAAAACAATAACGGGAAGCGGCTTTATCTTGAGAAAGGAAACAGTTATTTCCCAAAGTGCAAACGGCGTATTTGAGGTAACGGCAAAGGACGGAGAGCGAATTTCCAGAGGAAGCAGTGTAGGCGTTGCAATCAGCGGTAACCTTAACGACTCTCTTGCAAACGAGCTTTCCGAGGTTACAACGCGCATTGAGGAAATCCAGCAATCGGGAAGCTTTGCAGATATATATTCCTCCGATGAAGCCCGTATTTACACGGCACTTAAGGATTTTTCATTAAACATAAGAAATGCTGTATATTCCGAGAATTATTCTTCTGCCACAGATACCGCAATGCAGCTTGCGGCACTTCTTGAGAAGAAATATGCACCTGAAAACGGGCTTGCGGCAGATAAGCTTTTGCTGGATTTAAGAAAAAGGAAGTACGAGCTTGAGCAGCAGCTCGGAGGAATCCGCGAGGACGTTAAAGCTCCCGCATCGGGTATCTTCTTCCGCAATCTTGACGGTCTTGAGGACAGCGGAACAGAGGAAGATATATCCATGCTGTCAGCCTCAAAAATAAATGGTTTTTCAAAAAAGCTTGAAAACTACACCCCCAAAATAAAAGATGTAGCCAAAATAACAGATACCTACGTGTGGTATCTGACCGCTTCGGTAGATGCCGGGGAGGCGGAGAATCTTACCGTGGGAAAAGACGTTACAATATCCATTGACGACTCAGCCCCCGCTCTTGCAAATGTTCTTGCCGTAAATCATAAAGAGGGCGAGAGTGAGGCGGCAGTGATTATTAAATCTACCCGAAACGTTACGGATATTTTTGAAAAGCGTACGGCAGAATTTGAAATCTGTTACGAAGAATACAGCGGTCTTTATGTACCTGCCGCCGCAATCAGAGTGGTGGATAACGTTACGGGAGTATACGTTATCAGCAGAACAAAAACCGTGACCTTTAAATGTGTAGATATTCTTCACAAAGAAAAGGATTATTACATTGTAAGGAAAAATTACACCCCTCCCGAAAAAGTAAAGTATTCTCCCCTTAAGCTTTATGACGATATTTTAGTGAATCCCGAGGTGGTAAGCTGATATGGCATTAAAAGACAATCTTAAAGAAATACATGAGCGAATTTCCGCCGCCGCCCAAAGAAGCGGCAGGAATGAAGATGAAATCACCCTTATCTGTGTAAGTAAAACCATCGATGCACAAACAATTAACGAGGCATTTAATTTAGGCGAAAGAGTTTTCGGGGAAAACCGTGTGCAGGAGCTTACGGAGAAGTATCCTTTGGTAAACGCTGATGCACATTGGCATCTTATCGGGCACCTGCAGACAAACAAGGTAAAGTACGTGGTTGGAAAGGCAGAGCTTATTCACTCTGTTGACAGTCTGCATCTTGCAAAAGCCATAAATGCACAGGCTGAAAAGCTGGGAATATGCCAAAAAATTCTTCTGGAAGTAAATATTTCGGGAGAAGAAAGCAAATATGGTTTGACAACAGAAGAAATCCCTACTATAATTAAAGAGATAGGTAACCTAAAAGGACTTTGCTTTAGTGGCTTTATGACTATGGCACCGCTATATGCCGAGGAAACGGAAATCAGAGATATTTTTTCCAAGGCAAAAAAGCTTTTTGATGAGTACAAGCCCTATGGTAGTGAGGTTTTATCCATGGGAATGAGTCAGGATTTTGAAATTGCCGTGGAGGAAGGTGCGACCTGCGTAAGAGTAGGCAGGTCAATATTTAAAAAGCAGACTGAGCCTGCACCCATGTCGCGTCCCAACTGAATTTAAAATTGAAAGCGGTTGCACGCGATTAAATCACGCAATCTCCCATACAAAAAAATAATTGGCTTTCAGCCATTTAAGGAGGAAATTAACATGTCAATCTTATCTAAATTCAACGAACTTATTTTCGGACCGGAGGACGATGAGGAAATAGAATTCGCTTCCGAAAGCAACGAACCGGAGTTTGATTTCGATCAGCCTCCCGCTATGCCTGCTTCAAAAAAGCCCAAGGTTGTAAATATCGCGGCAACAACCCAGCTTAAGGTTGTGGTTGTATCTATCGAGGAGTTTGACGAAGCAAGAGAGGTTGCTGACCATCTTCGCAGCAAAAAGCCCGTTGTAATCAATCTTGAAAAGCTTGAAAAGGACGTTGCTCGCAGAGTTATCGACTTTATCAGCGGAAGTGTTTACGCTCTGGGTGGCTCTATCCAGAAGGTTTCGGGCGGAATCTTCCTTATTGCACCCTACAATGTAGATATTATGTCCGATGTCCGTGACGAGCTTAAGAACACGGGGATTTTTCCGTGGGAGGAATAACGGATAAAAAGAAATTTACCCATTCTCTCGATTCACGTCACACCATTATGTTTGCACATATCTTTGATATGGCTGTGCAGGCAGATAAATATTCGCGTGCTGTTTACGGGGATTTTTTGTCCGAAAACAGCACTGCGCTTGTTTTAGCCAGAGCACACCTTCTCCCCTCTGCCCCCGTCTTTTTCGGAGGTTTCGACGGAGCACAAAGGCAGGTGATTGCCTTCCTGCCCGAATATGGGGAGGCTTCTTTTCCCCTGTCCGCAATCAGGATAGACACCCCTAATCTTAAACGGCTTTCCCATCGTGATTTTTTGGGAAGCGTGCTGGGGCTTGGAATAAAAAGGGAAAAATGCGGAGATATTATAATAAATGAGGATTGTGCGTTTATCATTCTTGACAGTGATGTGGCATCTTTCGTAGCAAATGAGCTTACAAAGATAGGCAGAGAAGGAGTAAAAACTACGCTTATCCCCCTATCTGAGGTAGCGGTAAAGGAAAAAGAATTTAAAAGCATTACGGGAACGGTGTCTTCGCTCAGACTTGACAGCGTGGTTTCCCTTTTTACAGGAAAAGGGAGAAGCAAGGCGGCAGAGGCAGTTTCGGGCGGTCTTGTCTTTGTGAACGGAATCTGTTTGCAAAAAAGCGATGCCCACCTCAGGGACGGAGATGTTATTTCCGTCCGAGGCAAGGGAAAGGCAACGCTTAACATAGGCGGAAAATCAAAGAAGGACAGGATTTTTGTAACCTTAGCCGAATGGAAATAGTCCGTACCCGCTCCAAACGGCGAAATTTCGGCATCTTTTGGCTTGTCATCTTTGCAAGGCACAAAGCCTTGCTGCATCTTCCGCACCATAATCTACTCAAAATTTCGTCCGTTTGGAGTCGAAGAATTTTTAGAGAGCGGATTTTTGGTTGCGCAAGGCAAAAACGCAGGGAATACTTTGTGTATTTCCGAGTATTTTAACACAGCGAAAGCGGAAATCCGCCTCTAAAAATCGAGTTCGGATTATTCCCTTTCGGCTAATGCGTGGGTCTGAAAGGAGCGAAAACGTGTATATTTATATCATATTGGCACTTGCCATGGTCGCTCTTGACCAGATTAGTAAAATCCTTATTACCTCAAATTTAAAATTGTATGAAATCAGAGAGTTTATTCCTGATTTTTTAAGTCTTACATACATCCGCAACGAGGGTGCGGCATTTGGTATGCTTAAAGGCGCTCGTGTGTTTTTCATTATTCTGACAATTGCGGTAATTGTCGCACTCATTGTCTATATTATAAAATCACGTCCCACCTCAAAGCTTGAAATGCTTTCCCTCAGCTTTATTGCAGGCGGAGCAGTGGGAAACTTTATAGACAGGGTGGCATTTGGCTATGTACGCGACTTTATAATGACGGATTTTATGGAATTTCCCGTATTTAACATTGCAGACTGCTTTGTCTGTATAGGCGCAGGTCTTTATATTCTTTATGCACTTTCGGACTTTTTTCCGAAAAAGAAAAAGGAGGAAGAGCATGAGTGAGGAAAGGCTTACCCTTATTTGTGAAAATGCCGCACGCTGTGACGTATATATTTCTGAAAATGCCGAGCTTTCAAGGAGCTTTTTAAAAAAGCTTTTTGACGCAGGAGAAATTTTTGTAAACGGCAAAGCCGTACGTGCATCGTATAAGCTTAAAAGCGGAGATGAAATAAGCTTTTCTCTGCCCGAGGCAAAGCCCCTCAATGTTACGGCTCAAAATATTCCCATAGACATCGTGTATGAGGACAGTGAGCTTCTTGTTATCAACAAGGCACGGGGCATGGTTGTTCACCCTGCGGCAGGAAACGAAGACGGAACACTGGTTAACGCACTGATGTATCACTGCGGTGACACTCTTTCAGGGATTAACGGCGTTATGCGGCCGGGAATCGTACACCGAATAGATAAAGATACAACGGGGCTTTTAGTGGTGGCGAAAAATGATAATGCCCATCAAAAGCTGACTGACCAGCTATCCGACCACACCCTTTCAAGAGTGTACTATGCCATAGTTCACGGCAATATAAAAGAGGATAATCTTACCATTGATGCTCCCATTGCCCGTGACAGTAATGACAGAAAAAAAATGACGATTGCGAAAAAAGACGGGCGTGATGCCCTTACACATATATCGGTGCTTGAAAGATTCGGAAAGTATACGTTTATCAAGTGCCGCCTTAAAACAGGACGCACACATCAGATCCGTGTGCATACAAAGTCCATTATGCACCCCATTTTAGGGGACAAAACATACGGACTTAAAAAAGAGGAGTTTTCCCTTGAGGGTCAGCTTCTTCATGCGGGGGAAATTGGATTTATTCATCCTGCAAGCGGTAAAGAGGTGTCTTTTAAAGCACCGCTTCCCCAAGATTTTAGCGAAACCCTTGAAAAAATAAGAAACAAATATATTTAGTGCACTTTTCCTTCTCCGCTTGGCGGGGATAGGAAAAAGCGTTCAGAACGGACAAACTGAACCCGCAGGGGGTACCCGAAGGTGTATGTGTATACACCGAGAGGTGAAGTTTGTTCGTAGCAAAGGGCGTAAAATCTGAAATTCGCGTAGCGAATTTATACAAAAAACAACAAAAGCAAAGTTGTTCTCGCTTTCATTAGAACGCAAGCAAAAACTATTTCTGCCCTTTGCGATGTGGGCGGTTTTAACATCCCCTACGATTATTTTAGAAGGAAGGTATACCACAATGGCAAAAGAGAAATTTTACATTACCACCCCGATATACTACCCCAGCGACAAGCTGCACATAGGACACAGCTACTGCACCGTTGCGGCAGATACCATTGCTCGTTATAAACGTGCGCAGGGGTATGACGTAATGTTCCTTACGGGAACTGATGAACACGGTCAGAAAATCCAGCGTATTGCCGCTGAGAGGGGTGTTACTCCTCAGGAATATGTGGATAACATTGTAAAAGGAATAAAAGAGCTCTGGAAATTGATGGATATTTCCAACGACCGCTTTATCCGCACCACTGATGAAATGCACGTTAAGGCAGTTCAGAAAATTTTTAACAAGCTCTATGAAAAAGGCGATATTTACAAGAGCGAATACGGAGGCTGGTACTGTACCCCCTGTGAATCCTTCTGGACGGAGCATCAATTAGTGGACGGCAAATGCCCCGACTGCGGAAGAGCTGTTGAAAAAACAAAGGAAGAAAGCTATTTCTTTAAGCTTTCCAAATATCAGGATAAGCTTATCGACCTTATAAAGAACAATCCCGACTTCCTTCAGCCTGCAATCAGGCAGAATGAAATGCTTAATAACTTCCTCATTCCGGGACTTGAGGACCTTTGCGTTTCAAGAACAAGCTTTGACTGGGGTATCCCCGTAGAGTTTGACCCCAAACACGTTGTATATGTATGGCTTGACGCCCTTACAAACTACATTAACGCACTTGGCGCATTCTCCGATAATGAAGAAGATTTCAAAAAGTACTGGCCTGCCGACGTTCACCTTGTAGGTAAGGAAATTGTACGTTTCCATTCCATCATCTGGCCTGCAATGCTTATGGCGCTTGACCTTCCCCTGCCCAAGCAGGTTTACGGTCACGGATGGCTTCTTCTTGACGGCGGTAAGATGAGTAAATCCAAGGGTAACGTGGTTGACCCCGTGAAGCTTGTGGAAAAATACGGCGTTGATGCAATCCGTTACTTCCTTATGAGAGAAATGCCTTTCGGTGCAGACGGCGTGTTTAACAACGAAGCACTTATTAACCGCATTAATTCCGACCTTGCAAACGACCTGGGTAACCTTGTAAGCAGAACTGTAAGCATGGTGGAAAAATACTTTGGCGGCACAGTTTCAAACAAGAACGTTTCCGATACTATGGATAGCGAGCTTATCACGCTTGCAAAGGAAACTCCTGCAAAGGTTGAGGAGCTTATGGATTCTTATCAGTTCTCCCAGGCACTTGCCGAAATCTGGAAGCTTATCAGCCGTACAAACAAGTATATTGATGAAACTACTCCCTGGGCACTTGCCAAGGACGAAAGTAAGAAAGACAGACTCCAAACAGTTATGTATAACCTTTGTGAAGCAATCAGAATTGCTTCCGAGCTTATCGCACCCGTAATGACACGCACCACACCTGCAATCAAGGCACAAATCGGGGCCACCGTCGGCGGTTGGGACAGCGCAAAAACATGGGGCGCACAGGAAAGCTTCACAGTAACAAAGGGCGAGGTCCTCTTCCCCCGAATTGATGTAGAGGCAGAGCTTAAAGCCATTGAAGAGGAAGCCGCAAAAGCAAAGGAAAATACAATCGAAAAGCCCGAAGCAAAGGAAGAAATAACCATTGATGACTTTGCAAAAACCGAGCTTCGGGTAGCACAGGTAATCGAGTGTGAAAGAATTAAGAAAGCCAAGAAGCTTCTTAAGCTTCAGCTTGACCTTGGCTATGAAAAGAGGCAGGTTGTAAGCGGAATTGCACAGCATTATGCTCCCGAGGATCTTATCGGTAAAAAGGTTGTAATCGTGGCGAATCTTAAACCCGTCAAACTTTGCGGTGAGGATAGCTTTGGTATGATTCTTTGTGCTTCAAACGACAAGGGACTTTCTATTATCTCCCCTGCCGACGATATGGAATTGGGAAGTGAAGTTTGCTGATGTTTTTTGATACACATGCACATTATGATGACAAGCAGTTCGACCCTGACAGGGAGGAACTGCTTTCCTCTATGGAGGAAAACGGCGTGGGATTTATAGTAAATGCAGGCTGCAGCATAGAATCCACCAAAAGAGGGATTGAGCTTTCCGAAAAATATGACTTTATGTATGCCACGGCAGGAATCCACCCTAACTGTGGCGGTGACATGACAGAGCAGGGATTTAACGAAATCAGAGAGCTTTCCAAGCACCCAAAGGTTAAAGCAATCGGCGAAATCGGGCTTGACTATTATTGGGACAGGGTTTCAAAAACACTTCAAAAAGAAGCCTTTGCACGGCAGATTCACATTGCAAGGGAGCTTAATTTACCCTTTGTGATACACACCCGTGATGCCTGTAAGGACACCCTTGACATTTTAAAAAGCGAATATCAAGGCACAGGCGCACTGATGCACTGCTTCAGTGAAAGTCGTGAAACTGCTAAAATCGTTCTTGATATGGGGCTTAAAATTGCCATCGGCGGTACGGTTACCTTTAATAACAACGTACGCACCGTGGAAGCGGTAAAATATATTCCTCTTGAGGATTTAGTGCTTGAAACGGACGCTCCCTACCTTTCCCCCGTTCCCAATCGGGGAAAGCGTAACAGCAGTCTGAACCTTCATTATACGGCGGAGAAAATTGCCGAGATAAAAGGCGTTTCCCCCGAGAGGGTTGAGGAAATCACCACCCTTAACGCCTTGAAATTTTACAGAATTGAGGGCTGATATGAAAAAGCTTATACCTTTACTTTTGTCCCTTTGTGTTTTCTTAGGGGGCTGTGCCGACACACCTCAGAAAGAAGCTGACACTTTGGACTATTCCTCTGCACAAACAAAGGAAATTTTAGAATCTATGACGCTTGAGGAAAAAATAGCTCAGCTTTTTATTGTGAGCTTTCCTACCGTTGACGCTCCAATCTATACACAAAAGTATAACTTCGGGGGATATATCTTCTTTGGAAACCACTTTAAAAACCTGGGTCCCGAAGCCTTTAAAAAAAGCATAGACGCTTGTATGGAAAAAGCAAAAATCCCTCTGTTTACGGCGGTTGATGAGGAGGGCGGAGTGGTTACCAGAGCAAGCCGTTATCCGCAGTTTCGAAAGACACCCTTTGCCTCTCCCCGTGATTTATATAAACAAGGCGGATTTAATCTGATTGCCAAGGACACGGCAGAAAAATGTAAATTTCTAAAAGATTTGGGGATTAATCTTAACCTTGCCCCCGTTTGCGATATTTCACAAAGCACCGATGATTTTATCTATGAACGCACTGTAGGGCTTGATGCCGAAGGTACGGCAGAATATGTCAAAACAGTTGCCCGCGAAATGAACAATTCTTATATGGGAAGTGCGCTCAAGCATTTTCCCGGCTACGGGGGAAATGCAGATACGCATATAGGGCTGGCAGTCGACCGGAGAGATATTGAGGATTTTTATAATTCGGATTTTAAGCCCTTTAAAGCAGGGATAGACGAGGGTGCAAACATGGTCATGGTTTCCCACAACATTGTTACATGTATGGACAAGGATATGCCTGCCTCCCTTTCCACCAAAGTACACACCATTTTGCGTGAGGATTTGGGATTTCATGGCATCATTATTACCGACGACCTTTCCATGGGGGCAATAACTAAGTTTACAGATAAAGAAAATCCTGCCGTAAGTGCAATAATGGCAGGAAATGATATGCTTTGCGTTTCGGGAGATTTTAAACCGATGATAAACGCTGTAAAAGCTGCCGTTACAGACGGAAAAATCCCTGAAAGCCGAATTGATGAATCAGTTAAGCGGATTATAGACTGCAAACGCAGTTTAGGACTATTCAGATAAAAAGGAGAGATTTTATGTCACTTGCAAATTTTGACCACAACATGCTTCCAAGCACGCTGGAAAACGAGGATGCATACGATTTTTACGATGCTTCCGAGGCACCTTTCCGCATTTGCGGACTGATTAAGGATACAGACGGCGTTTTCCGCCGCATCCCAAATGAGGTTGCCAAAACCGTCAGCGACGGTGTAGTATACACCAACGGCTATACCGCAGGCGGAAGATTTATTTTCCGTACAAACGCAAAGCATCTCGCAATAAAGACTTCCATGCCGCTTATGGAGCTTCAACGCGTAGTCAATTTTATGAACTGCTGCGGTGCTGACGTGTATAAATACGAAAATGGTAAACAGAAGCTTCTTCGCAGTATTACTCCCGAAATCGATATAACAAAGGGCGGTTACAGTGCAGAGGTTGACCTTTATGATGATACGGAAAAGGATATTATCCTCTATACCTCCTGCCACGCTACGTTGAAAGATATTTTTATCGGTGTTCCCAAGGGCTGTTATCTTCGCGAAGCAGAAAATGATTATACATACAAAACCCCCGTGGTTTTTTATGGCTCGTCCATCACTCAGGGAGCAAGTGCAGGCAGAGGGGGTATTTCCTATTCCGCCCTTCTTTCGCAAGCTCTTGATTTTGATTTTATAAATTTAGGCTTTGCAGGAAACGGCAAAGCAGAACAGGAAATCGCAGATTACGTTGCTTCTCTTGATATGAGCGTATTTGTTTACGATTACGACCATAACTCCCCTTCTCTTGAGCATCTTAAAGAAACACACGAAAGAATGTATCTTACATTCAGGGAAAAGCACCCCGACACGCCCGTTATTATGATGTCAAGACCTCAATATCATCAGATTGGTTATGAAATGGTTACAAAAAGATTTGAAGTAATCAAAAAAACCTACGAAAATGCACTTGCCCGTGGCGAAAATGTGTACCTTATTGACGGCAGACATTTCTACGACAAATACGGCTACTCTAACTGCGTTCAGGATAATTCCCACCCCAACACCTTGGGTCATTATGCAATGTATGAAGCAGTACTGCCTGTGCTTAAAAAATGTCTGAAATGATATTGCTGCTTTGCCGATATGAAGTACAGGGGATATTTTTACTTCAATGAAAGTGGGATATAACGAATTGACGGCAAGCCACGTGTTTTAGCTGAATTTTTATTCTTGTTATACGAAAACAACATCTTTTAATGTGTCTTTTCTAATATACAAGGTTGCTTCAATCAATCATTTACAGGGCTTATATCTAAATTATACTTTATAAGGACATCTTCAATTAGCACTACCTTATATCCGTCTTCTGCTTCATCATTCAACATTATATTTTGAATTTCCCGTAACGCACATATAGCGCTACTCTCAATTTTTTTGTCAAAATTAGTCTCTCCTAGCGCATTCAATACATATTTCCCTATTTCTTGACACAATAAGTTTCGGTATGTTTCTTCCATTTTATCACCCCAACGCAACTTTCACTTACATTTGTTAGTAGTATTTTATACTACTTTATACTATTTGTCAATATCTCGTGGTATTTTAGTATATAATATCTTACGAGGTGATACATTTTGAAACCGTTAAAAGAAAAAATAAGCATAACTATTGATAGTGATATTTTAGAAAAATTACGAATCCTTGCAGAGAATGATGACCGTTCTTTGTCTCAATATATAAATATCATATTAAGGTCATATATAAACACAAAAAAGTAAAAAGCTACATCAATGAAGCATCGGCAAAGCAGATTTATTCCGCCCGGTGACGGATTCAATTGAACAAAAAAAGAACAGGTATATAACCTGTTCTCTTTTTGTTCCGGCGACGACCTACTTTCCCGGGCGGCTTTCCGAGAGGTTAACCGACACTGCAGAGCGGCCTTGAAAACCTATTTCGAAGTGCGGTATATACGCAGGAAAATTTTCGTGTGGGCGGTGCGTAAGGATGAAACAAGGTGGTAACCTTGTAAAGCCGACAAATCGCATACACGGAAATTTAACAAGTATAGATTGTGCTTAGGAATGGGTTTTTAAGGCTTTTACCGTGGAGAAATGGGAACGGAGTGACCATTCCGAACAATGATACAATCTCATTTCATTTTTCCGCAAAACAAAAGAGTACCTACATACGTAAGTACTCTTCTTTTGGTTCCGGCGACGACCTACTTTCCCGGGCGGCTTCCCACCAAGTATCATCAGCACTGCAGAGCTTAACTACCGTGTTCGGAATGGGAACGGGTGTGACCTCTGCGTCATAGTCACCGAATATTAATTTTGTTG
>JAZNYX010000014.1:0-2254 GCA_045594665.1 Clostridia bacterium | reverse complement strand
ACTCACCATTTTTTCATACTCCTGTTCCGAACAAATATATGCGTTTTGTTCTCACTTATTCTGCGTTGCCACTATATTTGCACCGAACACGTCTTTTATTATAACATCCCCAACACAAATCGGCAACCTTGTAACGGTACTATTGATTATCTTCATACACTCTGCCAGTTTTTCCTTTGGAATTGCCCGGTCGGTTTTTACCGAAAGTACCGGGCACTACAAGAATACTTTCCCTTCCGAGATACGATGCAAGCTCAACTCCGTCAAAACCTGCATCTTTTGCAAGCGCGAATACGCGGCTGAGGTCAGGTTCTGCAAAAGAGCAAATGCTGATACCTTTTTTCATAAATACATTTCTCCCTGTTGTTTGTTTATTTAAACCATTTGTTCCGGATGGAACACTTCGTCAAACTTCTCAGCAGTTAAAAACCCGAGTTCAACACAAGCTTCCTTAAGTGAAATATTGTCCCTATATGCTTTTTTTGCAGTTTTAGCCGCATTTTCATACCCAATATGCGGATTAAGTGCAGTAACAAGCATCAGAGAGTTATGAAGATTATGATACATCTTTTCTTTATTAGCTTTAATACCAACTGCACAGTTTTTATTAAATGAAATAATTGCTTCAGCCATAAGTCTTGCAGACTGCAAAAAATTATAAGCACATACAGGCATAAATACATTTAATTCAAAGTTGCCCTGCGATGCTGCCATGCCAACTGCAACGTCATTGCCCATTACCTGAACTGAAACCATTGTTACCGCTTCACACTGTGTAGGGTTAACTTTACCGGGCATAATAGAGGAACCGGGTTCGTTTTCAGGAATAAGGATTTCGCCAAGACCGTCTCTTGGCCCCGATGCCAGCCAACGAACATCATTGGCAATCTTCATCATATCTGCAGCAAGTGCCTTAATTGCACCATGGGCAAATACAAACTCATCCTTTGATGTTAGTGCATGAAATTTGTTTGATGCTGTAACAAAAGGTTTACCCGTAATGTTTCCTACTTCTTTTGCTACAGTTTCAGCAAATCCTGCAGGAGCGTTAAGACCTGTACCAACAGCTGTGCCACCAAGAGCGAGCTCGTAAAGAGGTGCTACAGAACGTTTTATAAGCTCAATGTCTTTTTCAAGGCTTGAACGCCATCCGCTTATTTCCTGGCTAAATTTAATTGGAGTCGCGTCCTGAAGATGTGTTCTGCCACTCTTTACAATTCCTTCATTTTCTTCTTCAAGATGTTTGAAAGTATCTACCAACATCTGAACGGCCGGAATCAGTTTGTCCTCTAAAATAAGTACAGCGGCAATATGCATAGCTGTTGGGAACGTGTCGTTTGAAGACTGGCTCATATTTGAATCATCGTTTGGATGAAGCAGATTTTTGCCTAAAATCTGATTGCCTCTATTTGCAATAACCTCATTCATATTCATATTGGATTGTGTGCCTGAACCGGTCTGCCATACGACAAGAGGAAAATTATCGTCTAGTTTGCCATCCATAATTTCTTCACAAACAGTTTTTATTGCCTCGAGCTTTTCGACTGTCATTTTTTCCGGATGCAATGTGTTATTTGTTATAGCTGCTGCTTTTTTTAGCACAGCAAATGCGTGTATAATTTCCGCGGGCATTGTTTCAACACCTACACCTATTTCAAAATTCTCAAGACTTCTCTGTGTCTGGGCAGCCCAAAGTTTGTCACCTGGTACGTTTATCTCGCCCATTGAATCATGTTCAATACGATATTCCATTTTAAACATTCCTTTCTGCTAAAAAACGCTGAACCGTAAAGAGATCGGTATCGCGGGAAATTTTGATGATATTTGCCCGCGTGCTGATAATACCGTCAACACCCGCCGCTTTCACAAATGCAACACCGCTTCTGTCCTTACCTATCCCGCTTGCAAGATCAAGATGTATAAACATCTTTTTCCCCGCGCCATGGGCAAGCCTTGCCTTTTCCGCAACATCCGAAATATCAGGTGCGAGGTCAAAAATCATATTACACCCGGAAGATACTGCTTTTTTAAAATCCTCACTGTGTCTGACTGCGGCTATTACACCATTTTTCTCTACACACTCCATAATTTTCACCATTTTCTTGCACTCCTGTTCTGAACAAATATATGTGCATTTTTGTTCTCATTTATTCTGCGTTGCCACTATATTTGCACCGAATACATTTTTTATTATAATATCCCCAACACAAATCGGCAACCTTGTAACGGTACTATTGATTATCTTTATACACTC
>JAZNYX010000013.1:0-4429 GCA_045594665.1 Clostridia bacterium | reverse complement strand
TTTTTCAAGGTGCAAGCGATGACCCGGAGCACTGCCTGCATCTGCACAAATGCCGCCTATGCGAAGGTTAACATGCGGTGCACCGTCAAGATTTTCCGCATTAATCGGGCGGTTTGCCTCTTCCTCATTTGCAGTGACATTGAATTTAATTTTTCCGCCTTTGGAATAACAGTTGTAAATATCTGTACCGCTGTTCATACCGCCGCAGATTGCACCTGCATAAAGGTCAAGATCTTTCTTGATATCCGTATAAGTTACATCAATGGTAAAGTCTACAACACCGAGGTTTTTGATTTTATAACTGTCAGGATTTGTGGCAAGGTTTGCAAACAGACCGTAAGCACGCCAGTTGCCGCCTTCTGTCATAAAAGGAGTGTTCTCGTTTATAACAATGGTCATACCTGATACAACATGACCGTTACCGTCAAATGAACCCTGGAATGAGCAGGCATAATTTTCTGCTTTATTCCAGCCTCCGCCCATAAAACCGTAAGCAGGCGTACCGCCGATGGGAACCCAGTTGCCCCAATTTGAAAGGTCAATATCCGCTATCAGCTTGTAATGGTTTTTAGGACCCTGTCGAACTGCATTTAACTGCTCTGCGGTTTCAATGAGGTATGGGTCATCAATCGTACCGCTGCCTCCTGCAAATTCAAAGGGAGATACTACAAATTCTGCAGGTGCACCCTTAAATGTATCTTCAAATCTGATATTCTTTAAGCAAGATTTAGGTATATAACGCCCGTTTGTAAGAAGTGCCCATTCACCAACAAGTCCGGGAATTTCATCCGAAACATCGAGATCGGCAATTTCAACACGACTGATGGTATAATTGCTCGGGTACTCATGCTCATTTTTGACCATATCAAAATGTCCGTTTGCATCGGTTGTTTCAACATATGCGTCAGTTGTAGGATACACATACTCTGTACGCATATTTTTTTCTATAAATTTATTTACATAGTGTTCATTAAATTCAAAATCTCTTCTTTTAAGCTTTAAATCCCAATAATCGAAAAGAGGGAAATTGAATTCAGCTACCGCAACAGGCAAAAGCATTCTGTTATCCATTGTTTTCTTGAACGCTATCATTGCATCTGTTGCACCTGCATCCATACCCATATCCCATGTGAAGGCTGTCAGATAAACCTCCATTGTTTTGTCATCTATAATTTTGTGACCTGTTGTGTGTTCTGCAGCATCACGGTATTCATCGAATTTAATGTTTTTATCAAAGTAATAACCGTCTCTTGCTTTATAGGTTACAACCGCCGATGTATACATAAACGGTTTTACACCTTCGGGATGCTCAAATACAATTTTCTCTACATAAAAATTGGATTTTTTCTCTTCATCGCTGCCTTTAAATCCATATGTAGGAATTCCGTTCGGGAAAGACAGTGCGTATGTATTGATTTTTTCTATGGGGTCTCCGATTTTGATTTTGTTTTTCCACTTTTCATAGTAAGGTCTTTTTGCGTTGTTGCCTTCCCTGTAACAGTCAAAAATTTTATCATCCGCCGGAACATAACCGATACCGCCATCATAGTCAGGATACTTTATTACATGGAAAAATTCGTTTTCACGGTTAATGGATGGAACATAGGCTTCAACAATTGTAATGAGGTTTGCCTGAGCATCCAGATACGAATAATCCGACATGCTTTCAACCTTGCTTCCTGTTTTAGGTTCCAAATGCACATTCAGCCTGTCTTTAAATCTTGCAGTGCCGTAGTCCCCGGGTTCAAACTTGCTGACTGCTGTACCTTTTCTGTTTGCCTTCGCTTCTTCTTGCTTTTTTTCCTCTAATGCAGCTTGGTCTTTGGATTTCAGGTAATCATAATATCCGCGGATAACAGCCTGTTTTTTGTCACCTGATATTTCAACTGCTTCTGCACCCGATTCTCCGTTGATTTTAATACGGAGCTTATTTTTGTCAAAATACATATTTGACCCTGACTTTATGCGTACTGTGATGTCAACTGTATAGCTTGCATTTTGCATAAAGGAGCCATCGGGATTCCACATTGTACCGTTCCATTTCACATCTGTAACTTCCACCTGACTGCTCTGTTCAACGGTTGCTTTTTTTGCCGCCGTCTCCCACGCATAAGGCTCATCTATAGTGAAATTCAAAGCTTCAACAGGTTTTGCGTCGGATGAAACATCTGAGTTTTCACTTTTCTCTGTGCTTGCCTGTGTTATCTTGTCAGCAGTAATTGTTACCGATTTACTTTTAACCTCTGATTTTGATAAGAAAAAGCCCGCACCGGACTGATTGAACAGGTCAGCTAAAAACAAAGCCTGACCGTTGTCTTCATCAATACAGAGTACAACACCATAGCCGACAAGATTGTTGTTTATACCTGTCAGCTTGTGAATTACAATACTGTTCATATCGGATATACCGCAGCTTTCAGCAACCGTTTTTACTATAGGCTTTAAGTTGCTTGTAGGTGCAGGCGAAACCTTGCTTATATTACCGAAAGTTCCAACCTCGGTAAGAGTCCAGGTGCCTGCACTGTTTTCATAACGTATCATACTGCCTGAAGCACTTGCACCGTATCTTAGCGGAGTCTGGAAACCGGAAACTGTAACTTTATCCCCTTTTTTTGTTGGGAAAGCCGGATTTCGCTGGACATCATAGGCATAACCAAACGTCATTGTTTTTGAATCGGTTTGTGCATTTGCAACCAAAGTTGTTGGCAATATGCCGATCATCATACAAAGACACAAAAGCATACATAGCACTTTTTTCAATGTTCATTCCTTCTTTCTTTATAATATAGTAAATTTTTATTGTTTATCATCTTGAACCGCCGCCTCGTCCGCCGCCGGAAAACCCGCCTCCACCGCCAAAGGAAGCTCTGCCACCGCCGCCGCTTGTTCTTCTTGCCTGCATTGCTCTTTGTGATTGATAATACATACTGCGGTAATAGCTGTGGGCGATTATTACATTTCTGTTATAGGTTTCAAGCTCAGGTATCTTTTCGGGATAAACCTTTTTAAACTGATCAAGAACTTTATCGGCAATTCCGAAAAGCGTGGCATAAACCATATATTCTTTCCAGATAACCGTTTCTGTTATTTCTCTTTCGGCAATCAAGGTAAATTCATTCAGATACTTTTTAAGACCGATAACCTCAGAGAGTTATTCTTTACCTTTATCGCTTAAATCCTTAATACAGTTACCTGCGCCGCCTGTAAATCCGCCAAGAGCTATAAACTCTTGCTCTCCGGCATTTTTTATGCTTTCAATAACTTCATTTATCTTTTCAGGATTTTTATATGAATATTTTTCAAGCTCTTTTTCCTGCAAGATTCCGTCATCACCTGCAGAGAGGATAAGCAGATTGTATAGAGTTAATTCAGGAGCTGTGTCAGGCTCTTTCAAAAGACGCAGATTAACGCTTTCTTTCGCCTTGCCGAAAAGACCGACACTTTCTTCTTTTTCAGGTTCGATAGAGCCTTTATTTATCATTGATAGAATAAGAGCGCCTATGATTAAACTTTTTTCATCTGCTACATCGAAGTTCTGAGCAAGGTAGTGGGAAACTTCAATTTTTCCATCATTGGGAACGTCTCTGAAATATCCGCACTCTTTGTTGAATTTTTTTATAGCTTTCTTTCGTTTGACAAAAAAGCTGAAAATCCATATTACAACTGCCCAAAAACCAAACATAACAATGAAGCCGAGAATTGTTTCAAACAAAGTAGCTTCTTCTTCCGGATAAGTGTCATATCCGTAGTCACTGCCGTGAAAGGCTTTTTCTTTTACATTTTCAAAAGAGTCATCAATTTGTGTTTTCGGGAAGATTATGCCTTTATTCAGCCTCAGCATCACAATCATAGAATTTTCGCCCGAAAGTGCCGAGCTTGTATACGCATTAACCTTGCCATTCTGGAATTCTACATATCCGTCATAGCCAAATCCCCAAATACCGCTATTTTCTTCATTAAGCTCTGTTCCGTTTTCTAAAACAATGCTTATATGCCCATCTGTGGGGAAGGTTGACATATCGGGATTTACAAACATAAAGTTTGTACCGTCATAATCTTCGTAACTCTTTATAAAATCTTCTACAACATATTCAATAGCGTATCGGTTTTCACCATACTCGGAAATGCCGAAGCATAATTCTATGCCATCGTAGGTTTCATTGATTCCGCATTTACGAGCCTTTTCATCGAAGCTTAAATCCACATCCCAGTTTTCAACTAATGTGTAGGCTCCGTTTATGTCCGACACCTTAAAATCGGTAACAGAAATATCATCTGTGTTTATTGGTATGTAGTTCTCTGTTCCTTCATCGAATGTACCCCGCCAGTTCTGAACGATATATGCACTTCCGTCATCTCTTACGGTAACATCAATATCAATTTCAGAAACATTATTTGAAGCAAAAACGGTTACGGAGCAAAGCATCAA
>JAZNYX010000012.1:0-29735 GCA_045594665.1 Clostridia bacterium | reverse complement strand
TGAGATGAAAGCAATTGTTAAGGAGATTGGTAAGCATGTAACAGGTGCGCCTGATTGTCTTGCTGTTAGGCTAAAGAATGGTGTTGTAACCAAAATTGTATTAGTTGAGGTTAAGTCAACTAGAGAAGCATGTACTGGTGATCATGGAATAAAAAAACATGATGAAGATTTTAATAAAATAATTGAATGCTCATATTATAGAGAATTTATTGCCGAATCTATGAAAGAAACATTGAAACTTTATGGCGAAAACGGAATCTGTGAAAACATAGATATACCGGATGCACTTGGTGAAAAAAAGGATGATTTTGAAATTCTATATTTCTTTACACATGATGATGTGAAGAACTGGGTAGATAATTCAGGATATGATACAACAGGCAATAAGTCAAAATATGAGGAACTTTATAACAGCAATCCTGATATGTTTAGGTTTGTGAATGATGATATGAAGCATTTAATGGGAAAAGAATATAATTAATGAGGCAGAATTTTATGGATAAACAAAGAATAGAATTACACTTGCATACGAATATGAGTGCTATGGATGGAATAAACACTGCATCGGAATATATAAGAGACGCAAAAGACAGAGGAATGTCTGCGATCGCAATTACTGATCACGGTGTTGTCCAGGCCTTTCCTGAAGCATACAAAGCTGCGAAAAGAAATGATATGAAGCTCATATACGGAATGGAAGGTTATTTTGTAAATGACAAAGAACAAATAGTGTTCGGTGATGCTGATGATAAGCTTAGTGACACTTTTGTTATTGTTGATATTGAAACAACAGGTCTTGATTGCAACAAGGATAAAATAATTGAAATTGCAGCAAGTAAAATTCGTAATAAAGAAATTATTGATGAGTTTAGTTCTCTTGTGAATCCGGGAAGTGATATTCCAAAGGAGATTGAGGAATTAACCGGAATTTCAAATGAGATGGTTGCAGAAAGTCCTGATATAAAAACAGTTCTTAAACAGTTTATTGGGTTTTGCGAAGACTATACATTGGTTGCTCACAACGCAAAATTTGATATCGGATTTATAAATACTGCAACAAAAAAGAATGGCATTAATTTTAACCCTCGCTATATTGATACATTAGCATTGGCAAGATTTCTTTTGCCGGAATATCGATGCCATAAGTTGTCAGTGTTGTGTAGAGAATTAGAGATTGAAAATGATAGTGAACACAGAGCAGCTTCTGATGCAAAGGCAACAGCAAAAATCCTTGTAAAGTTCTTTGGTATGCTTGAAGAAAAAGGTATTTCAAATGTATCAAAAATAGATGAGAATAATGATGTTCCATACTATAAAGGAAAACGATATCACATAACAATTCTTGTTGAAAATAAAATTGGGCTTAAGAATCTCTATGAGCTTGTCTCAAAATCACACACTGAACATTTTTGGAAAAGACCAATTATTCTCAGAAGCGAGCTTATTAAATACGGAGAAGGTCTCCTCTATGGTTCTGCGTGTGCGGAGGGAGAAATTTTTGAAGCAATTTTAGAAGGTAAATCAGATGAAGAACTTGATAGAATGTCAGATTTCTATAATTTTCTTGAGGTACAGCCGATAGAGAATAATAAGTATTTGATTGAGACAGGTCAGGTGGCGGATGAAGAAGGCTTGCGTGAACTAAATAAAAGAATTATTGAATTGGGAGAGCGTAATGCTAAAATGGTTGTTGCTAGCGGCGATGTACATTTCCTCAATACTGATGATGGCGAATGCAGAAAAATCTTGATGCACAGTCAAGGATATGAGAGTTATGACAAGCAACCAGATGTACGATTGAAGACAACCGAAGAAATGGTTGAGGAATTCAGCTATCTCGGTGAAGATACAGCAAAAGAAATCGTTATTCGCACTCCAAATATTATTGCTGACCTTGTAAATGATGATATTGAACCATTTCCGATGGAAATGAGTTATCCAAAGATAGATGATTCGGAAGAAAGAATAACCATGTGGTCATATATAGGAGCAAGAAGGAAATATGGTGAACATATCCCTTCATTTGTGGAAGAACGACTTAATTGGGAACTTGAAAAGATTAAGGAAAATGGCTATGCTGACTTATATCTTATAGCTGCAGAATTAGTTAAACCATCGAAAAGAAAGGGGTATGTAGTAGGAAACAGAGGTTGTATTCCCTCATCACTTGTCGCATATTTTCTTGAAATTACAGAAATAAATCCTGTTGCCCCACATTACTATTGCAAGAAGTGCGGTCATTACGAGGTAAAGGACAATGTATTTTGTGGATGTGATTTAGGAGATAAGGCATGTCCAAAATGTGGCGAAATGCTAACGAAGGATGGTTTCAATATCCCTGCAGAAACAATTATGGGTGCAGATGGAGAAAAGGAGCCTGATATTGATTTCAACTTTGCTCCTGAAATTTGGGATGAAATTGGAGAACGATTAAAGAAAATGTTTGGGGAAAAGAAAATCGTTCGAGCAGGAACAATTTCGCACATAAGTGAAAAAATAGCAAGCCATTATGTGCAGGAGTATTGTAATGAAAAAGGAATAGTATACTCAGACTCAAGAAAAGATGAGTATGTTAGAAAATTACAAAATGTAAAACGCACAACAGGGTTGCATCCCGGAGGTTCTTATATAATTCCACAAGGTAAGGAAATATCGGATTATACTCCGATACAATATCCTGCAAATAATATTGGCACGGATGTTGTAACGACACATTTTGACAATTGGAGTTTATTTGATAGTTTATTTAAGTTCGATATTCTAATGCACGATACGCCAAGCATGCTTCGTAAGTTAGAACAGCTTACAGGTGTTAATCCCGAAACTATTCCACTAGGTGATAAAGATACGATTAAACTGTTTTCCGAAGGGCGAACCAATGGCGTGCCTGAATTCTATACTGATTTTGCAAAGCGGATGATGAAAACTACCGGAGTAAAATCATTTGATGATTTAATTAGACTTTCGGGATTATCTCATGGAACAGGGACTTGGCTTGAAACCGGAGAGTATGACATTGAACAAGATGATGTGGAGTTGTCAGACTTAATATCTACCCGTGATGATGTTATGATATATCTTCAAAGGAATGGATACAGTCGTAAAGAAGCATTTAAAATATCAGAACGAGTAAGAAAAGGCAAAGGACTTACCGAAGAGCAGGAAGAAGAAATGTATCAGAAGGGTATTCCGGAATGGTACATAGATTCGTGCAATACTGTAAAGTACCTCTTCCCAAGAGCGCATGCTGCCTCATATGTTTTGCTTGCATACCGTGTGGCATACTATAAGGCACATCATCCATTGGAATTTTACTGTGCATACTTTACTATGCATGCTGAAGAATTTGATGCGGATTTACTTATCAATAATTCATTTGAATTAAAAAATAAGATTAGCGAATTTAAGGAAAGTGAAGAGTCATCAAAGAGACAATTAAATTATGTAATGGAAACATGTCAGGAAATGTATGATGCAGGATACAACTTTGTTTCAGATATTATCAAGAATGATAGTTTTGAAAGTTTCTTCATCGAAGATGGAAAACTACGACCGAAATTGAAATACAATTAAATAACATTAAAACTTAAAAGCATAGCAGTACAGGTTTTATCCTATTGTTATGCTTTTATATTTGTCTAAAATACATAAGAGTATATGTATATATTTCGGGATATAAACATACTGTGTTGTAATTTTTTATAATAAAAAGTGATAAAATATTAAAGGGAGTGTAACACAGTATGAAAGATGAAATTTTGGGACAAAAAATTAAAACACTGCGTAAAGCAAAAGACATGTCGCAGGAAAAGTTTGCTGAAAAAGCAGAACTATCACAACAACATATTTCTCGTATTGAAAAAGGATTGACTTATCCCGGAGTAGCAACGCTCACAAAAATAGCAAAGGCGTTAAATATTCCACTGGATGATTTGGTCGAAACCGGTATTAAAGATAGAGAGGATCGATATACTTTCGATATTTTGAGAAAACTAGAGTTCCTTGGAATTGAGGATAAACTCAAAGTAACCGGATACATAGAAAGAATATTGGACGAGAATGGAATTGTAATTGTAAAAAATAAATAATATGAGACTTATAACAGACCGTCAGGTCTGTTTTTTGCCCTAAGTCGTTATTACATGAAAGGCGGGACAAAGAATGGCAGTTGCAGAAATACAAGATCAGGTTTATGTATTTAGAGCATATGCAATTGCTGTGATGCTTGCCTTACATAGATGGCAGACGCCATAGGGATATTTGTCGCTATTTTTAGATATAAGGCTATCGAATTAAGGCGTCACGGAAAAATCCGTGGCGCCTTTTTTTTGACCTTATTTTTGTAAAAAAATATCGTAATTACTCGATTGCCGTAGATATTGAATTTAATATGTTAATTTTTAAGATAATTTGATGAACGATTTATAGGTTTCGACAACAGGCTTCGACAGCATACGCAGTAGAAAAATAGTAAAATTATGGTAATTCGCACCATAAATATAAATTTATAAGGGTTATTGACAAACGGAGGTTTAATTCAATGAAATTGCAAATCTTATACACAATCAATGAAAATATTGTAAATGAATATATTACTTACTCGAAATTTGCTGCGATAGGTGCT
The DNA here is from genome assembly GCA_045594665.1 of Clostridia bacterium. Classification (GTDB taxonomy): domain Bacteria; phylum Bacillota; class Clostridia; order UMGS1883; family UMGS1883; genus UMGS1883. The sequence continues at coordinate 25,111 of JAZNYX010000012.1, read as the reverse complement.
TTATACGACAAAGGGTGAACTGACTCTAAAAATCGTACATAAATAGCACATCGCATAACCACAGGAAAGGTGTCGCAGCAAATTCCGCTGCGGCACCTTTTTCTGTTTTTATGAGGTGCCAAAGATGAAAAGTTCTCGCAATTATTCCGTACATAATTGGATAATTAATATTAGAACTTTAACTCGTGTTCAAGACTGCATGGAAGCCGGGTGCTGGCTTTGTGCGGTCTTTTTTGTTTTAGGCAACCACAGCAATTGGACCAAGCATTGGTTCTCATATTATAGCAGATATCCATAGTGTCCCCATTCGAACACAATACAAAAATTCGAATGGAGGATAAATTAATGGATAAAAAATATCTAATAAAAGTTGCAAATTGGTGGTTTGAAGTAACCAAAGAAGAATATGATGCGATGAAAACAGATAAAAACAGACATACATATTTAAAAGAGAATCAGAAGGTTATTAAAATTGTTTCATTAGAATCACTTAAGAATGATGCTGTTCGAGGAATGGATTTTATCGTAGATCCAAATGCTAATGTAGAAGAGGAGGTGATTACAAAATTAGAAAATGAAAGATTGTGGCGAGTATTGCGAACCTTATCACAGGAAGACTTGTACATTGTTACAGAGTATTTGATGAAACCAAAGGAAGAAAGAAAAACACTAGCGGAAATTGGAAAAAAACTAGGTATATCCCATACTGCAGTTAGGAAAAGAAAGTTAAAAGTTATAGAGTATTTGAGAGAAATATTGTAAAAAATAAAATTTTTTCAAAATTTGGTTTCAAAATCGGGTAAAAATTCAGCTGTATATAAGAGTGAGGGGGTAAAATAGGTTTCCCCATCATTTGAACCTTGAAAAGTTAATACCCAACAACGAATACATTAGCAATAATTCGAGCAGGTTGCGAATGCGCCAAGACTACCTGTGAAGGACAAGCCTTCATAAAACGGATCGCCGAGATAAGGTACGAGCGTGTACCCATTTAGCAACGGTACGGGAAATGACTTACCGTATTGCCAAGACGGTTATTGCCTATAATGATACTCCCGTATAGTCGAGGTTAGGTCCCAGAGTACGGCCCGGGCGCTGCCGGGGAGGTGAGAGTCCTGTGATGCTTTAAGTCAAAGCAGTTCGATTGATTGCCCGTAAGTCAGGGGACAGGAATAATACTGATTGTATAACATAGCAATAATAAATCAAAATAAATGCAATCAGAACATGGAGTAGGGCGACTTTGTGTCGCTCTGCTCGTGTTTTGGTTTTAGAAACGGAGGTCCGATTATGTTAAGAGAAAAAGAAGTGGAAAATACAGTAGGTTATGTGTTGATAAATTTTATTTTAAAGCAACTTGAAAAAGACGGAAAAATAACTGCTAATGAATCCGAAAATGTCGATAAAAACATATCGGAACTTTTAAATGTTGAATACAAATATTCGTGTAGAATAGTATAAATATAACCAAAAATTTTGTTGCGTTTGATGAATGGATATATTCGCAAATTTATGGTATTGTGTGTGCTGATAATAGAAGAAAGGAGAAAAAGCTATGGCTGAAATCATTGTTATACCGCCAACCAAAAATGTTGAGCAAGAAGCTAAGAAACTAAGAACGGCAGCTTATGCAAGAGTAAGTTCGGATTCTGATGAACAGAAGAATTCCTTCTTGACACAGATGGACTACTACAAACAGTACATAAGCAGGAATCCTGAAATGGAATTTGTAGACTTGTATGCCGATGAAGCGGTAACAGGAACGAGTAAGGAAAAAAGAGACGAGTTCAAAAAAATGATTGCAGATTGCAAAGAAGGCAAAATTGACCTTATACTAACAAAGTCTGTGTCAAGATTTGCAAGAAACACCTATGACTGTATCAGCACAGTAAGAGAACTGAAAAAAATAGGAGTAAATGTGGTGTTCGAAGAAAATGAAATAGACACCAGAAAAATTACTACAGAATCAGAACTGATAGCAATAGCTTCTATTGCACAGGAAGAATCAGTATCCACATCCAATAACCTTAAAATAGCAATAAGGAGCAGGATGAGAAATGGCACATTCAAACAGGGTGCTGCACCTTATGGATACAGTGTAAAAGATGGGGAATTCAAAATAATCCCTGAACAAGCAGAAATCGTACAGCTTATATTCGGAGCATATAAGGAAGGAAAGAGTATGCTAAAGATAGCAGAAGAATTGACACTTATGCAAATACCAAAAGCTGACGGTTCTACAGAATGGAGAGCAAATCATATAAGATACATACTGACAAATGTCAGGTACAAAGGTGACTCGCTTCACCAGAAAAGCTACACAACAGAGTTCCCGTTCAAAAGCAAACAGAATCGTGGGGAACTTGATATGTATTATATGAAGAATGCAAATCCTGCAATAGTTTCGGAAGAATTATTCGACAAGGTTAATGCTCTGCTTGAGATGCAATCAAAGAGATTTAATGGTGGTAGCGGAAAGGAACCGACATCATATCCTCTAAGCCTTAAGATGTACTGTGCAGAATGCGGATGTACATATAGAAGAAAATCATCACAAAACTCACAGTGGGTTTGCAGAGAGCATGACATAAGGTCTGAAAAATGCAGTAATCCTCAAGTGGCAGAGAAGAAAGTGTATGAAGCCTTCGTGAGAATGTATAACCGATTGGTAAAGAATAAGGAAACAATCCTTGTAAGAATGCTTAATGAACTCAAATCACTGAAAGAGAGGAAAATGAGCAGTCAATACGAGGTTCATAGTATAACAGAAGAAATAGCAAAATTAACGAAGCAGATTCTTGTAATCAATAAGCTACAGGCTCAAGGTTACATAGAATCTGCTTCTTATTATGAAAAACTTAATGAAATCAACACTCAAATAGCCACACTAACAAAAGAGAAAAAGTCTCTGATGGGAAAAGATGAGTGTGATGTAGCAATAAAAAACACAACAACAATCATATCAATAATAGATAAAAAAGGAGCAATCAGTAAATTCGAAAAAAGCATATTCGAAACAATGGTAGAAAAAATAATCGCCCAAAAGAGTGTGCTGACCTTCGTGCTGATAAACGGAGTGAAACTAACGATAGATGCGGAGGAATAAGTATGGCAAACAGATATGTGGCATTCGGATACGAAATAACGGATGGCAAATATGCAGTAATAGAATATGAAAAGAAAATAGTGGAGAATGTCTTCGGACTATATGTCAACGGAAAATCATTCAATGATATTGCGACCAGAATGAATGAAGCAGGAGTCTCGTACAACAATGATGGCAGGTGCTGGAATAAGAATATGGTCAAGAGAATGATAGAGAATAGAAGATATATTGGCGAGAATGGATTTCCACAAATAATTGCAACAGATACATTCAATATTGCCGAAAAGCTAAGACTAAGCAAATTCACTCCACCTACGGCAGAGGAAAAGACAATATTAGACTTCTACCATGATAGACTTGAATGCAGTGAATGTGGTTCACGACTTCAAAGATACAAAGGAAGTAAGAGTAGAAAAGGTGGAACGAATAATTACCGCCGATGCATGAACGAAGAATGCAAGGGAAACGAAACACCTATCAACGAGAGAAAACTTAACCTGATAGTCGCAGAGACAATAAATGAACTGATAGACCGGTACGATGAAATTCAGGGTGTAAACCTAGAAAAGACGGAAATCGGAATAGAAGTAATGCGACTTGAAAATGAGCTTGCTGATGAGATGTCTAAAATCACAGTCAACATCAGCCTGATAGTAGAAAGGATAACTGAACTTGCTGAAGCAAGGTTCGAGAATGCCTTAGAATATGACTACACAGCCATAGATGAAAAAATCAAGAAGGCATTAAGTATACATCCAAAGTCAGAAAAGCTAGATGGAAAGCTTCTGAATAGCATTGTGAAGAAAATCAGATACACTCCGAGCAAGACAATAGAAATGGAATTGATAAATGGATATAAGATATCAGGAGGTGAACCAAGATGATGCAGACGGTAGCATATCAGCCAAGAATGGTAATGCCGACTCCGGTCGTAGAAATTATACCTGCCAGTGTGCAACATACTGTAAAGGTAGTAGAAAGAAAAAATTTGAGGGTAGCTGCATACTGCCGAGTAAGTACGGACCACGAAGAACAACAGTCCAGTTACAAAACTCAGATTGAATACTACACCAATTACATAAAAGAGAATCCTAATTGGAAATTCGTGAAGATATTTGCCGATGAGGGATTAAGCGCAACATCAACGGCGAAAAGAAAAGAATTCCTTGAAATGATGGAAATGTGTAAGGAAGGCAAAATTGACCTTATACTAACAAAGTCAACATCAAGATTCTCACGAAACACACTTGATACCTTGCAGTATGTCAGAATGCTTAAGGATATAGGTGTGACGGTCATATTCGAAAAAGAAAAAATAAACACCTCTGAAATAAACAGTGAAATAATACTCCAACTATATGCAATGTTCTCACAGGCAGAGAGTGAATCAATAAGTAATAATGAAAAAGATGGCAGAAGAAAAGGCTATAAACTTGGAAGAGTCCCGATGATGTATGGTAGCATCCTTGGATATAGAAAAGGTGCAGATGGTAAACCGGAGGTAGTTCCAGAAGAAGCACAAATAATAGTCGGTATATTCACAAAGTTTCTCGAAGGTGAAAGCCTAAATGATATAGGAACATGGCTTGAATCACAGGGAATAAAAACTGTGAGAGGTGGAACCAAGTGGTCGAAGAGTGTTATAAAAAGCATACTTGAAAATGAAAAGTATAAAGGCGATGTTCTGATGCAGAAATCGTATATATCTGATATCTTCTCAAAAAAGAATATAAAAAACACAGGTGAGCTTCCTAAATACTTAATAAAGTACCACCATACACCTATCATAGAACCGGAAGTGTTCGATAGAGTTCAATTCGAACTAAAAAGGCGACACAATAAAAATGTAAGTGTAGGAGATAACCCTATAACAAGGTACAGTAGCAAATATGCACTGACAGACATAGTGGTCTGTGGTGAATGTGGAACAAAATATAAAAGAGTAACATGGACAAGCTTGGGAGAAAAAAGGATAGTATGGAGATGCATCAGCAGACTTAAGCATGGAAAGAGAATATGCAAAAACTCTCCAACCATACCTGAAGAAGCATTACAAAATGCGATACTCAAATCCCTCAATACTATGCTGAAATCTAAAAGCACATTAAACGAAATGCTTAAAGGTAGCCTGGCTGCGATTCTCGGAGCAAACAGAGGTGAAATGAGAATTGGTAGCATAACCAACGAAATCGCAATGCTTAATAACCAGATATATGACATGGTAAGAGAGGAAATAGAGAAAAGGACCGAAGGCGATGTCATAGAGAAGAAATGTGCGGAATTACACGATAAAATCAAGAGCTTGAAAGAAGAAATTGAAAGTATTCGGACAGAAAAACAAATGGCAGATGCAGGATCAGGAAAATTAAGAGAAATATATGCTGCATTAGACTCTATAAACACAGAATTCACAGAATACGATGATACAGTCGTGAGAAGACTTGTGAGCAAGGTAAGAATAATATCACAAAATAAAGTGATAGTGACCTTATGCGGAAGCCTTGACATTGAACAACAAATATAAGTAGGTAAGTGATGAAATGATACAATACGAGATTATTGTAATATATGATAAAGAATATGGAGAGGTAATCATATTTGAAAGCAGTAAATATATGAATGACTCAAATGACATTGTATCTGAAGCGATTTTACTTGAATTATTGGAAGAAAAATACCGAAACAAAGTCCGGTGGGCATTTAGCAAGTCAGATTATAAATACTAACAGTGTGAGGTGGAAAAATGAAGAATAGAGTAGTAATGATGTACATGAGAGTTGGTACTGCAGAACAGTTAGAACCGGATTCGCAAAAGAAATACTCTGCACATATGAATGTTGAGATAAAAACAAAGAAAAAGAAGAAAAGAATTAAGTGATGAGAGCGACCGCATAGGTCGCTTTTGTCTTTGAAAGGAGAACATTATGAGTATTAATAAGATTATGGAAGCTAACTCAATCGGTGAATTATTATCCGCAATTGATGACTTTTGTCTTGATACAACTGTATGTGACAATGATTCAGAATGTTTGGGATTAAAGGAAGAAGTTCTTGCATCAGGAAAAGACATTTTAAGTATATTGGCCTCATATTTATGTGTATGTGAGGATGGCGATGAAGTTATTAATGCATTATATGAGTTCTCCGCAAACTGTAAGAGCTTTGTAGAATGTAAGGATGAAAGTGCAGAGAAGATAACTAAAGAGGAATTTGAGGCAGTTTTGGAAGAATGTGAAGAAAAGTCTGAAGTAAGAACCTGCATTGAATATGTAAATGAATTAAAAATTGCAGAAGTAAATGCAACAAATAGATTCCCACAGCATTTGGTAAGAATTAAATCGGAAACGGTTAATGTTTTTCTGCCATGTATTAACAGGGAAGAAGATAAAACAAAATACATTTCAAATATAATTGGAAGAGCTTTGTTTTTTGTTGTTAACAAGTATGTTAAAAAGGAAGATATAAGGTATATGATGAATAAACTGATACCTGAGTGTCGAGATTCCGACAGAGGTACTATGGATTTGTTTATAGATTACTTCTGTGATGTTGTAAAATATAAGGAAAGAAAACCGGGCATTTATACAGAATTTGATTCTCATATGAAACAAGTTATAGTATTGCAATTTTACAAGAATATTGTCGAAAGCTATAAGCGTGCTGTATATGAAACTGATTTTGTGCGAGAAAATGTGTCTGAGTGGGATTGTAAGAAGAGACTTCCTGATGAAAAAAGAAAATGCGAGAAATGCAAATATGTTGATGATTGTTTCAGCGAATCATCAAGTAATTTTGAAGAAAGGTTTATAGAAGATATGGCCTTAAGCAGCGGTTATCCAAGTGTCGATGCTTTTTGGGACAGTATGATATAAACTCTTGTAAAATTAATGCACATAGTGTATAATAGTAGAGGAGAGTGAGAAAATGGATAAATGTAGAGTCGTTATTTATGATTGCTATGTTCCTCTGAACGAACAGACAAAAGTTAAACATTTTGAAAAAATCGAATCGATGGAAAAAGAGATTCAGAACTATCCAGAATATGAAATAATAGGAAAGTTTTTTGATGAATGTTCTGCAACAACACCTTTGAACGATAGACCAGAGTTCCAGAAGGTTATGGAAAAAGTTAATACTCTTGCAGTGGATATGATAGCAACGGTATCTATGAAGTATTTTAGTAGAAGCGTTGAAGACACTATGGCCGCTGTTAAAACATTTCAAGAAAAAGGTGTTAGCCTGAATTGTAATGCAGAACACTTTGATTCCTTCCACATAGAAATAGTTGAAAATTTAGAATTCATAAAACAACTTGATCTTGGTTTTGATGATATGGATGATATTGAAGAACCTGATTCCGGAATGATTATGCAGTAGGTTTGTCTTTTTTGGGAAAAACGAAAAATAGGGTGCCTGGTTCGAATATCTCTATGGTTCGGCTTTCCCACAAAATAAAAGAGAGTACCTTTTGGTACTCTCTTTTATTTTGTGCTTTTCCCCTCTGTTTGACTCTCACCACCGCCTACTTGTTAACAGCCGCACGTTGTGCCAACTGAGCGTGGCGAAGTTGGTAGTCTTAGCAGTGCTCGCTTCCGGTGGAAGAAAAAGAGTACTGCTAAGAAACGCAGTAGCCACAGTTTGCAGATGGCGGTTTATCCGCCACGCACAAACTGTGCTGCTACAAGGTGTCGACTGCACATAGTAGCAATTTAAACAAAAGTAACGGAGTTTGAAGTATTATGTTGGTTCGAGCCTGGAATACGCGTAAAAAACGAGCCAAAAAATGTACGTCCCCAAGCCAAGCGGCTTAACATTCTTAACTATCTATTTTATCTGTAAGACCAAGGATATAGTCGGTTGTTGTATTATAGAATTTTGCCAAGTCAATTAAGACTTGTGTTGGAATATCTCTGCTTCCAAGTTCGTATCTGGAATAAGCTACTTGAGAGCAATGTAGGTATTCTGCTAAATGTTTTTGTAACAAATCATTGTCTTCTCGCAATTCTTTAATTCTTTTATACATATTATCACCCCAATAAAATTATAATATAAACCAAAATGGAATATTGACAAATAAACCAAAACGGTTTATAATGAGTATGGCGGAATTTTCTGTTAAGAAACATAGCGAAATAAACGCTATCTCCGCTTGTTGCGACACAACCAAAAACAGTGTACCAAAAGGTACACTGTTTTTGGTTAACAAGTTACCCACCAGTTCCATATATTACATTTGAAAACACACCTCTCTGCATGGTATAGTGATATATAGGAGGTGTTACAATGAAAAAAATTCTAATTTCTCTGATGGCGGTATTTCAAATAACCGCAGTATTTCCAAGCTATGCTCAATCAACACAAAGCTACACGGTTGTAGCGGGCGACAGTATGTGGAAAATTGCCGTCAAACACGAGGTGGGGCTGAGCGAGATAAAAAGTGCAAATCTACATATTATAAATCCTGACCTAATCTATCCAGGGCAGGTTTTGAATATCCCCAAGAACGATACAACAGTTTTGAATTATGAGAATGAGGTTATCAGGCTTGTAAATGAAATCAGGGTGAAAAACGGATTAAATCCCCTTACAGCAGATTGGCAGCTGTGCCGTGTGGCAAGATATAAGTCGCAGGACATGAAAGACAATAACTATTTTTCACACACCAGCCCGATTTACGGCAGTCCGTTTGATATGATAAAAAATTTTGGTATATCATATAGAAGTGCGGCAGAAAACATTGCCAAAGGACAGGCAACACCGCAGGCGGTTGTGAATGCATGGATGAATTCTTCAGGACACCGTGCCAATATATTAAATGGTACATATAAAAAAATAGGTGTTGGATATGTTGCAAGCGGAAATTACTGGACGCAAATGTTTATAGGATAATAGCAATTAATAAAATAAGATACATATATTATATTCTGTTTTCTAATTAAACTTCCCCAAATTTCTTACAAAACTCCCCACAGCAACGGCAATTCCAATCAGCGTTTCTTCTGTAGAAACGCTGTCCCCGTTTACGGGAATGCCCTCACCGACATACTTTTGAAAAATATTCATAATTCCCAACGTGGCGTATTGCCTGAGGGAGGACTTCAGTTTCATCAAATCCTTTGAAAGCTTTTCCGCATATGCGGAAATCCGCCCTTGATTGCATTGCTTCCGAAGTCTGCCTCTATTGTCAAGCATAGCCTCCATGTTATGCAGCCCTGACCCCGATTCAACATAATAAATATGGTTTTGCACAGCAAGGCGGCTCCCCAACACATTAACATAGTCATTGTCGGTGGAAAAACTGTATATGCGTTGTCGCCTCCTTTCATAATCAACTCCGTATTGATTTTTAAAAGAATGTAATGCTTCGGGAGAAAAGCCCTGTCCTGCAAAACTGTAGCAATCATTTACTAAACTTGAATGTATTGTAACAAACTGCGCTTTATTTCCGCCCTTAGAATGCCCCGAAACTGTAATTTCAGTATCACTGCTCCACCTTTCCCTTGAAGCAATTTTGTTAAACCAGTTCAGTGCTTCCGCCTGTTGAGCGGAGGCATAATCCTTTCCGACAGAAGTGCTTTCTATTATATCTCCCGAGTGTGAAAATGAAGAATACACATTTTCCTGGGGCATGCCCGATAATCCCTCTCCGTTATCTATCCACTCACCGTCGCCTGTTCCTTTAAAGACTACAGATATAGCGCCATTGGGCTTGGTAAAAACACAGGCTGTTAAGCCGTCCTTTGAGTAGGTAAGGCTTACTATTTGTGAATGGGAAAGAGAAGGGTTACTAATCAGTGCGTTTTTCAGGATCCTCAGTCTGCGCAGGTCTTTAGTATCCCAATCATAGGCGTTATTCCGGGATGCATGCTCAAGCTTTTGCATTATAGTTTGGAGAGAATCATTTTTGTCGGGAAGTGCTTTGTGTGCTAAATAAAGATACAGGTTATAAATAGCTTCCTCGTTTGCTTTTTCTAAAATTTTATGGTCTAAATAATTCATATTTTCACCTGCTGATTAAAATTTCTTTTATTCCATATATATGAAATATTTATTGGCAGTGTCAAACAACAACTAAAATGCCGTCAAATGAACTCAATCATCTGACGGCATCGTTGTTATTGTTTGCATGTTGATCTTTTTTACCTTTTTTGAAATTCTTCACCATTTATTAAATAATCAATGGAAACATTAAAATAGCGGGAGAGATTTCTCAGCATAACAATCCCCGGGTCACGCTTCCCGTTTTCATAATGGGAAAGAGCCTCCCTTGAGATATTCAAATCCATGGCAACCTTAAGCTGGTTTAGATTACGTTCTTCTCTTATCTTTTTTAAACCTTTCATAGAACCACCCCTTGACTTTATTGTAACAATTTGTTACAATAATAATGTTACAATTTGTAACATAGGTAAATTTATTTGAAAGGAAGAAAAAATTATGAAAAAGATTTTGTCAATTATTTTAGTTTGTGCGTTAATGGTTTCAACGGCTGCGTTTGCCCGGGAAGAAATCGATTGCGTGGCTGAGCTTGAAAAATACAGCGTTATTAAGGGGGATCCCGACGGAAATATGAGACTTTCTGACAATCTTACCCGTGGAGAGGCTGTTACCTTATTGGTCAGACTCTACGGCTTTGTACCCGAAACAAGTATTGCCGCACCGGCAAACGAATTTTCCGATATGGAAAATCACTGGGCGTGTAATGCGGCTATGATTGCCAAAGGTCTTGGAATTATTGACGGAGCAAAGGGCGAAGCATTTAATCCCGATGCCGGTATTCATGCGGAAGAATTTATTAAAATGATAATTTGCCTGTTGGGATATAAAGAGTTAGCTGAGCAGAGAGGCGGAAATCCTGTTGGCTACCTGATAAGTGCGTCGCAAATTGGTGTTACAGAGGGAGTGCCTGTGGCTACAGGACAATACATAACACGTGAGGAAGCAACGAAGCTCCTTTGTAACAGCCTTGATATTCCTCATATGGCACAAACCTCATTTGGGGAGGACAGCGTTGAATACGGACTTTTAAACGGTGAAGACGGAAGGGAATTACGCACTCTGCGAACGATGCTCGAAGAAAGATAATATTTACAACCTCCGCACTTTATGTTATACTGAAATCAGAAAATAAGAAAGGGTGTTACAGATATGAAAAAACTGACGGCAATAATAATCACTATAGTAATGTGCTTAAGCATTTGCAGCATTTCTGCAATGGCAATGGCTCCGACGGTAGCAGTGAGAATAGCTCCTTTTAAGACAACTATTCTCGATGAGCACGTGGACAATGCCAATGTGGAGTTTCCGCTAATTACGTACAAGGATATCACTTATTTTCCCATGACCTATGATTTGTGTGCGGCTCTTGGTCTATGCAGCGGCTTTGATTCTGAAAAAGGTCTTTACATCGCCAAACACTATCAGGATTCATACGGTCGTGAACTAAAACCATACGGAGTAAGCAAAAAAAATTATTACAACAGGGATTATCAGGCAGAAATACCCACATACCCAATCTATCTGAATGGAATCAGCATTGATAACTCCAAGGAGGAATATCCGCTTCTTAACTTCCGCGGTGTCACATATTTCCCCATGACATGGCACTTTGCCTATGAGGAGCTGAATTTTGACATAGTGTGGTCAGAGGAGGATTATTCTTTCTCTCTTAAGAAAGGTGAAAATCCCGACCTCGCATACCCCTACAGCAGCGAGGACAATAATATGATTTTATGGGATAAGGTTTCAGTTTACGACCCTCATTTTGATGAAAACGGCAATGTAACGGGAGGAACGCTGATTGATTCCTACTGGAAGAAATATCTGTTTTATACAGATGAGGAAAAAATAAACTTCATCGCAGATTTCAGGGACTTTAATTTCCCGAAAGATGAATATGACAGGAATTATAACAGACTTGAGGGAAAGGAGCTTTCGCTTACTGTTAAGGATAAGAGCATATACTGCGGTGAGGATTTTCTTATGACATTAGAAGGAGATGCGGAGAAATTTGACCCCTCAGCCGTGGAATATAAAACGGACAAAGGCTCAATTATTTATCTCTGTGTGTACACTGCCAATATACCTGCACCCTATACTCCTCACAGCGAGTATTTGCTCGTAAAGGATGAAAATGGAGTGCGTACACTTCCCTGGGATGATAAAAATAATTTCAGCGGTATATTTGCCGATAAGTGCGGAGGATATTATATATGCTCAAACGGATATTCTCCCCATAATGCGGGAAGATGGTCCAACAGTTTTTCCGATATTTACCACTACACTCCCGATGATGGCAGCCTTGTGAGCCTTGTGGAGAAATATTCCGACATAATTAATTCGCTTCAGGCAATCGGTGTTTCTGGAAATAAGCTTTACGTAAAAGCAATGTGGTACGATGCACAAAAGGAGCAGGGAGGCTCGATAACATCAGGTGCACCTGTAAGCACAGTAAACAGCGGATTTTATTCAATTGACCTTGAAAGCGGGGAATTGGAAAAGATTTATCCTTATATAGAGGGAGAAGTATATTTATCCCCCGACGGAACGCCTTATTGCTTTACCACATATGCACATAGCGGCAGAATTGTAAACCTGAATACCGGAAAAATTACTGAGTATTGTCGATAAATAAAGAATAACATACAAAAACAGCGTAGCAGTTCATAGCTGCTACGCTGTTTTCTATGCCGCTGATTTTTTTATTATAACAATGCAAACTGTACCACTACTGCTGCAAACACAATGGAAACCATTGACAACAGCTTTATAAGAATATTGATAGCAGGGCCTGCCGTATCCTTAAAGGGGTCACCCACTGTATCGCCTACTACGGCAGCTTTATGATTGTCCGAGCCTTTTCCGCCGTAAACACCGCTTTCTATGTACTTCTTGGCATTATCCCAGGCACCGCCGGAGTTTGACATAAATATCGCCATAAGGAAGCCTGATGCAGTAGCACCTGCAAGCATACCTACAACGCCTGTGCATCCGAGAATCATACCTACTATAACAGGAACAACTACTGCAACTACAGTAGGAAGTATCATCTCACGGAGGCTTGCTTTGGTACAAAGGTCAACACAGCTTGCATAATCGGCTTCTGCATTTCCCTCCATCAGTCCCCTGATTTCTCTGAATTGACGGCGTACCTCTATAACAACGCTCTGTGCGGCACGGCCGACAGAATTCATAGTGAGAGCCGCAAACACAAAGGGAAGGCATGCACCCACAAACAGTCCTACCAAAACCGAGGGATTTGTTATGCTGAGGTTTGCAATCTTTGCCGCACCGCCCTCAATGGTATTTATCTTATCAATGTAAGATGCCATAAGTGCAAGTGCCGTAAGTGCCGCACTGCCGATGGCAAAGCCTTTGCCTGTAGCGGCAGTTGTATTTCCGAGAGAGTCGAGAGCATCTGTTCTCTCTCTTACTTTTTTATCAAGACCTGCCATTTCAGCTATACCGCCAGCGTTATCGGCAACAGGACCGTAAGCATCTGTAGCAAGTGTAATACCCAGTGTGGAAAGCATTCCCACTGCTGCAAGGGCTATGCCGTAAAGTCCCATAGAAGCACTGTCGCTTCCTCCTGAAACGAAGTATGCAACAAGCACGCATACCGCAACTATAACTATGGGAAGAAGTGTAGAAAGCATACCTACCGCAAGACCGCTTATAATAATAGTAGCCGTACCTGTTTCGGAGGCAGCTGCAAGATTTTTTGTTGGCTTATAACCTTCCGATGTGAAATATTCCGTGGCCTGGCCTATAAGCACACCTGCTATAAGACCTGCCAAAATAGCAAAATATACCATCCAGTTTTCTTTGCCCAATATAAAATATACCAGAGGGAAAGAAATAAGGGCAATTGCAGCGGCAGAAAAGTTTGTTCCGCGGGATAACGCACCCAGAAGCTGCTTCTGAGAAGCACCTTCCTTGGTTCTTACGAAGAACGTACCTATTATAGAACAAAAGATACCGATAGCAGCCAAAAGCATAGGCAAAGCCATTGCCTCTATGGTGTGCAGTGCCGTCACGCCGAGAGCTGATGCCGAAATTATTGAACCTACATATGATTCATAAAGGTCCGCACCCATACCTGCAACGTCACCCACATTATCACCCACATTGTCTGCAATAACGGCAGGGTTACGGGGGTCGTCCTCGGGAATGCCTGCTTCAACCTTTCCCACAAGGTCAGCACCAACGTCGGCAGCCTTTGTAAATACACCGCCGCCCACACGTGCAAAAAGTGCCATGGATGAAGCACCCATTCCGAACGTAAGCATAGCGCTTGTAATAGCTTCAGGCGTTAATTTAAATACAAATTTAAGCAGAAAGAACCATACAGAAATATCAAGAAGTCCAAGTCCTACCACAGTGAAGCCCATAACGCTTCCTGCTGAGAACGCTACTCTTAAACCGCGGTTCAATCCCTGCTGACATGCGTTTGCCGTTCTGGCGTTGGCAAGGGTGGCTATCTTCATTCCGATAAAGCCCGACAATGCCGAAAAGAAACCGCCTGTGATGAATGCAAAGGGCACATAAGGGGTAAGAAGCCCTGCGATAGCCATTATGCCCAAAATAACAAACATAACGGCAAAGAAAACAAGTACAATCTTGTACTGCCTCCTAAGGTACGCATCGGCACCCTTTCTGATGGATGAAGATATTTTCTTCATCAGGTCTGTACCTTCGGGAAAACGAATTACCGTGCGTGCCGTAAAAAGTGCAAACAAAAGTGCCAGCACCGCTCCTGCGAAGGTAAGGATTACAATTAGCTTTTCCATGTTATTTCCTCCAAACAATATAAATTTCATAGAAGCAAATCATAATCTCCAAATCTCCAATAAGAGCTCTATATAATCGTTTATTGTAGCATGGTTTATCGGAAAACGCAATACTTTTAGGGAAATTTTCTGTTATAAAGGTAGAATTTTTTATCGAAACATGGTTGCAAGAGGAAATAATTTATAAATTTACATAAACTTGTTGACAAATCAACATCTCGGGTTTATAATAAACTTGTTGATTAATCAACAAGTTTATTTTTTTAGGAGAATCAGACAATGGTTGGACGATTTGAGATTTTTACATTGGGATTGTCCGAAATTACTTCAAGCTGGAATAAGATTGCCTCCGATGAATTAAAGCCTTTTGGACTGAAGGGTACATATGTTATTTTTCTTATAGCACTTTACAAGCATCCCGAAGGGCTTACCTCGGCAAATCTCTCTGAAATGTGCAACCGTGATAAGGCAGAGGTTTCCCGAGCAATAAAAGCCTTGGAAGAAAAAGGATTTATAGTGCGTGAAAATGTCACCGTAAACGGTTATCGTGCCAAAATCACATTGACCGATGAGGGCTACAGCACTACGAGGACAATTCGTGAAAGGGTGAAGTTCGCCGTGGAAAAAGGCGGAGAGGGTCTTAGCGAGGAGCAAAGGGAAAATTTTTATACTGCTCTTGAGACCATATCACACAATCTGAAAAAAATAAGTAAAGAAGGATTAAAATAATATAAAGGTGGGTAAAATCATGGCTATTAAGTATTATGATGTGCAGCCTTTCTCAACTCTTAGAGAGTTGTGGGAGCTTGCAAAAAACGAATCCGGGGAAAAAGTAGCGTATATGTTTAAAAACAAAGCGAAGGAAATTTGTCAGAAGACATATGCCGAAGCATGTGAGGATTTCTATTCTCTGGGAACGGCTATTGCCGATATGGGAATCAGTAAAAAGCATGTTGCATGTATCGGTGAAAACAGCTATATGTGGATTAACACATATATAACCACGCTTCTTTCCGACAATGTATTTGTAGGTATCGATAAGGAACTTCCCTTACAGGATTACCTCCATGTAATGACGGACAGTGACAGTGAAGTAATCTTCTATCAGGGAAAATTTGAAGAAAGCCTACGTGAAAATCGTGAGCTTCTTTCAAAAGTAAAATATTTCATCGGATTTGACCGCGAGGAAGATGACGGCGAATTTCTTTCCTTTAAGCTTCTTCTTGAAAAGGGTAGAAAGCTTTACAAAGAAGGAAACACATCTTACGTTGATATGAAAAACGACCTTGATGCTATGAAGATGCTGGTATACACTTCGGGAACTACAGGTCTTTCCAAGGGCGTTATGCTTTCAGAGAGAAACCTTGTTGGTCTTGTTTATAACGGACTTCGTACCGCTACAATTTACACAAAGTGTCTTTCAATTCTTCCTTATCATCATACATATGAAGCTGTTTGCGGCATCCTTGTAGGTGCTCATAAGCGAGTTACTCTCTGTATCAACGAAAGCCTTCGTATGATTGCAAAGAATCTTAATATTTATAAGCCCGATTATATGCTGGTAGTTCCTGCGGTTGCTCTTGCACTTCATAAAAACGTGCTTAAAAATGCAGAAAAGCAAGGCAAGCTCAAGCTTATGCTCAGAATGATGAAGGTAAGCAATGCACTTCGCAAGGTAGGTATTGACCTTAGAAGAAAGCTGTTCAAATCCGTGCATGAAGGTCTTGGCGGAGAACTTTTAGAGGTTGTATGCGGAGGTGCACCCATACCCATTGATACAGCATATTTCTTTGACGCAATCGGAATTATGATCCTTAACGGCTACGGAATCACGGAGTGCTCGCCTCTTGTAAGTGTAAACAGCCCCAGAGACAGCGACTATCGTACCGTTGGATATAAAATTCCTTGTATAGATGTTAAAATTGATGATGTAGATAGTGACGGCATCGGTGAAGTATGCGTTAAAGGTGATACTGTAATGATGGGGTACTACAAGAAGCCCGAGCAGACAGCAGAGGTTATTGTAGACGGCTGGTTCCACACGGGTGACTTTGGGTATATAAATAAAAAAGGACAGATTGTCATTACCGGCAGAAAGAAAAATATTATCGTTCTTGACAATGGTAAAAACATCTATCCCGAAGAAATCGAAAAGTATATCTACACACTTCCTTATGTTAAGGATGCGGTTGTATATGATTCTACCGACGAAGGAAAGCTTATCCTTTGTGCGGAGGTTTATCCCGATCCCGAGCTTATGGGAGATGCAGATGTAAATGCAGACATATGCAGAGTGCTTGCGGAGCTTCCGTCCTACAAGCAGATATCGAAAATTGTAATGCGTGACACGGAATTCCCCAAAAACGCATCGCAGAAAATTGTAAGAGGTAAAATCGAAAAGAAATAAAAAGTATTGCTTTTTTGAAAAAACTCAAGAATTAAACAGAAAGATTAGGGTTTACACCGAAAATCTTTCTGTTTTTCTTTTAAAATAAAAAACATTGAGGAAAAATTTTCAGTGTAAAGACTTTTTTGACTAAAAACAACGGATATGCTTTTAACGTCTTTACTTTTTTTGACAATTTTCGTATAATTTAGTTAATAATTTTTCAGTACTATTTTGAGGGGGAATGAAAATGGATATGTTGGATTATCAGATACTTTCTTGCCTGAAAGAAAATTCAAGAGAAAATGCGACAAATATCGGAGCAAGGATAAATCTGTCTACTTCGGCAGTAATCGAGCGTATTAAAAAGCTTGAAAATTCGGGAGTTATAGAAAAGTATACCACTATAATTAATCAGGAGGCATTGGGAAGAAATCTTTTTGCCTTTATGTATGTGGGTCTGGAGCATCCAAAGTATTATGAGGATTTTGTAAAGCAGATTAATGAGAATCCCTCTGTGGCAGAGTGCTACTACGTAGCAGGTGATTTTGACTTTATACTCAAAATTGTCACCAAAACAGGTAAAGGTCTGGAAGAAATATTAAACTACATTAAAAGCATTAATGGTGTTTCTATGACAAGGACATCTGTTGTTCTTTCGGTAAACAAATGCGAAGTGTGCCTTCTTCCTGATAAAGAATAAGAGGAAAGAATATTTGAAGATATTTGGCATTATCCTTTGGTGGGTAATGCCAAATATTGTTCTTGAAAAACTTTTTTGCAAATGATATAATAAGTTCATAACAATCAGAAAAGGAAGAATAATATGACAAAAAAGAAGATACTTGTGTTATTTATGGCTCTTATATTAGCCCTTTCGGGGTGCGGAGAACAAAAACCGGAAACCAAAAAGAATGATTCAGAAATTCCACAGGATAAGCAGGAGGTTATAGACACCGAGGATAAAGAGATTACGGAATTTTTTGAAAAATACATATATACCAAAGAACGCCCCCTTGCCGTTATGATTGATAATGATGATGACAATGCACGTCCCCATGCAGGGCTTAACGATGCCTATCTGATTTACGAAATGATGGTGGAGGGCGGTTCCACCAGATTTATGGCACTTTTCCGGGGAACGGACACAAAAAAGATAGGCCCCGTGCGTTCTTCAAGGCATTATTACCTTGATTATGCCTTGGAAAACGATGCGATATATACGCATTTCGGATGGAGCCCCAAGGCAACAACCGATATGTCGGCATTGCGGGTAAATAATATCAACGGCGTCAACGGAAACGATGAAGATATTTTCTGGCGTGAAAGGAAGTTCAAGGGTGACTGGCACAGTGCATACACAAGCATAGAGAATATTAAGAACAAGGCAGAAAAAAAGGGCTATGCCACTATAACGGGGCATGCCAATTCAATAGATTATGCGGACGAATATTTTGAAATCGGAAGCGGAAATTCTGCAGATAATGTGACACTTAATTATTCAAAAAAATACACAACGGGATATAGCTATAATGGGGAAAAGAAAATTTACGAAAAAACAATTAACACAAAGCCTCATTTAATGCAGGACGAAACGGTGCTTGAGGTTAAAAATATAATAATCCAATTAATCGCAGATACCTCTTTGGGAGACGGCTCCGACAGAAGAAATATCAATACCACGGGAAGCGGAAAGGGATATTATATTTCAAACGGAGAATATGAAGAAATCACGTGGAATAAAGCATCAAGAAGTGCTAATACTTTCTATAAGAAAGCGGACGGAACAGAGCTTCGGATTAATCCGGGTAAAACAATTATAAATATAATTGCTCCGGGTAGCGTTATGTTTGAATAAAAATAGCGGGTGGTCAAGATGATTGAGGAAAGAAACCTTGACATGGCGAAAAAAATTGCCGAAAGAATAGACGAAAATGGTGGCACAGCATACTTTGTGGGTGGTTATGTCCGCGACAAATTGCGAGACGTAGAAAACAAAGACATTGATATCGAAGTGCACGGCATAACCCCCGAAGCATTGGAAAAAATCTTAGACACTCTCGGAACACGCAAGGAAATAGGCAAAAGCTTCGGAGTTTATACGCTCTGCCATTTTAACATTGACATTGCCATGCCCCGAAAGGAAACGGCTACAGGTCGGGGGCATCGTGACTTTAAAATAGATGTTGACCCTTTTATCGGCACAAAAAAAGCGGCAAGTCGCCGCGATTTTACAGTCAATGCAATTATGCAGGATATTCTTACAGAGGAGATCATCGATCACTTCGGAGGAATGAAAGATTTAAAGGCAGGTGTTTTACGCCACGTAAATGACGATGCCTTCGGGGAGGATCCCTTAAGAGTTTTACGCGGAGCACAGTTTGCGGCGAGGTTTGGCTTTGAAATAACAGAGGAAACCTATAAGCTTTGCAGAAACATTGAGCTTTCATCGCTTTCTTCCGAGCGTGTCTTTGACGAAATGAAAAAAGCACTTTTGAAAGCCCCCAAGCCCTCCGTGTTTTTTGAACAGCTACGCAAAATGAATCATCTGTCCGTATGGTTTGGCGAACTCGAAAAGCTGATTGGTGTTCCTCAACACACGCTTCATCATCAGGAGGGAGACGTATGGACGCATACAATGATGGTGCTTGACGAAGCTGCAAAAAGGCGTGATAAAGCTGAAAATACGTTGTATTTTATGCTTTCGGCATTGGTTCATGATCTTGGCAAGGCTGACTGTACTGAATTTATTAAAGGAAACTATCATGCCTACGGACATGAGGAGTGCGGACTTACACTCGTTAAAAGCTTTGTAAGGCGACTATCGGGGGAAAACGCACTTATGCGGTATGTCCTGAATATGACGAAGCTTCATATGAAGCCCAATGCCTTTGCATCGGATAAATCCTCAATAAAAGCTACAAATAAGCTGTTTGACGAAGCAATTTCTCCAAATGATTTGATTTTACTGGCTCTGTGTGACGGAATGGGAAAAATTCCTCAAAAGCCTTCCCAAAAAACAGAAGCCTTTCTCAATGAAAGACTTCACGTGTTTGAAGAATACATGTCCCGTCCTTATGTAACGGGACAGGATTTAATTGATGCGGGTATAAAGCCCGGCAAAGGCTTTTCCGAGCTTTTGGACTATGCGCATAAGCTCAGATTGGCAGGAGTTTGCAGGACAGATGCTCTTGCACAGACAATCGCATATTCAAGGCAAATTAAAGCACAGCAATAAATATGCCGCAAAGAACTATTCCCGTACACAACAGTTTGTATGGGATATTTTTTTCTTTATACACAAGCCAGCCCGTAAGCACCGTTACAAGAACGGAGGACTGCTTTATTATAGTCATCAGCGTAACCTGACTTTGCGGATTTGCGTTTGCTTCAAAAAGGAGCTTATCTCCCACAATCAGTGACAAACTTAAAAGTGGAATCCAGAAATTATTTTTAAGGCACTTAACCGAAACTTTTTCTCTGTGTATAAGAAGAATTACCCCGTATATAACGGCGGAGAAGAACATAAA
The DNA here is from genome assembly GCA_045594665.1 of Clostridia bacterium. Lineage (GTDB taxonomy): Bacteria > Bacillota > Clostridia > UMGS1883 > UMGS1883 > UMGS1883. The sequence continues at coordinate 4,300 of JAZNYX010000012.1, read as the reverse complement.
CCAGAACTGAAGCTCTGATGAGGTCATATCCTTCATCAGAATTTTATCCATAGTACCCGATACAGAGTTAAGAAAACAGTTTAAAAGTGCAGCAATAAGTACCTGGAAAGTCATTTTGCTGTTTTCGGTACTTTTTTTCATATTAACGAGGAAAAGCCCCAAGAGAACAAGTGCCATGCCTATGCCTTTTCTGACTGTAAAAACTTCTCCTAAGACAAAAACTCCCAAAAGCATTGAGAAAACCATTCTTGAAAGGTCCATAATTCCGTAAAGGCTGACCGACATTTTCCTGAGTGCCTTAAATGCAAAAAGCCATGCCGTGCATACTACAAGTGCCTTTATAAAGGAATAGAATATGAATATCGGGGCAGTAAGAAATGCCTCCTTAAAACCGGGAAGCACCAGTATAAAGCCGATGAGCGTGTAAAAAAACAGAATCTCATTTGAACTGCTTTTCTTCATTGCCGCCTTCTTCATGCCCTCTCTGGAGCCTTTTAAAAGCCCGTATATAATTACAAATATTATCCAACTGTTGTCCATAAAATCGCACCTCACAAGCGAAAATTATACACCCGAAACAGTCAAAAGTCAAGAATCTGTATATTTTCCTTTATTCTGTACACAATAGCTTCATGGGAGATGAAATCTCTCAATTTGAAAGGAGCGATAACTATGTCAGAACAGAAAAAGAACAATCAGAACAACCAGAATCAGCAGAACAACCAGAACAACCAGAACAAAAATCAAAACGAAAATCAGAATGAAAAGAAGAATTCTGAAAACAACAACATTCGTTTTAACTAATCGGTTCAAAATGCAAACAAGCGTGCCACAATTGTGCGGCACGCTTGTTTTCATTTTGGCAGATTTGTTTTTAATTAAAGAAAAGTAAAATTTACGTAAAAAGCAAGTGTTTGTACTTGCTTTTTATGCTTTTATGAAGTAAAATAAAAAAAGAGGTGAACAAAAATGCATGAAATTACAAATAAAATAGGCTTTATCAGCGATATGGACGGAGTTATATACCACGGTAATAAAATTCTTGACGGTGTAAAGGAGTTTGTGGAATGGCTTCAGGCAAACGATAAAAAGTTTGTATTCCTTACAAACAGCTCTGAGCGCACCCCTCATGAGCTCAGTATGAAACTGGAGCGAATGGGGCTTTCCATTCCTGCTAAGCATTTTTACACAAGTGCCATGGCAACGGCAGAGTTTTTGCACTCTCAGCGTCCCGGCTGTACCGCATATGTTATAGGTGAGGCGGCACTTACAAAAGCTCTTTATGACCATCATATATATATGAATGATGTGAACCCCGACTACGTTGTGGTAGGCGAAACCCGTACATACAGCTTTGAGAAAATTGAGAAGGCTATAGAGCTTGTAAACAAAGGTGCAAAGCTTATCGGAACGAATCCCGATATTACGGGACCTACGGAAAAGGGTATAATGCCTGCCACGGGTGCACTTATTGCCCCGATTGAAATAGCAACAGGTAAAAAGGCGTACTTTGTAGGCAAGCCTAATCCGCTTATGCTTCGCCATGGGCTTAATAAGCTGGATTGCCACAGCCGGGAAATTGCATTTATCGGCGACAGAATGGATACCGATATTATTGCAGGTATTGAATCCAATGTGGATACCGTGCTGGTGCTTAGCGGAGTTACCAAAAAGGAAGATATTGAGCTTTTCCCCTACAGACCCAAATACGTTCTCAGCGGCGTAGGCGAGCTTTTAAAGTGAAAAATGTAACAAAAAGGCACCCTCTTTCGTACTATGTAGTGAAAGGGGGTGCTCCTTTTTTGAAGAAAAAGCATTGCAGACCGTGCGGAGCGTGTACCCTGGCATACATAGCAGGAATTTTTACGGCGTTGATTCTTCCTATGTGGCTTCTTGCAGTGATTGAGGGTGCCCTGATTATTGTATTGGGCTGCAGCATGATGAGAATGTAAAGGAGGTATAATATTGAAAGTTGTAGTTATGAAGCTTCCCAGATTTCTTGCAGGAATAACCAGGAAAATATTCCGCATTAAGGATAACCATTGAAAAAGGCGTAGGGGACGGGGCAGTTTTTGTAATCCTTAGGTGCAACAAAAACTGCCCTGTCCCCAATAGGTGCGTAGGTGCAACAAAAACTGCCCTGTCCCCAACAAATGAAAAAAAGTGTTGAAAAAGGAAGAAAAAAGGTGTATAGTTATAGTAGGAATAACTATACACCAATATACTTAAATTCGGAGGGATTATACAAATGAAAAAAAGAATGCTTACATCGGGGCTTGTTGCCCTTTCAATGTTGCTTTTATGCTCTTGCGGCGAGGAAGAAAAAATGTCCGTTAAGGAAGATTTTCTCAGAATGGAGCCGAAGCAGAGATATACTGTTAAGGTGGCAAATGCACCCGAAGAACATATAGAGTGGTCAAGCTCAGACGAATCCATTGCCGTGGTATCACCCGATGGTACAGTTTCGGCAGTGGATAACGGTATTACCACAATCACGGCACTCAGCGGAGAGCAGTATGTGCATGTAGGCGTTGTGGTAAGAAACGAGGATGCCTATACAGATAAGGATGGTAATGTTGTCCGCACCTTTGACGAGGAATCGGATATAACGGAGATTACCGTAGGTGCGTCGGCAGGAGGAAAGGGCGATATCACCGTGAAAAACGGGGACAAGCTCCAGCTTCGTGCATATGTTGTTCCCTCTAATTCCGAGGATAAGGACAGAATCTTCTGGGAAACCGAGGACAGCAGCATCGTAAAGGTTAATGAAAAGGGCGTAATCCAGGCTGTAGGCAAGGGTAAAACTACTATAAATGCCTACGCTCCCAACGGTGTTAAAGGCACTTTAATTGTACGCAGTAAGTAAGCCTATTTCAATTTTAAAAAGTATTACAAAATTGTTTCGTCAAACCATACAAAAACAGGTGAAAAAAATTGGACAAAAATATCCGAAATTTTTAAAATAAACACTTGCATTATCTTGGAAAGTAGAGTATAATTCTTATTGTATAAGTAGTGCAAGGAGGTTGTTCCGCCTGTTTGCATGAAATTGTAATTTAATTTAATTTAATTTAAAATTTTTATTTGAGGAGGAAACTAAAAATGAAGAAATTCATGAAAGCACTTGCTTTCGCAACAGTAATGTGCATGCTTCTTTCTACAGCAGCATTCGCAACAGATCCTGCTGCTACATTGGATCAGACAACTGATTACAAGTTTGACGTTGTAGTTACTACAGCATCAAATGAAGCAGAGCAGGTATCTCTTTTGGTTGTAAAGAGAAATGCAACTCTTGCTAACCTTCAGAACACAGATATCCTTTTTGTTGGTCAGACAGAGTCCGCTAGTGGGGAAGCAACATTTGAAGATGTTGTAGTTGATTCTGCAAAGGTTACAGATGGTAAGGTTGACATTTATGCAGGTTACGCATCTGCTAATGGTCCCGCAGTATGCTGTGATGACTTTTCTGTTGTGAACGCACAGGAACTTGCTATTACTCTTGCAGATGATATGCAAGTAATTCTTGACGTTGCAGCATGGGTTGAATTAAATGGTACTGATGCCCAACAGGAAATTGAAAAACCCGATAGAGAAATAGCTACAATGGTTCTTGCAACAGTGGATTTTGCAAACGTTGGTAATAATGTAATCGACAGAGTTGGTTGGGAAATTGCTACTAACGAGGGTAAAACCATATATATTGATCTTGACGCTAGTGGTTATGATGCTTTAGTGGGTCCTGTTCGTCTTGGTGTTTCATTTACAAACGGTTGGCAGGAAAAATTCGCAGGCACAGAAGGCTACAAAGCTCCCTTGACGTTTGAAAAAGAAGATGTAAAGCTTTGGTTCAGAGTTAACGATGGAACTGCTGACGAACAGCACATTCAGGCAACAGCAGAATAATTAATCAGGAGGTAATTAATGATGAAAAAGTATAATAAACCCGAAATCGTTACATTAGCTCTTGAGATGGTTGATGTAATCGAAACAAGCGGTGCAGACTATGGTAAGGCTGTTAATGATGCGACAGGCTCTAACGGATACTCCGTTCAGTCAATTACTGACGATATCAACAACATGACTAATCCCTGGCAGTGGTAATCGCTTAACAGGTTACATAATTTAAGAGCTAATAAAAGAGCACGGAATTTCCGTGCTCTCAGACTGTCGAAAAAGTCCAGATAACTCTGGGCTTTTTCTTTGTTTTATGGTATAATGTTCTTAGGTGATGAAAGATGATGCAAAAAGGATATGAGAACAGATATCAAATAGAAATGATAAGCATAGAAGATTTAGTGCC
>JAZNYX010000011.1:0-2079 GCA_045594665.1 Clostridia bacterium | reverse complement strand
AAATAAGTACATGCCGCGCCCTCATATACTCGTATCAAAGCATTAAAGGGGTAATAGAAATGATAATCTTTACAATAATCATCGCCGCGCTGACTAAATTTTTAAGCCCGATACTCGGTATCGGAACTCAACAGAAATTCCCGCCCGCACTGACCCAGGAGGAGGAACGACAGAATTTTATCGCTATGCGGTCAGGCGGTGAGAAGGCCGAAGACGCAAGACAAACGCTGATACTCCACAATCTCCGTCTTGTGGCGCACATCGTGAGAAAATACTACTCACAAAATAAAAATCAAGACGACCTTGTCTCTATCGGTACCATAGGTCTGGTCAAAGCGGTAGACACCTTTAACGTTGAAAACGGCGCTCGGTTTGCCACATATGCCTCCAAGTGTATTCAAAATGAGATACTCATGAGTTTCAGAGCTCAAAAGAAGCACTCGTCGGAAATCTCAATAAATGAGACTATCGACGTAGACCGCGACGGCAATCCCCTTTCCTATATGGACGTAATATCGTCCGACGAGGATCTCTCCGAGGAGGTGGACAGAAAAATAATGACCTCTAAGGCTCTCTCCTGCATTCAGACCGTCCTCTCACTCCGTGAGCGTCAGATAATCATTATGCGGTACGGTCTTTTTGGCACCGAGGAACTGACACAAAGAGAAATAGCCGAAAGGCTTGGAATATCCCGTTCCTACGTTTCAAGAATAGAAAAAAGCGCCTTGGAAAAGCTCCGAGACGCCTTAGGCGGTTAAAAAAAGCTCCCGATAGGCTGGTTCTCATAAGGAAGTTTGCTCATAAGACTTAAATTTGATCTGCAGAAACAAATAGATAACCCCGACAGATTTCAGAGACCTGTCGGGGTTATCTTATATTTCAAAAACCATAAAATCTTGATCTCGAAGTTTAATAATTTTTTGTTCTCCTGCCTCGATTAAAGTCCTATAGTCTTTTTCTCTCAAATCCGAATAATGACATATTAAAATGCCGTCAAATAAACATAATCCGGAAAAATCCGTTAAGCCATATGTGTCAACATCATACTTGGCTACATGTTGAATAGAGCGAGAAGCAATATGCGCACCGGCACTACCGCCGATATACATTGCTCCGCGAGACAAGCAGTCAAGTATCACCTTTTCCGCTCTTGATTCTTTAATTCTTTTCAAGGTTCCAAAAGTGTTTCCACCGCTGATGTATATAACATCTATATGAGTATTTACATCAAATTCAGCAGGAGAAAAATAATTAAAAACATATATGTTTTCTTTGGAAAAACCAAATTCCGAAAGACGCTGATAAAACTTTATGCTTTTTATTGCTTCTTCTGTGGCTTTTTCATTTGGAAAGTACAATACCTTGCATTGATCAACCGGACATGGTAAATTGTCATATATGTATTTAGCGGAATCACTATTCCTGAAGTCGCATGATGATAATATAATTTTTGCCATTGATATATCAATCCTTTATCTCGCTAGTTTCGCATTTGTATTACAAATGCATCGGGCTATGCCCATACCCCTATTCTTGTTTTGCTTTTATCGTTTTTAATGAGGATATTAACATCCTTCGTATTGCACCGCAATCGTTCTGAATAGACTTATATATTGCTTCTTCGATACAACCCGTTTCATACAAAAGCTCAAGCCAATATTCTGTTTCATAGCATTCCTTTTGAGCAATTTCAAGTTTAGATATAAAGTCCCTTGTACCTTGCGCATATTGTGCTTCGTGAATATTGGCACCGATAGAAGTGCCGGAACGCAACAATTGGTTTACAAGCACCATTTCTTTGTGTTCCGCCTTCATATTACGGCAGAGGAAAACAATACTTTTAGCAAATTCCTTTGCTTTATCTCTCATAATACTGTTAGACATAACATCACCTCTAAAGATATTATACAACAAAACTGAAAAATCGTCAAGTTATATTCCGACTGCGTCGGAGTGATATTATTGCTGTCGCAATAGTGATATTGAAGCCTGACGGCTTCAGTGATATTTTATTCGCCCCTTTAACTTGCAAAGCAAATATCACTCGGCGAAAGCCGAATATCACTGCGAAGCAATAGA
>JAZNYX010000010.1:0-28809 GCA_045594665.1 Clostridia bacterium | reverse complement strand
ATTATTCCCAGATTTACCATTGGTTCCGTTGAATCTTACGGTTACGATTTGGTAAGACCGCACGCACATCCGATGCTGGACCAGTTCTTCTATAGCTTCGCAGAAAATGACATGGAAGTTATCATTGATGATGGCAAGTATAACATGAAGGGTGATGCCATCATTCATATTCCCCTGGGCTCCAATCACGGTGCAGAAGTAACCGGCGACAGACATATGCACTATATGTGGGTTGACTTTATGCCCGATAAAGAAGCAGGTCTTAAGAGACTTAACTTCAGCCACAGACCTACAGGAACTGTTCGTGACTTTGCTAACGAGGACAAGAGCAGATGATTGATATAACAAAACCCATAAAGCTTGACCGCGCAGGTGCATGGCGTACTTACAGCGGAGGAAGCCTTATTGATAAGCTTCACGGCATAGATGGCAGTGAAGATACAAACTTCCCCGAAGAATGGATAATGTCTACCGTTCGTGCAAGAAACAGCGGCAGGGAAAATATCGTGGAAGGACTCAGTATGGTAAGCGGAAGCGAAATTTCGCTTACAGAGCTTATTGAGGAGAATCCCGAAGCAATCCTTGGTAAAAAGCACCTTGAAAAATTCGGAAAGAATCTCGGTGTCCTTGTAAAAATAATAGATTCTGCCGAGCGATTGACAATCCAGGTTCATCCTACTAAAGCGAAAGCGAGAGAACTTTTTGACTCCGCTTACGGAAAAACCGAATGCTGGCATATTGTAGACGGCAGAGAAATTGACGGAGAAAAGCCCTGTATCTATTTCGGATTCAAAGAGGGAATCACCCGTGAATACTGGAAAGAAGTATTTGATAAACAGGATATCGGTGCAATGCTTGACTGCCTTCATAAGTTCGAGGTAAAAAAAGGTGATACCTTCCTCATCGAGGGCGGAATCCCCCATGCAATCGGAGCAGGCTGTTTTCTTATAGAAGTTCAGGAGCCTACCGATTATACAATCCGCACCGAAAGGGTAACTCCCAAAGGACTTCAGGTTGCTGATTTTATGTGTCATCAGGGACTTGGATTTGATAAAATGTTTGACTGCTTTACATATGATGGGCTTCCCAAAGAGGCTGTAAAAGACCGTTGGGGAATAAAAAAGCAGGGTAGAAACATTATCAGTTATGACAACACCGAAATGTTCGCTCTTGAAATGGCTGAAATTGACGGCAGTGAAACCTTTGAAAGCGGAAATGTATTCAGCGGGATATATGTTCTGGAGGGAGAAGGGGAGCTTAACGGCGAAACCTTAAAACCCGGCAACCAATATTTTATCGGTGCATCTTGTAAACCTTTTGAAATTAATGGAAAACTAAAATTTATCAGATTTTACGGACCAAAGGAGGACTAAAAAATGAAATATGGTTTTTGTAAAGAGTTTTCAACTCCTATGAAAACGGAAGTTGATTACGAGCTTATTAGAATGATTAAGGAAGCAGGCTTTGACTTTGTTGAAATGCGTGCAATGCTTGTAGCATCTCTTTCCGATGAAGAATTTGAAAAGCTTGCAAATACCCTTGATGAACTTAATCTCGGCTGTGAGTGCAGCTGTGCTCTTTTCCCGAAAACAATCCGTGTTACAGGAAAAGAAGTTGATGAAAAGGTAATAGCTGAATACCTTGAAAAGACATTTTCACGCCTTAAGAGACTGGGAGCAAAAAAGGTTGTATTCGGCAGTGCACCGGCACGTGCTCTTGATGAAGAAACAACTCAGGATATGGGCTATGAACAGATAGCAAAGGTTTGTAAAGAACTTATCGTTCCCGCATGTGAAAAGTATGACATAACAGTCGTAATGGAGCCCCTCCGTGCAGCAGCTTGTAACTTTATCAACACACTTGCAGACGGAATGAGGGTTGTAAATGCAGTTAATCATCCCAGAATTCAGCTTCTCGGTGATACTATTCATATGATGAGCAACAACGACAATCCCGAAGATGTTGTTAATTTCAAGGATAATCTCAAGCATGTTCATATTGCAGAGCTTGAAAGAATGCTTCCCGAAAACAGCTACAGCGAATTCGTTCAGACAGTAATTAATAACCTTGTTAAAACGGGTTACGAGGGAACAATTTCCTTTGAGACAAAGAACGGTGAAGGCTTAGAGAGTATGAAGAAGGCGCTTGCACTTCTTAAAAAATCACTTAACAAATAATTAAACAAAGATAAAGGAGTAAATTATCATGGCAATTAAAACAGCAGTTATCGGTTGCGGACGTACCGCAAATGAACTTCACGGACCGGTGCTTGAAAAGCATCCCGAATTTGAGGTAACAGCTATCTGTGATATCAACACAGAAGCACTTGACAAGTATTCCGAGAGATTCCCCGAAGCAAAGAAGTACACAGATTATCACACAATGCTTAACAGCTCCGAGTATGATTTTGCTATCATTCTTACATACAGCTTTACACACACAGCAATCGCTCTTGATTTCCTTCGTGCAGGAAAGAATGTTCTTATCACAAAGCCCTGGGCTATCACAACCGATGAGGCTGATTCTATCATCAAAGCCGCAGAGGAAAACAACTGTATCGTAATGCCCTTCATTCCTTGCCACGACGGTGCTGACGTTGTTAAGCTGAAGGAAGTTATCAAGGAAGGTAAAATCGGTAAAGTGTTCCGCGTATACCGTGCACAGATGACTTTTGGTAAGAGAAGCGACTGGCAGACTCTTAAAGCATATGCAGGCGGTTACCTCAACAACTGGGGTCCTCACATTGTTGAACAGGCTATGTGCCTTGTAGACGAACCCATCAAGTCCGTTTATGCTCAGAAGAGACAGATTATAAACCCCGGTGATGCAGACGATATGTTCTGTTCAACACTTCTTACAGAGAGCGGTGTTATCGTACAGGTAGACCATAATATCATTTCCGACTACCTTCCCAACTGGGTTGTACAGGGTGATAAGGGTACTATCTACGTTAAGGGTAACGAAATGGAAATCCACGAAATTTCATATCCTGTATCAGATGACCCCAACGTATACAGAAGCGTAACTCATACAGAAAAGACAAATATCACACTTGAAGGCAAGATTTTCGGAGACCATTACTCAATCTATACAATGATTTCCGAAACTCTCAAGGGTAAGCCCTATATCGTATCACTTCAGTATGCAAGACATCTCACAGAGATTATGCAGTCTATCCATGAGTCTGCAGACAACAACAAGCTTGTAGTTCTCTGATAAACAAACAGGAGCATAAACACCTCCTCACTACGGAAAGGAAGATATAAATGGAAAAATTCACAGTAGCTTTTGTCGGCTGCGGAAATTTCGCGCAGAAGTTCGTACATCTTATGAAAGCACATCCTGCTGTTGAAAAGGTTTATGTTTGTGACCTTATTCGTGAAAAAGCAGAAAAATACTCAGAAATGTTCGATGTGGAAATCATCAACACATATGAAGAAATTCTTGAAAGAAAAGATATTCAGGCTATCGCAAATTTTACAGAGCGTCATCTTCACGGAGATATCGTTATCCGTGCTCTTAAGGCAGGAAAGCATGTTTACAGTGCGGTTCCCATGGCTCCTACAGTGGAAGAATGTCAGGAAATAGTAAAGCTTGTAAAGGAAAAAGACCTTATATATCTTATGGGCGAAACCTGTTATTATTATCCCTGTGCAATGTATTGCCGTGAAGCATATAAGGATGGCAAGTTTGGTGACTTTACATATGGTGCATCCCAGTATTATCACCATATTGACCATATCTCTTACGGTAAGCGTCCCAACGAAGGCGGTATGCCTCCGCTTCTTTATCCCACACATTCAACCGGTATGATTCTTTCTGCCGTTGATTCCTATGCAAAGAAAGTTGTGGCACTGGGATATGTAGATAAAACAAACGATGGAAGATTCGGTGAAAACGATAACGAATGGCATAACACACATTCCAATCAGTATGTGTTTATGGAACTTGCAAACGGTGGTACAGCTCGTGTAACAGAGGCAAGAACCTTTGGTTGGATGAAGCCTAGCTCGTACATCTCCGCACTCTACGGAACCGATGGCGGCTATGAATTTTCCAATGCTCAGCATATTCTCGTTGAAAGAGATAAGGAAAGCGAAAAAGAAAAAGTATTCCTTACCGACGTAAGTGATTACGTTAACACTAAGGGTATGGTGGAAAATAAGCACCTTCCCGATTTCAAGGAAAAAGTTGCAAACGGCGAGTGGCAGTGGGAAGATGTAGCGGAAGTTCAGGCAAAAGAAATGGCAAGACTTCCCAAGGAATTTGACGGTCTTGCTAACGGACATATGGCAACTCATAAATTACTTATTGACGATTTCTGCAAAGCGGTGTATAATAATAAGCAGCCGGTTCTCAATGCATGGACCTCTGCAAGATATACAATCCCCGGACTTGTTGCAATAGAATCCGCAAACAAAGGCGGTATTCCCGTTGATGTTCCGGATTGCGGAGAATGCCCTGAGAATCTGTAAGACACCGAAAGGAAGAGATTCATTTGAAAAACGTATGTATTGTAGGTTACGGAGCGATAGGCCCCATTCACGCAGCGGCACTTGAAAAAGTTGAGAGTGCACGTCTTTATGCAGTATGCGACTGTGATGAAAGCCGTATTAAAAGGTGCACGGAAAAATACGATGTAGTTATCTATACGGATTTTAACGAAATGCTTAATGATTCCAATATTGATGCTGTGCATATCTGTACGCCTCATTATCTGCATTTCGATATGGTCAGGCTTGCTCTTGAAAAAAACAAAGAGGTTGTTTGTGAAAAACCTTTGGCAATGGATAACGGGCAGCTTGAAAAAATGCTTAAGCTTCCCGGTATTGAAAAAGTTGCCGTTTGTTTTCAAAACAGGCTTAATACCTGCGTTTTAAAGATGAAAGAAATCCTTGATTCCGGCTCTCTCGGAAAAGTATTGGGAGTGCGTGGTCTTTTAACCTGGGTTCGTGATAAAGCCTATTATGACACCGATGAGTGGCGCGGAAAATGGGAAACCGAGGGTGGCGGAGTATTAATTAATCAGGCAATACATACGCTTGATTTGATGGGATATTTTACAGGCGGATTTAAGTCTCTTAAAGCGGTTATGAATAACTTCTCCCTTAAAGATGTAATCGAGGTAGAGGATAGCTTTATGGCATCACTCAGGACAAATGATGATGCAAAAGCGATTTTCTTTGCCACGAATGCATTTTCCTCCAATAGCACCCCCAATTTACAGGTGGTTTGTGAAAAAGGGACGCTTCATTATACCGATGACAAGCTGTTTTTGGATGATGAAATGCTCTGCCATGACGTTACGGCAGAGGGTGAAAAAGCATACTGGGGAACAGGGCATATCACACTTTTAAAAGAGTATTACGATTATGGAAAATATTTCTCGGTGTTCGATTCGGCAAACACCATGAAAACCGTCTTTGCAATGTACGAGAGTGCAAAACAGGGCGGAAAAGAAATTTTTGTTAAATAACATTAGAGAACAGCCTTTTTTCAGAGGGCTGTTCTTTTTTTATTTTTCTACTCACGGTTGATAAAAATTGTATCAAATACCATTTACAGGACAAGATAATTTTGGTATAATTTAGTCAATATAAATTTGGGGGTGCAGCTATGATAAATTTAAACTTTGCAGAGAAAATATCGTCACTCAGAGAATCCTTGGGGATGACACAGGAGGAATTCGGAAAAAGCCTCGGTGTTACAAACCGTGCAGTTTCCAAGTGGGAAAACGAAATTTCCTACCCCAGTATAGATTCAATATATAAAATTTGTAAGCTTTATAATGTCAGTATCGAGTATTTCTTTTCCGATTTGGAGCCTGCTTTTAAGAAAGAGGGGGTAAAGCTCGCCATGCCCACTATCCGCGAGCTTTACAAAATAGGAAGAGGCCCCTCAAGCTCTCATACCATGGGTCCCGAAAAGGCTTGCATGATGTTTAAACGCAAATTCCCCGATGCAGACCGTTATAAGGTCATTCTCTACGGTTCTTTGGCTCAGACGGGAAAAGGACATATGACCGATTATGCCATAACACAGGCGTTTTTACCTACCCGCTGTGATATAGAGTTTGATTGCATTACAAAAGAAATACCTCACCCGAATACCATGGATATTTTTGCCTTTAATAATAATGTAAAGATGGGATTTTCACGTGTTTGCAGTATCGGAGGCGGTCAGATTACAATAGAAGGGGAGGAGCTTTCGGAAAACAGTAACCTTTATCCGCTTCATACCTTTTCCGAGATGGCTGAGTATTGTCGTGAAAAGGGTCTCCGCCTGTGGCAATATGTAGATGAGTGCGAGGGAGAAGAGATTGATGCCTTTATCAGAAGAATATGGGAGGAAATGAAGCGTTCCATTAAAAAAGGACTTTCAGATACAGGCTGCATTCCCGGTAAGCTTAAAGTGCAGAAGAAAGCACAATTTTTATACAAACAGCATCATATAGATGAAACCGAGCAAACGAAGGAAAACCGCCTTGTATGCTCTTATGCGTTTGCCGTCAGCGAACAGAATGCCTGCGGTGAAAAAATTGTAACTGCACCTACATGCGGCTCCAGTGGCGTTCTTCCTGCGGTGCTTTATTACATTCAGCAAAAAAGGAATTTTTCAGATGCAGAAATATACAAGGCATTAAAAACAGCGGCACTGGTGGGTAACATTGTTAAAACCAATGCTTCCATAAGCGGTGCGGAATGTGGCTGTCAGGCGGAAATCGGCACGGCATGTGCCATGGCATCTGCAGCTCTGGCAGAGTTATATAATATGAGCCTGGAGCAGATTGAATATGCCGCAGAAATTGCAATTGAACACCACCTTGGATTAACGTGTGACCCAATTTACGGTCTTGTACAGATTCCTTGTATAGAGCGAAACGCCGTTGCGGCAATGCGTGCATTAAACGCGGTGAATCTTGCAAACTTCCTGACTGATACAAGAAAAATTTCTTTCGACGTTGTAGTGCAGACAATGTATGAAACAGGAAAGGATTTATCACGCCATTACAGAGAAACAGGCGAAGGCGGATTGGCAAAACTGTATAATAATTAAAAAATAATGAAGATTTTTGCAGTTGCAAAAATCTTCATTATTTTTTGTCGTGTTTTAATCTTCTTTTGGAATTTTAATGTTGATTCCGTTGATTGTTACGCTGTCATCAGCAGGTATCAGAAGATATTTTCTTCCGTTAATTACTCTGGTTTCCACGGAATATGTATATTCGGGATCGACAGTGATTTTAACCTGTGGTGTCACCACTTCAAATTTTTTGCTTTCAATTATATTTGTAGGTATCAAGGTTGCATTTTCTCCAAAATCTTCATTGCATTTTTCTCTGAATGCCTGAACCTTTTCTTCGGCAACTCCGCTGTATTTAAGCATGTTTCCCACGTCATCAGCCGTAAAATCAAGCGGGAGGGGGTCTTTACTTTCCTTATGCTGAGTTATCCTTTCGCGGATTTGCTCGTGCATTGATTGTACCACATCAAAGCTACACTCATTTTCAAGAGCCTGGGTAAGTGCAGTTGTAAAAATCTCCTTTTGCTCGGGAACGGACATGGGGGCTTTTGTTTTAAATAAAGAATCTATAAGCGCCTCCTGCATTAACGCAGTATTTCTCACATAAAAAAGTGCATTGTAAATATTTGTATTTCTGTCATCAAAGGCAGGGAACATAAAGCCTACTTCTGGAGATGCCACCGTCTGCGGAGTAATAAATGAATGGAACTCATTTTCTTCACGTATATACGCAATCTCGGCTTTGCCGTCCTTTACGGGACAGATACTGCAAAGGAAATAAGAAAAAATATCCGTTGAGTCTTTACCGCGTGACTCTCCGTCAGCACCCTTAAACGGAATGTCATATGTATCGGCAATCAGGAGGATAACATAATTTCCCTCCATCTGTACATTTTCAATTATCTTAGTATATAATTTATCACGCGCTTCTTCGTCAGAAAGTGATGTGTCCTTAAGCTTCATAAGTAAAGCGTGCTCTTCGCTGCTTGTTACCTGCTGCGTGGTGAATGTAATATCCGTAAGGCACTTTCCAAGTCCTCCTGAGAGGGTTTTTCTTATTATCGCCAAAAACCTGTCCTTTTCGTTTTGAGGCATAAGCGCGCTGCTAGCGTCGATTCTTGCCACAATTTCCTTTTGCTGATTTACAAAGCAACCATAAAAACGGGAAATACAGTTTCTTTCACCTGTAAGCCGCCTTCTGATTTCGTTAATTTCTTTTTGTATCATAGGTGTGCTCCAATCTGTAGATATGTGTAATATTATGTACTTTTCTATTGTAACATCATTTGTAATTTTTTTCAAGTAGAAATCTTTTTCAAAATTACAGTTGACCTGTTTAATAAGTTGCGATATAATATTATTGATAGATAAGTAAATAAACTCTCTAAGAAAGGGAATGATATAATGAAAAGAACAACAAAATCGTTTATTTGCCTGGGTGCTTCACTTATTATGGCATCCTCAGTTTGTATGGCAAAGACCGAGCTTTACGCTCTTGACGGACGTACTCTTTTTGTTGAGGATAATCAGATAGAAATATATACAGCCCCCGGAATGGGTTGGTTTAAGGAAAAGCCCGTTACAATGTATTCAGCCGACGGAAGAGAGCTTGTTGTTGCCGCTGATCAGGTTGAAGCACACAAGGCTGTTGGTTGGTATCTTGAGGGCGAGCTTGATGGTCAAAAGGACAACCAGCAGGATAATGTGCAGGATAATCAGCAAAGTACAGATAACGAACAAACCGTTCCCGATATTCCGGTTAACGTGGAAAAGCCTTCGGGAAGCAAGGTATTTATAAAATACACAGATAATACAATCGTACAGGTACCTTCTAATCACTTAGAAACATATAAGCTTTTAGGGTGGACGCTTGTCGACGGAGAAGATGCATCTTCCGATACCGTTATTATGTATAACAGCGAAGGAGAGTCTAAGGTTGTTTCTGCCGATGAGGTTTCAAAGTATGAGCTTGCAGGTTGGACAACAACAAAGCCCGATTCAAGCCTTGTTACCATTTATTCCTTTGACGGAACAACAAAAAATGTTGATCCTTCCGAAGTAGAAGCCTACAAAGCAAAAGGCTGGGGAACAGCTTTTGACGAGGCCGTTTATACTTATGCCGCAAAAGGAGACGGCGGTGAAAACATTGGTGCAGTGGCAATGCTTGAAAACAAACAGTATGAGCTTGCGTTTAACAATGTTCAGAATGCTATCGAAAAGTTAGAAAACACCGAATCCGAGTATTTAAGCATGCTTTATTATCTTCGTTCCAATGTAACAGATGCATGGAGAGAAGCGGCAAATTCTCCCTTAGGCTTCATAAATTATTGGTTTAACAGCAAGGATGGTAAAAAACTCGTTGTTTTTGAGTACAGAAACGTAAGTAACAGCCAGATTCAATCCTTTAAGATTAATTTTGATATCTGCGATAAAGACGGCGAAGTTATCGAAACAAATTCGGGTTCATATTTCGTAAATAATCTTAAAATGTTACCATGCGACAAGAAAAGAGTCGGCTGGGCGATTGAAAGCGGAGACAGTGCACAGTCGGTTAAGAATGTAAAAGTTTTGGAGGCTACCTTCAGCGACGGAACTTCATGGAAAGCTTCAAACTGATTTGAAAATTTCGGGGATTGTTTGTGCAATCCCCTTTTATTTGAGGTGCATTATGACTATTGAAGAACTACGAGAATTGATAAATTACCACAGTAATTTATATTATACCAAGGACGAACCTGAAATCAGCGATTTTGAATATGATAAGCTGATGTCTCAACTGAAAGCTATGGAGGCTGAAAATCCAGAACTTATTACACCCGATTCTCCCACGCAGAGAATAGGCGGAAAAATTTTAGATGGCTTTGAAGAAGTAACACATACGGTTCAGATGCAAAGCCTGGACGATGTCTTTGACCGCGAAAGTGTTATTGATTTTGGTGTAAAGACGGAAAATGTCCTTGGGGAAAAGGTTGAATATATTACAGAATTAAAAATAGACGGATTGAGCGTATCTCTGGAATACAGAGACGGAATTTTTTTCCGCGGCTCTACACGTGGTGATGGAAACGTGGGGGAGGACGTAACGGAAAATTTGAAAACAATCAGAAATATTCCCCTTAAACTAAATGAGGAAATCCCTTTTCTTGAAGTTCGCGGTGAAGTATATATGCCCCATAAAAGCTTTGAGGCACTTAATAAAAGACAGGAGGAAACGGGGCAAAAAACCTTTAAAAACCCAAGGAATGCCGCGGCAGGCTCCCTCCGCCAGCTTGACAGTTCTGTAGTAGCACAGCGCAAATTGGATATTTTTGTTTTCAACATTCAGCAAATAGAGGGAAAGGAAATTACCACTCACAAAGAGGGGTTGCAATATTTGTCAAGTTTGGGATTCAAAACTATTCCTGATACACCCG
This sequence comes from Clostridia bacterium, assembly GCA_045594665.1. Classification (GTDB taxonomy): domain Bacteria; phylum Bacillota; class Clostridia; order UMGS1883; family UMGS1883; genus UMGS1883. Next base: position 18,373 of record JAZNYX010000010.1, on the reverse strand, counting down.
TTTATTCGAGCATTGATGAAGCCTTTTTGGAGGTGGAACGAATAGGCGAAGAGCGTGACACTCTTGATTTTGACATTGACGGTGCTGTTATAAAGGTAAATTCACTTAGGCAAAGGGAAATTTTAGGCTCCACTGCCAAATGTCCCAAATGGGCTGTTGCATACAAATATCCTCCCGAAATAAAAGAAACAAAGCTTCTTGATATTGTAATTCAGGTCGGAAGGACGGGGGTCCTTACACCAAATGCCGTTCTTGAAAGTGTGCGGTTGGCAGGCACTACAGTTTCGCGTGCTACACTTCATAATATTGATTATATCAGGGAAAAGGACATCAGAATAGGCGACAGCGTTTTAGTTCAGAAGGCAGGAGATATTATCCCCGAAGTTTTGAGTGTGGTAAAAGAAAAACGCATGGGTGATGAGGAAATATTTGAAATGCCCGACCGCTGTCCCGTGTGTGGTGCCCGAGTGTATCGTGAAGATGGAGAAGCGGCTTACAGATGTACGGGGAGCGAATGTGATGCTCAGCTTGCAAGAAATATAATCCACTTTGCCTCCCGTGATGCAATGGATATTGAAGGAATGGGTCCTGCAATGGTGGAAAAGCTTCTTGAAAACGGACTTATTTCCTCCGTGTACGATATTTACACATTGAAAGCAGAAAGCATAGCAAAGCTTGATAAAATGGGGGAAAAGAGTGCATCTAATTTGATTTCAGCTATATCAAAATCAAAAGAGAATGACCTGTCAAAGCTGATTTTTGCCCTTGGTATCCGTCATGTAGGCAGTAGAAACGCAAAAATTCTTGCCATGAAATTCCGTACTTTAGATGCTCTGATTAGTGCAACGGAAGAGGAACTTTCGCAAGTTGATGAAATAGGGAAGATCATTGCACAGAGCATAGTAAATTTCTTTAGCCAGAAACAGAATATTGAGCTTGTTAATAATTTACGCAGTGCAGGTCTGAACCTTGAGTGCAAGGAATTTGTTTCAGAGGGGATTTTTTCCGGGAAAACATTTGTTTTGACAGGAACACTTCCTTCATTAACCCGCAGTGATGCCTCAAAAATCATTACAGATAACGGCGGAAAGGTATCATCAAGCGTAAGTAAAAAAACCGATTACGTTTTAGCCGGAGAGGAAGCAGGAAGCAAGCTTGACAAAGCCAATGCTTTAGGAGTCAGCGTAATAAATGAGAATGATTTGATGAACATGCTTCAATAATAACTAAAGGCAAGATGTTTTGACAAATTTTGAAAATTTATCAAAAACATCTTGCCTTTGGTTCATACATATAGTATAATATAATCATAGAGACACCAAATAAACTTTAGGAGGGCTTAGTATGATTAATGTTATTATTGGCGAAAAAGGTACAGGCAAAACAGCAAGACTCATTGAGGCGGTACATACTGCGGAAAAGGCAGCTACAGGAAGTGTTGTTTTTATCAACAAAGGAAACAGACACGTGCTTGACTTATCACATAAGGTAAGACTTGTGAACACCGAAGAGTATGGAATTTCCAATTATGATGATTTTTACGGTTTTGTTTGCGGCATACTTTCCCAGAACTACGATATAGCACACATCTTCATTGACAGCATTACAAAAATTGTTAATGCCGATATCCCTGCTCTTGAAGCTTTTCTTTCCAAGATCAGCACAGTTGCTGAAAGCAGCAATGCAGAAATTCAGATTATTCTCAGCATGAATCCTGCAGATGCTTCTGATGAAATCAAAAAATACGTAAAATAAAATGTATACCCCCCTCGTTTCGGTAATATATTCGAAATGAGGGGGTTTTTCTATGCGTAAATTGTTTGTGACAACAATTTTTTTTATATGGCTTTTTTCTTTTTCGGTAAAAACATATGCAATAAGTGCACAAAGTGCGGTGCTTTTAGATGCCCACAGCGGAAGGGTTCTTTATGAACATAATTCTTATGAAAAGCTTCCCATGGCAAGTACAACCAAGATAATGACAGGGCTTCTTGCGTGTGAAAGCGAAAAAATGGATGAATATGTAAAGGTAAGCCCCTTTGCATCAGGAACGGAAGGGTCCTCTTTATGGCTGAAAGCGGGTGAAAAACTAAAGCTTCAAGACCTTACATATGGATTGATGCTGAAAAGCGGAAATGATGCCGCCGTGGCAATAGCGGAATTTTTGGCAGGAAACGCAGAAGCTTTTGCACTTATGATGACGCAAAGAGCAAAAGAAATCGGTGCTATTAACACCTCTTTTAAAAATCCCCATGGCCTTGATGACGAAAATCATTATACAACCGCCTATGATTTGGCTCTGATAACACGAGAAGCGATGAATAATAAGCTTTTTGCCAAAATTGTTGCAACAAAAACATACACCATCCCAAATCCAAATGAAAAATGGGATCGTGTTTTGAAAAACCACAATAAATTGTTGTGGAGATTTGACGGCTGTGCCGGAGTTAAAACGGGATTTACTAAAAGATGCGGAAGGTGCCTTGTCTCATACGCAAAAAGAGATGAAGAAGAATTAATTTGCGTTACATTAAATGCTCCCGATGATTGGAACGACCATGCATATCTACTGAATTACGGATTTGATAACTACAATTGTAGGAAGATAGCTAAAAAGAATGATACTGCATACGAGGTGCTTTATGATGAAAAAAATAACCGTAAAGTAAAACTCCTTTACACAGAAGATTATAAAATAGCTGTAGGAGAAAATGATAAAATTGTCACCCGAATACAAACAGATAAGATAAAAGTACCTTCAAATAAAGGGACGGTAGCAGGCAAAATTACTGTGTTTTGCAACGATAAACAAATTTCGGAAATTCCATTGGTTACAGCTTCTGATATAAAGAAAATAACCTTTATACATAAAATTAAAAAACTATTACTAAATCTTTTGAAAAAAATAGCTTCGTTTTTTTCGTTTTGATATAAAAGCAGAAAGAAATGCCATGCGGGTATTTCTTTCTGCTTTTTTCAACAAAGAAACCTGTGTAATGACAAACGTTTCGGTTTGTTTCGAGAGTAGATTATGATAGAATATATTCAAATACAAATCAGGAGGAATCGATATGGGCAAGGACTTTATAGTAAAAAATGACGCCTTGATTGTTTGCTTAAACGGCGAAATTGACCAGTATGCGGTCGCAGTGTTAAAGGAGAAAATTGACATAGAAATTGAAGTCACATCAAAAAAGAATCTTATTTTTGATTTAAGGGATGTAACATTAATGGATTCATCGGGAATAGGGCTTATATTGGGACGTTATAAATTAGTCAAGATTCACGGCGGCGGTGTTGCTTTATGTAGTGCATCCTCAACGGTAAAGAAAATAATTGACCTCAGCGGCATAACAAAAATTATTCCACATTATAAAAACCGTGAAGAAGCCGAAAACTCATTTGATAAAAATATTAACTCTGAAAGGGGAGAAAACAAATGAACAATTATCTGAAAGCAGAATTTTGTTCAAAAGGGATTAATGAAGGCTTAGCGAGAATAATAGCAGCAGGTTTTATAATGCCTCTGGACCCGACATTGGAACAGCTTGCCGATATTAAAACTGCGGTGTCGGAAGCCGTTACAAACTCAATCATTCACGGCTATGGTGAAGCTGAAGGAAAAATAATTCTGGAATTTGAAATTAAGAATCGGGTTTTACATATTAAAGTGCAGGATTTTGGTGTTGGAATAGAAGATATAGAGCAGGCAAGAATGCCGATGTACACATCAAAGCCTGAAAAGGACAGAAGCGGTATGGGATTTACCGTCATGGAAAGCTTTATGGATTCGTTGCTCGTCATCAGCGAACAAAATACGGGAACAACGGTTATCATGACAAAAAAGCTATAAAGGATGTGCAATAATGAAAGAAGAATGTTACCGTTTAATTTCATTGGCGCAATCCGGAGATGAAGAGTCATTAGAAAGACTTGTACTTCAGAATAAGGGCCTGATATGGTGCGTTGTAAGAAAATTTTCAGGCAGAGGAATAGAATCCGATGATTTATTTCAAATCGGGGCAATAGGACTCATTAAGGCAATCAATAAATTTGATACAAGCTTCAACGTAGAATTTTCCACGTATGCTATTCCGATGATTTTAGGAGAAATACGCAGATTCCTAAGGGATGATGGCATTATCAAGGTAAGCAGGTCATTAAAGGAAACGGCAAGTGCGGCAAAGGCTGCGGCGGAAAAAATAAGCAATGAAAAGGGAAGAGATGCTACCATAAAGGAAATTGCAGATGCAATTTGTAAAAACACCGACGAGGTTATGCTTTCCCTTGAAGCAACCCAGCCCACAGAGTCCCTTTATAAGACTGTAAACGATAGCGAAAGCAGCCCAATCCTTTTAATAGACAAGCTTCATTCCCAAAACCAACAAAACGAGGAGAGGTTTTTAACGACTATTGCATTAAAACAGGCAATAGAAAAATTACCCGTCAAGGAAAAGCAGATTCTTCTCCTTAGGTATTACAAAGAAAAAACACAAAGCGAGGTCGCACGAATAATGGGGGTAAGCCAGGTTCAGATATCAAGGATTGAAAAAAAGCTGCTTGGTGTTTTAAAGCAAAACATCAGCTGATTTATTATAGTCTCCGGGGGCTTTTCCCGTAACACGCTTAAATGCATGATAAAAATTAGCGGTGTTATTATAACCGCATTTGAATGCTATTTCCGATTTTGACATGTCAGTTGTTTTAATATAGGTAATGGCTCTCTCCACGCGCCTTATGGTTATGTATTCCCAGGGGGAAATGCCGTTAAGCTTTCTGAATTGACTGCAAAAATAAGTTTTGCTCATGTGTGCCACATCTGAGAGCATTTCCAGCGTTAATTCGTTTTCCAGATGCTCATCAATATAATTTAGTGCATCCTCCATGTACCTGAGAGACTGACTGCTGTATGAAATATCCGTCTCAGTAAGGTTATCTTCAAAAAATCTGAACATTTCCACAAGAATATTTACCAAATGTATTTTCAGCATTGTGTCATACTCATTCTTTTTTAAAGATATTTCATTTTCCATTTTGAATATCAGGTCTTTTATTGTTTCTGCGGAATCAGATTTAAACACAATTTTGTTAAGAGGTTTTTTCTTTCTGTTAAAGAAAATCCTTATAAGGTCTTTGTTGGAAAACCCAAAATTATCCGACCAGATAAATCTCGGCTCAAAATGTATGTTAATAAATTCGGAATCATTCCTCAGCTCTTTTATCCAATGAAATTCATCGGTGCTGAAAAAGAATATATCTCCGCTTTTAAATGTGAATTCCGTAGACTTGGTAGCGTATATACCTTCGCCGTCAAGTACCATGGTAATTTCAAAAGCCGTATGATGATGTTCCTCAAAAATATCCGTCAGGAGCGGGACTTTTGAACGGAAGATAGTCATAAGCGAGCTTTCATTTTTAAAAATTTCCTGTTTAAGAGGAGTTTCATTTAGTTTTTTCACAAAAATTCTCCTTTTTTGAAAATCGTAATATATTTGATATTTAACAAAATATAATTGTTGACTGATAAAGTTCTGAATGTTATTATATAACTAAGATGACATATTGTCAAATATATTATGATTTTCAAAGGAGAGGTTAAAATGGCAAAGGTAGTTACTATGGGCGAAATTATGCTTCGTCTCTCAACTCCCAACAACGAAAGATTTCTGCAGGCAGACGAATTTGATGTTTGCTACGGTGGAGGAGAGGCAAATGTTGCAGTTTCTCTCGCAAATTACGGACATGATGCAGAGTTTGTTACAAAGGTTCCCTCAAATCCCATTGGTGAATGTGCAGTAGCTGCTCTTCGTAAAATGAATGTAAAAACAGATAATATTGCTCGCGGCGGTGAAAGACTCGGAATTTACTTCCTTGAAACAGGTGCTTCCATGCGTGCGTCCAACGTTGTGTACGACAGAGCACATTCTTCTATCTCAACTGCTGTAGCAGAAGATTTCGACTTTGATAAGATTTTTGACGGTTGCGACTGGTTCCACTTTACCGGTATCACTCCCGCCGTTTCTGACCAGGCTGCAGAGCTTACAGAAGCTGCTCTTAAAGCTGCTAAGGCGAAGGGTGTTAAGGTTTCTTGTGACCTTAACTTCAGAAAAAAGCTTTGGTCAAGTGAAAAGGCTCAGCGTATTATGACAAATCTTATGCAGTACGTTGATGTATGTATCGGAAACGAAGAAGATGCAGAAAAAGTTCTTGGCTTTAAGCCCGGTGATACAGATGTAACAAGCGGCGAACTTGAGCTTGCAGGATACAAGAGCATATTTGAGCAGATGGTTGAGAAGTTCAACTTTGAGTATGTAATTTCTTCACTTCGTGTTTCTCATTCCGCTTCCGATAACGGCTGGTCTGCTTGTATCTATTCAAGAGATACAAAGGAATTCTATCATTCCAGAGAATACAGAATCTGCCCCATCGTTGACCGTGTAGGCGGCGGCGACAGCTTCGCAGGCGGTGTTATTTGCGGTATGCTTGACGGAAAGAACTTCAAGGATGCTCTTGAATTCGGTGTTGCAGCATCAGCTCTTAAGCACACAATTCCCGGTGATATGAACCTTGTAACTCGCGGCGAGGTTGACAATCTTGTAGGTGGCGACGGCAGCGGCCGTGTACAGAGATAATTGGGGAAAGGAAGATAATAAACAATGGATATGTTAAAACAGATTTATAACATCGGTATTATTCCGGTAATAAAGATTAACGATGCATCTAAGGCTGTACCGCTTGCAAAAGCTCTTATCGACGGCGGTCTTGCAGCGGCTGAAGTTACATTCAGAACAGATGCTGCTGAAGATGCAATCCGTGCAATTACACAGGCTTATCCCGATATGGTTGTAGGTGCAGGTACTGTTCTCACAATCGAGCAGGCACAGCGAGCACTTGATGCAGGTGCTAAGTTTATTGTAAGCCCCGGCTTCAATCCCAAGGTTGTATCATGGTGTCTTGAAAAGGGAGTAACTCCGCTTCCCGGTTGCACAACTCCTTCTGAAATCGAGCAGGCACTTGAACTTGGACTTAAGGTTGTAAAATTCTTCCCCGCAGAGCAGAGCGGCGGACTTGATAAGATTAAGGCTATGTCAGCACCCTACGGCAACGTTAAGTTTATGCCAACAGGCGGTGTTAGCCTTGATAACGTTAATAATTACCTTGGTTGCAATAAAATTATTGCTTGCGGCGGCAGCTTCATGGTTAAAGAGAGCTTTATTGATAATGACCAGTGGGATGAGATTACAAATCTCACAAAGAAATCCGTAAGCACAATGCTTGGTCTTGAAATCGGTCATATCGGTATCAATCATGAAAACGAAGCACAGGCAAAGGCTACTGCCGAGATGCTTTCTCTCCTTATGGGTAAGAACATCGAAAAAGAAAGTGCAAAGGGCATATTCGTTGGTACTGAGTTTGAGGTAATGAAATCAATGGGTCCCGGAAAGTGCGGTCACATTGCAATTCTTACCAATAACGTTGAAAGAGCTATTTATCATCTTGGTGCAAGGGGTATTAAGTTCAACGAAGAAAGTGCTACATATAATGACGATGGAACAAGAAAATTCATCTATCTTGCAGAAGAATTTGGCGGTTTCGGAATACATCTTATTCAGAAAAAGTAATTTCTCGCTCATTTAAAGCGGAAGGTAACGAAAAGTTGCCTTCCGTTTTTTTTCACAAAAATTAATGTCAGGAATATATTAAGTAATGGGGGCTACCCCAAAAAATGCTTATGAAAGGAAGAAAACACAGCATGAAAGACTTGCTTAATATGCAGCTTATTCCGCTTGAGGAAACGGCATCCTGCGGAATTTATGATAATTACCCTCTTGCTTATTCCTATGTTCCGTATCAGAAGTACGAAACCCCATACAGCAAGGAAAAAGCATTGGAACGCGGAACAGCGTTTGCATCCTTAGATAAGCCTTTAGGCGTCTACGGAAAAGAATTTAATTCGAAAGAGAGGACGAGGAAATTATGGTAGAATGTAACGACAGACGTGACCTTCTCAAAAAGGTGCAGGAGGCAGATTTTCTTGCACTTGACTTGCAGCTTTACCTTAACACACATCCAAACTGCGAACGAGCCCTCAAACTTTACACCGAAGCTGTTTCCAAGGCAAAAGCATTAAGAAAAGAATTTGAGGAACAATACGGACCGTTAACAGCAACCCAAACTCCGAATAAGCTTCCGTGGCAATGGTCAAAGAACCCTTGGACTTGGGAAAAAGAAAGGAGTTAAATTATGTGGATATATGAAAAAAAGTTACAGTTTCCGATTAAAATAAAAAACCCAAACCCTAAAATGGCACAGGTTATTCTCAGTCAGTACGGTGGTCCCGACGGAGAACTCGGAGCATCGCTTCGCTATCTCAGCCAACGTTTTTCCATGCCTAACGAAATCACAAAATCAACATTGAATGATATCGGAACAGAAGAACTGGCACACCTCGAAATGATCGGTACTATTGTGTATCAGTTAACACGCAATCTCACCCCTGAAGAAATCAAAGCATCGGGCTTTGATAAATATTTTGTAGACCATAATACAGGCGTTTATCCTGCATCGGCGGCAGGTGTTCCCTGGACAGCGGCATATATTCAGTCGAAAGCTGATGTTATAGCTGACCTTACGGAAGATCTTGCAGCAGAACAAAAGGCGAGAGCAACCTATGACAATATTCTGCGTCTTGCTGATGACCCTGACGTTATAGAACCCATTAAATTCCTGAGAGAACGCGAGGTAGTTCACTTCCAGCGTTTCGGTGAAGCATTACGCAGCGTTCAGGATATGAGCGATAAAAAATATTATTAAATATATTCAAACAAAAATAAAAGCCTGAAACAGGCTTTTATTTTTGTTTATTAGCTTTAAAATGCTTTGGTGTAGTACCGAAATAACGAGGTGATGATTCCATTATTATTTATACACTCCTTGACAAAATATGTAAAAGTATAATATAATTATCTTATAAAGAAACCAAACAAGAGGGAGGAAATAATTATGTTTTGTGAAAATTGCGGAAGATTATTAAGTGAAAACGATAAATTCTGCCAATCATGCGGAAAACGTGTGAATCGTACTGAAACTCCATCAGTAGAGGATGCAAACATAAAACCAGAATTTTCAAACGAAAATGTGAGCGTTCAGCAAACTGTTGCAACGCAAGAAATCTTGGAGAATGCCGAGGTATCCTCCGCACCTAAACCCCGAAAAAAATGGCGCAGGCCTGTTATAATTGCCGCAGTATTAATACTGTTATCATCCATAATAGCGTATGCTGCACCTGTTATTAAGAACATGGCTCAAAAGCTCTATTATTCTCCCGAAGACTACTTTAAAGTGGTTGTCAAGCGTGAAATCAAGGATTCCACCGATGAAATCGGTGCTGCCTTATCTGCTGTTTCTGACTCGAACTCGCTTTTTGGAGATATTAAGGAGAAAGGTGAAGTAACACTTCAATTTGGACGCGGTTTTTATGACATCCTTGAAGCTGCCAACGTAAACGAGGCAGACGATATTACAGATAAAATAGATTGGATTAAAAAGATAACATTTTCAGGGGAATCTGCCAGAGTTGGAACGGATATTTCTTCTGAAATAGATGCATCAATAAACGGAAAAAAGATTCTTTCCTTGAATACCGCAATTGATGACAGCGGAATTTACTTTGATATTCCTGAAATTAATAATAAAGGAATTAAGATTGTATCTGACAGTTATGATTACTATGACAACCCTTTTTATGCGTATAAGAGATTTATGGATACGACCGAATTTCAAACCCTTTGTGAAATTTTCGAACTTATCCCCGATGAGAAAACAACACAAAATCTGCTCTATAAGTACATTTGCACCGTTATCGACAGTGTGGACAATGTATCAGAAGACACAGAAAAGCTAAAGGCAGGCGATATTAAACAAAGCAGTACGAAGCTTTCTGTATCTGTAAATGAGGAACTTCTTAGAAAAATGCTTATTGCATTCCTGAGTGAAGTAAAGGCAGATAATGAGTTAAAAAGTATTATCAGAGATTTCTGTAAGTTAGATGCAGTTGATGTTGATTTTGAAAGTGTATATTCTGAAATGATTTCCGGAATTGATGAAATTATTTCCGAAACCGTAAACACACAATGGAGTAGGGAAGAGCTTGTCCGCTTTAACATTTGGGTAAACAATAAAGGAGATTTAGTCGGTTTCGGGTTTGAGAAGGACGGAGCTTCTTTTTCTTCAATCTCATTGGAGTCAGGGAAAGAATATGCAATGAAAATTAATGCCGGTGCAGGCTTTTTAAGCTCCGTAAGTCTTGAGGGAAACGGAAGAACTTCAGGTGATAAAAAATCCGGAACGTTTTACATAACTGCCGCAGGGAACAAGCTTGCAAAAATTGTTTCAGAATATAATACAAAAGATTTGAAAAACGGAGTATTCAACGGAAAAATCAGTTTTGAGCTTGCCGAATTTGTAAAGAATCAAATAAGCAGCATTGCATCGGGAGAAATTGCATCATTAGTATCCGACTTGAAACTGACTCTTGAATCAAATACAAAACCAAAAGAATCAGAAGATGTAACACTCTCGTTAACTAAGGGCAACGAACTTTGCTTTTTGATAAAAGGGGAATCAGAGTTGCAAGCAGCCCCGCAAAGAATTGATATTCCACGCAATTACATTTCAGTAGGTGAAGAAAATGAAATGCTTGATTGGTTATCCGGCCTAAGTCTTAATAAGTTAAATAAAAATCTTAAATCTGCAGGAGCGCCTCGAGAAATAACCGATGCTATTACACAAGCAGATGAGGAATTACAATATTACTTACAGCCGGAAACTGAAACTTACTACGATTACGGCTACTAATACTGTTAAAAGGCTGAGTTGCATATAAAGCACTCAGCCTTTACAAAGGAATGAATATTATGATTACCATTGAACATATAAAAAAGGAATATAAAAAAACAAAGGTTCTGACAGATGTTTGTCTTGAAACATCCGAGGGCAAATGTATAGGAATTTTAGGCAGTAACGGAAGCGGTAAATCCACATTGCTTAGTATTCTTGCAGGGGTACTGAAAGCTGATGGAGGAAGCTTTACATACAATGGCATAAATATGCTCTCAAATGAAAAGGAACGCAGCAAAATTTTAGGTTATGTACCTCAAAGCACCCCTCTTTTTGAAGAATTGACCGCTATTGATAATTTACGGCTGTGGTATTCCAAAGGCGACCTTGAATATCAACTTGATGACGGAGTCCTTGCAATGCTGGGCGTTACCTCTTTTATAAACACTCCTGTTTATAAAATGTCGGGCGGAATGAAAAAACGGCTTGCAATCGGATGCAGTGTTGCTCACAAACCAAAAATTCTTCTGCTTGATGAGCCTTCTGCGGCTCTGGACCTTGTTTGTAAGGAGAGAATTTCAAACTATTTACTTGAATATAAAGAAAACGGCGGAACTATTCTTTTAGCTACGCACGATATTCAGGAAATCCCTCTTTGCGATAAGCTCTACATATTAAAAGAGGGCATATTGCACCCATATCAATATGACGGAAACGTTCACAGATTGGCAGGTAATTTATAAACTATGAACAAAGGCGTATTTTTTAAACTGCATTTAAAGAGAGCTTTTAAAATATATCCGGCAATTTTGCTTATAACCATTTTAACCGTGGCGGCTATAGGAATGGCAACAGTCGGGTTAATTTCAGATACACAAAACGATGAAAGCAAACAAAAAATTTCGGTGGCAATAGTTGGAGATATTAAAGATACACATTTTGGAATAGGTATTAATATGCTGGAAAATTTTGATAGTTCCCGTTTTTTTGTTGAATTTCCTCGTATGACGGAGGAAGAAGCAATCAGTGCTTTAAAAAAAGGGAAAATCAAAGGGTATGTATATATTCCCGAAGAATTTGTGCGAGGAGTATATTACGGGGATAATATACCTGCAAAGTATGTTATATCAGATGGCCCCGAAGGGTTCGGAACGGCAATTTCAGGAGAGGTTTTAAAAGTTGTTTCCAACTTGGTTGTAGAAACTCAAAACGGAAGCTATAGCTTGCGTGACGTTGCAAAAAGAATCAAACAAACAAAAGGCATAGGCAAAAAAGTTAATGATATGAACTTCTCATACATAGAGTTCATTCTCTCCAGAGATACTGCAATTGAAACACAATTCGTAGGAGTGGCAGATTCAATTTCCTTAAGCGGTTATTATGTTTGCGGTATTATAACTTTTTTCCTCTTAATTTGGGGTATATCCTGCAATAAACTTTTATCAGGGCGCAATCTTGCTTTATCGCGTTCACTACAATCATCGGGATTAAAAATTTCTATCCAAATGCTTGCTGAATACATTTCTTTTTTATGCATTACGTTTTTAACTTTAATAATCTTTGCATCGATGATAGGTGCTGTAACTGCAGATAACAGCTTCGGAATCAAAGAGTTTAGTAATAATTCCGTTTTTAGTTGTATTACCTTCGTTTTTCTCATGCTTCCCGTTATTATCATGTTTACCGCAATGCACAAAGCGCTGTATGAACTGTTCCCAAATTCTGTGAGCAGTATAATTGTACAGTTTCTCATTGCCGTTGGGTTAGGGTATATATCAGGATGTTTTTATCCAATATACTTCTTTCCGACAGCCGTGCAGAAAGTTTCGACGTTTTTGCCGTCAGGTGCAGGTTTTTCCTATTTACGTAAGATTATGTCAAATACTGTAGGGTGGGAAGATTTTATAATTGTGTCGTTATATACGCTTTTATTTGCAATTGCAGCTTATTATAAAAGAAAAAAGGATATGAGAGGGGAGAGTATATGAATCTAATAAAAAAATGCTTGATTTGGTATTTCATGTGTAGTAAACGTCTGATTCATAAGCTGAGCTTTATTATTATACTTTGTTTAATCCCTGTCATCATTCCCGTTACTAAGCTTGCAATGACGGGAGAAAGCGGAATATTGAAAATTGCTGTTGCATCGCAGGATAACTCACCTGCGGCAAAGCGTGCAATGGAGAAAATTCGTAACACCGACAGTATAATTCAGTTTGTTATATGTGACACAGAGGCAGAGGCGACGGAATTGGTAACAACGCATAAAGCCGATGCCGCTTGGGTGTATAAAGATAACATTGAAGAAAGAATTAATAGGTTCATAAAAAAAGAGTCAAAAGAACCCTTTTTAAAGGTAATAGAACGTGAAGAAAATATTATATTGCAGATGTCACGAGAAATGTTTTACGAAACTATTTTTGATGAGGTATCCTTTTCACTGTACAGTAATTATGCACATAATAATTTGAAACTCAGCGGCAAAATTTCAGATGAAAAGCTCCGGTCAAACTATTTTGACAGGGAAAAGGGGAGAAGCATAATAGAAATGACAAAGCTCTCATCCGATGCTCCCGTAAAACAAAATTATTTAATATCACCAATAAGGGGAATCCTTTCTATACTGTTGATTTTGTCCGGACTTGCTGCCGCCATGTATTTCCTCAAAGATAATTCAGCAGGCAAATTTGCATGGCTGTCACCGACAAAAAGAATTTTGCCCGCATTTGCCACTTGTTTTTCTGCCTGTGTATTTTCGGGGGCTGCAATTCTTATATCTTTATTAATCGGAGGCTTTTCGGTAGGCTTTTTCAGAGAATTGCTTTCAATGGCTTTATTTATAGTTGCCGTAAGCATCTTTTCTACATTCTTTTGTGTTCTATTTAAATCTTACGGAAAACTCGGTGCGGTGATACCGGGAATCACTGTGTTTGCGCTGGTGCTTTCGCCGATTTTTTTCAATGTTTCATTCTTTCCGATATTAAGATTTCTCTTACCTACACACTATTATCTTTATTCTGTTTATGACGGTAGCTATTATTTGTATTCTATTATGTACTCTCTAATAATTCTTGCTGCTGTTTTTATACTGAATCATGTGTTGAATTTAAATAACCCCTTCAAAAGGTGCACGAAATAATCGCTTGCACCTTTTTTCTTTACACTTCTGTCGGAAATTAGCGGAACTTTAACCAACGTCTCGGCATCAGAGGTTATGATTAACTCACCGATAATCTGCCCCTTTTTTACGGGTGCTTGTAAATTATCGTCTACATTGATATGGGTTTTAATTTTATCGGCATATTGCTTTTCAATTAATATATTTGCATTTTCTTTTGAAAGAGCCGTTACGTTCTTTTCTTTTCCGTTCTTTACCGATACATCAATAACCTTTGAATTTTTCTCGCCAAAGTTTGTCACAGCATAGTTAGCAAATCCGTAATTAAGTAAACTGCTGGCAGTGGCGAATCGTTCTTTACTGTTACTGCTTCCCAATACTACTGCTATAAGCTGCATACCGTCACGTTTTGCGGCTGCACTTATGCAACAGCCTGCGCCGCTTGTAGAACCCGTTTTAAGCCCGTTTGCCCCTTTGTAAAACCTGATTAATTTGTTTGTATTGGCAAGCTGAAATTTTCCGTCGCGGAGTGTATCCATCCATATTGTTGTGTATTTTTCAATTATGTCATGCTTAAGAAGCTCACGGCTCATAATTGCAATATCATATGCACTTGAATGATGATTTTCAACGTCCAGTCCGTTACAATTAACAAAATTAGTATCTTTCATTCCCAGTTCCGATGCACGCTTATTCATCAGTGAAACGAAGGTTTCAACACTGCCGCACATATGCTCTGCCACGGCTACACACGCATCGTTTGCGCTTGCAACAGCTATCCCTTTTAACAGGTCGTTAAGAGTCATTATTTCATTTGTTTCAAGAAAAATTGTGCTTCCGCCCATGCTCTTTGCATATTCGCTTGCAGTAATCTGAGTTTCAAGTGTGATTTCCCCGCGTTCTAACGCTTCACAGATAAGGAGCATTGTCATTACTTTTGTTACACTTGCAGGTGGCAGTGATTCGTGAGAATTTTTTTCATATAATATTTTTCCCGTAGATGCTTCCATAAGAAGAAGCGACTTTGCACTTGAATCAGTAGTAAACATAGTAGCCGAAACATTATACTGAAAAAGAAGCATTATAACCATTAATAATGAACCTATTTTTTTCATGTTTTAACATTCTCCTTTTATTTTATATAATAAAATATGCTTTTTTCAAGAGAAATATTACTGCAAAACAATTGACTTTAAATAAGCAATATGATATTCTAAAGTATATTATTTGTAACTGATATGAAAGGAAGATTTACTGGTGAAAATAGTTACTATTAACCTTTTGGAAAAGGAAACAGAGCATGGCTTTATGCCGACGTTGACTGGATATATTTTAGACGGAAGCCAAACAATTGAAAAGGAAGATCGTCCCGCCGTTCTTGTAATTCCCGGTGGCGGATATACCAATGTTTCACCAAGGGAAGGGGAGAGGATTGCACTTTCATACACTGCTGCAGGATTTCATGCTTTTGTGCTTGATTATTGCGTAGCTCCTCATCGCCATCCGATGCCTGTATTAAATGCCGCAAAGTCGATTGAGGTTATCCGTGACAATGCAAAAGAGTGGAGAATTAATTCCGATCAGATAGCCGTTTGTGGCTTTTCCGCAGGAGGACATTTGGCAGGCTCTATAAGTACGCTTTGGAACAGGGCGGATATATTTGGTGATGACGAAGAAAAGAATAAATATCATAAGCCAAACGCTTCGATACTTTGCTATCCTGTTATCACCTGCGGAGATCATGCCCACAAAGGCTCATTCAAAAATCTTACAGGGGTAGAACACGAATGTGAATACTGGGAGTCACTTTCACTCGAGAAATGGGTGGATGAAAATACACCTTCCACATTTTTATGGCATACCTTTGAAGATTCGTGCGTTCCTGTAGAAAATTCCCTTCTTTACGCGAACGCTCTTAGGAAGAACAATATCCCCTTTGAATTGCATATATATCCTAATGGCGAGCATGGAACATCATTGTTTACCGATGAAACATATTGGGGACTCAGCAAGCTTGATTGTCGTAGCTACCCATGGATGCAGCAGTCAATAGAATGGCTCTATCTGCAATTTGGTATAACCGAGGCAAACTACAGATGACAGGCAGAGAAGGAATCTGTTATATCATAGGTGCTTGTAACGAGTTTTCGAGCAAATTTTCCTTAAATCGGAATAAAAACGATTTAATTATTGCTGCTGACGGAGGTTTCGATACACTTAAAGCTAACGGCATAAAACCCGATATTCTTTTAGGTGATTTTGATTCAATTACTGAAATCCCTGAACATGTTAAGCTGATAAAACATCCTGTAAAAAAGGATGATACAGACACGTTTTTGGCGTATAAGACCGCTTTTGAAAAAGGATATAAAAATTTTGTCGTTTTAGGCGGTGTCGGAGGAAGAGTTGATCATACCATAGCAAACATCCAAACCTTGTTAAACATAGCCAAAAGCGGCGGAAGAGGCTTTTTGATAGGAAAAAACAGCGTTATGACAACGATTTTCAATTCAAAAATTGAATTTTTGGAAAATCATACGGGAAATTTAGGCGTTTTTGCTCAAGGAAGCGACGCATATAATGTAAATATCAGCGGTTTAAAATACGAGGCTGACAATGTTACGCTTAAAGCCGATACTCCAATGGGTGTCAGCAATGAATTTGTAGGAGAGAGGGCAGTTATAGACGTAAAGAATGGTGCACTTTTAGTTGTTTGGAACGAAAATTTCTCCGATTTGATCACACATATCAGTGATTTTTGTATAAAATAAAAAAATGGAAGCAAAATGCTTCCATTTTTTATTGTTTTACTTTTGAAAGAGGGTTTTTGTCAATCGCATCACGCAATTGTTGTTCGTCAATATGAGTATAAATTTGCGTTGTTGAAAGGTGTTCGTGACCCAAAATTTCCTGCAGAGCACGCACATCTACGTTTCCGTATTTATACATTAATGTGGCGGCGGTATGCCTAAGTTTGTGAGGAGAATAAACTTCAGGGTCGAGTCCTGCACGCTGTAAATTCTTTTTTATCATTCTGTATACCATATTGTTTGATATACGGGATTTTTGCTTGCTTAAAAATAGTGCTTTACGGTCTTTTACGCCATCTTTCGGACGCACCTCCATATAGGCTCTGATAGCTGATTTGCACGCATCATTAAGATATACGGTTCTTTGTTTGTTTCCTTTACCCGTAACGGTCAGTTTATCACCATGAATATCCGTAATATTAATTCCTACAAGCTCTGAAAGACGCATTCCGCAGTTTAAAAACAGTGTAATTATGCAATAATCACGTGTTTTGAACTCGCCGTCAATATTTTCCAATAATTGTAAACTCTCATCCAGAGACAGAAAAACAGGCAGTTTTGAGGGAATTTTCGGAGAATCTAATTCTTTTGTAACATTAACATCAAGCAGGTGAGCCTTACCGGACAAATAATTAAAAAAGCTTTTTAGAGAAGAAACTTTTCTTGCTCGTGCATTTGCATTATTATCACGGTCACTGTTTGCATACATCAGATATTCGTACATATCATCAAGTGTAATATCACGTATAAAATCTGTATCAATATCATTACAGTTAATATTATCAAAATTTTCAAATGACGCCATAGAGCGATGGCATTTCATAAAACGAAAAAACGTACGCAAATCATAATAGTATTCATTAATTGTATTATCAGATTTTCCTTTTATATTGGAAAGGTAGCTGAGAAAATTCTTTACATCTTGAGGAATATCCGTGTAAGCTCTGAAATCAGCCATAATAAAGCCCTCCGTAAATATATTTGATAGGGTATCTATATGGAAAACTTCCTATCGCCAATTCAACAAAATTTTTATTTTGTTGAATTATGTATATATTCTAACACATACCTTCCCGTCTTGTCAAGTATGTGTGTTTAATATTTTAAAAGGTTGAGAAAAAATCTCAACCTTTTAATTATAAGTTTATTCATCCCAGTTATGATATACGTTCTGTACGTCATCATTATCATCGAGCATTTCTATAAGTTTATTCATATTCTTAAGGTCTTCCTCATCAGTTAACTCTACACTTGTCTGAGGAATCATCTGAACTTCAGCAGTTAAAAAGCTATAACCGCGGCTTTCCAATTCTTCTCTTACAGATGAAAAATTTTCAGGTGAAGTTAAAACTTCATAAATGCCTTCTTCTGCAGTAAAGTCATCTGCCCCACTATCGAGTGCATCCATCATAACAGCATCTTCATCGGGCAAATCTTCAGAAGAAATAATAAGTACACCTTTCTTGTCAAACATGTAACTTACGCATCCTGTTTGACCTAAATTCCCACCGTATTTATCAAAATAATGACGCATATCCGCTGCAGTACGGTTTCTGTTGTTTGTAAGGGTTTCAACAATTACCGCAACACCCTTAGGACCATAACC
>JAZNYX010000009.1:0-26970 GCA_045594665.1 Clostridia bacterium | reverse complement strand
AGTTGCATTATCAAAATGCGAGAAAAAATAAAGCATACGGAAGCCAAATCCGATATGCCTTAAACTTGTTAAATTTGCATACTTTCAACTTGTCGTCCAGATGTGCGTCAGCCTATCTTCGTCCTTCGCATTAAAATTATGCGAAATTTCCCTGCGTTTAAG
Source organism: Clostridia bacterium (assembly GCA_045594665.1). GTDB lineage: Bacteria > Bacillota > Clostridia > UMGS1883 > UMGS1883 > UMGS1883. The sequence continues at coordinate 26,808 of JAZNYX010000009.1, read as the reverse complement.
GTCGAAGAGTTTCGAAACTGGAAATTTTGTTGTTAGGCAAAGAAAATTCAAGAATAATACTGTCGTATATTCGAAGAATTTTCTGCAGTATTATACGAAATTTATGTTTTTAAACCATATCGGGTTTGACTCCTTTATGCCTTAGCATTGCATCCTTTACCACGGGAACATCGGTTTTTATATAAAGAGTCATTGCCGCATGGTTTGCAACGTCTATATCATTTAGGTTTTCATCTTTTAAAACCTCTACTTTTTGAACAGTGTAGTCCTTACCCGGCTGCATAATTTCAATTTCGTCTCCTTTAAAGAAACGGTTTCTCTGCGTTACCTTTGCAAGCGAGGTTTCGGGATCATAATCAAGCACTATTCCTGCAATATCATATTCACGGATGTAAGAGCTTGAGCCGTAAATTTGTGCACCAGTATCGGGGATTCCGAAAAAGAAGCCCGTATAATAATCGCGGTGGCTTACCTTTTTCACTTCATCAAGCCATGTCGGATTAAACTTATACTCTGCGGGGTTTTCATAATAAGCATCAATGGCTTTTCTGTATGCGGCGATAACCGTTGCAACGTAATACTCACTCTTTACCCTGCCTTCGATTTTAAGTGAATAAACACCGCTTCCCACAATCTCGGGAATGTGCTCAATCATACACAAATCCTTTGAATTCATTATAAATGTACCGCGTTCATTTTCAAAAACCGGCAGATATTCCCCGGGGCGTTTTTCCTCCATAAGGGCATAATTCCAGCGGCAGGGATGGCTGCATGCACCGTAGTTACTGTCTCTGGCTGTCATATAGTTACTGAGAAGGCATCTTCCCGAATAGGAAACGCACATAGCTCCGTGAACAAATGCTTCAAGTTCACAGTCGGAGCTGATATTGTCGCGAATCTCCCTTACCTCGGAAAGAGTCATTTCACGGGCAAGCACTACCCTTTTTGCCCCCATTTCATGCCATGACTGCACTGTGGCATAGTTTGTATTGTTCGCTTGTGTACTTATATGTATTTCAAGATTCGGAGCAACCTTTCTGCAAATGTTGAAAGCTCCCAAATCCGAGATAATTACAGCATCTGCACCCATATCATCTATTTCTTTGAAATACCTTTCCATTTCGGCAAGGTCACGGTTATGGGGAATAATATTGGCTGTGATATAAACCTTCTTCCCCATGCTATGTGCAAATTCTATACCCTCACGCATTTCATCGGGCGTAAAATTATCCGCGGCAGTACGAAGAGAAAAGCATTCTCCCCCGATATACACCGCATCGGCACCATATTTCAGTGCAATTTTCAGTTTATAAAGATTTCCGGCAGGTGCCAGAAGTTCAACTTTCTGCATAATCAATGTCCCTTCATTTTTTTACCGATAAGGCAACACCGTCGCCAATCGGAATTATGGAGGTGGTCAGAGCCTCGTTACTCATTATTTCTTCAAGATACATATGAAGCCTTTTAACAATTGTAATCTTTCTTCTTTCCACCTTTTCTTCATCCTCTATCATTCCGTGATAAAGAATATTATCGGAGAGGAGCACACCGCCCGGGTTAAGAAGCCTTAATATATCGGGCAAAAATTCTATGTACTGCCCTTTTGCCGCATCAAGGAAAATAAAATCAAATCCGCCGTCAAGCCAATGAAGAACTTCTGCGGCTTCACCCTCAATTACTCTTATTTTCTTTTCATATCCCGAAGCAAAAATATTATCAACGGCAATATCCGCATGCTTTTTATAGCGTTCAATGGTAATAATTGAGCTGTCATCGGGAAGATTATCAGCCATCAGAATTGCACTGTAGCCCACTGCCGTACCCACTTCAAGCACCCTTTTGGGTTTAATCATCTTAAGAATCGTAATGATAAGCTGCTCCGTAGGCCTTTGTACTATGGGGGCATAGCTTTCGGAAAGTGCCGATTTTTGCCTGAGTGCTGTTAAAAACTCCCCTCTGTCGGGAATCAGTTCTTCTAAAAAGTCCTGCATAGAATCACCTTAGTACTGAATTTGTTCTTTGATTTTATCTGCCGTTTCTTTTGATGTGAGTGCCGCAGTAATTTCAAATCCGAATTTATATGCACTTCCCATGCCGTCAGAGGTTATAAAGTTATCTGACTTTACAACAGATTTCTTTACATATTTACCGCCCTTAAAGCTATCTTCAAATCCCGGGTAACAGGTAGCCTCTTTCCCATTAATAAGCCCTTTATGCCCTAAAATTGAAGGAGCGGCACAGATTGCACAGATAAGCTTATTATTTGCACTTGCATAATCTATTGCACTTTGCACTCTTTCATCTTTTTCAAGATTCGTAGTTCCGGGAAGTCCTCCGGGAAGAATTACGCAATCAAGAACAGAGTAATCAACTTTTTCCGGCAAAATATCCGCCTTTACGGTAATATTGTGCGAACCTGTTACATACTCACCTGTAACGCCTACCGTTAAAACGTCTATATTTGCCCTTCTCATAATATCAAGAGGTGCAAGTGCCTCTATTTCTTCAAATCCGTCAGCTAAAAACATATATACCATTTATTTTTCCTCCTCAATATAATACTTTTCAACCAAAAACGCGGGTTGGTAGCTTGTTTTTGCTTTTCGCAGACCTTCAAGCCCCATGTCCTCTTCACGGTTTACATAACTCAGGTGCGACCATTCATTTTCACAAAACATTTTGTTTATCGCCTGATATGCTCCGCGATAGCTTTCGTCCGCCAGTTCTATCTGAATCAGCGCAGTATCACGGTTAAGCTTTTCACCAAAGCTCATCGCCGCGATTTCACCGTCAACTTTCAAAACCGCACCTGTCTGATTAAAATCAAAATAATGTTTAAAATAACACTCCATGGCACCAAGCTCGAAGGAATTCAGATTTTTTGTTTTCATATTTACCAGTTCATACGCTTTTTTTGCGCATTGTGAAAGCAAATCCGAATCCTTGACCTTGATATATTCATAGTTATAGTTTTCAAGGAAATAGTTTAAGTGGTTCTTTTTTGAATGCAGCTTTTTTCCGGAAAGAGAAATCATTTTTTCCGTCAGATAGACATAGTCAAAAGAGTCCCTTACCTCTGTAAAGCTAAACCTCTTTTCGGTGATCCTTTTAAGTCTTTCCGCATTTTGCAAAGTAACCAGCCTGAAGTTGAGCCTTTCCCCGTGAGATGCGGCATAGTCCGAAAGCTCAGCTATTGCTGCGGACAAATCGCCCTTCCCGATAGGAAAAAAGTAGGATGGCTCTTTTCCTTTTATATTAAAACGGATGAATAAGAACTCCCCGTTTTCGGCAATTTCCATATTATAATATCTGTTCCAGATGAACATGGTTGCAAACACGCCTTCGGATGCATTTGTTTCGTCGAGAGCACGATATTTATTATATTTTTCAAAATCTTTTGCCGAAATCGGCTTAAATTTAAGCATAAGTCCTTTACACCTTTACTTATTTATAACGTCTGCCTTTAAAAAGAACCTTAAGTCCGAATTTGGGAAGTGCCAGCATACGCACAAATCTTGAGGGCTGTTTCACAAGACGGTAAAGCCACTCAATTCCATGCTTGCAATAGAACTCGGGGGCACGCTGTACGGTGCCTGCAAACACATCAAGGCAACCTCCTGCACCGATGGCAAGACGTGCATTGAGCTTCTCGCGGTTATTGTAAATCCAGTTTTCCTGCTTCGGGAACCCGAGGCACACCATAAGAAAATCAGGTGATGCTTCGTTAATTTTTTCAATTACAGGCTCGTCCTCTTTAAAATAGCCATCCTGTGTGCCGGCAATTACAAGACCGGGATACTTTTCTTTAAGTTTTTCTGCGGCGGTTTCGGCAACACCCGGCTTTGCCCCTAAGAGAAAAACACTCTGCTTTTTTTCTGCCATTTTCGGAAAGAGATTGCATACAAGGTCATAGCCTGCGACACGTTCTTTTATAGGATTTTTCAAAATCTTCGCACCGTATACCACACCGATTCCGTCGGGGATTACCATGTCGGCACTGTTCAGCACATCGGTAAACTCCCGATTATTTGATGCGTAAAGTATTATTTCCGAATTAGGCGTAAATATCATGCTCAAAGAATCACTTTCCAAAAGCTCCTCTGCCTTTTCCACTGCCTCATCCATAGTATATTTATTTACATGCACACCTAAAATATTTACTGTTTCCATTGTAAAAGCACCTTCGAACAACACATATAATTTCAAAATATATTATAGCATATTTCTAAATTCAGCGCAACAAAAAAATAAGAGTCTGTAGCAAAATGAATATTTACATTAAGTGGGGACGGTCCTGTTTTGACACAAAAAACTACGTTTTTAATGTCAAAAGACTTAAAAAGTCTGTCAGGAACCGTCCCCGAATGGCTTGCATTGCATATTCATTTTAATACAGACTCTGCTGTTACTGTTTCAAAATAACATCTTCTATCTCAATTGCACGACTGTCGGCATCAAGACCGATACATTTTCCGCAATTGTCGCAAATTTTTCCGGGAGTAAGATCACACTTGTCACATTCTCCGCAATCGGTACAAATCTTATTCTCATCAAGTATACACTTATTCAAACTTATCATTCCTTTTAAAAAGATGTCTATATTATATACTATAGGCATAATTTTTTCAAGTAAATTATTATTTACTTACAGGAATATAAAGTGTCTGACCGCTTAGGATGTTACAATCCTTTACGCCGTTGGTTGCGGCTATCTCATACATAAAGTCACGGGTGTCTTCCCCGGGCGACTTATACTCAAGAGCGATTTCCCAAAGAGTATCTCCCGGCTGAACTGTTATGGTAATAACTTCCACCTTGTCATCCGAAGATTCCTGCTTAGAAAATGCGGAATGTGCAAACAATACAAATACAACCATTAATATGGAAAAAAATCTTCTGCGCTGACGCTTTAACTTTCTCATTCTCTGTAATCTTCTTAATTTACTGCTTGTCTTCATAATAAGACCTCCAAACATTTGTTCGCTTTCTGATTATAATATAACAGAACATTTGTTCGGTGTCAATACTTTTTTTGAAAAATTTTCTATTTTTTTCTAATTACAGGGGAAAGTAAAAAATGTTCCAGAACGGACAAACTGAGCTGACAATGCCTATATTATGGGCATTGTCAGGTTACCCGAAGGCGTACGTGTGTACGTCGAGTGGCGAAGTTTGTTCGTAGCAAAAAAACTTAAAAACGAAAAAAATCGTATTCTTACGATTTTTCAACAACAATAATATAAGATTATTTAATTTTTATAATACCTGTTATCTTATCTTTCAGTTGCTTTTTTGCGGTCTGGGCTTTTTTTACCTTCCCCATGTAAAAAATTGGCTGAATATAAAAGGTTCCTTTGTCGAACAATACTAACGTAAGCTTTGAGCAGAAAAGAGTTTTGTTCAAGTGCAATATGCAAAGGGACTTTACTCTTCTCTGCAAAAGCTTACAGAAAATATAGATATAAAATAAAAAAAGGAGAAAATGAAAATGAGTAGAAGATCAAGAGTTCTCGTACCCGAAGCAAGAGAGGCACTTAACCGTTTCAAAATGGAAGCTGCTAACGAAGTAGGCGTAACACTTAACCAGGGTTACAACGGTGACAAGACAAGCCGTGAAAATGGTAGCGTTGGCGGACAGATGGTTAAAAAGATGATCTCCGCTTACGAGCAGTCTATGAAGTAATTATAACCAAATATAATTATTTTCAAGCAAAAAATCCCGAAGAATTTTCTTCGGGATTTTTATTATCTATGATTATTATTTATGATACAAGCTTTTGTTTTCATATTTTGCTTCACAGCTTACATTAATTCCGAGCCTCTTGAGGATTTTCTCATCTTCCTCGCTGATTATAACGGAGAAATGAGCATTGCTTCCGTGAAGATTAGAGAGCTGTTCCTTCGCCGCATTTGCGATTGGGTTTGAAAGTGCCGAAATCGTAAGGGACATTAAAACCTCGTCGGTATGAAGCCTGGGATTTTTATGTTTAAGGTAGTTAGTCTTAAGAGCACATATAGGCTCAAGCACGTCCGCCGAAATAAGAAGAAGCTTGTCATCGATATTTCCCAGCGCTTTAAGAGCATTAAGCAGAAGTGCCGATGCCGCACCGAGAGTGCTTGACGTCTTGCCGGTAATAATTCTTCCGTCGGGAAGCTCCATTGCACCGGCGGGCGCTCCGGTTTCCTCCGCTTTTTTAAGTGCCGCTTTAATAACGGGGCATTTTTCGGGACGCATCCCTGCCTGATTCATAAGAAGCTCAAGCTTCATTATATCATTATCATCGCTGAAGGAGCGAAGCTTATTCACGCTTGCACTGTAATAACGGCGGATAATTTCCATTTTTGAAGCGTCACAGCAAACTTTATCATCAACAATACAGTTCCCTGCCATGTTTACACCCATATCGGTAGGAGACTTATAGGGAGATGTGCCCTGGATTCTTTCAAACATGGCATTAAGCACAGGGAAAATTTCCACGTCACGGTTATAGTTAACCGCTGTTTCCCCGTATGCCTCAAGATGGAACGGGTCAATCATATTTACGTCATTTAAATCTGCCGTCGCCGCTTCATACGCAAGATTCACAGGGTGCTTAAGCGGAAGATTCCATATGGGGAATGTTTCAAACTTGGCATAGCCTGCCGTAATTCCACGCTTATGGTCATGATAAAGCTGACTGAGGCAGGTTGCCATTTTACCGCTTCCGGGACCGGGAGCAGTGATTACCACAAGAGAACGTGTGGTTTCGATATAATCATTCTTTCCGAGGCCCTCGTCACTTACAATGTGCTTAATATCCGAGGGATATCCTGCAATGGGATAATGCTTGTAACACTTGATTCCCAGTGCGGTAAGCTGCTTAAGAAATGCATTTGCACTTGCCTGACCGTCGTAACGGGTAAGCACCACACTTCCTACATATAAATTAAGTTCACGGAAGGTATCGATAAGCCTAAGTACATCTTCATCATAAGTAATTCCGAGGTCTGCACGCATCTTATTAGTTTCAATATCAGCGGCGTTAATAGTCATAACGATTTCAACATCGTCACTAAGCTGCTGAAGCATACGCATTTTGCTGTCAGGCTCAAAGCCCGGAAGCACACGTGAGGCATGGAAATCGTCAAAAAGCTTTCCCCCGAATTCCAGATACAGCTTTCCTCCGAAAAGAGCAATACGCTTTCTTATCTGTTCCGACTGCATGGAAAGATATTTTTGATTGTCAAATCCGATTTTACCCATTCCCTTCTCACCTCAAATTAATAATACAGAGATTAGTATACCACAATTTTTCTTAATATTAAAGTATATTTTTCAAATTTTTTCTATTTTTTTAGTTTTTATTTGACAATATTTTCTGTGGGTGTTATAATAGCCGATGGTTTAGAATCTTTAGGGAGATGCATTATGAGTAAAATCGCCTCTTTTATAAAAAACAATACTGTTCTTTCCGTCGCTTTTTTTGCTGCTCTTATCACAAGCTCTATAGTGGGGATAGACAAAGAATATGTCGGATATTTTGATTTTAAGACGCTGACTTGTCTTTTTTGCGTGCTTGCCGTTGTTTGTGCGCTTAAAAATATTAATTTCTTTTACATATTAGCACAAAAAATTGTACAGTGTTTTAAAAATGCACGGGCGGCAATCACCGCACTTATATACATAACCTTTATCGGCTCAATGCTGATTGCAAATGATATGGCACTTCTCACCTTTCTTCCTCTGGGATATTTTGTGCTCAATTCGACACACAAGGAAAAGTATATGTGCTTCACATTCATTATGCAGAACATTGCCGCAAACTTAGGCGGTATGCTGACGCCCTTCGGCAATCCGCAGAATTTGTATCTCTATTCCAAATTCAATATTCCCACAGGGGAATTTATGAGCATAATGGCACCACCGTTTGTTATAGCAATAGCAATTATCACAATGTGCTGCTACCTTTTTGTTCACCCGGAGCCGCTTGAAATCAACGATGCAAATACACAGTTCAAAAAGGGAAGAACATTTATTTACCTTCTTTTATTCGCACTTTCAATTGCTATTGTATTCAGAACCATTCCATATTTCATAGGGCTTATTATAATACCGCCTGTGCTTATGTTTATGGACAGAAAGGCTCTTAAAGCGGTAGACTATCCCCTGCTTTTTACATTCGTATTCTTTTTTGTATTTGCAGGTAATATGGCAAGGATTCCGCTGATTCAACAAATTTTTGAGTATTTATTGGGAAAAAGCACACTGCTTTTTTCTATACTTTCCTGTCAGGTGATAAGCAATGTTCCCTCTGCAATACTGCTGTCCCAGTTTACAAGTAACTACCAAGAGCTTCTATTGGGCGTAAATATCGGCGGTGTGGGAACGCTGATTGCATCGCTTGCAAGTCTTATCACTTTCCGCGAATACACAAAGTACAATCCCAAAAGAGCACTTCAATATATAGGAATGTTTACGGCGTTTAATTTCGGATTTTTAATCCTGCTGACTATATCGGAAATGATAATAATACAATAAAAAAAGAAGGCTAAGCCTTCTTTTTTTATTGTATAAATCACTTTAAATCTACTTTAATAACTGTATTATTTAAGTCTGCCGTAGCCTGCATTTTCAACACACACCTGACCTGCTTCCGTGAGCATAAATTCTGCCATTTTTCTTGCAGGGGCGTCAGCGGGTGTATCTTTTCGGAGCACTACATAAGTGTTGTTGGAAAGCGGATACGAGCCATCTGCAATGGTTTCATCTTTAGGCATCACGCCGTCAATTGCAAGAAGCTTTAAATGCCGCTTTGTGTCAAGCACCGCATCTACGTTATGATAGTAATAATAAATGCTGTAACCAAGTCCATAGCCTAACGGGCTGTCGGTTTTTGCGGCTATAACATCAGTCAGCACATTTGACATGGTGAATGAAGTTTCCTTCTGCACCTCGGGGTGAATTTCGTTTCCCTTAAGGAAATGCTTTTCCATTTGTGCATGACTGCCGCTGTCGTTATTTCTGCAATAGGGATAAAGCAGTGCATCGCTTCCCCCTACCTCGGACCAGTTATCATAAGCATCATTTACATAAATATTACTTATCTGCTCCTTGGTAAGACCTGTTATAGGATTATCATTATTGGTAAAGAATATCATCGCATCATACGCAATGGGGATAAGTTCCAATTCCACGCCCTTTTCTTCTGCCATTTTCAGAATATCGCTTGCAGGGTAAACGGAGGCAAAAAGCATATCCACCTCTCCGTTTATAAGCCGCTGATAGGATGTATGGCTCTTTGAGTGATTTTGCGGAAACCCGGGATGTGTCTGCCCGTTACGGAAAAGTGCATTATAAACCACCTGGGTAAATGGATAAGTAGAGGTTGAGCCGTCAATTTTGGGCATTTCTTTGTCAAAGCCGAACATTTCTGCAAGCTCCGATGCGTACATCTGGCACTCATCCTGAATGTTATTTAAGATATAGGCAACGTTTGCCCTGGTAGCCGCTTTTTGCGGATATAAAAACTGCTCGGGATTATCCCAGTCAATATTCTCCGTATCCTGCGGATAGTCTGCTATGTAGTTATATCCGATAAAATCGTACGCTTCTTTCGCCCACTCGGATATATTTTCTTTATCTGCAAAGTTTTCGTTTTGCCGAGCAAAGCACCTCAAGCCTGCATATTGCAAGGCTCTTGCAACCATAACCGTAATTTCTTCCCTTGTCACATTTCTGTAAGGAGAAAAGACAGTCGGACTGTCGCCCTCAATAATTCCGCAGTCACGGGCATAATTTACGACATAATAAAACCAATCCTTCTTGGAAACATCCTTGAAAGAAGCTGTCTGAGTATAGCCTGCCGAGATTTCATCCGTATATTCCCATGCCAAGCCCTCAAGCCCCATAAACCTCATTACCATAGCAACTGCTTCCGCACGGGTTACGTTATCATGGATATTCGCCTCGCCCTTGTCATTGCCGCGGATAACACCAACACGTGACAACATTTTAGTGTCATGAAAATCAAAATCCGAATCATCAACATCGGTAAACTCTAATGCTTCGGTAACGAAAGCTTCAATCTCACGGTCCTTGTATTCAACAGGAACAGTTGCATACACGTACCCTTCATATACCAATGATAAGGGTATAATCTCGCCGCTGCCTCTATACCTTGCATGTGTAATCCACGAGTTTCGGTTTTCAATTGTATCGGGGAAAGGAATCTTGACGGTTGTAAATGCCAATGCCTGTGTCTTTTCGGTTTCCTCGGCAAGGGCATGGCTTCCAAAGCTCATCACCATACACAATACTAAAATCAAGCTTATAAGTTTTTTCATACGCTTTCGCCTCCCTTTATAAATTCAGGTGAATTTTTATTCTACGTCAAAGGTAATTTTGAGTTTGCTTTGCAAACTCATTATAACATATATATAACCCTAATTCAACAATATTTAATAAGATAAAAGGTTGCAGCGAAAAGATATCGCTGCAACCTTTTATCTCATTGACATACTGTTGTTAAGGAGGGTGGTACTGTACATAAAGAGTATGTCTTTATTATCAAAATCTATAAAGCTTCCTAAAAAATCACTTTGTATATATCGAATGTCAACCACTGTGATTTTGCTGTAACCCGGAGCCAGAAGCGGTGTGAGGGAGCTTGCGTAGGAATCGCGGAATAGAATCAATTCCTTGTCAGTTTCAGCACTTGGGTTTTCTATGGTAATAAGGGGCGATGTTCCCGAAAGGAACATTTCATAGGGGTCTTTTCCGTAGGCCTTATCCATGTTATACATATCGCCCTCTTTTGCCATTCCCGTGTCATAGTATTTTACGATGCAGTTTTCAAGAATGTCATTTGTAAGATACTTTATTGTATCGGGCTTAAAGGGCAATGCCGACTGACCGAGATATACACCGTGGAAAGGATTATCCAAAGTTTTCTCGCTGTAGCGTGCCGATGCGTCAGTGCCCATGCTCTTTGCAATATGGTGGGCTATATCCGTAATTTTCTCCTGTCTCCAATGGGAGTCTGTTTTATAATAATCGTCAAGGGAAAGAAGCGGAAGAACATCAATATATTTCATATAATCCATTCTGTCTTTAAAGTCCTTTATAAATGCATCATAATCAATGGACAAATAACCATGCTTTTCAGCAAGAAAATAATTTTTATCCGGAATTATGGAAAGATAAATATTCACATTTTTATCTTTCATATATTTTTCGTACAAATTATCAAATTTCTGCTGAGCATTATCAACCATATGAGGGTTTACCGGGTATTCAATCTTAGAAATATGCCCCTCCTCGGTGAAAAGTCCGTTATTCTCCATTTTGTTAAATACATATGTGGAAAACAGAGCTTTTACACTTCTGAAGCTGTCACGTAAGGGGAACTGGTCTGTTACATATTTTTCAAAATCACCTGTGTAGCTTCCGGAAAAAAGAGTTTCCTTTGTAAGAACGGGCTTTTTTTCAAGTAACCGCCTCTCGCTTTCGGAATACTGCGTATGAGGCTTAAAAATGCAACATAATGAAATAGTCCCTACTACAAATGCAAATATAAAAACTGATATTATATTTTTATGCTTCATAACGCACCTCCTAAAATCTGAAATAAAGGAAAGGATTAAAAGACCCGTCTGCAAGATATGCCGTGCAAATTACAAGCAGCAGAATCGGCACCAATATTTCTAAAACATCAAGAATAAGTCTGTTTTCCATTTTGCTATCCGCATAATTTTTGATTTTTTTCATTACGGGGGTTGCCCCTACGCATGCAATCAAAAGCACAACAGCGTAGTTTTTAAGATTGAAAAGAAATTCTGCCGATACCAAGGAGTTTACGCCTATGCCAAGCATTCCTCCTACACGCTTTATTGCATCACCCATGTTTTCGGCACTGAAAATCATAAAGCTTATCGCTGTGAAAAGCAGCACATAGATATGCCCAAGAAGTGGGTGCTTCTCAAGTTTTTTAAGGAAGAAAAACTTTTCCAAGGTAAGGAGTATTCCAAAATACAATCCCCATACAATGAAGTTCCATTGTGCACCGTGCCAGAAGCCTGTTAAAAACCATACCGCAAAGATATTAAAGAGCATCCTTGCTCTCTTTACCCTGTTTCCTCCAAGGGGAATATACACATAATCCCGAAACCATGACCCCAGTGAAATATGCCACCTGCGCCAGAATTCCGTTATGCTTTTTGAGATAAAGGGATAGTTAAAGTTCTCAAGGAAGTCAAAGCCGAATATTTTGCCCAAACCTATTGCCATATCGCTGTAGCCTGAAAAATCAAAATAAATCTGAAGCATATATGAAACAACATAGAGCCAATAATATAGAACCGATAAATCGGCGGATTGGGTAAATGAGCTGCAAAGTTCTCCCAAGGTGTTAGCAATAAGTATTTTCTTTGAAAGACCTATAACAAACCTTTGGCACCCCTCATTAATCTTTTGGAAGCTGTGTTTCCTTTTTTTCAGCATAAGTGCAACATCGCGGTATCTGACGATAGGACCTGCTATCAGTTGGGGAAAAAGTGCTACATAGGTTGCAAGATTAATAGGATTTTTCTGAGCAGGTGTCTCTCCCCTGTACACATCCACACTATAGCTTAAAATCTGGAATGTGTAAAAGCTTATTCCTATGGGAAGTGCCAGTCTTAAAAGAGGTATGCTAAGACCTGTGACGGCATTAAAATTCGTTATAAAAAAGTCTGCATATTTAAAATACGCCAGTGCCGCAAGACTTGACAGAACTGATAGTGTAAGAAAAACTTTAGAGATAGGTTTAGACCTGTATCGCTCAATCAAAAGTCCGAACACATACCCCAAAAGCACCGTTGCTACCATCAGAAAAACATACTTTGGTTCTCCCCAACCGTAGAAAAAAAGACTTGCTAACAGGAGAGTTGCGTTTTTAAGCGGTCTTGGCGTAAGAAAATACAAAACCAGTGTCAACGGCAAAAAATAGTATAAAAATGCAATGCTTGAAAATATCATAACGCTTTCTCCTTATAAAAAGGGCTGTAAAAACTCGCTTTTACAGCCCTTTTTGTTACTTAGGTATTATCCCTCTAATGAGGTGGGGCACATTACAAAGAATACTTTGTTTCCTGCGCTTCCTGTTACCATTTCTTCTGCTTCCACACAGATATTCCATCTGAGGTTAGCATTCTTTCTGAGGTTTGAAATAAAGGCAGTTGTGTCTGCACCTTCGGGAAGTTCAAAAACATATCCCACAAAGGCAATTGAGCCTATCATGGGTGCAAACATAGCACCGGATTTAAAACCGGTAATTTCCGCATTGTCAAAACCTGAAAGAAGTCCTTCCTCAACGCTCATTGCACCGCCGTTGAATTTAATTGCAGGATTTGTAACAAGTGCTTCCGCAATCGCAAGTGCATCCTTGCCTGAATTTGCCTGTGCTTTAAATGCTGAAAGCAGTGTCTGTCCGAGCGTAGCATCCTGAGGCTTTTCCTCCTCTACGGGAGCTTTGTTTTCCTCAGGCTTCTTATCTTCGGAAGGAGCCTTGTCCGCCTCGGGCTTCTTATCCTCGGAAGGCTTTTTGTTTTCCTCGGGCTTCTTTATTTCTTCTTTAGTTTCTTCCTTTACTTCTTCTTTTATTTCCTCTTTCTCTGACTTATCGTTGTCTTTGTCATCGGAAAGAGCATTATCAGTTACATTCTGAGCAGGGGCATTATTTTCCTCTTTGCCGGAATTGCTGTTTGTGGTTTTATCTCCGCATGCTGCAAGAGATGCCATGATTGAAATTGTTAAAATAAGTGTAAGTAATTTTTTCATATTTTTTCTCCTTTTTTGTTTTTTACACTTCTTATACGATTTATTCCCAAAAAAGGTTCAAAATAATTTTAAAAATTTTTTGAACCTTTTTTGGGAAAAACTATTATATTTTAGAAATCAGATACTCCACATATTCACTGCAGGTTGCACCGTCTTTGTTTCCCGTAACGCTGACAGTATTTTCATCGTTACACACATTAAGTGCATCCTCAAGCTTCTGTGCTTTTTCTACAAGTCCTATATGGCGAAGAAGCATTACAAGTGCACGAAGAATACTCTGGGGATTCGCATAATGAGCTATGCCCTCCTCTACCATTCTCGGAGCACTGCCGTGGATAGCTTCAAACATGGCATACCTGTCGCCTATATTTGCACTGCCTGCTGTTCCTACACCGCCCTGAAGCTGTGCAGCCTCGTCAGTAATTATATCTCCGTAAAGATTGGGAAGCACAAACACCTGGAACTTATGGCGTATATCCTCATTCACAAGATTTGCGCTCATTATATCAATATACCATTCCTCAGTGGTTATTTCGGGATAATCCTTTGCCACCTCATGGCAGATTGCAGAGAACTTTCCGTCGGTCTTTTTCATAATGTTTGCTTTGGTAACGATTGAAACATTATTCTTTCCGTTAGCCTTTGCATATTCATACGCTGCCCTGGCAATTCTCTGTGTGCCAAGGTCAGTAGTAACCTTAAAATCAAATGCAAGCTTACCCGGAATTTCAATTCCGCTGCTTCCGAGTACATATTCGCCCTCGGTATTTTCACGGTAGAAAATCCAGTCAATATTCTTTTCGGGAATAGCAACGGGACGCACGTTTGCATACAAGTCAAGCTCACGGCGAAGCGTTACGTTTGCACTTTCCATTGTTCCGCCCTTAGGAGTTGTTGTGGGGCCTTTTAAAAGCACATCGCAGCTTTTTATTTCACTAAGTACATCTTCAGGAACGGAGCAGTTCTTCTGAAGTCTGTTTTCAATTGTAAGACCTTCTATTTCTTTAAGTTCAATCTTGCCGCTTGAAATTTCTTCACAAAGAAGCTTTTCTGCAACCTTTTTTGCCTCGTCCACTATAATGGGACCTATTCCGTCTCCCCCGATAACTCCGATTACTATTTTTTCTTTCTTGGAAAAATCACATCTGCCGGATTCCTTTTCCATTCTTTCACAGCGGAGAAGCTGTGACTCAAGAAGCTTTCTGAAGTGATTGCAATATTCTTCTATATTATATGCCATTTTTTCCACTCCCTTAATTATTTTTTGCTTTGGTATAGCCTAAGAGACCTCCGCACTTAAGCATTTCTTTTTGTCTGTCGCTAAAAGAGCAGGAAAGGAGAATTTTGTCTCCCGTTGTTTTATTAACAAGTGTAATTTCACCGCTGTCCATACCCTCGTAGATTCCGCAAAGTTCAAGTGCGTCCTCCTGATTAAGTTTATCATAATCCTCTGCATTTTTGAAGGTAAGCGGAAGAATTCCTGCATTAATAAGATTCGCCACATGAATTCTTGCAAAGCTCTTTGCTATTACACATCTCACACCGAGATACAGGGGCACAAGTGCCGCATGCTCACGGGAAGAACCCTGACCGTAGTTTGAACCGCCTATAATTATACTCTTGCCTGCTTTAAGTGCTCTTTCGGGGAAGGTTTTGTCACAAACCCCGAAGCAGAACTGCGACAGGAAAGGAATATTTGAACGGTAAGGAAGAATCTTTGCACCTGCGGGCATAATATGGTCGGTAGTGATATTATCCCCTACTTTAAGAAGAAGCGGAGCTTCAATGCTGTCTGTAACAGGATAAGTATCGGGGAATTTTTTAATATTGGGTCCACGGAGGATTTCAACATTTCCTGCTTCTTCATCGCTTGCAGGTGCGATTACTGCACTGTCGTCAATTTTGAACTCATTGGGCATAGTAATTTCGGGCATTTCTCCAAGAAGCATGGGATCTGTGATTTCCCCAGTAAGAGCCGCCGCAACTGCGGTTTCGGGAGAACAAAGATATACGTTTGCATCTGCCGTTCCGCTTCTGCCCTCAAAGTTTCTGTTAAATGTACGAAGCGATACACCGCCTGAATTGGGCGAAAATCCCATTCCTATGCAGGGACCGCAGGCACATTCTAATACTCTGGCACCCGATGCGATAATATCTGAAAGAGCACCGCTGTCCGCAAGCATCCCGAGAACCTGCTTTGAGCCGGGAGATATGGAAAGGCTGACATCGGGAGAAACGGTTTTTCCCTTAAGAATTGCCGCTACCTTGAGCATATCAAGAAGCGATGAATTGGTACATGAACCGATACAAACCTGATTTACCTTTGTACCCTTAAGCGATGCCACCTCTACAACATTATCGGGAGAATGAGGGCAAGCAATAAGAGGCTTAAGCTCTGAAAGATTTATTTCTATAATTCTGTCATATACTGCATCGGGGTCGCTTGAAAGCTCTACATAGTCCTCTCCTCTGCCTTCTGCCTCCAAAAACGCCTTTGTGATTTCATCGGAGGGGAAGATTGATGTTGTGGCTCCAAGCTCTGTACCCATGTTTGTAATGGTGGCTCTTTCGGGAACGGAAAGTGTCTTTATGCCTTCTCCGCCCCACTCAATAATAGCTCCCACGCCACCCTTTACGGATAATATACGAAGGATTTCAAGACTTACATCCTTTGCAGTAACAAAAGGACGAAGCTTTCCTTTAAGCTCAACCTTAAACATTTTCGGCATGGTAATATAGTATTCGCCACCGCCCATTGCAACCGCAACGTCAAGACCGCCTGCACCAAATGCCAGCATACCTATTCCGCCGCCAGTGGGGGTATGGCTGTCAGAACCAATGAGGGTTTTTCCCGGTTTTCCGAATCTTTCCAGATGTACCTGGTGGCAGATTCCGTTACCGGGACGAGAAAAATAAATGCCGTGCTTCTTTGCAATGCTTCCGATAAACTGATGGTCGTCAGCATTTTCAAATCCGCATTGAAGGGTGTTATGGTCAATATATGCCACACTTTTCTCTGTGCGTACACGGGGAATCCCCATAGCCTCAAATTCAAGATACGCCATTGTACCCGTAGCATCCTGGGTAAGCGTCTGATCTATTCTGAGAGCAACCTCCTCGCCCGGTATCATTTCACCGCCGACAAGGTGTGCCTTAATAATTTTCTGTGCAATTGTAAGTCCCATTTTAAGCGCTCCTCTTATTCTTTTACTGTTTTTTCAATATTATCTTTTGCATTTTTTATATGTTCAATGGTAAGCCTTTCTGCAAGGTCACCATTGCCCGATAAAATGGCGTCGAGTATTTCTCTGTGTTCCTTTGTTGACTGAAAAGCTCTTTCGCTGTTGGAAACAGAAGCCTTTCTGTACTTCATCACCTTTCTGTGAAGCTGATGAAGCATATCGGAAAGAACTATACTTCCGCAGTTGTTATAAACAATCTCATGAAACTTTGAATCCATGTTTTTAATATTGTCGGCATCTTTTTTTGCCGTATAAAATTCCTGCAATTCAACTATTTCACGAAGCTCTTTTTTTCCTTCTTCGGAAATTACGCTTGCCGCCCACCGAGAGGCAAGCCCCTCTGTACGAAGGCGGATTTCATACATGTCTGAAATGTCTTTCGGGGAAATACCCATAATTACAACGCCCTTTGTGGTAATGTCCACAAGTCTTTCCTGTTCGAGGCGACGTATTGCTTCACGGACGGGAGTTCTGCTGACACCCAACATCTCCGAAAGGTTCATTTCCGTGAAAACATCACCCCTTGAATATACCCCCGTAAGAATATTATTTTCAAGCTCTATAAATATCTGGTCTGCAAGCGACACTGTTTTATGTTCCATATTCTTCCTCCATTTTGAAAATTAAAGTCTTTTAAACTCGCCGTTGGAAATTTCTTCAATTTTCCTTTCAATCTCTACGGTTGACAGCATGGACTGTCTGCCCTGCTCATACTCCATGTCTATCCATGCCTTAAGCTCGGTAACAAGCGGTGATTTCTTATCTACGCACCTGTCGCCCTCAAGGGAATAGTTATCATTTATCCAATAAGCTATTCCTGCAAGTCCCGAGGTTTTGCTTATTGCCACGGAAGCTTTTTTATTAAGAAGCTTCTTTGTGTTGAATATGTTATAAATCTCCTCGTCCTTTAAAAGCCCGTCAGCGTGAATACCTGCTCTGGTGCAATTAAAGTTTCTTCCCACAAAAGGCGTCATGGGGGGGATTTCATATCCTATATTATGCTTGAAGTATTCTGCAATTTCGGTGATTACAGTGGGATCCATACCATCAAAAGAACCTCTGAGCGATGCATATTCCATAACCATCGCTTCCAAGGGAACGTTACCTGTTCTCTCGCCTATACCCAGAAGTGAGCAGTTAACCGCACAGGCACCAAACAGCCATGCAGTTGACGCATTGGTAACGGCTTTATAAAAATCGTTATGACCGTGCCATTCAAGCATTTCTGAGGGAACGTCTGAATAATGCTGAAGTCCGTAAATGATTCCCGGAACACTTCGGGGAAGGGCTACCTCGCTGTAAGGAACACCGCAGCCCATGGTGTCACATGCACGGATTTTAACAGGAATTCCTGCATCACGTGACATTTTTTGCAGTTCATTTACAAAAGGAACAACAAATCCGTAAAAATCTGCCCTTGTAATATCTTCAAGATGGCAACGGGGTGCTACGCCTGCTTCAAAGGCTTCCGCAACGGTTGCCAGATACATATTCATACATTCTTGTCTGGACATTTTAAGCTTTTTAAAAATATGGTAGTCACTACAGCTTACAAGAATACCCGTCTCACGGATACCGAGATTCTTTACAAGCTTAAAGTCCTCCTTGCTCGCACGAATCCACGTAGTTATTTCAGGGAATTTCAGACCTAAATCCTGACAGCGTTCAAGTGCCTCCCTGTCTTTTTTGGAATACACAAAAAACTCCGTCTGTC
Organism: Clostridia bacterium; assembly: GCA_045594665.1. Taxonomy (GTDB): domain Bacteria; phylum Bacillota; class Clostridia; order UMGS1883; family UMGS1883; genus UMGS1883. Next base: position 8,057 of record JAZNYX010000009.1, on the reverse strand, counting down.
TTATAATTCCGTAAGGACCGCCAAGCTTTGACATAAGCTTGTAAAGGTCTACAATCTGCTGTACGCTGTACGGCTCAACCGACTGCTGACCGTCTCTGAAAGAGGTATCAGTAATCCATATTTCCTCGGGCATACCAATAGGCACTCTGCGATGATTAAAGGATATCTTCGGAACCTCGTCGTAGGGGAATATTTCACGATACAAATTAGGGTTCTCAATATCCTGAAGCTGATACTTATAACTCTTTTGTTCAAGAAGATTGGTTTTGTTTGATATTTCAAGCATTTCACATACCACCTTGCTGTGTTTTTGTATTATTGTATACAATTATACATTAATTATATGCATCTGTCAATAAAAAAATGACAATTTTTCAAATATATATCCGACTTTTTTGCAAAAAATTGTGAGGATGCAAAAAGAAGGGGCGGATGCCCTCATCCGCCCGCGGGTCATTCGTGAATGACCCCTACAACATTTTATCCTAAACAATAAACATCGCATCTCCAAAACTGAAAAATCGGTACTGCTCATTAACTGCATGCTCATATGCATTTAAAATATTTTCCTTGCCTGCAAGCGCACTTACAAGCATTACAAGGGTGGATTTGGGCAGGTGGAAATTCGTTATAAGTGCATCTGTCATCTTAAATTTATAGCCGGGATAGATAAAAATATCCGTCTCGCCGCTTTTAGGTAGTAGTGCCCCGTTTTCGGAGGCACTTTCAACGGTTCTGCAGCTTGTAGTTCCCACGCATATAACTCTGCCGCCGCTTGCTTTCGTTTCGTTAACAATTTTTGCTGTTTCTTCGGAAACGGTGTAATATTCAGAGTGCATCTTGTGCTGTGTAACATCGGTAACCTTTACAGGGCGGAAAGTACCCAAGCCCACATGAAGTGTCAAGAACGCAAGCTTTACACCCATTTTTTGTATTTCATCAAGCAGTTTATTTGTAAAGTGAAGCCCTGCCGTAGGTGCGGCGGCACTGCCGTCATGCTTTGAATAAACGGTTTGATAACGATTTTTATCCTGTAATTTTTCCTTGATATAGTGCGGAAGCGGCATTTCACCCAGCTCTTCCAGCACATTTTCAAAAAGCCCGTCATAAGTAAACCTGACGCGTCTGTTTCCGCCTTCGAGAATATCTAAAACCTCTGCACAAAGCTTCCCTCCGCCAAATTCAAACTTGGCTCCGATTTTGGCTTTTCTTCCGGGCTTTAAGGCTACCTCCCACTCGTCGGTGGAATATCTGTGCAAAAGCAGAAATTCAATTGCACCTCCGCTTTCTTTCTTACAGCCGTAAAGCCTTGCAGGGATAACCCTTGTATCGTTTAAAACAAGGCAGTCACCTTCACGAAGATATGACTTGATATTTTTAAAGGAATCATCCTTATATTCTCCCGTTTTTTTATCAAGCACCAACAGTCTTGATGCAGTTCTGTCCTCAAGGGGCGTCTGTGCAATACGCTCCTCAGGTAAATAATAATCAAATTCCTCGGTGTTCATAGTTTCTAAATTACCTCAATTCCAAGCCTGTAAAATAATGCTTTAATATTTCTTCGTATCCAAAGCCGTTTTCCGCCATTCCTCTTGCACCCCACTGGCTCATACCTACTCCGTGTCCGTATCCTCCGCCGTCTATAGCATATTTTTCCACACTGCCCGTGGGATTAATATTAAGCTGTGAAACACTTCCGTTTGCCGAGATTACGCTAAAGCCTGCTATGCCTCCCGTTCCCTCTGATGAGCAAGCGAAAAGAGGAGCTTTTGCCTCTCCGGATGTGGTGGATATTGATAAAACACTGTCGGGATATACGCTGAATTTCTGACTGTAAAGTCCGAGAATTGTTCTGCACTTTTCACGCTGTACACTGTGATTGCCCTGGCTTCCGTGAAAAGTCATTTTAAGAACTCTTCCGCTGTCACTTTTTGAGTCAACTGTAATATTATTCAGTGTACCGATATTAACCCCTGCATCAGACAGCTTTTTTTCTACTTCCTCTTTTGTCAGAGTAACATTCCATTTATATTTTGAAGCTTTTTCGGGGTTTTCATAAGTATCGGGAACAGGTTTTAAATAATCAATTGAGCTTCCCCATACATTTTTAACATCCTCCGTCTGCCCTCCGCTGGTGGCAAAGAAGAAAAGCTCTGCAACCTTGTCGTTATGATAGCCAAGTATACCCTTTGTTTCATTTACAGCGGCTCTTGTATTCTCATGCTCGCTTGCAACGCCGCCGTAAACCTGGCAATGAGTAGTGGGGCAAACATCAAACCCGTAATTCTTATGTGCACCTGTGCGTGTAAGCACGTAATTTCTCGCACAAACCGATTGAGCCTTTAAAGCCTCCTTGGGCCAGGTGTAGCTCATTTCTTTTCCCAAAACACTTGACACATAATCATCTGTTCCTACATAGTTTATTACAAGGAGGGTGCCGTCAGTGCATTTTTCAATATAAATATATCCCCTATACTCCTTACCGTCACACACCAATGTTGTTCCTTGAGGCGGCTGCACCGATAGCTTTAAAATACCGCTTGCATCAAATTTATTCCACGATGCAAACCCCGTAGACCCCATCTCTATGTAAAGTTCCTCATTAGGCTGTGCCTGATATAAAACCGTACCGACTGTGGCATCATACACGGTAAGCCCACCTTGCGAGCAAAGAGTTACACTGCTTCCCGAGTTGCTTCCATATTTTATTCCCACGGAAACCTCACTTCTGTATTCCGATGCCTGAGTTATATTTGCAAAAGCAATAATTGCCGTAAAAATCAAACATATTATGAGAAATTTCTTTTTCACACTACCTACCTCCCATAGCCGAACCCAATATACCTAATTGTATCATAATACTTTTTTCGACGAAAATCAAGAAAATCCTTTATTTTTAATAGCTTTTGCTTCAAAAAATTGACATATATATATTTTAGTGATATACTAAGTAGTAGTGTTTTGGTATGCTTATGAAAGGAATGATATAAATGAAAAAACTTAATGTTGCAGTAGTCGGAGCTACAGGTATGGTAGGAAGAACTTTCCTTAAAGTACTGGAGGAAGAAAAGCTCCCCGTAGAAAACTATTATCTCTTTGCTTCTGCACGCAGTGCAGGCTCAAAGGTTCAGTTTATGGGTAAGGAATACACCATTGAGGAGCTTACCGAAAGCTCTTTTGACAGAGGAATCGATATTGCACTTTTCAGTGCAGGCGGTTCAATCAGTGAAAAGTTTGCACCCATTGCCGCTTCTAAGGGCTGTGTAGTTATTGATAATTCCAGTGCTTGGAGAATGGATAAAGAGGTTCCTTTGGTTGTTCCCGAAGTTAACCCCGAGGATATTAAGTGGAATAAGGGTATAATCGCTAACCCCAACTGCTCCACTATTCAGGCTATGGTTGCACTTAAGCCCCTTGATGATAAGTATAAGATAAAGAGAATTGTTTATTCAACATATCAGGCGGTTTCAGGTGCAGGTATGGGCGGCTGGAGTGACCTTGAAAACGGTCTTAAGGGCGAAGCACCCAAGAAATTCCCCCATCCCATTGCAAATAACTGTCTTCCCCACATCGACGTATTTCTTCCCAACGGCTACACCAAGGAAGAAATGAAGATGGTTCACGAAACAAGAAAGATTTTAGGCAGAGAGGATATCAGAATCACTGCTACAACGGTACGTGTACCTGTATTCAACAGCCACAGTGAGTCAATTAATGTTGAATTTGAAAAACCCTTTGACCTTGATGAGCTTAAGGATGTACTTAAGAATGCACCGGGCGTTGTAGTTCAGGATGACGTTCAGAACAATGTTTATCCCCTTGCAATCAATGCCACAGGCTCCAACGATACATTCATCGGCAGAATCCGCCGTGATGAAAGCGTGGAAAATGGTGTTAACCTTTGGGTTGTTGCCGACAATATCCGTAAGGGTGCTGCGGCAAATGCAGTTCAGATTGCAAAACAGCTTATAGAATATATGGATTAATTGAATTAATTGGAGGTATATCAAGTGAGAACGAAGTCAATTTTTACAGGCTCTTGTTGTGCCATTGTAACTCCCTTTGATAAAAACGGAAAAGTAAATTTTGATACACTTGAAAAATTAGTTGAATTCCAGATTGAAGGAAAAACCGATGCCATCTGCGTATGCGGAACAACAGGCGAAGCACCCACCCTTGCGGATGACGAACACCTCAAGGTAATAGAATGTGTTGTGAAAAAAGTTAGCGGCAGAGTTCCCGTAATTGCAGGAACAGGCTCTAACGACACAAATCATGCTATAATGATGTCAAAAGAGGCAACCCTGCTTGGTGCAGACGCACTCCTTTTGGTAACTCCTTATTACAATAAGACTACACAAAAGGGGCTTATCAAGCATTACACCGCTATTGCCGATTCGCTTGAAATCCCCGCTATTTTGTACAATGTTCCGGGAAGAACAAGCGTAAACATTGCTCCCGCAACGCTGAAAGTGCTTTGCGACCATCCCAATATTGCCGCCATAAAAGAAGCATCGGGAAATATGGCACAGGTTGTTGAAATGATGAGTCTGTGCGGTGACAAAATTGATTTTTATTCGGGAAATGACGATATAAATGTTCCTGTTACTGCAATTGGAGGTAAGGGTGCAATTTCTGTTCTGGCAAACATAGCCCCCTATAAGACCCATCAGATGCTTCAGCTTGCCATGGATGGCAACATTAAAGAAGCAACAAAGATGCAGTTTGAAGCAACCGAGCTTATAGGTGCATTATTCTGCGAGGTAAATCCCATTCCTGTTAAAGAGGGACTCAATATTTTAGGGTATGATGTGGGGCTTCCGCGTCTTCCCCTTTGCGAAATGGATAGTTTAAATGCACAAAAACTTCGCACATGCATGCAAAATTACGGTTTGATAAAATAATTCAGGTTATAAAAACCAAAATCGTGCCGTATACTTAAATATACGGCACGAATTATTATGTTAAAAGGTGGATTCATATGATAAATATAGCATTAATCGGCGCAAACGGAAAAATGGGACAGGTTATAAGCAGACTGCTTGAAGATAGCGAAACTGCTCGTGTATCATTCGGGATTGATATTAATACCGCATGTAATAACTCCTTCCCTGTATATTCCTCTCTCCTAGAAGCAAAAGAGGAATGTGATGTAATTATAGATTTTTCTCATCCGTCAACATTAGACGCAACGCTTAAATATGCCGCAGAGCAGGGCAAGGCGGCAGTAATTGCAACTACAGGTCTTGCAAGTGAACAAATTGAGGCTATTAAAAACACTGCGGAAAATATCCCTCTCTTTTTCAGTGCAAACATGTCTTTGGGAGTAAATCTCCTTATAGAGCTTGCAAAGAAAGCTACCATGCTTCTTGAGGAAAATTTCGATATTGAAATTATTGAAAAGCATCACAATCAGAAAATCGATGCTCCCAGCGGAACTGCGCTTGCCATTGCTGATGCAATAAATGAAACAAGCATAAAAGCAAACGAATACGTATACGACAGACACAGCACCCGTAAAAAAAGAAGCAAGAATGAAATCGGTATTCACTCTCTACGCGGAGGCACAATAGTGGGTGAACACAGCGTGATTTTTGCAGGAACAGACGAAATCATCGAGCTTAAGCACACAGCTACAAGCAAAGAGGTTTTCGCTGTGGGTGCAATAAAAGCAGCAGCTTTTCTTGTCGGTAAAAAACCCGGATTATACAACATGGGCGATCTTATTGAAAGGGTGTGTTAAAAAATGAAAAGAACTTCTCTTAGAGACAGAATACTCCCCGACTACACCAAAGGGGAAGAAATTTTTAATATGGTTACCCACATTGTGGGCGGTGCATTGGGTGTTACTTACCTTGTTCTTTGCGTGATAGTTGCCGCGCTTCACGGTAACGGCTACGGAGTTGTAGGAAGTGCGATATACGGCTTTTCCGTTATTGTTCTTTTTACAATGTCCAGCATTTATCACGGTCTCAGACCCGGTATGGCAAAGAAAGTATTTCAGGTAATCGATCACTGCACAATTTATATCATGATTGCAGGTACTTACACACCAATTACGCTTTCGGGCATACGCGCTCTCGATCCGATGCAGGGATGGCTCCTTTTCGGAATAGTCTGGGGCATTACCATTATTGCGATGGTGTTTACAGCCATTGACCATAATAAATACAGCAAATTTTCAATGGCGTGCTATGTGGGGCTTGGATGGTTTATCATCATCTTCTGGGATCTCACCTATGCGGTACTCGGTATGGGCGGAACTGTTTTTCTGGCTTTGGGAGGCGTGCTTTATACAATCGGTGCGGTTTTATACTCCCTGGGTGGAAAAAAGCGTTACATTCACTCCCTGTTCCACATTTTTGTCGACTTGGCAAGTCTGATGCATTTCTTCTGCATTTTATTCTATGTGGTTTAAATAAAATTAAAGAAAGACAAAAAGAAGTGGCTTTGGCAAAACGAGTTAAAAACTCGTTTTGCCAAAGCCATTTTGTGTTAGCGTGACATATCAGTCTTTCAGTTTTATACAATAATTAAACACCTTTGCTGCTGTACTATTGTTTGTCATAACTTTATACACACCACTGCTTGTCTGAATATGTAACCAATACCCCTCGATAGCAACATTGTTTATTTCTTTAAGTTTTATGTTGAACCCTAGTACGCTCATATCTTGAATACCTTTGCCAATAATTCTGTCATCATACACATCCACATAGGTTAAGGTGTTAATATAGTTTTTTACTGCCATTATAATTCCGTATCCAATTATTAAAAAGCCAATAAGCAGTAAAACAATTGCATCATGAAGGTTTGTATTTTCGTCTGCACAAAAACAAAGAGCTACAACAAATATGCCAAGTAAAATTAACATAGCAGATAGTACCATCGTAACCTTTTTTCGTGTATCTGTTGTATTTCGTGTAGATATAACTATATTCTTCATGTCCAAACACCTATTTTATAAAATAAAAAATGCGCCTACCGAAGCAGACGCATAAAAAACGCAAACTCCGATAGTCGCGAAACCAATTTAAACTGAACGGAGTATAAACCATACCAATTTAGAGGAATTTGCGTTTTTAACAAAATTCATAAAATTGGTATGACCAAAAAAGAGTATAAAAATACCCCTGTTCAAAATATTAAATTGATTTCGCAATGATTATATTATCACATTTTTTATGTTTTATCAATAGTTTTTAGAAAAAAATCAGCAATTCCACGGAAGCGTGGAAGACTATGTTCTTTTGCAACCAAAAGAACCAAAAGTTTTGGGGTTGCGATTCCCCAAACCCCTAAAACGCTCCTGTCGGGCAAAGAAATACCCTTACCTAATCTTTTAGATGGTGAGTCTTGTTTTTGCGGATTTTAAACCTTTGTACCGCCGGCTCCAAAGGGAAACTCATTCCCTGTTCCGCCTGAAATCGCTCGTCAGCAGCGGAAAATGATACGAGCGATTTCTCTGTAGTCGACTTAAAATCCGCAAAAACCTAACTGCAGTGCAGATTTGTGTAGTCGCACCAAAGTAGTTTTGGAAGTTTCAAGGCTGACTGTCAAAATTCCGTCCACATCAGTTTCCTTTGCAGGTGGACAGAATTTAGAAACAGCTTAAGCCAACGGGGTGTCAATCTCCGTTGGCTGGGGTTCGGGGGAAATTCGGAATCCCCCGACGCTTTTCGCCATTTTGGCGTTCAAAATGGCACGTCCCTCATCGGCACCAATGAATTAGTTTGCAATTTTTTGCAATTTGACAACTACAGACAAAAAAGTATTGGCTTTTGCCATAAAAAAATTGACATATAAAATTATTGGTGATATAATATTTTGTAATGTTTTGTTTTAAGTATGACATTTTTGTCTTATGCTTATGAAAGGAATGATATAAATGAAAAAACTTAATGTTGCAGTAGTCGGAGCTACAGGTATGGTAGGGAGAACCTTCCTTAAAGTACTGGAGGAAGAAAAGCTCCCCGTAGAAAACTATTATCTCTTTGCTTCTGCACGCAGTGCAGGCTCAAAGGTTCAGTTTATGGGTAAGGAATACACCATTGAGG
>JAZNYX010000008.1:0-9976 GCA_045594665.1 Clostridia bacterium | reverse complement strand
CACTCTTGAGAAAAGAAGCAGTGCCTCTATCTTAGATATAGCCTTATCAGGCTTAAAGGTACCATCAGTATAACCCTTAATAATACCTAAATCGGTCATTTCCTCAATCTGCTCTGCCGCCCAGTCATGGTCTGGAGAAAGAACATCCGGGAAAGCACTTGCCGCAAGTGCGGAAGTAGCCATAGAGCCAATTAACAAACAAATTGCAATAATAACGGACAGAAATCTGTTTTTCATTTCTATCGTCCTCCTTCCTATACTTGATTCTATATTATCACATTAAAAGACAAAGTGCAATACAAAAATACAAAAAAATGTGTAAATTCATACATTTTTTTATGTAAAATGCACTACATTTTGTATTTAATTAATTTTTTATCCTATAACTCGATTTTCTGTGAAATGGACTTTTCGTTGAAATCTCGCAAAAAATTGAATTGTAGATGTGTTTTTATATGTATAATTAGTGCTGTGGCAAAGTTCCGCACATTATAAACAATATTAGAGATTTTATAAAATCTGTTAAAAGTTTTATAAAATCTCTTTTGTTTTTTATAAAACAGATTATAAAAAATGCCTACTCTTTTATAAAAGATTGCAGATGATTTATAGAAAATATTTGGCTTTTTATAAATCATAGACCGACTCTTTATAAAATCAAACGCAAGGTTTTATAATTCAGCATTGGTGTTATATAATTCCTGTTCTATACTTTATATAAATAGTTACCGATATTTTATAAAAACTGTCGAATAATCCAATTTGACAATAAAACAAGTTGAAAATGGAAAAAACATCTAAAAGTACTTGCAATTTGGTAAAAGATGTGATACAATAAAATCAATCTAAAAGGAATGGAGGAGATAACAATGGTAGAGCAAATATCAAAGGGGCAAGGCTCATATAAAATGCAGCAGTTGTTATATTCCTCTGTGCGAAAAATTAAATAGGCGAATATAGACAGTTAAAGCATAACGTGTGAGTCAGCCCCTTTGATTATATGGGGTTGATTTGCACGTTTTTTATTTGTTGAAAGGAGAAGTAATATGAAAAAAAAGATAGTGACTTTGATAACGATAGTTTTAATGATACAGACTGCTTTTGTTCCGGTGTATTCCTCAGGGCAACAGTTTGAGTCGGCGACAAACAAGAAACAAGCGTTAAGAACAGCTTTTATCGAAAAGTTTTCGCCTTTAAAAAATGATATTTTAAAACTTGAAGAAGATGATTTAGATAGTATCATTCTTCAAACAAAAGCATATAATTTTTCGGAAGAACAGGTGCGTGCTCTCGTGAATACGGCTCTTAGTGATTTTGAAAACCCTGTGGGGTATGAGGGCGTTCTTTCTGAAGATGGAGAATATTACGTTTATGAGAATGGAGTAACTCTTCCAAATAGAATGAAAGGAATTACAAGTCAGATCTCTAATGGGGCACGTTCTGATGATCCGGGAGACGATGTAACGAGTGTGTACAATTCTGCAACTGGATATTATGATTGTGAGAGATTAATTGATAAATCAGGAGTTTATTGGGCCGTAAAAAGTAACGAGGGGTATACCGAAGCAACCGCTTTTGCTGATCTTCCTTATCTTGAAGATGTAGCAGATGGTGATAGACCATATATGTTTTTAGCGGCAAATAGTTTTGAGCAAGGAACTAGCTTAACTTTTATTGGGGATTATGGAGTTGTTTATGATCCTCAGGGAGAAGAAGGGGCCGGTTGGTATACTTTTGTAAATGCGCATCAATGGAACGATGAAATTGAGGGATATGATGAGATAGATAATAAAGTATATACAAAATTGCCTGCAGGAGTAACGAGAGTTTATTTGCAAATAAAGGTTGTTAATGGTGAAAGTACCGATATTGTATATTTTACTTGCAAAAACGGTAATAATTTTAATCAGGTATGGTTGGACAATTTGCCTGTTGTTTTTAATGGTAATCCAGTACAACCAAATGCAACAAACTTAAATTTGTACCATGAAACAACTTTGGCACAACATTCATTTGAAAATGTTAATGGTAATGTTAATGTTAATTCTGGGACAAAAATGACAGACGCGGTGTTTAGTCAGGCGTATTTGTATGTGTGGGAACAAGGAACATATTTCGAATGGGATGAGGATGTAACAAAAAAAGCTTATCGCCAGGCTCCGCTTGCATATATGGTAAATAAAGTCCATCCAACAATCCTATCCAAGTGGGATCATGATTCTGTGGATATTTTGTTTGTTCCATGATAAGAGGAATTGAGCATGAAAAAAATATTATTGTATTTTACGTGCGTTTTTTGTGTTATATTTTCCTCGCCACAAGCCTCCGCAGAGGGGAGGCTTGTGGAAATTGTCGAATTCCCTGTCAACATAAACTCTGAGAGCTTTAATACCGAAACGGCGGATAAAATGTTGTATTATGATTATCAAATGTTTTTATATAAAGATATAATATATTTTCCTCTATCATACTATAACTGTAATCTTGTGGGACTTAAGGTTTCGCTTGAAGGGGAAACCCTTATGGTGAAAAATGATTTTACGGCAGCTCCAGCGATGTTTAAAAGAGAAAGATTGGGAGAAGCTGTTTTTAATCGTTCTTTTGTAGTGAAAAAAGTTCCGTTTAAAGTGTTATTAAATGGAACTGAGTACCAAAACGAGGATTATCCTATTCTTTTTTATAAAAATATAACATATATTCCGCTAACGTGGCAAGTTGTATGTGATGTTTTTGGGTGGGAATTCTTTTTCGATGAAAATGGAATGGTTTTATATACTTCAAGTCATTATTATATTTCAGCAGGGGATTCTTATTTCGAAAAGACAGAAAGTTACAGAAGCTCTATGGTTAAATATGGAAAAACATATTATTGCAAAGATGGTGTAAAAATAATTGCTGAAACTACTTCAAACAGATTAGGTCCCAATTCACAGAACCTTTCTGTTACAAATGAAGGTGTAAAACATGTTATCCAAGGTTATACAGGACACTACCAGAAGGAAGGACCTCTTTTTCGTGTAGAAAACGGTTTTTTGTATACTGTCCATTATGAAAAGAATCCTGCTGAAAACAAATCGTGTAAGATAAGTATTGATACTGGGAAAATTGAATATTTAGAATAAATGCGAGAGAAAGGAGAGCCATTGACGGCTCTCCTTTCTCTCGCATAATATGCAGCGGAAACACGGATTTTTAATGAGTGTGGCGGGTGTTTCTGCGGTGGAGGATTTACAATTATAACGGTTTACCCGTATGCGTATATCGTGTACGGGTAAACCGTTATGTTATAGATTTAGTGCAATATGTTGACAAACATTTTCGGGTATGGTATAATAGAAAATGAAAAAGAGGCTCGTCTGAGCGAGGGTAAATAGTGTTTAGGCTCAGAGCGTTCCGGGAATTTGCCGGAGGTACATTATTTTATAATGTAGAAGCCGTTTAGGTTTGATACACCTATATGATACATGGGCTTGTCATAGTAACCTTGTGAATTGAAAAAATGTATCATTGACCTTTGTGTAAGTAATCTTTTGAAAGCACATTGTAAGCAAAACGTATCGTTGAATGTAGCCGGACATACTGACAAATTGCCGGAGAGATGTTGTACTCTACAAAAAGCCGACAGAACCTTAACTGCCGTAGAAAGTGATTGAAATAATAAATAAGGCTGCACACATAAGCAAGAGGAAAAAGTGTCGGAATTTAATTCCAAACCGGTCACACATAAGACCTTAAAAAGTGTACTTTTGCTGAATGTAGAGAATTTAATTCTTTCGGGTGACAATTAAAGAAGTTGGTAAAATATAAAATGGGCAAAGTTTCAAACTTTGCCCATTCAATATTATAAATGTTTATTAATCATAGTAACCCAAAAAATATTCTTTTGTATCTTCTAATTGATTTTGTTCCACATTCCCTATATATCTACTGTCTTCTTGGGTTTCAATTTCTCCTCTTGTATTATGCAGAATTAGTATTTTAGTAAAGTCGGAACTTATATGAACTAAAAGAGGTTCAAATCCAACAGGCATTTTTGAAACTGTACCATTCTCATATTTTTTCATATACATGGTTTCGTTGTAATACCATCCGCTGAAGTCGTGTGCTCGGTCATTTGCGTTGTTTACGGATGGTGTTTGCCCTGAATAATGCAAATGCTCTCCATAGGCAAATATTTCAGTTTCAGTTTTAACTGTGATTGTTCCATATATTTTGTCATTCAAAAACAGAAATCTTAAATATTTCATATCAAGGGCAATGTCAACCTTTTCTCCATTTTCTGTATTTACTCCATAGTATGTTCTATCAATGTTTTGCGGAAAAGGTAATAAAGAAATCAAAAGAAATACTACAACAAAACCAATTATTAATTTCTTTTTAATAATATCCCTCCTATCAACAATTAACTCCATTTCCTATATTCTATCTAAACTATAGCAGAATTACACCCTAAAGTCAACAATTTTGGCATTTTCAGCAATGTTCCCTGTTGTGGTAATCTCCTTCTGGTGGATATCCCCGAAGAAGGAAAAAAACAACACTTTTATATATTTGCCTATTAATTTTCCTAAAAAACTATGGCTTTTAGGTGGTAAAATCAACAAAAAAATTGCGGTCGGAAAATCTTTGGCATTTTTCCGACACTTATAAATGACACTTATAAAAAAGGCTCCCTTGTGTAAAGGGAGCTGTCAACGGAGTTGACTGAGGGATTCTTTGACTTCTTTATCAATAAAGATACATACTCCCTCAAAGTTTTTGTTTATATCAAGATTTGATATTCTTATAACTTTTAATCCATATTGTTCTAAAAACTCTGTTCTCAAAGCATCTTTTTCTATTCCTTTATCATCATAATGTTGCGAGCCATCCAATTCAATAACAAGCTTTGCTTTGGCACAGTAAAAATCAACAATATATTTTCCTATAACCTTCTGTCTTATAAACCTAATAGGGTATTCTCTTAAGTAATCATATCAAAGGTGCTTTTCTTCTTTTGTCATATTCTTTCTCAATACTTTTGCAAGTGGTACAATTTCTTTGTTGTGTTTATAGTCCATTACAATCCCTCCGAGTTGCTTCGCAACCCACCTCCCTTTACACAAGGGAGGCTTTTTGAAAGTGTTTTCTTGTAGATTATATTATCATTTTTAATACTTTTAGTCAACACAACCAACTTTTTGCAAATGATTACATATCAACATTAAAATCTTTTTAAGATTTCAACGGAAAGTCAGTTTCACAGAAAATCGAGTTATAGATTTTTTATAAACTGTTTGAAATACACATTGATATATGATATAATGAAGCGTAACCCCTATGAAAGGATTGGAAATTTATGTTATGTACACGTTGCAACAAAAATGTTGCTGTAATATTTGTAACACGTATGGAGGGCGGAAAAACCGTCAATGAGGGGCTTTGCATGCCCTGTGCGAGAGAGCTTGGAATCAACACCATGCAACAAATGGCAGGGGGACTTGATTTCGGAGATATGGAAAATCTTGAATCGCAAATGATGGAAATGATAGGTGGAGAGGACGCAGAGCTTTCGGAGGATGGTTCGGATATGGGTCCGTTCGCGGGATTTCTATCAAATTTCTTTGGTGGATTCCCCCACAAGGAGCAAGATGCTACTGTGCCCGACGATAAAAACAAAGATACGAATAAAAAGGACAAAAAGACACCCGGAAAGAAGAAAAAGCTTCTTGATGCCTATGGCACAAATCTTACTGCCAAGGCTAAAAATGGTGAGGTTGACATGGTTGTAGGCAGGGAAAGAGAGATTGAAAGGCTTGTGCAAATTCTTAACCGCCGTACAAAGAACAACCCTGCACTGCTTGGTGAACCCGGTGTGGGAAAAACTGCTATTGCAGAGGGCTTTGCAGAAAGAATTGCAAGCGGAAATGTACCCGAAAAGCTTCTTGACAAAGAAGTATATCTTTTGGATTTCACCGCAATTGTGGCAGGAACGCAGTACCGCGGACAGTTTGAGGCAAGGCTTAAAGGCATTATCGAGGAAACAAAGAAATTAGGTAATATTATTCTTGTTATTGATGAGCTTCACAATATTGTCGGAGCAGGCGATGCCGAGGGTGCTATGAGTGCCGCAAATATATTAAAACCTGCATTGGCAAGAGGGGAAATTCAGGTTATCGGTGCAACAACGCTTACCGAGTACAGGAAATTCATTGAAAAGGATTCTGCTTTGGAAAGACGTTTTCAGAGCGTAATCGTTGAAGAACCCTCCCCCGAGGAAACAGTGGATGTACTTCGCGGAATTAAGGGGTATTATGAAAACTATCACAAGGTAAAAATCCCCGATGAAGTAATAAATACGGCTGTAGCTCTTTCAAGAAGATACATTACCGACCGTTTCCTCCCCGATAAGGCAATCGACCTTATAGACGAGGCAGGAAGCCGTGCAAACTTGAAAAACACTCTCCTTGTAAGAATTGCGGCTTCACAGAAAATTTTGGAGGCTACAGAGGCTCAGATGGAGGAGCTTAACGCTCAGTCCGATGAAGATGGCAATAATTCAAAATTTGAAAAGCTGGCTGAATTAAAATCACAGCAATGCACGCTTTTGGAGGAAATAGAGAATCTCAAGTCACAAATGAACGATGTTTATTTAACATCAGAGGACATTGCATATGTGGTTGAGGCATGGACAAAAATCCCCGTTCAAAAAATCACACAGGCTGAAACCGAGAAGCTTCTTTCATTGGAGGAAAGGCTTCATAAAAGAATCATCGGACAAGAGGAAGCCGTAAGTGCAGTCAGCCGTGCAATACGCCGAAGCCGTGCGGCACTTTCAAAAAAATTAAGACCTGCAAGCTTTATTTTCGTAGGACCAACGGGCGTAGGAAAAACGGAGCTTGTAAAGCAGCTTGCAATAGAGCTTTTTGACAGTGAAGATGCCCTTATCAGAGTAGATATGACAGAATTTATGGAGAAGCATTCCGTTTCCAAGCTCATCGGCTCTCCTCCGGGATATGTGGGCTATGACGATGCCGGACAGCTTACAGAAAAGGTAAGAAGAAAGCCCTACTGCGTAGTTCTTTTTGATGAAATCGAAAAGGCACACCCCGATGTGCTGAATATAATGCTCCAGATTCTTGACGATGGCAGAATCACCGACAGTCACGGCAAGGTGGTAAGCTTTGAGAACACGGTTATCGTAATGACAAGCAACGCAGGTAGCGACTGGAAAGGAAGCGGTATCGGCTTTGCTGAGAGTGCTTCAAAGCAAAATAAGGATAAGGTAAATCGTGCATTAAAAGCAATTTTCCGCCCCGAATTCCTAAACAGAATTGATGAAATCGTGGTGTTTGATGAGCTTAATAAAGACGAGCTTACTGAGATTTTGGAAATCATGCTTTCCGAGCTTTCCGAAATGCTTGAAAGCAAGGGCATAAAGCTTTCAGTCGACGAAAATGTAAAGAGCTTCCTTGTGGAAGAAGCCCAAAAGGAACGCCTTGGAGCAAGGCCCTTAAGACGGCTTATCGGACGGAAAATAGAAGATAAGCTTTCCGATATAATTATAAGAGGTTCTTATAAAGAAAACCTTTCCATAACCATGAAAAACGGAGAGATAATTTGTGAATAAACGTATTCTTTTGCTCTATTTTAACAGAGAGCAAAAAGCAGAGCTTACGTGCTGCGTGGGTATTTTCAAGGCTCTTTTCCGTAAGTTCAGGATATCTGTATCATTTGACTATTTAGGGCTTGATACCTCCCCCACCTGCCGACAAAAAATGAAGGCACTGCTTTGCGAAAAAATTTCGCAAAATGATGCCTGCCTTCTTTGCACGGATAGGGAGCTTTCAGAGAAAGAGCGTGATTTTCTCTACGAGTGCACGGGGCTTTATTCTATAATGTATCAAGGCATGGGAATAAGCATCTTCTTTCCTTTTGAAAGAAAAGAGTGCCACGTTGAAGAAGATTTTGTCAGCGAAACCCTTTTGTGTAAAACGGACCATATAAAAAAGTGCGTAAGTCTTTGCACCGATTATGCCCTGGCAAAGAAGAAAACAGTTTTTGTCTGCACGGACAACAGCGGAGCAGATGAAATCCTGTTCGAAGAATTTCAGCGTATTTCATCAAGGCACAGGTATCTTGGGGTCAGCCATATGTCCCGAAGCGAAATCATATGGCACAGTGCGAAATATATTTCGCAGCCGTGTGTTATTTTTGCGGATAAAAGCATTGCCGACATCGTCCTGATGCATACGATTGCACCGCAGGGTATTCCGAGCGGCTACACTCTTTATCACTGTGAATGCGGAAGGATTTACACAAATCTCTATACTCCGTTTTCCTTTGAAAATTGCCTTAGCATGAGGCTTACACTTTTAGCATTTGCGGCACTTATTGAAGATGAGCTTAAAATGAAAAATGCGGCGTTTTGGCTGAGGCAAAGCGTTTCATCCGTATTTTCCAAGTTTGATTGCAAAACAAAAGAGGAGCTTGCCGAAAAGGCAATACTTGCCATTAACATGCCAATGAGGAAAAGAGAGATATGATTACGAATAACAATACATTCAAAATGCAAATAAAGGATTTTCTTCCCGAGCATACATTTGACTGCGGTCAATGCTTCCGTTGGGAAAAGCAGGAGGACGGCAGTTATATTGGTGTTGCAAACGCACAGGCAGTCAGAATAAGCATGTTCGGGGAAACGGTGGAAATTGAAGGCATAACCGAAAACGATTATGAAAGCTTTTGGAAAAGGTATCTTGATTTTGACAGGGATTACTCAAAAATAAAAGAAGCCGTCAGTATTAACGATACAATGATTAAATCGGTGGAATTCGGCAAAGGCATACGGATTTTAAGGCAGGACTTTTTTGAGGCACTTATTTCCTTTATAATATCACAGAGAAGCTCTATTCCCAAAATAAAAAGTTGTGTAAATAAGCTGTGCGAGCTTTACGGTGAAGAAATATCATTTCGGGGTAAAGCTTTTTACTCATTCCCCACCGCAGAAAAAATCGCATCGCTTTCGGAAGAGGAAATACGCTCCCTCGGAGTGGGATACCGTGCTCCATATATATTGAGAGCCGCCCGTGCTGTGGCAAGCGGAGAAATCAATGCAGATGAGTTGGAGGTAATGGACACGGCAGTTGCCAGAGAGAAGCTCCTTACCCTCTACGGCGTAGGAGATAAGGTTTGTGACTGTGTACTGCTTTTCTCTTTAGGAAAATATGACCTGTTCCCTGCCGACGTATGGATAAAAAGAGTGATGGAAGAAGAATTTGCCAGCAACGATGCAAAATCGGCAGGCGAAACAAGGTTCGGACAATACAGCGGTTTTGCGCAGCAGTACCTATTCTATTGGAGGAAGTATAATAATGTTTAAAAATTTTCATGCAGACGCATTTTTTGACGATATTACAAAGGTTACGCCCCAATATCTTAAAGAAAAAGGTATCGGGGGGATTATTCTTGATATTGATAACACTCTGATTGGGCATAACGTGCCTATTCCCGATGAAAAGGTTCTCAGGCATTTAAGGCTTTTTGAGGAAAACGGAATTAAGCTGTGCGTCGTTTCCAATAATAAGTATGATAGAGTTAAGAATTTCTCCGAGAAAATCGGCGTTGAATTTTTTGTACATGAGGCATTAAAGCCAAAAGCAAGGGGCTACGATGCCGCTGCAAAGCAAATGTCACTTGACAAAAAGAACATTGCCGCAATCGGTGATCAGGTGTTTACCGATGTATGGGGTGCAAGAAGGGCAGGCTGCTTTGCCATTCTCACTAAACCTCTACATAAAGGCGGAGAAGGATTCTTTATAGCACTTAAAAGAATATTTGAAAAACCATTTGTTTCTGCTGATTAAAAAGAAGCGTGCCGCTTCACCCATATCGCACTTTGACTTTGTGCAAACACAGTTTCCTGCGTCTTAATTTTACGCAATTACCTATACAGATATACAAAGACAGGCGTGCGGGTCAAAGGGGGCCCCACCCC
>JAZNYX010000007.1:0-32223 GCA_045594665.1 Clostridia bacterium | reverse complement strand
AATAAAACGGAAAATGCGACACATTGGGGACTGTCCCCAATGTGTCTCATTTTTACTTTACTTTACTTTACTTTACTTTACTTTACTTTACTTTACTTTACTTTACTTCTATTACTCTTTCGCCTTGTTTAATCTTGCCTTTTGCTAAAGTCTTTACAGATTCATAATCGGGAGTATTGCATATCACCATAGGTGTTGTCAGCTTGAAGCCTTCACGTTTTATTCCCTCCATATCAAAGGAAATAAGAAGGTCTCCCTTTTTAAATTCATCACCGTCATTTACATGAACCTCAAAATATTTTCCGCCAAGCTTCACCGTATCAATACCGATGTGCAGAAGAATTTCACATCCGTTTTCAGATATAAGATTTATGGCGTGCTTTGTTTTAAATACCATTGAAACTTTACCGTTTGCGGGAGCATAGAGTTTTCCCTCACTTGGCTCGATTGCAATTCCTTCGCCAAGAGTTCCCATGGAAAAGACCTCATCCTCAACTTCTTCAATGGGAACAATATCTCCCGTCATATGGCTGAAAAGCACCTCTGCCTTTGCAGTGGGGTTAGACTCTGTTTCAAGACCTATTTCTGCCGCATTTTCCGTAATAAGAGTCTCGGTCTTGCCCGAATGCATATAGTCGTCAAGATTGGATTTTATAACTGAAACCTGCGGCCCGTAGATTACCTGAATTCCGTAACCCTTGCGGATAACGCCTGACGCTCCCGACTGTTTAAGTGTCGCCTCGTCGGTAAGGTCAGGATTTTTTACCGTTACCCTGAGCCTTGTGGCACAGCAGTCAATGTCGGAGATATTGTCCTTTCCGCCAAGACCTTTCAGTATTAATGCACTTACCGTGTCAGGCTCAGATTTTCCTGCCTTTTTCCTTGCATCCACGTCCTTACGGGTATAGAGTTTTGTTTCCTCATCATCAGCTTCACGGCCGGGCGTTTTGTAATTGAACTTATTTATCATAAAGTAGAATACCGCATAATAAATAAGTGCATATACAAGTCCCACTACTACAATCCATATCCAATTGGTTTTTGCATTGCCCTGAAGTACGCCAAAGAGTACTAAGTCTATAATACCGCCCGAGAAGGTCATACCGACGCCTACGTTTAAAATATGCATCAGCATGAATGAAAGACCTGCAAGTACGCAGTGTACTCCATACATAAGCGGAGCCACAAACAGGAAAGTAAATTCAAGCGGCTCGGTAATACCCGTCAGCATTGCTGTAAGTGCCGCGGAAAGAAGAAGTCCTCCCACAACCTTTTTCTTTTCGGGACGTGCGGATTTATACATAGCATAAGCCGCCGCAGGCAGACCGAAAATCATAAAGGGGAATTTACCTGCCATAAATCTTGTTGCCTCTACGCTGAACTGCGTTACGTTGTGAGAAGCAAGCTGTGCAAAGAAAATGTTTTGTGCACCCTGAACCAGTGTTCCGTCAACTAAGATTGAACCGCCCAGCTCCGTCTGCCAGAAAGGCATATAAAATACGTGGTGCAGACCAAAGGGGATAAGGGCACGCTCTATTATTCCGTAAATCCATGTGCCGAAATATCCCGATGATAACACAAGCCTTCCAAGACCTGCAATCCAGCCTTGTACTACAGGCCAGATGTAGAACATCACCGCACCGACTACAAGGAATACCAAGCTGCTGATAATGGGAACAAACCTTGTACCGCCGAAGAATGACAGCACCTGCGGAAGCTCTATTTTATAAAAACGGTTGTGAAGTGCCGCAACTCCCAAACCTACCACGATACCACCGAAAACACCCATCTGAAGCGTTGTGATACCAAGCACATTTGCCGTAGTATTTGCCGCCAGAGCCTCCACACCGCCGTTTGCCGCAATAAGTGTGCTTATGGCAGTGTTCATAATCAGGTAGCTGATTGCACCTGAAAGAGCCGCAACCTCTTTTTCCTTTTTTGCCATACCAATTGCAACGCCTATGGCGAAAATCAACGGCAGATTGTCAAATACCACGCCGCCTGTTTTGCTCATGATATTGAGAATCGTATAAAGAATACCGCCCTCGCTGATGATATTTGTCAGCTTATACGTCTCAAGCGTTGTAGGGTTTGTAAAAGAGCTTCCTATACCGAGCAAAAGCCCCGCCACCGGGAGCAGTGCTATTGGAAGCATAAACGAACGCCCCACTCGCTGAAGAACACCAAAAACTTTATCTTTCATGGAAAATCCTCCTTGATAATAATCACGCTAATAGTATTTTGCTTTTAAGGAAAAATATTCTCACACAATTAAAATTTTGAATTTCCAACTTCGCATTCACAAAGCAATTCAGAGCCGTATGGTAATATCATTCACCCTTGCCACATATAGTAGAATATCTGAAGGAGGTTATTTATATGTGGCAAAAACTGAAACCATACATTATTTCCGTGGCTATAGCCTTGGGTGTAGGAGCTCTTGCGGCATTTCTTACAAGGGACAGCATGAATATTTATCAGAGAATTAACACACCGCCCCTTTCGCCGCCGTCAATACTTTTTCCCATTGTGTGGACGTTGCTTTATACTCTGATGGGAATAAGCAGCGGCAGAATTTATCTTGAGAATAAGAGTGCTAAAAGAGATGTGGCTCTCAAGGTGTATGCACTCCAGCTTGCAGTCAATTTTTTCTGGAGCTTGATATTCTTTAATCTGGAGGCATTCCTTTTTGCTTTTGCTGTTATTCTTTTGCTGTGGATACTTATTATAGTAATGATAAAGCGGTTTTATGACCTTGTCCCCTGGACGGGGTATCTTCAAATTCCCTATCTCTTGTGGGTAACCTTTGCGGCATATCTTAATTTAATGATTTACATACTGAATTGACTTTTAAAGAAGTGGTGGATTTATTAATTCACCATTTCTTTTTTATTTTAGTTGAAATCATAAAATTTCGGTGGTATAATATTCTTAATAAAGTATGTCTAAATTTATAAAGGGGTAGTGTCCTATGAAAATTTTGATTGTTGATGATGAAAAATTGCTTGTTAAGGGTATTAAATTTAACCTTGAACAAGACGGCTATGAAACGGAAACAGCCTATGACGGAGAGGAAGCGCTTAAGCTTGCCAGAGATAAGAGTATATCTCTGATTATTCTTGATTTGATGCTCCCCAATATTGACGGTCTTACGGTATGCCAGAAAATCAGAGAGTTTTCTTCTGTTCCCATAATCATGCTTACTGCAAAGACCGAGGATATGGACAAAATTCTCGGCCTTGAATATGGTGCGGATGATTATCTTACAAAGCCTTTTAATATTTTAGAGCTTAAGGCGAGAATCAAAGCGATAATGAGAAGAGTTACAAGTCAGTCAAGCGGCGTAGCAAAAGCTTCCGTAAGTGCAGGCGGCATTGAGCTTGACTACAACCTCCGCCGTGTTAAAACCGGTAATAAAACAATTGAACTTACGGCAAAAGAGTTTGATTTGTGCGACCTTTTTGTTTCAAACCCGGGAAAAGTGTATTCCCGTGAAAACCTTCTTGACATTGTATGGGGCTACGATTACCCCGGCGATATAAGAACCGTTGATGTTCATGTGAGACGACTTAGGGAAAAAATAGAGCCTGATGCTGCGGTTCCCACATATATTCTTACTAAGTGGGGGGTAGGTTACTATTTTAAGGAAAATTAAAGAAGGGATGCAGAGCATCCGCTGGAAATTGGTTCTGACATATTTTATTATAATTGTGCTTACCCTTGTTACGGTGGGCATATATATAATAAACTCCATACAGCAGCATATACTCAGTCAGAAAGAAATGGGTGCTCTTACACAGGCAAATGTTCTTTCGGGCTACATATCCCGTTATCAGGAGCTAAGCGATGACAGTATCAGATTGATAATGGAGCAGCAGCAGCTTACCAATAACAGCCGTATGCTGATGCTTAACTGCGAAGCTTGCGTCACTTTCGACTCTAACAACGGTGTTATGCAGGATAAGTATATGCCTACGGATGTTATTCTTGATGCAATCGGGGGAAAGAACTCCGTGCGTCAGATAACGGGGCAGGACGGCGGACTGATTATTTGTGCCGCAGTGCCTGTTTTAAAGGATAAGGCAGTGGCAGGCGTGGTGTATTATCAGGTTGCGGCAGATGATGTAACCGATTTCATGAATAATATCTATGCCACGCTTGTAATGATTATAGTAATAATAAGTATCCTTATAGGAATAGTAAGCTTTATTATGTCAGGAATCATTACAGAGCCTATTCGTTCTCTTACCCGTAAGCTCTCCGATGCGGCAGGCAGTAACGGCGATTATATAATCGAGAAAACTACGGGAGGAGAGGTAGGACAGCTGATAGACTCATTTAATAAAATGACTATGCAGATAAAAGAGCAGGAGGGAAAGAGGCAGGAGTTTGTATCAAATGCTTCTCACGAGCTTAAGACCCCCTTAAGCTCCATTAAGCTGATTTCCGACTCGCTTCTCAATGCACCCGATGCTCCCCGTGAAATGGTAGATGAATTTCTGACTGATATGAATGTACAGGTGGACAGACTTACAAGGATTATTGATAAGCTCCTCACCCTTACAAAAATGGATAATGCCGCAAATGTTTCGGGTATGGAATTTTCGGTGCAGGATATTACAGAGCTTTGTTCAAATATTGCCAAGGCACTTCGCCCCCTTGCGGAGCAAAAGCATATAGAGCTTTGTTATGAAGCACCCGCCCCCATTTATTCTAAAATTGAGCGTGACAGAATTTGGGAGGCTATTTATAATATTCTTGACAATAGCATTAAATATACCAAAGAAGGCGGAAAAGTTACATTAGACATTTCAAAGGATGAAAATAATGTAATTATAGAAATAAGCGATACCGGAATCGGAATCGCCCCCGATGAAAAATATAAGATTTTTGACCGTTTCTACCGTGTTGACAAGGCACGTGCAAGAGAAACCGGAGGAACGGGACTGGGGCTTTCCATTGCACTTACCGCCGTAGAGCTTCACGGAGGTAACATACAAGTCGAGAGTGAAGAAGGAGTGGGAAGCACTTTCCGCATTATCATCCCCATTACATTTATATAAACAGTTAAAACGGAAAGGATGGGTGTATTATGAAAAAGTTTATGTCCTTATTGCTGATAATTATATTGTCGCTCACACTATTTTCAGCGTGTGAAGCCGATGGAATAAAAATAAAAGTTTTCTTTAAAAATTCTGCAAAAAATGAACTCAGAGAAGAATCAAGAACCGTTAAAGCGGAAAAGGATGCAAGTGCACGCACTATAGCAAGGCTTGCTGTAAGTGAACTTATAAAAGGCCCTGAGGCGGAGGGAAGCCACGGCGTTATAAGTAAATCCGCAAAGCTTATTTCCCTTGCGGTAAACGGAAATGTTGCAACAGTTAATATATCTAAGCACTATCTTGAAAAAAAGGGCGTAGATGAGCTTATTTTAAGATTTGCCATAGTGAATACCTTGTGCAATATCAAGGGGATCGACGGGGTTGTAATCCAGGTGGAAGGTAATAATCTGGTTTCGGAAACAACAGGTAAGGAAATAGGCGTACTTAGAATGGACGATAATATAGTTTTTGCTCCGGAAGATAAATTAGCTGTCACATTGTATTTCCCCCATAAGGGCTTTGAGCATCTTTCGGGTGAAGTGAGAAGAATTGACGTGCAAAATGCACTTTCTCTTGAAAAAATAGTAGTGAATGAGCTTCTCAGAGGTCCGCAGAACAAGGAACTTTCAGCGTCCGTTCCTCAGGGGACAAAGCTTCTTTCGATAGAAGTAAAGGATAAGGTCTGCTTTGTGAATTTCACAAAAGAATTTGTTGCAGTCTCAGGATCATCGGCCACAACGATGGCTCTTTATTCCGTAGTAAATTCCCTGTGTGCGTTAAAAAATATTGAGAGTGTGCAGATTCTTATTAACGGTGAAGCAGGCGTGGAATTTGGAAATTTTGTACTGGATATTCCCTATGAGGCGAATTTTTCTTTGGTAGAATAGGAGAAAACGAAGATGAAGAAATTAGTTTTTGTATCACTTTTGACTTTGGCTATTACACTGCTTTTGGGCAGTAGTGTGTTCGGTGCCCAAATACTGTCTGCTGAATGCAACAAGCACGGTGTATTGTATCCTCAGGGCTACAATATGATTGATGAAACTTTGAAGTTTTCCTTTATAGCAACGGGCGATACCGAGAAGATTTTAATAAACGGAGGAAGCGGTGACTCGGTTCTTCTTACAAGCCCGCACGGAAACCGTGGAAAGGAAACTACGGTAGGATTAGAAACCACAAACCCTATCGTAAGCGGAGTTGCAGGCACGAGAATTTTTACATTCAAGGCAGTGGGCTATGACGGAAGCATAACTCCTTACGATAAAGAGATTGTGGTCGAATGTTATCATCGTGATAACCAAGGTCTTAGCATTCTTTCTGCTTCGGCAGAACGAACTGTTATTAAGGAAGTTGTGGCAGGACATGACACGATTGAAAAACTGGAGCTCACAGTTGCAACCACCCTTAACGTAAGGGATTTTATAGCTGTAAACGAACTGGGCGAAGTTATCGAAAACGTTGTTAATTTCTGTTACAGCCGCGGAAGCTGCGACATTATAGACGGAATAAAATACTTTAAGTTTTATTTTATAAGCCCGATAGTTGGAGATAGAAGCTTTACTCTGCAGGCGGTGGATGACTACGGCAACCGCCATGGCCAGAAAGTAACTGTTAATTATACCGTTATCGCAGACGAAAAATGGGACGAGTATCAGTATCAGGGCGGTGCGGCAGGCTCAGGCACACAGCCCGGAACTGACGAAGGTGTTTCTTCGGGTGATGACCAGAATGCAACAGGGAACGAGGACGGCGTCCAAAACGGGGGAAATGGCAATTCTGATACCGATACAAACAAAGGCTCTGAGAACGAAGGAGAAAATCCTGATAACAATAATAACCAAGACGGGGCAGATAGCGGTGGAAGTTGTTGCAAAAAGGAAGATTTCGTGTCATTCACCGTGCCCTCATCCGTTAAAACAATAGTGATTGAATTTCCCGACGGCGAAAAATATAACGCCGTTGACCAGGAAGAAAAAAAGCTTGCCAAAAGCGAAGAAAGCGAAGACAGAAAAGAAGTTACATGGGATATCTGGGTTGGCGATGAATATAAATATGAAGACTTGAAAGTTACTGTATTTGACGAAAACTACGAGCCTACAGAAGATTATAAAGTCGAAGAAACAAAACCCTTTACCGAGGAAGAAATTAAGGAATACGAGCTTGGAATAACAAAGGAGCTTGAAATTAAAACCAATCCCAGACAGAAAATTATAAAGCTTGAAATCGGCAACGAATATATGACCGTTAACGGTGAAAAATGTGAGGTTGACCCGGGGAGAGGAACAAAGCCTTTAATTGTGGAGGGAAGAACTTTGCTCCCCATCCGTGCAATCATCGAGGCTTTAGGCGGAGAAATTTTCTGGGAGGCAGAAGAACAAAGAGTTCAGATTAAAATTTTCAACAAGGACATCAAGTTCAAAATCGGTTCTAAAGATATGACATGGAACAATATTCCTGAAAAAATAGATGTTCCGCCACAGATAATCAATTCAAGAACAATGCTTCCCGTAAGATTTGTGGCTGAGGCATTAGACCACACAAAAGTTGAATGGGACGAAAAAACAAGAACCGTAACAATAACCTATAACTATTAATGAGGTGTAAATATGAAACTTTCAGAAGTAAAAGAGATATTAAACGCAGAGGTTGTTGCAGGTGAAGAATTTCTTGACCGTGAGGTTAAGTCTGCATTCGGCAGTGATCTTATGAGCGATGTGCTGGCATTTGTAAAGGATCAGGCACTTCTTCTTACAGGGCTTGTAAACGGTCAGGTAATAAGAACTGCGGAAATGATGGATATTAAAGCTATAGTATTTGTACGCGGTAAAAAGCCCACGGAGGATATTGCTGCTCTTGCAAAAGAATACAAAATGGTGGTTATGACTACCGACTACACCCTCTATCCCTCCTGCGGTAAGCTGTACTGTGCAGGACTTGTGCCCAATGAAGAAAGGGTGGACTAAATGGCAGACACAATGAAACTTCATTACACTGTGGATGCCGATGATTTTACAGTCGCAGGGGAAGCAAGCGGTGCTGTTAAAAAGGTACTTAAGCAGCTTGGATTTTCGTCCGATATTATAAGAAAAGTTGCAGTTGCCATGTATGAGTGTGAAATCAACATGGTGATTCATGCAGACGGAGGAGTGATTGACGTGGAGATTACTCCCGAAAAAATCCGCATGATTCACGCTGATAAAGGTCCCGGAATAAAAGATATAGAAAAAGCTATGCAAGAGGGCTTTTCTACTGCCGATGATACGGTAAGAGAGCTTGGCTTCGGTGCCGGCATGGGACTTCCCAATATGAAACGCTATACCGACGAAATGAATATTACTACCAAAATCGGCGAAGGAACGGTTGTGGATATGACCGTGTATGTTAATAACTGACAAAAAACAGTAGGCGGAGGTGTGTGTTAATGTCCTCGGAAAACAAAAAAGAAATATTGTATCACAGCGTGCGACTTCACGAGGATTCGTGTAAAGGATGCACAACCTGTATGCGTTACTGTCCCACCCAGGCAATCCGTGTTCAAAGCGGAAAAGCGAAAATTATCAAGGAAAAATGCATCGATTGCGGTGAATGTCTCAGAAGATGTCCTTACAGGGCAAAGAAAGTCGCAATTGACGGCTTTGATATGCTTAGTCTGTTTAAACACAATGTAGCGCTTGTTGCACCTGCCTTTTGCGGACAGTTTTCAAAAACTACGGATATAGATGTCATTTTGACGGGTCTTAAAAAGATAGGCTTTGATGATGTATTTGAAGTAGCCTTGGGAGCAGAGGTAATTACACAAAAGACTAAGGAGCTTCTTAAAAACGGTAATTTGCCAAGGCCTGTGATTTCATCAGCCTGCCCTGCGGTGGTAAGGCTTATTGCAGTGCGTTTTCCGTCACTTAAAGACAGGGTTATTCCGCTGACATCGCCTATGGAGGCATCGGCACAAATGGCACGGAAAAGGGCTATAGAAAAAACAGGGCTTAGTGCAGAAGATATAGGCATATTTTTCATATCACCCTGTACGGCTAAGGTTACGGCGGTAAAGCAGCCCCTTGCACTTGCAAAGTCAGAGGTTGACGGCGTTTTGGCAGTGAAGGATGTGTATATGCGTCTGGCACAGGCAATTACTTCGGTTAAAGATGTGGAGAAGCTTTCATCTGCAGGCAGAGAGGGAATTAACTGGGCAAGAAGCGGAGGAGAGGCAAAAGCCCTCGGAATTAAAAATTATATTGCCGTTGACGGAATACATAATGTAATAAGGCTTCTTGAGGAAGTTGAGGACGAAAAAATTAAGAACATTGATTTTATTGAGGCCCTTGCCTGTAACAGCGGCTGCACAGGTGGTCCGCTTAATGTAGAAAATGAGTTCGTGGCAAATTCACGCCTCAGGAATATGACGGAGGGAATAGATAACCCTGTGGTGGAATGTGGAGAGCTTAGTCTTTTATGGGATAAAAAGGTTGAGTACGAGCCTCTTTCGCCCCTCGACAAGGATATGGGTGAGGCTATGCGAAAAATGCAGCAGATGGAGGAAATTTATAAAAGACTTCCTCAGCTTGACTGCGGAAGTTGCGGAAGTCCCAGTTGCCGTGATTTTGCAGAGGATATCGTAAGGGGAAAAGCTCAGGAGAGAGACTGCATTTTCCGTCTCAGGGAAAAAATCGAAATGCTTGCAAAAGAAATAACAGAGCTTGGCAAGATGATTGAAGAATAGTGCAGAGCACGGAATGAAGGATGAAAATCTTGCGGTTTTTTTTCTGAATTTATTAATCAATCGTACCAACGTTTGGGTTTTGAAAAATATTACTCTGACTGACAAAATTCTGCCCACATCATTTTCCTTTGCGGGTGGGCAGAATTTAGAAACAGCTGAGGCTGGGTGCCGAATCTGTTTCGGTGGCACAAAGGAGAAAAATTTTTCAAAACAAAACCCACTATCTAAAAGATTAGGTAAGGGTATTTCTTAGTCCGACAGGGAGCGGTTTAAAGGTCCGGGAAGTCGCAATCCCGGCGGTTTTGGTCCTTTTGACGACAAAAGGACATAGGGTTCCACGCTTCCGTGGAAATGAATGAAAAATAGAAAGTGAAAATTGTCAATTATCAATTTGAATGAGCGGAGGGAAATTCAATGACTGTTAAAGAAATAGCAGACAGACTCGAGCTAAAGGCTGTCTGTGCTGATGAAAATACCGACAGGGAGGTTACAGGCTGCTACATTGGCGACCTTCTCAGCCTTGTTATGAGTAAAGCACAAAGCGGTGATGCTTGGATTACCATCCAGGGGAACATAAATGTACCTGCCGTTGCATCGCTGACGGACTCTTCAATGGTAATCATTGCGGAAAATATGCAGCTTGATACTGCGGCACTTTCACGTGCAAAGCAGGAGGGAATTCCCGTATATTCATCTGAAAAAAGTGCGTTTGATTTAGCGTGCGGAATTAAAGAATGCCTATGAAGTGTTATTATGATTTTCACATTCATTCCTGTCTTTCTCCCTGTGCGGATATGGATATGACTCCTCACAGTATAGCAGGAATGAGTTACATAAACGGGCTTAATGCCATTGCAGTTGCAGACCATAACACCGCGCGGAACATCCGTGCAGTAAGCAAGGCTTCCGAGCAGTACGGCGTGTGTGTTGTTCCTGCAATTGAAGCCGAAAGTGCCGAAAACGTGCATTTATTGTGCCTTTTTCCGAGTATTGAGGCGGCGGAGGACATGGGACTTTTGTTGGAAGAACATCTTCCTCCCATAAAAAACCGTCCCGATATATTTGGGGAGCAGTGGATAATGAATGAGTGTGACGAAAAGATGGGGGAGATAGAAAAGCTCCTTATAAATGCTACCGATATTCCAATAGAACAAATAAAGGAAGAAACCGAAAAACGCGGCGGTATTTGTATTGCGGCACATATTGACAGGGAGAAAAACGGCATTGTAGCAACCCTGGGATGGGTGCCCGAGTATCTTGATTTCAGAACTCTCGAAATATCCTCAAAGGCACAAGATTTTTCCAGGGAAGAAAAATACAAATATATTACCGACAGTGATGCCCATACACTCACAAATATTGCAGAAAAAGTAAACTTTTTGGAGATTGAAGAAATCACTCCCCAAAAAATAATTGGTTTTTTGAAATAAAAACTGTTTTTTTCGTATTTTTAGGTAGACAAAGAGCATTTAATTTGTTATAATTGCTTAGGTGATATTGTAATCGATATTGCAATATCGATATATTTATGATTTTAATTAATTTTTATAATTTTTAGGAGGTTAAGTCATGGCAAAAGAAGCAGTTATTCCCTTCAAGGGAACAGCACAGCAGGAAGCAGAGCTTATGAGCGTAATCGCACAGTACAAAGATCAGGACGGCGCTCTTATCCCTGTTCTCCATCAGGCACAGGAAATCTACGGGTACCTTCCGATTGAGGTTCAGACAATGATCGCTGACGGTCTCGGTGTTCCCCTTGCTGAGGTTTACGGTGTTGTAACATTCTACACACAGTTCTCTCTCAATCCCAAGGGTGAGTATAAGATTGCTGTATGTCTCGGTACCGCATGCTACGTTAAGGGCAGCGGAGATATTTTGGATAAGTTCAAGGAACTTGCAGGTATTGATGTAGACGGTTGCACACCCGACGGAAAGTTTTCTCTTGAGGCTACCCGTTGTATCGGTGCTTGCGGTCTTGCACCTGTATTTACAATTAATGAGGACGTTTACGGTCGTGTTACCGCAGACGATATTCCCGCTATTTTTGCAAAATATCAGGACTGATGCAGGAAATCAGCTTAAATATTCTTGACATTGTTCAGAATTCAATCCGTGCAAATGCAACTTTGATTGAAGTAATAATTGAGGAAGCTCCTTCAAAAGACGTCTTTGCCTTCACGGTAAAGGATAACGGATGCGGTATGGATGCAGAAATGGTGAAAAGAGTCAGTGACCCTTTTGTCACCACCAGGACAACCCGTAAGGTGGGGCTTGGTATTTCACTTCTTAAATCTTTGGCACAGCAGGCAGGCGGGGATATAAAGCTTGAAAGCGAGGTAGGCGTAGGCACCCTGATCCGTGCCGATTTTTCCTACAGCCATATTGACCGTCAACCCCTTGGGGATATTTCAGCGGTGATGGTTTCACTTATCAGTATGAATCCCGCTCTTGACTTTGTGTATACCCATTCATTTGAAGAGGAGCAGTTTCAGCTTGATACCCGTGAGCTTAGGAAAATCTTAGGCGAAGAGGTAAGCTTCAGCGAAATAAGTGTTGCAACATGGATTGGCGATTTTATAAACGAAAACTTAATGGAAATTTACGGAGGTGCGAAATAATATGAAAAGCATAGCAGAACTTGAAGCTATTAAGAAAAAGGTTCTTGATAATGTAAATCTCAGACAGGAGAGAGAAGAGGGCGTAAGAGTTGTTGTAGGTATGGCTACATGCGGTATCGCAGCAGGTGCACGTCCCGTTATGACAGCTTTCCTTGAGGAAGCAAACAAGCGTAATCTTAATAATGTTGTTATTGAGCAGACAGGCTGCATCGGTATGTGTGCACTTGAGCCTATCGTTGAAGTTTATGTTCCCGGTAAGGAAAAGGTAACATACGTTAAGATGACAGCTGAAAAGGTTGCAAAGATTGTATCTGACCATATCGTTAACGGTGCTCCCGTTATCGAGTATACAGTTGGCGCACAGAAGTAAGAGGGGAGTGTAATTAAATGAGTTTGTACAGATCACACGTGCTTATCTGTGGCGGTACAGGTTGTACCTCCTCAGGTGGCGCTAAGCTTATAGACGAGTTTGAAGCACAGCTCAAGGCTAATGGCCTTGAAAACGAAGTTAAGGTTGTAAAAACAGGTTGCTTCGGTCTTTGTGCACTCGGTCCTGTTGTAGTTGTTTACCCCGAGGGTGCTTTCTACAGCAGAGTTCAGAAAGAGGATGTTTCTGAAATCGTTACAGAACATCTTCTCAAGGGTAGAATCGTAAAGAGACTTGTTTACGATGAAACCATTAATGAAGGCGAAGATACCATCAAATCTCTTAACGAGGTTGACTTCTATAAGAAGCAGATGCGTATTGCACTTCGTAACTGTGGTGTTATCAACCCTGAAAATGTTGAGGAATATATCGCATTTGATGGATACAAGGCACTTGCTACAGTACTTACAGAGATGACTCCTCAGGAAGTTATCCAGGTAATTAAGGATTCTAATCTTCGTGGACGCGGAGGCGGCGGTTTCCCCACAGGTCTTAAGTGGGATTTCGCTTCCAAGAGCGTAAACGAGCAGAAATACGTTTGCTGTAACGCCGACGAAGGTGACCCCGGTGCGTTCATGGACAGAAGTATTCTTGAGGGTGACCCCCACAGCGTACTTGAGGCTATGGCTATCGCAGGTTACGCAATCGGTGCTAATCAGGGTTATATCTACATCCGTGCAGAGTACGCCATCGCTGTACAGCGTCTTCAGATTGCTATTGACCAGGCTAAGGAATACGGCCTTCTTGGTGAAAATATTTTCGGAACAGACTTCAGCTTCGATATCGGTCTCAGACTTGGTGCCGGTGCATTCGTATGTGGTGAGGAAACAGCTCTTATGACTTCTATCGAAGGTCACAGAGGTGAGCCTCGTCCCCGTCCTCCGTTCCCTGCAGTTAAGGGTCTTTGGGGCAAGCCCACTATCCTTAACAACGTTGAAACCTATGCAAACATTCCCGTTATCATTAATAAGGGAGCAGAATGGTTCAACACAATCGGTACTGAAAAGAGTAAGGGTACTAAGGTATTCGCTCTCGGCGGTAAGATTAACAACACAGGTCTTGTTGAAATTCCTATGGGTACAACCCTCCGCGAAATCGTTGAAGAAATCGGCGGCGGCGTTCCGGACGGTAAGAAATTCAAGGCTGCTCAGACAGGTGGTCCTTCAGGCGGATGTATTCCTGCATCCCTTATCGATACACCCATTGACTACGATTCACTTATTTCAATCGGCTCAATGATGGGCTCCGGTGGTCTTATCGTAATGGACGAAGACAACTGTATGGTTGATATTGCTAAGTTCTTCCTTGAATTTACCGTTGATGAATCCTGCGGTAAGTGTACACCCTGCCGTATCGGTACAAAGAGACTTCTTGAAATCCTTGAAAAGATTACAAAGGGTAACGGTACTCTTGAAGACCTTGACCGTCTTGAGCTTCTTTGCCACAGCATCAAGAATGCTTCGCTTTGCGGTCTCGGACAGACAGCTCCCAACCCTGTTCTTTCAACACTCAGATATTTCCGTGATGAGTATGTAGCACACGTTGTAGACAAGAAGTGTCCTGCAGGCGTATGTAAGGCTCTCACAAACTATGTTATTGAAGAAGATAAGTGTAAGGGCTGCTCCGCTTGTGCAAGAAAGTGCCCCGTTGGTGCAATCACAGGCGAAATCAAGAAGCCTTTCACAATCGACCAGAGTAAATGTATTAAGTGCGGTGCTTGTGTGGAAACATGTAAGTTCAACGCTATCGTTAAGAAGTAAGAAAGGGGTGCAGAGAAATGGATATGGTTAATTTAAAAATAAACGGTCAGGACGTAACCGTTCCTGCCGGAACTACAGTACTTGAAGCTGCACGTACAGCCGGTATTGATATTCCCACACTTTGCTACCTTAAGGACGTAAGCCAGACAGGTTCTTGCAGAATGTGTCTTGTTGAAATTAAGGGCGGCAGAGCACTTCAGGCAGCTTGCGTATATCCCGTAGCAGAAGGCCTTGAAGTTTTCACAAATA
Source organism: Clostridia bacterium (assembly GCA_045594665.1). GTDB lineage: Bacteria > Bacillota > Clostridia > UMGS1883 > UMGS1883 > UMGS1883. Next base: position 17,350 of record JAZNYX010000007.1, on the reverse strand, counting down.
CTCCCGCAGTAAGAGATGCTCGTAAGGTTGTATTGGAGCTTATTCTTTCCAACCACGACAGAAAGTGTCTCACTTGTGAGAGAAACCGTAACTGTGAGCTTCAGACACTTGCTGATGAGCTTGGTGTAACAGAAATTCACTATGAGGGCGTAAGAAATGAATACGATGTAGACGAGCTTTCTCCCTCCATCGTAAGAGATAATAACAAGTGTATCCTTTGCCGCAGATGTGTAAATATGTGTAAGAACATTCAGACTGTCGGCGCAATCGATGCAATTGACCGTGGATTCAAAACATCTATCGGATGTGCATTTGAAAAGAGCCTCGGTGAAGTTCCCTGCGTAAACTGCGGTCAGTGTATTGCAGTTTGTCCCGTAGGTGCACTTCGTGAAAAGGATGCTACAGACGATGTTTGGGCAGCTCTTGCAAATCCCGATAAGCACGTTGTTGTTCAGGCTGCACCTGCAGTAAGAGCAGCTCTCGGTGAAGAATTTGGTTATGAAATGGGTACTCCCGTAACAGGTAAGATGGCAGCAGCAATGAGAAGACTTGGCTTTGACAAGGTGTTCGATACAGACTTTGCCGCTGACCTTACAATTATGGAAGAGGGTACAGAGCTTCTTCAGAGAATTCAGAACGGCGGAGTTCTTCCCATGATTACCTCTTGCTCACCCGGCTGGATTAAGTTCTGTGAACACAATTTCCCCGAAATGCTTGACAATCTTTCTTCCTGCAAATCTCCTCACGAGATGTACGGTGCAGTAATTAAATCTTACTACGCTGAAAAGGCAGGTATTGATCCTAAGAATATCTTTGTTGTATCAATTATGCCCTGTACTGCTAAGAAGTACGAAGCACAGAGAGAAGAACTCAGCGTAAACGGCCTTCAGGACGTTGACAGCGTTCTTACAACACGTGAGCTTGCTAAGATGATTAAGCAGGCAGGTATCAGATTCACAGAGCTTCCCGATGAAGTATTTGATGATCCTTTCGGCGAAGCAGCAACAGGTGCAGGCGTAATCTTCGGTGCAACAGGCGGTGTTATGGAAGCTGCAATCAGAACAGTTGCAGATATTCTTGACAACACAAGCCATAGCGAAGTTGAGTACGAAGCTGTTCGTGGTCTTGAGGGAATTAAGATTGCTTCCGTTGAGGCAGGCGGCAAGACTATCCGTGCGGCAGTTGCACACGGTCTTGGTAACGCTCGTGAGCTTCTTAACAAGGTTAAGAGCGGTGAAGTTCAGGTTGACTTTATCGAAATCATGGGATGCCCCGGCGGTTGTGTAAACGGCGGCGGTCAGCCCATCGTATGTGCTAAGGACAGAATGGATAAGGATATCCGTGCAGAGAGAGCTAAGGCACTCTACAGCGAGGATAAGAACCTTCCCCTTCGTAAGAGCCACGACAATCCCTTCATCAAGAAGATTTATGAGGAATATTTTGAAGAGCCCGGCAGCCATAAGGCACACCACCTTCTTCATACTCATTATATTGCACGCGATAAGCACTAATCTAAAATCAAGCAGGGTATCAGTTTTTGGAATTGATACCCTGTTTTCGTATGACTAAAGAGTGCTTGTGCTATAATGATTTCAAGCAAAGCTTGAAATCGTCGATATGAATTCTTGCGAATTCTCGATATGTCATAAATGACTCGATATGTGCTGCCGCACTCGATATGTCGCTAACGCGACGAGAATTCATATCATATCGAGTTTTGAGCAAAGCGAAAAACATATCGATTTTGTGATAACAAAAATATCGAGCAAACTTTAGTTTGCATATCGACAAAAACAGTGGCATCTAAATCGTTCACTAATTCTATAATCGGCATATATGGAATGAAAAAATCCGCCGTGTTGGCGGATCTTTTCAAAGCGTGTAGCAACATTTAAGCAGAGTATGCAAATAAAAAAGTGCACCAACAAAAGTTGATGCACGAAAAATGCACAACTCTGTTTGTTGTCACACAAATTCTCTCACACTTAGACAAGTATGCGAAAATAGAGCCTGCATTTTTACCAAAATTAATGATAAAAATACACACTTGTTCTAAGTGAAATATTGAGAATCTATGTGACGCACACATTGTATCATATATTCCTATAATAGTCAACGATTTCATAAATAATTCTGAAATAACTATAATCAAATAATATTAATGGAGGATATCACAATGGTAAAACATATTATACTTTGGAAACTTAAAGAAGAATTTAATAATGAAGAGGTAAAGACAGGAATAAAAGAAGGTCTTGAATCACTTTTGGGCATAATACCGGGACTTGTGGAAATTAAGGTGCAAACTGAAACCCTGCCCACATCTAATGTAGATGTTATGCTTTATTCTGTGTTTGAGAACGAAAATGCGTTGAAGGAGTATGCCGTGCATCCCTCTCACGTGAAGGTTGCCGATACCAAAGTTCGCCCGTATACTCAAACAAGGTCATGCATTGATTTTTCTGAAAATTAATCCGGATAAAAATCAAGGTCTGTAAATCATTGGTGCATTTTTTTGTCATATAGATTACATAATATACCTAAGAGGTGGTATTATGCAATCTGTATGGAATGAAAATATAAAACGTCCCGAATTTGATAAATTGCAGGGTGATATAAAAACCGATGTGCTGATTATCGGCGGAGGAATCACGGGGATACTCTGTGCCTATATGATGAAAAGGGAAGGTATTGACTGCATTTTAGTCGAGGCAGATAAAATATGCGGAGGCATTACGCAGAATACGACGGCAAAGATCACGTGTCAGCACGGGCTTATCTATGACAAGATGATAATGAGGTTCGGAAAGGAAAAAGCACGGCTTTATTTTGAAGCACAGATGAAATCTCTCCATCAGTATCGGGAGCTGTGTAAAAATATAGAGTGCGATTTTGAAGAGCAAGATTCTTTTGTGTATTCTTTAACTGACCGCAAAAAAATTGAAAAAGAAGCAAAAGCTCTTGAAAAAATCGGGTGCAGTGCGATATTTTCCGAAAAAGTACCGTTACCCATGAAAGTATCGGGAGCAGTGGGAATTAAAAATCAGGCGCAATTTCACCCCTTGAAATTCGCCTTTTCCATTGCGGAAAATCTCCCCGTATACGAGAATACAAAGGTGCTTGAAATAAAGCCCCATGGTGCGAAAATCCATGCTGGTAATATCAAGGCGGAAAAATTTGTGGCGGCAACTCATTTTCCTTTTATTAATAAGCACGGAAGCTACTTTCTTAAAATGTATCAGCATCGTTCCTATGTGATTGCATATGAGAATGCTCAAAAGATTAACGGAATGTACGTTGATGAGGATAAAAAAGGAATGTCCTTCCGCAGTTATAATGATATGCTTTTATTGGGGGGAGGAGGACACCGTACAGGAAAAAAAGGCGGTGATTGGACGGAGATTTCCGCCTTTGCAAAAAAGAATTATCCTGATGCCTCAGAAATAACAAGATGGGCAACCCAGGACTGTATGACGGTTGACGATATTCCCTATATAGGACAATATTCAAAAAATACCCCGTCTCTTTATGTCGCTACAGGATATAATAAATGGGGAATGACGTCTGCCATGACTGCGGCGATGATTCTAAGTGACCTTGTAATAGGGAAAGAAAATAAGTATGCAGAGGTTTTTTCTCCATCAAGAAGTATTCTTCGTCCTCAATTAGCCATTAACGCCGCAGAGTCACTGATGGGGCTTGTTACCCCCACAGCACCCAGATGCCCTCATATGGGGTGTGCACTCCGGTACAATCCACAGGAACATTCCTGGGATTGCCCCTGCCACGGTTCAAGATTTAACGAAAAAGGAGAAATAATAAATAATCCTTCAAGTGACGATATGAAGAAAACATAATTTTTACTCTTAAATAATTGCCTCTTGGTGTTTTTTGTGGTATAATGATTTCATGGGAGATGAAATCATTATACCATATAGAGATACCCTCAAGCCGGCTTGTGTGCTGACTGATTCCGACAGCTTTTTTGCCGAGGGTGATTGCTATAAAGAATTTACAATCCAAAGTATAGTAAAGCCCATCATACTTTTACAGGCACTTTTGGACCAAGGGTACGAGCGTGTACATAGCCTTGTAGGCGTGGAGGCTACGGGAAAGCCCTTTGATGCTTTTAACTACAGCGACCAGGCATTGACGGGGGATCACATAAATCCTATGATAAATGCAGGTGCCATAGCGTTGTGTACTCTTATTAAAGGCGATACATACGAGGAAAAATTCTTGAGTTTACTTTCGCTTGCGAAGAAGCTTTCGGGAAATTCCAAGCTTGAAATAGATGAGAATGTTTACCTTTCCGAAAAAACAACGGGGAACAAGAATAGAGCCCTTGCATATATGCTGAAGGCCTACGGAATGATAGAAGATGATGTGGAGGCTTTGGTGGATTTTTATTTCCGTGCCTGTTCAATAAAAGTCAGTTGTAAGGATTTGTCACATATTGCCTTTGTGCTGGCAAACGGCGGAAAGAACAGAGGAACAGGAGAGCAGATCGTTCCCAAAGAATACGCAAAATACGTTAACGCCATTTTGATGATTTGTGGCATGTATGACGGCAGCGGAGAATTTGCCCTGACCGTAGGTGTGCCTGCTAAAAGCGGTGTAGGCGGCGGCATTATGGCTGTAGTGCCAAACCGCATGGGAATAGGAATTTATTCACCTGCTTTGGACAATAAGGGGAACAGCGTTGCGGGAATAAAAGCACTTGAAAAATTAAGTCACGAGCTTGGACTCAGCATATTTTAAAAATATATCAAGGAAGAGAGAGGGAAATAATGGGTCGACTTTTTGGAACAGACGGGGTACGCGGTGTTGCCAACCGTGACCTTACATATGAAATGGCGGCAAAAATAGGACACGCAGGTGCGTATGTTCTCGGAAAGGAAAATAAACATACACCGAAAATCCTCATCGGCATGGATACACGCCGCAGCGGACATATGCTGGAGGCGGCACTTGCGGCAGGTGTAATGTCAATGGGCGGAAACGTGGTATGTGCAGGCGTCGTACCTACTCCTGCGGTAGCGTACCTTACAAGAACACTTGGTTTTGATGCAGGTATTGTTGTATCGGCATCACATAACAGTGCTGAATTTAACGGAATTAAATTCTTTAACAGCGAAGGATATAAACTTCGTGATGAAATAGAAGAAGAAATAGAGGATATCGTCCTTGACGGCGATCCTATGGGTGAACGTCCTATAGGTGCAGGAGTGGGAACACTTGAAAGAGATGAAACCCTCTATCAGAAATACATCGATTACGTTTGTTCAACCGTAAACGTGGATTTTAAAGGACTTAAAATAGCACTTGACTGTGCAAACGGTGCATCAAGCATCACCTCTCCCGAAACCTTCAGAAGACTTGGAGCAGAGGTACTGGTTTTAAGTAACACTCCCGACGGTATAAACATCAACGCAGGATGCGGCTCAACCCATATGGAAGACCTCTGTGCTTTCGTTAAGGAAAACGGCTGTGACATGGGCTTTGCCTTTGATGGCGATGCAGACCGTGTTCTTGCAGTGGATAAAAACGGTGATATTGTAGACGGTGACGTTATCATGGCAATCTGCGGAACTCATATGAAGAAGCAGGGCAAGCTTAAAAATAACACAATAGTTGCCACAATTATGAGTAATCTCGGGCTTTTCAAAATGGGCGAGGACGAGGCTATCCACGTTGCAAAGACTAAGGTAGGCGACCGCTACGTTTTGCAGGAAATGATAGACAAGGATTACTGCCTTGGCGGTGAGCAGTCAGGTCATGTAATCTTCCTTGACTTTAACACAACGGGTGACGGTCTTGTAACTGCACTTCAGGTAACTCAGATTGTAAAGGAAACCGGGAAGGAACTTGACGAGCTTGCCAAGGTTATCACAATCTATCCCCAGGTGCTTAAGAATGCACGTGTTGCACGCAGCGGAAACAGCGAATATATCGAGGACGAGGTTATTATGGATGAGATTAACCGTCTTAACGCAAAATATACTGTCCGCGGCAGAGTTCTTATCCGTCCCAGCGGTACAGAGCCCCTTATCCGTGTAATGATTGAGGGCAAGGATGTTGCCGAAATTACAGCGGATGCAGAGGCATTGGCGGCACTTTTGGAAGAAAGATTGAATTAATAAAAAAAACTCTTGATATTTATAGGAAAATGATGTAAAATATAACGTAGCCGAAAGAGAGTAATCCGAACCACGTTTTTTGCTTTCTCTTTTTTGCCGCTACGTCGTTAAAAGCCTTGCCAATACGACAGTATGGGCTTCGTTTTTGCCTTGTATCGACAAAAAATAGTTTGCAAAAAATTCTCCGAACCTGAAACGAGCGAAATTTTGCGCAGATTTTGGTGCGGAGGATGCAGATAGGCTGACGCCTTTCAAGGACGACAAACTAAAAGATGCCGAAATTCCGCCGTTTCAGGCGGGTTTGGACTACTATCTTTCGGCTGGGTAAATTTATTTACGAAAGGAAAGTTTTAAAATGATTTCAGCAGGCGATTTTAGAAACGGCGTAACCTTTGAATATGATGGAAGCGTATATCAGATTATTGAATTCCAGCATGTTAAGCCCGGTAAGGGTGCAGCGTTCGTAAGAACAAAGATTAAGAATGTAATTTCAGGCGGTGTTGTTGAAAAAACATTCAACCCCACAGATAAGATGCCCAAGGCACACATTGACCGCAGAGATATGGAATATCTTTACAATGACGGTGATCTTTTCTATTTCATGGATCCCGAAAGCTACGAGCAGATTCCCGTAAGCCAGGATCAGCTCGGCGATGCTCTTAAGTTCGTTAAGGAGAATATGCAGGTTAAGATTCTTTCCTACAAGGGAAATATCTTTGCTATCGAGCCTCCGAACATTGTAGAGCTTGCAATCACAGAAACAGAGCCCGGCTTCGCAGGTAACACTGCTACAGGTGCTACAAAGCCCGCTACACTTGAAACAGGTGCAGTTGTACAGGTTCCCCTGTTCATTGACAATGGCGAAACAATCAAGGTTGACACTCGTACAGGCGAATACCTTGGTCGTGCATAATTAAAATTTTTGGAGGTTAATATGAGCTATTTAACAGAAAAAATGGCATATATCGGCGGTCTTGCAGAAGGTCTCGATATTGACGAAACCACTAAAGAAGGAAAGCTTCTCATGGCAATTGTAGAAGCTATTGCAGATATTGCGGACGAGATTGACGAAATTGAGGAAGCTTGTGAAGATATGCAGGCTCAGATTGATGAGGTTGACGAAGACCTTGCAGAAGTTGAAGAACTCATCTATGACGAAGACGATGAGGGCTTTGATGATGACGAAGAATTCAGTGTTGAATGTCCTAACTGCGGCGACCTTATTTATCTCGACCTTGAATCTTTGGAAGACTGTGACAAGATTACTTGCCCCGGTTGTAACGAAGAAATTGAACTTGAATTTGACTGCGATTGCGAAAATTGCAGCGAGTGCTGCGAAGACTAATTTGTGCTTCGTATAAATTGTCACGCCCTCAAAGCTTTTTGAGGGTGTGGCACTTTTTTAGTAATTGAGGTGTATAACAATGAAACGTACTACTATTAAACAGCTTTTCAGAAGCACCGACCTCAAAAATGGGGAAAAGGTGCGTGTTGCAGGATGGATTCGTTCCATCCGTGCAAATAACAATGTCGGTTTCGTTTCAATCAACGACGGCAGCTTTTTTGACTGTCTCCAGGTTGTAATCGAAAAAGACAAGCTTGACTGCTACGATAAAATTGCCTCTCTTAACGTAGGCAGTGCAGTTTATTTTGAGGGAAGTATTGTCCTTACTCCCGATGCCAAGCAGCCCTTCGAACTCAATGCAGATATTGCGGAAATCGAGGGTGAATCCACTCCCGACTATCCCTTGCAGAAGAAACGTCATTCAAACGAATACCTTCGTACGATTGCACATCTTCGTCCCAGAACAAATACCTTCTCCGCAGTTTTCCGTGTGAGAAGTATTCTTGCTTATGCGATTCACTCTTTCTTTAACGAGAGAGGATTTGTATATGTGCATACCCCCATTATCACCACAAGTGACTGTGAGGGAGCAGGGGAGATGTTCCGCGTAACTTCTCTTGATATTGAAAATCCTCCTAAGAATGAGGACGGAAGTGTTGATTTTTCTCAGGATTTCTTCGGAAAGCCCACCAGCCTTACCGTAAGTGGTCAGCTTAACGTAGAAACCCACGCAATGGCACTTGGCAGTGTTTACACATTCGGCCCCACCTTCCGTGCGGAAAAGAGTAATACTCCCCGTCACGGTGCGGAGTTCTGGATGGTTGAGCCGGAAATTGCATTTGCAGACCTTGAAGATGATGCGGCTCTTGCCGAGGATATGCTTAAGTACATAATAAAATATGTGCTTGACCATGCTCCCGAAGAAATGCAGTTCTTTAATAAATTTATTGATAATACTCTCCTTGAAAGACTTGAAACAGTTCTTAATTCAGACTTCGGCAGAGTTTCCTATACAGAGGCTATTAAGCTTTTACAGGAAAGCGGAGAAAAGTTTGAGTATCCCGTAGAGTGGGGTATAGACCTTCAGACCGAGCATGAACGATATCTTACAGAAAAGATATTCAAGCGTCCCGTGTTCGTTATGGATTATCCCAAGGATATTAAAGCGTTCTATATGCGTATGAATGACGACGGAAAGACCGTTGCGGCTATGGATTGCCTTGTACCCGGTGTAGGTGAAATCATCGGAGGAAGCCAGCGTGAAGAACGTCTTGACCTTCTTGAAAAGCGTATGGCAGAGCTTGGACTTGACCCCAAGGATTATTGGTGGTATCTTGACCTTCGCCGTTACGGAAGTGCAAAGCATGCAGGATTCGGTCTTGGCTTTGAAAGAGCACTTATGTATATCACTGGTATTTCCAATATCCGTGATGCAATGAGCTTCCCCAGAACAACAGGCAGTGCAGAATTTTAATAAAGCGGTGATATTATGAATCCAACAGTTAAGAATGCTTTATTATTTACAGCGGGAGCATACATTATAGGAAAAATGTTCGGTATGGCATGCTTGTTAGGATTGCTTTTATTGGTCTTAATCTACTTTTTGTGGAAAAAGCGTGCAACTATACTTACACAGATTGCATCGCAAAACTATTTTATAAAAGGTGATGCCCAAAAAGGCAAAAAGTTTTATGAAATGGCATATAAAACGGGGACAATGAATCCCGACTGCAAAATAGCATATTCCTCATTCTGCCTTAGGGAAAACGACTTTGAAAAGGGTAGAAGCCTTCTTAATGAAGTGATTGATTCACGTAGCACAACTCAAGAGGATAAAGCTAATGCAAAGCATAATCTTGGCGTGCTTGTATGGAAAGAGGGTAACCTTGACGAAGCATTGAAAATCCTTGAAAGTGTACACAAGGAAAGACCTGTAACAAACACATTCGGTACATTGGGTGTGCTTTATCTGGAAAAGGTAAAGCAGACCAAAAATTATGCCGATGTGCTTGAATTTATGCTTGAAGCATACGATTATAACGACTATGATAAGACTATAGCCGATAACCTGGGTGAACTTTATCTTCTTATGGGCGAATATGAAAAGGCAAAGGAAGTTTACAACAAGCTTTTGGAGCAAAATCTTTTCACCCCCATGCCATATTATAACTATGGACTGGTTTTAAAAGAAATGGGCGATACAGAGGGTGCGAAAGAAAACTTTGAAAAAGCACTTAACTGCCGTTTTACAAGTGTAATTACTGTTACAAGGGAAATGGTTGAAAAAGAGCTTGCTTCACTAAACTAATAATCAGCCGGTGCGTAAGCACCGGCTGACAAATATTACTTTTTTTCTTGACGGATAATGGCTTTTGTGCTATTATATATGAGGTGGCAAAATGGAAAATAAATTTATGAAAATTGCACTTTCAGAAGCACAAAAGGCAATCTCCGAGGGTGAAATGCCCGTGGGCGCAGTTGTGGTAAAGGACGGCGAGGTTATTGCCACGGGGCATAACATTCGTAATGAAAAGCATGACCCCACGCTTCATGCGGAAATAGTTGCAATCCGCAAGGCTTGTGAGAAGCTTTGTGACTGGCGGCTTTCAGATTGTGATTTGTATGTCACGCTGGAACCTTGCGTTATGTGTAGCGGTGCAATAATAAGCGCCCGTATGCGTAGCGTGTATTTCGGTGCATACGACGCAGAATACGGCGGTGCAGGCGGCAGAATAGATTTGTTTTCAAAATCATATTTCGGCAGTAATACCTGCGTTTACGGCGGAATTATGGAAGACGAATGTACCTCTATGCTGAAAAGCTTCTTCGCTTCACTTCGCGAAGGGAAGAAGAATTAAATATATTTGTCAAAATTAAATACGGACAGGTATCGAAGTGGAACCGAGTAGCGACCGCGTCCTGTGGACGATGCAGGGAGCACGCAAGGGTTGTGCAGTAACACAGTGAAATCGAGCGTGCTTTAGCACACGATGATTGAACTGCTTGTTACAAACGGACATAGGGGCGCACTCGAAAGCATATTATAATTCCTAAAACTTAATACGGACAGGTATCGAAGTGGTCATAACGGGGCTGACTCGAAATCAGTTTGTCGGTAATTCCGGCACGTGGGTTCGAATCCCACCCTGTCCGCCAACGAAAACCGTGAACTGGTCAAGTTCACGGTTTTTCTGTTATTCTGTTGAGTTATGGAAAATTTTGTGATATAATATAAGCAAATAATCTTTGTTAGGAGAATTTTATTATGAATAATGGCGAAGTCATTACTTTCGATACTAAAAAGAACTTTACATATGTGAAACCCTTGGGCGATGGTGGTACTGGAGATACCTATTTATTTAAGGACGAAACCACAGATATGCTCTTTGCAATTAAAAAATATGTCCCAAAAGATCCTACTTATATAGATGATCATTACAATCGATTTGTTGATGAGATTAAAATATTATTTAACATCTCTCATCCTAATATTGTAAGAATCTATAATTATTATCTTTATCCATCAGCAAAAACCGGGTTTTTGCAAATGGAATATGTTAACGGAAAAACAATTGATGAATTTTCCCCTTTTCCTTGGGACGATAAGAATTGGAATGATGTCTTTTGCGAGGTAATCTCTGCTTTTGAATATCTGGAAAAAAATCAAATATTACATCGTGACATTAGACCCGCCAATATCTTGATTGATAAAGACAACAATGTCAAAATAATTGATTTTGGCTTCGGAAAACAACTCGAGGGATGTGATCATGAAGAAAACAGCATACTTCTAAATTGGCCAGCAACCGAAATGCCTAATGAAGTAGTATTAAAGCAAGAATATAATGAGCAAACAGAAATTTATTTTGTAGGAACAATGTTTAGACATTTACTTAAAGATGACATGGAATTCTTTAGATTTAAACATATTCTTGAGAAAATGACAAAGCTTGACCCTTCAGAACGATATACCTCTTTTATCGAAATTACAAATGATATTTCTGCAGGAGTAATGGGAGAAATAGACTTTTCGGATGAAGAAAAAGAGATTTATCGTGCCTTTTCTTATCAACTAACAGACCATATAAGTCATTACATCGATAAATATAATCCTATTAAAGATTCACAAACTACCTTAACGAAATTAGCTGAAGTAATTAGAACTTCTTCGTTAGAAGAATGTATACAAGATAACGGAAAACTAATTGGTTGTTTTATTTCAAGTGGCTATAGCTATAATTCTCGCAAAAATATTGAAGTGCAAACAGTAATTAATTTCTACAAATTCGTTACAAGTTTATCTACTCCCAAAAGAAAAATAGTTTTTGATAACATATACAATAGACTTTCTACTATCCCTGTTCATGTTAAAGACGACGAACTACCTTTCTAAACGCCCATGCACTTCGATCAATACTATCTATCTGTTATTTTTGTAAAATAAATAGCAATTCTTTAAAGTATAACAATCACACTCTGTAGAGTATGATTGTTATACTTTTTATCTCGCCACACTCCCTTTGAAAGCCGTCTTATTTGCGAGTTAATATCTTGGGTGGTGTAACTACCCTACCCGAGAGAGTTTCGTCGTACAACCCTTTTAACACCGTTGTATCTCGGCCTCAAAATCGATTTAAAATGCTACCAAGCACATTCACAACCATTACACCTTTTCTCTTTGCATAATCAACCGTATTTTTCGTCCCACTCTTCTGACCATTGAATACTGCAATTACAAGATTTGACCTGTCAACCATCCATTCATTCCGCACTTGATAACAACCTGTGAAATAGTGGTCATTGATTTCTTTTACAAAATCAGCTTTTTTAATTATCTATTGAGTTAAAGAAAATTTATAATTGCTCATACGATGACTTTTTTGAAGGGCTTGATATAAATGTATGAAGTAAAACGCGGAGCTTCCTTTTGGAAACTCCGCGTAGTTTATTTTTTGACTATTTAATTGATTTTCACCATATCCCCATATTCAACTAAACTCACATTACCCATCACATAAGCCTTATCAATACAGCCTTTTGTGAATCCTGATTTTGAGAACAGATAGTAATGCTTGGTTTTATATGAAAATAGATTACTGCGTTTTACAAGCGTTTCTAAAACGCCAAGGTCGACCTTTTCGTTTGTCCATTTGCATTCAGCAAAGAGGGCTGTGTTTTTATCTTGTTCACCCATAATATCAATTTCAGTCTGACTCTTTTCTTTCGGATCATTGCCCCACCAACGACCAAGGGAGGAAAACTCTACCGGACAGTTGCCGGAAAGAAGCTGTTTCCAAAGGTATTGCTTACAGATTTCTTCAAAAACCTTACCCATATAGTCTGAAAGCTGAGGTTCGATTCGTTTATAAACCAAATCAGCAGCGCCACGGGCGATAATCGAGTTGTTATCAAGCACAAAACGATACCAGAAACGGAACATATTATCCTCGATGGAATAAACCGACTTACGGGAAGCCTTTTCACCGTATGGTGTTTCTTTTTGCACAATACCAAGATTCATGAGGTTCTTGATGTAGTTCGTGCAAACATTGGTATCTTCGCCAACCTTGTTTGAAATCTCTGACATTCTTGATGAACCTGTTGCAATCGCTGTGATAATAGCTGTATAAATAGCAGGCTCTCGAACTTCCTGTTTTAAAAGGTTAGTCGGCTCTTCATAAAGGAACGAAATCGGATTCAGATATGTGTTTTTGATATTATCCTCAACACTTAATTTATCATCCATCTGCAAAAGGTACTGAGGCGTACCACCTGCAACACCGTAAATAAGTGCTTTATCCTCGTCAGACAGATTTTTAAAGTATCGGCAGGTTTCTTCAAAGTCAAATGGCAAAAGCTTCATTTGAGCTGTTCTTCTGCCATAGAGAGGTGCTTTATATGCAAGTACATGGTCTTCCATATATGACATGGAAGAACCGCAGAGAATAAGCATCAACTTTGATGTATCTTTATATTTATCAATCAAAAGCTGCAGAGTAGATGCAAGGCTTTTTGATGAACGAGCCACGTAAGGGTATTCGTCAATAGCAAGGATAATTCTTTCGTTCTCCGCAAGCTTGAAAACATACTCTAATGCCGCCTGGAATGAAAGGAAAGAGGACTCCGTTTCAATACCGCTTGCAAACTCCATAATGCTTTTTGAGAAGTTTTCAAGATTCTGCTTTGCATTGCTTTCAACACCCATAAAGTAAATGGCTTTTTTATCGCCTATAAACTCGTTTATGAGCGCAGTTTTACCAACACGGCGTCTGCCATAGATAACCGCAAATTCAAATTTATTTGATTTATAAAGCTTGTTCAGAGCTTCAAGCTCACGTTCTCTGCCTATAAACATATATACGACCTCCATATCAGGTTATCTAAATCATAACACACAAAACAAAATTAGTCAAGTATAAATGAGTAATTTGTACTTGACTAATTAAAATATATTTTATTTGCTTTCCAAAATCAACTTTCTCGCTATTGCAAATAAGCTGTTATCGACAGGTGGAATATCTCTGTAAATAGGATTTTTGCATATTCTATATCGGGATTAAATGACGGATTGATTTCGACGTGATTTTTGTTGATATTCAAACAAGCCATGTTTGCTACAATAAAAATAAATTTTACCGCCGTACATTTTAGGAAAACGCACAGCTGAGTCTTGCTCGGGATATAGCCTCACAGTAAGCACTCTTTCAAACCTTACATATGACACAAAGCATATATAATGCCCTTTTGTCATTTCGTGGTTAAATTCAATATAGAAATCGTCCTCTATTTCAGAAATATTGATTGTGTGCTCATCATCTGCTGAAACTGCCTTTAAAGTTTCAAGCTGTTTTCCGCAACACACAACCTGGCTGTCACCTGTCCCTTGCATAAAACTTCCGCAATGGGGACACACATAAAATTTTATTTTTTTCATATATCATCTCTCCAAGTTCAAGTTCTATTTCGTTTTTTCAATCCATTTCTTTGCCCAATTAAATAAGTTTTCAGACATCGTATCAAAATCAACCGCTCCACCGTTTTTGAGTTTCAAAAAAGTCTCAATAATAACTCGTTCATCAGGGGAAACAATTTCCATTAAATCTTTCTGATGGCTGATGTATTTACCTGTTTGCTTGAAAGCTATTGCCTGCAGGACAAAAGAAACGGATTTATATAGACCTCTTAAGATTTCTTCACTTTTATCAATGAGCATATTATGAACACAGCCATGATAGATATTGCACACACCGATTTTTATTGCTCTGCTTACAGCATCATCGTCAATCAATGGCAAGAGTTCATCAAGGCTACCATGTATCGGCTTTGTATCATAATAAAACTGAAAAAGGTCAGACGGCTCCCAATTCAAAATTTCATTTTTTCCTGAAAGGAAACCGCAAATCAGCTCCCTATTCGGCAAGGTGTCTAACATCGCATTATAGGTCGCAACATCTGCGGAAGACAATTCATCAAGTATGACAACTATATCAATATCGCTGTTTTCCGTCTCCTCGCCACGAGCGAAACTACCTTGCAAGCCAACAAACCATATTCGACTTCCAAAAGTTTCATTCAATGTCTGCAAAAAGTTTTGCATCCAAGCATTCATATCTATCATTTCAATCACCTCATTAAATTCAAGTTTAAAGTACCATCACAGACCTGTATGATTTTGTCTGCCGCACCTTTTGCACCTGAGCAATTCTTAAATCCGTCAGAAATTTTTACAGCATTTTGCTTATAGGTGTTATCGTTGAATATTTTATTTATCGCACTCAAGACAGACGCCCCGTCCAATTTATCAAGTTTTATACCCGCACCAAGCTGAGAAACCCGCTCGGCAACGCCTTTTTGCTCTGATGTTTGCGGTAACATAACAAGCGGAACTTCAAAATATAAGCTTTCGCTGGCGCTATTCATTCCGCAGTGTGACACAAAGACATCTGCTTTTTTCAAAACAGCAATCTGGTCAACATGTGAATAAATTGATATATTTTCCGGTAGATCTCCAAAATCCTCGATAGACACCAAATTGCCAACAGACATAATCACTTGATAATCTGTACCCCTCAAAGCAGATATACAAGCTTTGTAAAAAGGCATCATGTCATTATTGACAGTTCCCATTGATATATAAATCAGTTTATCTTTCTTTTTTTCTATTTCCTCGGTTGCAGAACGAATTGAAGGACCGACAAATGCATACTTTTCCGAAAAAGTCTCTGCACAAGGCTGAAACTGGGGAGAGGTATACACAATGGTGTGGGTGTTATCATCACTACCAATAATATCAAGAATATTTTTAACAGGATATCCTTTACTCTGCAGGCGTTTAATTTGCTTAGCGGTTTTGGGGATTGAGAAAATCATCTTAAACAATTCACCGATACCTTGTTTCATAATCTTTGCCGAGTGATTATTAAAGGCAAAGGTTGTTGTTGAAGAAACAAATGGAATACCAAGTTTGAGTGCAACCGCTTTTCCCCATAGTGCCATGGAATCTGCAACAATTAAGTCAGGCTTAAGCTCTGCCATCTCCCTGCAAACCTTGTCATCAAGAGCCAATGTGGTATCTACCAATATCTTTGTAGAGAAAGCCAAATCTTTTCCTACACGGGTAGAGTCCTTGGCACTTAGTTTCTGCTCCGTATCATAATCGTCACAGGATATAAATGTTGCTCCTGCCGACTCTATTTTTTCACGCATAATGTTATATGAATAGTACCACACCTGATGCCCGCGAGAAACTAATTCCCGAACAACACCCAAAGTGGGGTTAGTGTGCCCGTGTGCAGGGATACAAAAGAAAACTATTTTGCTCATATTACTTCACCTGCTTTTATTCCTCTATTTCACTGAAAACTTGTTTAACAAAATCTTGTTGCTTTTCTTTGGGAAGAATTGCAATACCTCTTTCTTTATCACCGAGAACTAAAATTTCATCTCCGGGCTGTAAGTCAAACAGCTCTCTTGCTTCTTTAGGAATAACAAACTGTCCCTTTTCGCCGATTTTAACCATCCATGCAAATTTTCCTTCGGGTATATTCATAGTTATCTCTCCCTTGGTATGATTGGTATGAATAATCATACCATAATTTTATAGAAATGTCAATAGAAAAAGGTGTGACCAAAGTCACACCTTGATCCATTATAATTATGATTTTTTCCTAATTATCCAATAACAAATCCAATAAATTACCACAAGAAGGCAGACGGAATATGCTACCCACTTTGCTGCTTCGTGCATACCTATAAATGACAAAACAATTACTGCAGCACCTAAAATGAAAGCATATACAGCAAATGCAGCGCTTTTTGCCTTATGAATAATTGAAATATTTCTTTCATCTGTTTCAATTATTTGTTGTTTTCTGATTGTGTCTTCATCTTTTGTAATTATACGATAATTTCTGATACGGACAAGTCCCATTAATATCATCATAAAACCAAAGGTCGAAATAAAATCATTCTCTGTTTTAGTTATAAATGTCCCAACTATAAATATTGCTCCAAGTACTATATAAGTAATTGCAATATTTAATCTTGATTTAAGTTTCTTTTTGTAATCCACAGTTTAATCCTCCTCAAAAATAAAAATATCTTCAATCTTCATACCAAAATACTGTGAGATTTTATGAGCAAGCTGCAATGAAGCATTATATTTTCCATTTTCTAGTGATATGATTGTCTGACGGGTTACTCCCACTGCACCTGCTAAATCATCTTGTGTTACTTTATTTTCTTTGCGTAATTCTCTTATTCTGTTATTCAAACAATCACCTCCACAAATAGTAAAGTGCACTTTACATTTTTATTATATATCATACTAAATAAAATGTCAAGCACATTTTACATTTTTACAAAA
>JAZNYX010000006.1:0-12142 GCA_045594665.1 Clostridia bacterium | reverse complement strand
TGCATCATTGCGGCATTTGCACCATATGCGGCAATGGTGTCAAAGGAGGGTGAAAAATACTCTTCGTTTTCCCTGCGGTATTTTTCAATTATTTCACAAACCGCACATTCATCAATATTTTCACTATGATAAATTTCGCAAAAAGCCTTTGTAAGTGCGACGTTTTCTTTCATGTAAGTTTTCTTTAAATTTTCAATTTCCACACTGTTTTTAATGCATTTAAGGTTATATATAATATCCTTAAAATCTTTTTTAGGTGATGCAATTTTATTTACGAGCGAATAGTTTGTAAGGGAAAAATCCACTGCCGTAAGGTCATTTTCCCCAAGGCTTTGTACATCATCATAAATTTTTTCATAATCTGCCACTTCTATATTATGCTCGCGGAGGTATGATAATACTTCACGATTAAGCTTTTCACCATACACGTAAAGGACTACCTTTTTCCCTGTAACCATAAGATATGAAAGCACCACGGGGGTATCTTTCACATCATTTCCTCTGATATTGAGAAGCCACATTATACACTCCGGGGCACTTACAACATAGTGGGTAAAAGAATTTTCACGCATTATTTCCCGCACACGGTCAATTTTTGAAAAAGTATCCTCTCCGCTGTATTTTTCGCTAAGTAAAAAGGCTTTTTCCATAGGCTCAGCAGGACGGTTCTCCCATATTTCAGATGGGTCATAATCTGTATTGACCTCAATATTTCCAATCTTTGAAATAAAAGAATCAAGATACTTTTTAGAAAATAATCTTCCGTCAAGACCGATTATATCATTTTCCGAAAGGTTTTCTTTAAGAAATTCGTAAATTTTCACCGTTTCCTTTTCCGATGCCCTGTAAAGGGTGATACCGCTTCCCGAAAGCTCGCGTTCTGCCTGAATATAATACCTGCCGTCTGTCCATAATCCTGCATCATCTTTAGTCACAACCAAAGTTCCTGCACTGCCCGTAAAACCGCTCAGATACTGACGGAGCTTGTAATGGTCTGAAATATATTCACTTAAATGCATATCCGCAGTGGGAATAACTACTGCGGATATGTTGTGTATTTCCATATGCTGTCTTAAAATTTCAAGTTTAGTCATAATATACCGCCTTGTCTAAGTTTCTTTGGGTTAGATCATGGATTTCAATTTATGCCGTAAGGCAATTCAATGAGTTTGCAAAGCAAACTCATTACAGGCTCGTGTCAAGTCAGGTATAAAACATTATTTTACTTTTGTACAACTACCGACACACCGTCCGGGATAGCCGTTATTGTAACATTATCTTTTCCTAAAATTTCTTTTGCCTTTTTAATTGCCTCGCCAATTGAATGAGCAGGAATCATATGCATTTTTTCTACTATATCATCAGCCATTTCTGAAATGTAAATAACTTTCGCACGCATAAGAATTCTGACTAAAATCTGAGACATCCATTGGTCAGGAACAGTTTCATTTCGGCCACGATGTAAAAACAAATCCATCGTTTTGTTTATATCATCTTCATCAGCAAGCTGATGATAAAAATGATCGCCCCCAATACCGTCAAATGACGATGCAATCATAATAATAACTCCACCTTGTTTGACCGTTGCTTCTGCTGCTGTCATACCTTTTACTGCCTGATATACATTCTGATCCAGCGGATATCCACCATTTGTGGAAATAGCAATATCCGAACAAACAGCCTTTGCACCACATTGTGCTGACAAAAAATCTGTTCCTTTTTTATGGGCTTTTTCCACATCTCCTGCAACGGCATAAATAACTTCTTTTTCAGCATTCAAAACCACATTTACAATGAATTTCAAATTGGCTTTTTGGGCAGCCCACAACATATCTTTATGTATAGGATTATCCTCTAAAACTCCTGTACGGGCATTGCCATGATTAATAAATTCCGAGCAGTGGTTCGCCAATACTGTACTCCGGCCTGCTATGCCGGGCAATACACTCTTTCTTCCGCCGGAAAAACCTGCAAAGAAATGAGGCTCGATAAATCCTTCTGCAACCAAAAGGTCTGCAGTAACAGCAATCGAGTTAATTTCACAATCTCCGCCGGACGGCAATGTACCTATATTAACCAGTTTTTCTTTTTCATCACAATCATGAATATATATGTTTTCGTTTTTTACAATTTCTTCACCAAATTTTGAAATTAATTCTTCTTTTGTTGTTCCTCTGTGGCATCCTGTTGCTATGAGAATTGTAATATTTGCTTTTGGGTTTCCTTTACGTATCTCAGCAAGCATTAAAGGCATAATAATTTTACTTGGAACGGGACGGGTATGGTCGCTTGCTATAATAACAACATTATCCTTTCCCTTTGCAAGTTCGCAAAGTTTCACCGAGCCTATCGGTGCATCCAGAGCTTTTTTTACCAATGTTACCTCGTCAGCTTCGGGGCTGTAGTCTTCGATTGAGGATGTCAAGACTCCTGAAAGTTCTTTGGTGTCAAATTGATAACTCAACTTTTCTTTTCCGTATGGAAATAATATTTCTTTCATAACTATAAAAACTGCCTTTCTGAATGAACATTTATTAATTTAATTATTACAGGAATGAGAATAAACTGCAATAGAATCCCTGGAAGTGAATCCAATATCCCACCTGCTATAAACGCCTGAAATGTAAATGCTTTGCCCCCTATTCCAAGCAAAACAGCCTTTGTAACACCCCATACAATGCGTCCGCTAATCATGGATATGAATAGACAACAATATAACCACCACATCTGTTTTTTACAAAAAGTAAAATATAAGAATCCAATCGTAAAACCATATGTAGCAAGCTCCGCAGACATCCATACAGCATTAGGATAAATCGGAGGCATACCAACTGCCACGGATCTTAAAAAAGGAAGAATAAGCCCAACGGCAAATCCATATTTACAGCCGCATATAATCCCACAAAGCATAACAGGAAAGTGCATTGGAAGTAATGTATCTCCTATTTCTTTAATTTGCCCTGTCAAAAATGGCAATACCATCCCAAGTGATAAAAGCACCGCAGAAAACACGATTTTCTGAATATTCGTTTTACATAATGAACTTTCTTTCATTGTATCACCACCAACCTCTCATTCCTACAATATTCGACAATCTTTATAAAAAGACTGAATGATTTACATTTAAGGCAAGCTACTGATTACAAAACATCACCTATACTTAATTGGGGAATGGCGTTAAGGTCGAGTTCTCCGCGGATACCTGCTTCAAAGTTCAGATACCCTGCACAGGAAATCATTGCCGCATTATCGGTGCAAAGGTCTATGGGAGGACAGTAGAAAGAAAGACCTGCCTTTTCTCCCTCCCTCTCCATTTGCTCTCTTAAAAGAGTATTTGCCGCAACACCGCCTGCAATGGCAATTTTATCCACCTTAAGTTCCTTTGCCGCCGCTACTGTGTTATCTACCAAAACATCGCAAACCGCCTGCTGAAATGATGCGGCAACGTCTGCTTTATTTATTTCTTCACCCTTTTGCTCTGCCGTATGAACATAGTTAATAACAGCGGTTTTAAGACCGCTGAAGCTGAAATCATATCCGTTGTGCGGACGGGGGAATCTGATTG
Organism: Clostridia bacterium; assembly: GCA_045594665.1. GTDB lineage: Bacteria > Bacillota > Clostridia > UMGS1883 > UMGS1883 > UMGS1883. The sequence continues at coordinate 8,577 of JAZNYX010000006.1, read as the reverse complement.
CTTCGGGATTGCCCTCTTTTGCAAGTGCGTTTAGCTTGGGGCCGCCGGGGTAACCAAGTCCTAAAACTCTCGCGGCTTTGTCAAAGGCTTCGCCTGCGGCATCGTCGGTAGTAGCACCGATTACATCAAAAGAGCGATAGTCCTTGATATGCAGAATGTGGCTGTGTCCGCCCGATGCCACAAGGCTTACAAAAGGCGGCTGAAGATCGGGGAATGCAATATAGTTTGCCGCAATATGCCCCTGTATATGATTAACGGGTATAAGTGGCTTCTTTATGGAATATGCAAACGCCTTTGCCACGGAAACGCCCACTAAAAGAGCACCCACAAGACCGGGGTTATATGTTACCGCAACGGCGTCCAGTTCTTCCTTTGTAATTCCCGATTCCTCTATGGCACGGTCGATTACATGTATTATTTTGTCAATATGCTTTCGTGATGCAATTTCAGGCACAACTCCGCCGTAAATGGTATGCAGGGGAATCTGTGAATAAACCACATTTGAAAGCACTTTTCTTCCGTTTTCGGTGACAGAAGCTGCCGTTTCATCGCATGATGTTTCAATTCCTAATATATATGCCATTCTTACCGTTCCTTTATTTCTAATTTAAAAAGCTTTGCATCCTCGCCGTTATCTCGATAATAGCCCTTGCGGATGCCTATTTCTTCAAAGCCCGTAGATTTATAAAGTGCAATTGCACTCTCATTTCCGCTTCTTACTTCCAAGAAAACTTCACCTATGCCGTCCTCTTTCATTTCGCAAAGCACAGCCGAAAGAAGCTTTTTTCCAAGCCCTGCTCCGCGAAGCTTTTTATCCACGGCAATTCTCAGTATTTCTCCCTCGTCTGCCGCAATCATAAAAATGCAGTAACCCAAAAGAGTTTCAGCGAATTTGAGTGCAATAACTTTCTGATTCTTTATATGCATCAAGACGGAATTTTCGCTCCAATTGTCGGCAAAGTATTCCGCTTCCATCTGCGTTATATCTTTTACATCTTCCTCGGAGGCATAAACGCACTCCGATCTTCCCGCAATACCCCTTACAATATACTCGTAAATCTGCCGCAGAGTTTTTTCATAAAGGGCTAAGTCTCCGCCGTAGGGGTCGGAAACATCCCCTGCTTCTCCTGCAAAATCCGCAAGAGAAATAATTTTATCATCATTTACATACGAACGAAGCATATCACGCTGTGACTGCGTCATTGTGATAACTGATTTATACTCCTTTAAATCCTCTACCTCAAGCTGACTTGAAATATGCTTATCAAGGCTGGCACCGTACTTTTCTACAGCAATGCAGGCATTTTTCGCCGCGCCTGTGGGCGCCCCTGCGGCTATACCTGCCGACTGCGCTTTTATTGATGAAAGTGTATTAAAAATTGCTTCCGCCATTGGGCTTCTGCAGGTGTTGCCCGTGCAGACAAAAAGAAAATCCTTACTCATTTATAAATCACCGTGCCTCCTGCGGATTTATATAAACGGTTAAACAGAGCAACCCCGATTCCGTGGTTTTCGGGAAGCTGTGCAAAGACTGTATCTGCACCATCCTCGTCAGCCTTGCGAAGAAGATAGAAAAGCCTTGCGGCATATTCTCTGTCATCACAGCCTGCATCATATACAAGGTCAGCATCTAAATTATACCCCTGCGCATTTTTTGCTATGACACAGGTTTTCTTTCCCTTTTCTGCATGGTAATCAAATAAGGAAATGTCTTCAAGAATGATAACCTGTGCATCGGGGCTGTAGTGAGTATATTTCATACCGGGGCATCGGGGTGCCCCTTCTGTTTCTCCGCTATAATTTACTTCACCGATTACGCTTCTCATATCCTCGGGAGTAATTCCACCCGGGCGAAGCACTACGGGGATTTCGTCGCTTAAATCTATAACGGTGGATTCAATACCTATCATACTGCTTCCCCCGTCTATTATCATATCCACCCTGCCGGCAAGGTCTTTGATACAATGTGCGGCGGTAGTGGGACTGGGACTTCCCGAAAGGTTTGCACTGGGTGCCGCAATGGGAGTTCCCGAAAGCTTTATAAGTGCATTCGCCACGCTGTGGCTGGGAAGTCTTACCGCTACGGTATCAAGCCCTGCCGTAACAGCATCGGGGATGCCGGGCTTCTTCTTTAAAATCATGGTAAGAGGCCCTCCCCAAAATTCATTGGCAAGCTTTATGGCACTATCGGGAATTTCGCGTGCAAAACGCTCTAATTCGCCTATATCAGCAATATGGGATATAAGGGGGTTATCCATGGGGCGACCCTTTGCACGGAAAATATTTGCCACTGCCTTCTCGTTAAAGGTGTCCGCACCAAGCCCGTAGACAGTTTCCGTAGGAAAAGCCACAAGGCCGCCGTGTTTTATAACCTCGGCAGCCTGTGAAAGCAATTCCATATCAATATTATCGGGATTAATGGTAATTATCTTAGTCAATTTTTATCGTCCTATCTACAACACGGAAAATTTCATCCGCAATTTCATCTACACTTCCGCTTGCATCAATTATTGCAATATTTTCATCGGGAAGCCGCTTGAATACATCAAAAAACTTATTTCTGATTTTGTTAAGTGTTTCTTCGTTTTCAAAAATTTCCATCGTAGCACGGTTTGTATCAATACGTGCTTTGGATTTTTCCGCATCAAGGTCAAGGAAAATACAAAGGTCGGGTTTTCTAATATCGGGGCATTTAAGATTCATATTAATTACCCAGTCAATGTCACTGTCAAGCCCCTGATAAGCAAATGAGGAATAATAGTACCTGTCGGAAATTACGTCAAACCCACGCTCAAGTGCCTGATTAATACCCACACTTTCATTCACGTTATGGAAAATGCGGTCTGAAAGGAACATCGCCGCCAGTTCCGCTGCAGTGCGTTTATAATTACCGCTTAAAGCATCACGAAGAATACCTCCCGTAACGGAGGCTGTAGGCTCTGCGGTAATAAATACTTTTCTGCCTTCGCTCACAAGCTTTTGGCGGAGTTTTTCTATCTGGGTGCTTTTTCCTGCACCGTCTATTCCTTCAAATACTATAAATCTGCCTCTCATAGGGGTATCTCCTTAGTTATAATACTTCTTAAGAACTTCGCCCAGTCTCTTCACGCCTTCCACAATTTTGTCATTGGGCATGGTTGAAAAGTTAAGTCTGAAACCGCTGTTTTCAAGGCTCTGGTCTGTTGCAAAGTTATTTCCCGGTACGATAAGAACCTTTTGTTCGGTGCACTCACGGCTAAGCTTAAGTGTGTCAATTCCGGGTGCATTACACCACACGAAAAGACCGCCTCCCGGAACTGTATATGTGATTTCCTTGGGAAGATACTGTTTCATTGCATCAATCATGATGCTGCATTTTTCTTTATAAAGGTCACGCATTTTTCCGATAAGCTCTACAATATCGTAACGATTCATAAATTCCAGAGCTAAAAGCTGCGGAAGCGAAGGAGTATGCACATCGGAAACCTGTTTGCCGAGAACTACCTTCTCCGTGAAATTCTTGGGAGCAATGAGATAACCAAGTCTAAGTCCCGGAGCAAGAATCTTGGAGAAAGAGCCGCTGTAAAGCACAACGCCTGCCTCGTCCATTGATTTAATGGTGGGAAGCTTCACGCCGTCAAAGGTAAGCTCGCCGTAGGGGTTGTCCTCAATGATAAAGATACCGTTATCACGGGCAATTTCATAAAGTGCTTTTCTTTTCTCCACACTCATTGTAACGCCGGAGGGATTCTGGAAGTTGGGAATGGTATAAATCAGCTTAACGTTGGGAGTGTTTTTTATTGCCTCCTTAAGCTTTTCAATATTCATACCGTCGCTCTCGACCTCTACTCCCACAAGGTTTGCACCGTAGGAGCGGAACGCATTGAGACCGCCTACAAAGGACGGAGCTTCCACGATAACGCTGTCACCCTCGTTGAGAAGAATTTTGGAAGTAAGCTCTATTGCCTGCTGTCCGCCCGAAACTATGGTAATTTCATCAAGGGAGATTTCTATATTCTCACGCTCTTTTACAAATTCAATAATTTTTTCACGAAGGGCCACATTACCCTCGGAAATGCCGTACTGAAGTGCACCGACGGGGTTATTTTTCAAAATGTCGGAAGCAATTTCTGCTAAAATCTCATTAGGAAAAAGCTCTGCCGCGGGATTACCGCCTGCGAGTGAAATCATGGCAGGGTCTGCCATTGCCTTAAACATTTCACGTATTGCCGACCCTTTAAGAGTTGACATACGCTCTGATACTGTAAAATCCATTTTGGTAAGCTCCTTCATTAAAATCCGAAATATGCTTCGGCGTTGGTGTAGCATACGCCCTTGACAATTTTCTCAAGGTATTCCCAATCAGCAGGATATTCGCCGTCCTCTACCCACTGACCGATAAGGTTACAGAATATTCTTCTGAAATATTCGTGACGTGTATAGGAAACAAAGCTTCTGCTGTCTGTAAGCATACCTACAAATCTTGAAAGCATACCAAGGTTTGCAAGAGAACGCATCTGGTCAACCATGCCGTCACGCTGGTCGTTGAACCACCATGCACTGCCGAACTGAATTTTGCCCTGAATGGGTCCCTGCTGGAAGCAGCCGAGAATTGTTCCCAAAGTTGCGTTATCCTTAGGATTAAGGGTATAAAGGATTGTCTTGGGAAGGCAATCATCAATTTCAAGACAGTCAAGGAATTTTGCAAGGTCTTCAGCAATGCAAAGGTCGTTTACAGAGTCAAAACCTGTATCGGGACCAAGCTTTTTGTACATTTTTGTGTTGTTGTTACGAACAGCACCGATGTGAAGCTGCATTGCCCAGCCAAGGCGTACATATTCCTTTGCACAATGCTTCATAACCGCTGTTTTAAACACATTGATTTCCTCAAGGGTAAGCTCTTTTCCTGCAAGCTTCTTGTCAAATACTTCGGCAGGATTTCCAAGTGCATAAGGAACATATTCGAGTGCGTGGTCACTTACACGGCAACCGTTTTCGTGGAAGAATTCAATTCTGGAAGTAAGCCAATTAATAAGCTCGTCGTATGATTTAACGCCTATCATTTCAATATAAGGCATAAAGGTTTCTTTACCAATTTCAACAGCTTTATCGGGACGGAATGCAGGAAGAATCTTACATTCAAAATCACGAAGTGCCTGATGATATTCAAGGGAATCCGCAGGGTCGTCAGTTGTACAAACTACCTTAACATTGGAACGCTTGATAAGCTCCTGAGGACGGAATTCATCCTTTGCAAGGCATTCGTTTACCTTGTCCCAGATTGCCTTACAGGTCTTTTCGTTAAGAGTTTCGTCTATATCGAAATATCTCTTAAGCTCAAGGTGTGTCCAGTGATAAAGAGGATTACCGATAAGATAAGGCATTGCTTTTGCAAATTCGTAGAATTTTTCGTAATCGCTTCCGCCGTCCCCCGTGATAAGCTCCTCGGGAGTACCGTTGGTTCTGATCTGCCTCCATTTATAGTGGTCACCGCCAAGGAAAAGCTCAAAAGCATTCTTGAACTTCTTGTTTTCCGCAATCATCTTGGGTACAAGATGGCAATGATAGTCGATAATCGGCATTGCCTCTGCATATTCGTGATAAAGTTTTTTCGCTGTCTCGGTTTTGAGCATAAAATCGTCATTAATAAAGCTCATAACTCTCCGCCCTTTCATAATAAAATTATATGTAAAAATATATACACCAATATCCAAAATACATTTTATCACCTTTTACGCAGTCTGTCAAAGAAAATTATATAATATATGGAAAATTGAATTTATTTTTAAGCTTTAGCTCTTGACAAACAAATCAAAAGTTAGTAAAATATATACGTTGTTAAATTGCTGGTGTGGCTCAGTCGGTAGAGCAGCTGATTCGTAATCAGCAGATCGCGTGTTCAAGTCACGTCACCAGCTCCAAAGTAAAAATCCTGTCGTTTTCGGCAGGATTTTTACTATAAAAGCGGAAAAGCATTTGCTTTTCCGCTTTTGTTATGCAGTTATTACAATTAGTTTGTTTTTGAAAGATCAAGTCCGTCCTCGCCCTGGAGATAACGGCGTACACGCTTTTCACGTGCTACGTCAAATTCTCCGGATGCTACAGCTTTCTTGAAGCCTTTCTCGTAACGTGATGAATAATCCTCAATCGCCTGATCAAGTGTGATATCTCCCATCCATACTTTCTGGAAAAGAGTCTGGAAATTATCGCCTTCAACTGCAACGCTTTCTCTTGTTGCAAAACGCAAAGATTCATCAACAAGCTCTGCAAATTTTACGAATCTGGGGTCGACAACATCCTTGTCATATACTTCCAGAACGTCAGACTTTGCAGAAAGGTTAATTCCGCGTTCAAACATAACCTTTCTTGTATTGAGAGAATAGATAAACTTATATACTTCCATGGTTTCTTCGGGATTTTTCTCGGCAGCGCTTCTTCCGACAATCATACCGCCACCGCGCTGGCCCCACTGCTTGTAAAGCTCACGTCCGTCGGGTGCAGGATAAGGACAGATGTCCCAATCACATTCAGCCTTGAACTGATTGTTGTATACGGATACGTCCCAGCTGATTGCGGGAATCATACCGATTGAGCCTGCTGCAAAGTATGCTCTTGCAGTATCGTTATCGAGAGTTTCCGCACCGGGGAATATAGAGCCGTCCTTCTGCATCTGAAGAAGCCAGTCAAACATTTCGTGGTAATTGCTCATGTCATATGTACCCTTGTCAAGGTCAAGGTATTCTTTTGAGCTATCGGCATTCTTTTCATCATAATAGCTTGAAAGAGGATGTGTAACAGGGTAGGTGATGCCGAATTTTAAGGGGAATGCAAAGCCGTAGATACCTTCGCCAAGGGCGTTAATCTTCTTTGCATATTCAACTACTTCGGAAAGGGTTTTTGGAGCCTTAGCTTCACCGTTTTCATCAACGATGCCTGCCTGCTTGAAAAGGTCTTTATTATACGCAAGAGCGCTGGTACGCATATTCATATATACGCTGTACTGCTTGCCGTCTACAAGGTTTCCGCCTTCCTGACCTTCCTGACCGTACTCTTTCAGGAATTCTTCACCGCCGGGAAGTTCATTAAGAGCAATGATGCTCTTTCTGGCAATAAACTGCTTAAGCTGATTGCTTGAACAGTTAAAGATGTGAGGAAGCGAACCGTTCTGCTCGGCAACGTCTATTTGAGTTGAATCGGTGGTTGTTTTCCAGTTGATGAAGATGTTCTTTTCATCACCTTCGGTTGCGTTCCAGTCGTCTACCAATTCTTCCCATACAGTCTGTGCGCCTGCCTCGGTAGACCAAACGTCGATTACAACGTCGTCGCCATCTGCCTCTGCTTTCTGCTTTGACTCGTCTTTACCGCCGCAGCCTGCAAGAGCACCTACGCAAAGGATAAGCGCAAGAAGAAGCGACAATACCTTTTTCTGCTTTTTCATATTTTTTCCTCCTTTTAGTGTGTAGAATATGCTATACTCTACAATCCACATATTACATTACTTAATTATTTTAACACTTTTCATTGTTTAGAGTAAACCTAAAACAGTACGTAAAAGGTGCACGATAGTTCACCTTTTACGTACTGTTTTGCGTCCGTCGTATTAATATCTGACATGAAATATAATTGAAAGTGTTCCCTTTTGCGGAAAAGTTGACAAAAAAATGTAACAAAAACTGCCCCGTCCCCAAACTATTCCCCAAGCTGTTTCAAAATGTCGTAAAATTATCACTTGATTTGCATTTATTCCTGTGATATAATATTTATGAAAAGAGTAGCTTTGTCTAAGTATTAGGGGGTGAACGTATGTCAGTATATTCCATTGATGAGCTTCGTACAATTATTGGTGATGTCGGCAGGCAATATGGCGTGAAGAAAATTGCTTTGTTCGGCTCTTATTCAAAAGGAGAACAAACACCCGATAGTGATATTGATTTATTAATCGATAAAGGAGCAATCAAAGGGCTGTTTATGTTCAACAGCTTTATAGACACACTTCGAAAAAAGCTTGATAAAGATGTTGATGTGATGACATATTCTTCGCTAAATCGTTCACTAATTAAAGACTCAGTTTATGATGAGGTGATTCTATATGAACAATAAAGATGAAATCGTGGTAAAAAAGATACTTCAATACGCCGATGAAATCAACGAAACCATTTCACGCTTTAATCTTACTAAGGAATCCTTTTCAAATGATTTTGTTGTCCGCAATGCGATTTCAATGTGTATTTTACAGATTGGGGAGCTAGTCGGAAGGCTTTCTGATGAATTTAAGGTGGTTAACAACAAAATGCCATGGCGTGAAATTAAAGCTATGCGAAATATAGCAGCCCACAATTACGGCGAAATTGATATTGATATTCTTTGGGAAACTGTACTTTATGACATTCCTTCATTGAAAAGCTATTGTGAAAATTTAATCAGTTAATTATTAAAGGCACTTCGTATAGAAGTGCCTTTCAGACTGTCGAAAAAGTCCAGATAACTCTGGGCTTTTTCTTTGTTTTATGGTATAATGTTCTTAGGTGATGAAAGATGATGCAAAAAGGATATGAGAACAGATATCAAATAGAAATGATAAGCATAGAAGATTTAGTG
>JAZNYX010000005.1:0-11094 GCA_045594665.1 Clostridia bacterium | reverse complement strand
GCTCAGAAAGAGGCAAAGCTTGAAGAGGGTGAGGAATACATATATGAGCCAAGCACATTTATTGTTTCCTTTGCGGCAACGAGCGGGGAAGGACCGGATTTTGCCCGAACAATACTTGATGAAACACTGGATGTTTATTTTGAACGCTTCAGCCAAAAGTATGTAAATGTTGCTCCTGCAAACAATACCATTGAAAATCTTGATAAAAATGATTATGATTTTATTGAGATGATGGAGCTGATTGATACAAGTATTGACAACACGCTCAGTACGTTGTATCAGAGAATGGAGCAGAACAATTATTACCGATCAACCGAAACCGGGGTCTCATTTGCAGAGCTTGCAGATGATTTTAATTATTTAAGACAGGTGAAGGTTTCGTCTCTGTTTTCCAAGATTTACAAGTACCAGATAACGAAGGACAAATCGGTGCTAATTTCAGACTATACAACAAGAATAGATAACAACAACATTTCTAATGCAAAAGATGCGAGCATCGTAGAAGATGTTGTAACCGTAATTGATGCTTATGTCAAAAAAATGCGCGAGTCGGGGAATACCAACATCACATATGAGTATATCCTTGATAATCTTCACGAGAGGAATCTGCAGGAGTATGTCGGTGATCAGACAGTAACATACGATGAGCTGATTTACAGCTGGCGCGATCATAATGAAAGCCGCGAACATGCAATTATTGATTCTGCATATTGCTCTTATGTAATAAACACGTTCTCGAATTGCACAGGAAATTGCGGAGAGCAGTGCAAAACTTCGGGAAAGACCTGCACAGAGCTTTGCAACACCCAATATGCCTCTATAAGAGAGAATGTTGAGAAGGAAATCAACACGCTTCTTGACGAGTTGACCGCTCTTTACGGTATAACCATGAAAACCAACGATGAATACAACAAATACCTCGGTGCAAGCTATATTTCAGTGCTGTCTTCGGCGTCTGTAAGAGAAAGCGTTAATGTTCCGTTGTATACGGCAATTGCATTTTTCTTCCTTGTGGTTCTCTGCTGCGGAGGTGCAATTGTTTTAGGCCGTGCGGGCGATATAATAAACTACATCTTCTATACAGACCATCTTACCGGATATAACAACAGAGCATATCTTGATAAATACTTAAAATCAAAGGATAAAAAGCTTCTTGATGATGGCGTTGTGTACTGTTTGGTTGATATATCGAATCTGGTGCACATTAATACAGAGTACTCAAGGGATGTGGGCGATGAGATTATAAAGATGTTCACAAGCTACATAAAAGAAACTTTCGGCAAATCAAAGACTGAATATATTTATAACGGAAACGGCAGCTTTGTTATGTTGACGGAAGAGGCTGATTACATCACCATTGAAGATATTATGCGGCTGTTCAGACTGCGTCTTGATGAAAGAGAAGAACACAGAAATGTCGTTATTGAGTACAAGATTGGTATTGCTGAAACCTTTAAAGAAAACAAAACGGCAAGGAAATTGCTTTCTGAAGCAATTGAAAGCAAAAAAGGTTATGTTTCTTTCCTTGAGCAGAACAAAAACGAGCAACTGAAGGTATAAAAGCGTAATTATCAGCTTTAAGAGAAAGGGGGGCAGACGTTTGGAAAGTAAAATTCTTGAGAAAACCAAAGTTTTTTACTTTATGGTTGTGGCTGTGATGATGTATTATTTTCTCAATGAATACATTGATATAGGTCTGCACGTTACATACCGCCATGCATTCGCTCTTGTTCTCTTCTTTTCTGCAGCGCTGCTGTTTCTCTATAAACCTAATATTGCAAGGGGCGTTACGGCTTTTGGCGATGCGTGCGTTTACAGCGTTCCGCTTGCCGTCACAACTGTGGTTTCTCTGTTCATATGGTTTATGGAAACTGTGGATGTGGGCGTTATTTCGAGAGGACTTTCAAGCTCATTTATATATGCGAATATGTTGTCCTTTGCTCTGGCAGCCGGCGCAATGCTCTATATCTTTGGCAGACGCGGCGTGTGGTATAATCTTGCGGCTATTCTGATTGCGAACATCCTTATGATTGTAACAGTTATTGCCGAGAACGGTCTTGGAAATTATATTTCAGAATTCATAACCCTCATAACTACCTTTGCAGGTGTGACGGGAGATATTATAGTTCAGGCAGAAATTCATGAGCTTGCATTCTGTCTTGGAGCGTATCTGATTTATATGCTTTTCAAACCGAAAAAGGATATAATATACTTTATACTGCTTCTTTTAAGTCTTTTCTGCTTCTTATCGGCATTCAAGCGAATTGCAATTATCGCAATTGCAATAGCGCTTGTGTTTGGGTATCTTTTAAAATTCATTGCGCGATACAATAAAAAAACAGCAAGCAGACTTGTTACATTCCTTACGCTTGTTGTGATAATACTTCTCATAAGCTATATTGCACTTATCAAGGCAGATGCCTTTGAACTTCTCGAAAAAGCGGGAATAAATACAAGCGGACGCGTTGAAATTTATAATGCGGTAGACGATTTTTACGAATTCAATCCCGGTTTTTTAGGTAATGGAATAGGATTTCTTACATATCAGCTCAACACGTTTATGAATGTCGGTGTTGCCTCTGTTCACAACGATTTTCTCCAGCATTTTATTGATCTTGGTTTCTGGGGATATATTATATGGCTTGTTTCAATGACGTTGGTTAGAGTGTGGTATTTCGGAAGGCGTGGCAACGTAGAGAATGCAATTGTTGCATTTATGCTTACCCTTTATCTTATAATCGTATCCACAACAGACAACACAATGAACTATCCGCTTCTCACAGGGGTTCTTGCAATACTGATGATGGGAAACGGATTTGAAAAAAATGTACGCGATACCGAGCTTAAAATGTTTCATTATGTTTCAGAGGAAAACAGGGAAGAGGAAAGTGACTCATTGTTATGAAAATTCTGATGGTAAATAAGTTTCTGTATCCCCGCGGGGGAAGCGAAAGCTATATGCTGTCTCTCGGGGCACATCTTGAAAAGATGGGGCATGAGGTAGAGTATTTTGGGATGTATGATGAAAAGAATACAAAAGGAAACTCGGCGGAAAAGTATACACAGAATATGGATTTTCACTCAAACGGAGCAGGGAGATTTCTCTATCCTTTCAAGATAATTTATTCCTTTGAAGCAAAGAAAAAAATAATGCAGGTGATAGAACGCTTCAAGCCGGATATAGTACATATGAACAATATAAATTTCCAGCTTACACCTTCGATAATTTACGGCATCAAGAAAAAAGGGATTCCTCTTGTTCAGACCGTGCATGATTATCAGATGATTTGCCCGAATCACCTTCTTTACAACTTTGACAAAAACTGCCCTTGCGAAAAGTGTGTTAACGGTTCACTTATCAGTTGCATAAAGAATAAATGCATTCATGGATCTGCGGTCAAGAGCGTTTTGGGTGTCGTCGAGGCAAAGCTTTATTCGTGGCTTCGCACTTATAAAAAGGTTGATTTATTTATTTGTCCGAGTAATTTTCTTGAAAAGAAGCTACTTGTGGCAAAGAAGTATTACAAGGGAAAAACAAAAACAATACATAATTTTATAAACAAAGAAGCATTCGCACCATCTGACCGGAAGGAAGACGACTACATTGTATTTGCAGGCAGGCTTTCGAAAGAAAAAGGCATTGGGCATCTTGCCGAAACGGCACGTCTTTTGCCGGAATATACTTTCAGGGTGGCGGGAAGCGGTCCCGATGCGGATATTCTCAAAAGTATTCCCAATATCAGGCTTGAGGGGTTTCTTGAGGGCGAAACGCTGACGGAGCTTATGAAAAGCGCAAAGGTTCTTCTTTTGCCGTCTGTATGCTATGAAAACTGCCCGCTTTCCATACTTGAAGCACATTCTATGGGTGTTCCCGTTGTTACGATGAACAGCGGCGGAATGGCAGAGCTTGTAAAGGACGGAGTTACCGGTACGCTTGTAAATGAGCCTACACCTGAAAAAATTGCGCTGAAAATAAAAGAAACAGTGGAAAACGAGGATTATTACAAGAGCCTTCGGGAAAATTGCAGAAATGAAAAGGATAATATCCTGAGCGTTGAAACATACAGCGATATTTTAATCGGAGAATATGAAAAGCTGATTGTGAGGTGAGACCGTGGCACAGCCGAAGGTAAGTATTATTATTCCGGTGTATAATGCAGAGAAATATCTTGAAAGATGCGTGGAGTCCGTAAGGCATCAATCTCTTGAGGATATTGAGATAATCCTTGTGGATGATTCCTCAAATGATGCATCACCGCAAATGTGCGATAAGATGGCTGAAGAAGATGCGCGCATAAAGGTTATTCATAAGGAAAACGAAGGTGCAGGCAAGGCACGTAATGTCGGATTGCAGTTTGCCACGGGGAAATATATCGGTTTTGTTGATTCCGACGATTTTGTTGAGCGCGATATGTTCAAAGTTCTCCATGAACGGGCGGAAACCTATAATTCAGATCTTGTGATGTCCGGGGTTTTATTTGTGGACGGGAATATGTTCAGTGAAGCCGGTGGATGTGTCCGAAAAACATATTTTACCGAAGATACTCATTTTGAGACTGCAGAAGAGATTAAAAAACTGCGTTTCGGAATTATAGGAGCATTGCCCGGGGATGCTGATGACAGCAAATACGGAATGAGCATCTGGAAGAACCTGTTTAAAACAGAAATAATAAAAAAAAACAACATCTTTTTCCGGTCCGAGCGAGAGATCCTTTCAGAAGATGCGCTGTTTATGGTAGATTATATATCATGCATAACAAGAGCAACAGGAATTTCTGATGCGTTCTATAATTATTGCAGAAACGGCGAGTCTATTTCAAAGGGATATAAAAAGGACAGATTTGAAAAGAGTCTTGTTTTTGTAAAAGAGATAAAAAAAAGATTCGACAATGGAGCAACTCCCGAAGAATACCGCATCTACATTTATAGATTCTGGCAGGCAATGTGCAGGGTGCTGTGTTCTCAGGAGATAATGAACGCTGAGAATGAACATATAAAATATACCGATCTCCGGCGAAGACTTAAGGACGTTTGCACCCACAGCCTTACCGTCAGTGCTCTGAAGGCGTACCCCATAGGTAAATTGCCGCTTGGGCAAAGAGTGTTTGCATACGGAGTGAAGTACAGACTGTATTTTCTGTTAAAAATACTTGTCCGATTAAGAAGCAGATAGGGGATAAAATATGTTTTTTTCCGTGATAGTGCCTGTTTATAATGTTGAGAAATATTTGCCTGATTGCATTGAGAGCGTTCTGGGGCAGAGCTTTTCCGATTTTGAACTCATTCTCGTTGATGATGGTTCAACGGATTCATGTTCCGGGATTTGCGATGATTACAAGAAAAAGAATCACCGAATAAAGGTTATTCATAAAGAAAACGCAGGTCTTGCTGCTGCCAGAAGATCCGGAATAAAAATTGCCGAGGGTGATTACGTGTTCAATCTGGATTCGGATGACCTTATCGAAAGTGATACTCTTGAATGTGCACATAGGATGATAAAAGAAACAGATTGCGAAATTGTGGCTTTTGCGTACAAATGGGTTAAAAACGGAAAAACAGTAAACATTACAGACGACGGACTTGACGAAGGTTTTTACATAAAAGACGATATCGAAAAACATATTTATCCAAGGCTTCTGATGGATAAAAATATGAAGCATATTTCATATTATTTGTCGGGCAAGGCAATAAAGCGGGAGCTGCTCGCCCCTCACCAGCTTAATATGAATGAGAAAATTTCGCTGGGAGAAGACCTGTGCTGCGTTGTTCCGTGTTATCTTGATGCAAAAAGTGTGTATATAAGCAAAAAAACGGCGTATTTGTACACCGTGAGAGAAAACTCAATGTCAAAAGGGTTCAATGCAAAGCAAATCAATCTTGTTGAGAACATTATAAATGAAATATACAAAATAAATACAGAAAAAGTGGTTGATTTTGAAGAGCAGATGTGCCGTTATTCGTGCTTTATGTGTTTTGCGATACTTGCAGCGGCTGCCGAAGGGAGCCATTTTGAAAGTATAAACGAAATTCGCTCATATATCATGCGTTCTTTGCACAACGAAAAAATTAAAAATGCGGAATTTGGGAAAATATCGTTCAAAAGCCGGATAACCATTTCCCTTATGAAATGGAATCGCTACAACTTAGCGTTTTTCTTCCTTAATATGTGCAAAGTCATAAAAACTGTTTTGAGGAAAGGATGAAGAAGCCCATGAAGCCGGATGTATCAATAATTATGAGTGTGTATAACGGTGAAACATACCTTAAGGAAGCGATAGAAAGTGTAAGGAATCAGAGCTTCCGGAATTGGGAGCTTATTGTCATCAACGATTGCTCAACCGATTCTACCGCTGAAATTCTCGCCGATTTTGCGTCAAAAGATGAACGTATAAAGGTTCATACAAACGAGATTAATCTGAAGCTGCCTGCCTCCCTTAATAAGGCCATTTCCCTGTGCGTAGGCAAGTACATAGCAAGAATGGATGCAGATGATATCTGTCTTCCGGAAAGATTTGAAAGGCAGTATAAATTCATGGAGGAGAATCCGGATGTGGCATTATCCTCCTGCAGATTTATGACGGTTAAAAACGGTGTGTATGCATCAGGCGGTGCGGGCGGCAGATGCGATTTTGAGGCACTGCGTGCAATGCTTCTTGTTGTTAATCCAATATTACACCCCGGCGTTATTGCAAAGGCTGAGGTTATGAAAAAATTCAATTACGACATTACCCTTACCTGTACAGAAGACCTTGAGCTATGGACGAGGATGGCAATGGAAAATCAAAAAATGCAGATTCTTCCGGAGTGTCTTCTTATATATCGTCTCCACGACAAGCAGATCACAAGCACAACGCGAGAAAGACAGCGCACAGAAGTGCTCAGAATACAGCGAAAATACTATGGAACGCTTCTTCGGGAAATGAATGAGGAAATGCAGGCGTTTTATATAAGCGGCATTTACTTCAAAGAACAAGCGGACATACACAAATTTATTAAATATGCAAAATGGCTTAAGGGCGTGGCGGGTAAAAACTTTGATAAGCGCGCAGTGAATTATGCACTTTTTGAGATTCTGGCAGAATACAAAAGATGCGGCGCGGCAAAGATGGATGTTTATAAGGCAATGCTTATCTTTAACCCTTTCTTTTTGGTAAAAGAAGTTATCAGGCGAAAGAAAACAGCCCGCGGAGACATTGAAAAATGCAAGCAGGTTGCAAAAAATATAGGACTTAAACAAATATCAGGAACAAAAGAATTTCCAATTTTTGAAAAACAAGCGGCAGGAGTTTGAAAAATGCACGTTTTAGAATATCCATATGCGATTATAACTATTCTTGCGATAGTTTTTCTCGTGATGTGCCTTATAGGACTGTACTTCACTGTAAAATCCGTAAAAACGGCAAAAGAAACGCCGGAAAAGAGTTTTTGCGGCATGGGTAAAATAGAAAATGATTTTGAACGGATGGGAAATGCACGCCAAAACCGCTGTGTTGTATATATCTCAATATCGCTTGACAACATGAAGCGTTTGTATCCGGAATCGAGAGCCGGCAGGATGCATGAACAGCTCAGGAAGCTTTTGCTTGAGTTTTTTTGCATTGCTGCAGGCGGAGAAATTTCGATTTACGGAAAAGATAATTTTATTGTGTTGAGCAGATTGGAAGCAGAGAAAACGGAAAAATATATTGACAAATGCTTTGGAGAGATTAATGCACTTTTCGTAAAGCACAGTGCGGTAAATGTTGTCCGTGCGAATTTCGGTTATTATTGCACAAGTGCAACAGATGTGCCGTTTAAAACCGCGCTTGGAAGAGCTAAGCAAGCGTGCAGTATGGCTGAGGACAAAGGCGTTTTGTATTGCAGATGGGACAATCTCAACGGAAAAGAATTTGAAAGAAAAATAAAAATAGAAAACAGCATACACAACGAAATTGACAACAACAGATTTTTCCTTGAGTATCAGCCGATTATGGATGCCGGAACACAAAAAATCATAGGTGCTGAGGTTTTGTCGCGTCTTAATTCTCCGACAGAGGGAGTTCTCACACCGAACTTTTTCCTTTCGGCGGTAAACAATGTGGGGCTAAATGAAAAATTTGATTACTACATATTTGAAAAAAACTGCAAGTGGATTTCAAGCGATAAAGAAACACGTATGAAATATGTATATACAATCAATTTTTCACGAAGCACTCTTTGTGATGCAAATCTGGCAGACAATATAATAAGAATTACAGAAGAGTACGGTATTAATTATTCGTGCATAGCAGTTGAAATTCTTGAGGATAAAAGCCTTAATGGTGAAGAAAAAGGAGTAATGGTTAAAAACCTATCCCGTTTGAAAGAAAAAGGCGTTCTTATTCTTTTGGACGATTTTGGTAAGGGCTATACCGGTTTTGGGGATTTGTCAGACTTTGACATAAGCATTGTGAAAATTGATAAGGCAATTACGCAGAATGCAGTGAATCCAACGGGAGCTCTGATTCTTAAGAACATTATCAGGACAGCACATGATTTGGGGTATAAGGCTTTGTGTGAAGGTATAGAGACCGAGGAACACAGAGAAAGGGCAATAGAGGCAGGCTGTGATATGCTTCAGGGATATTATTTTTACCGCCCGATGCCGGTTGCAAAATTTGAAACTCTATTTAAAAAATAGCAAGGTGATTTTATGTTATCCGTAATCGTTCCTGCATACAACGAAGAAAAATGCATTAAGCGCGCATATTCTGCAATACATTCCGTGCTTACGGAGAATAATATTGACAGTGAGTTTATTTTTGTTGATGACGGCTCATCCGACCATACGTATGAAGAGATATGCGAGCTTTCTTCGAAAGAAGAAAATATATCCGGAATTCGGTTTTCAAGAAATTTTGGCAAGGAATCGGCAATATCGGCGGGACTTGCCGCTGTGAGCGGAAGCTGTGCCGTTGTAATCGACTGCGACCTTCAGCATCCACCGGAGAAAATAGTCGAAATGTACCGTTTGTGGGAAAAAGGCTATGAGATTGTTGAAGGAATAAAAAGAGAGCGTGGGCAGGAAAAAAAGACGTATAGAGTAGGGGCAAAAATCTTCTATTCTGTTATCAGCCGTATGGCAGGTTTTGATATGGCAAACTCATCAGACTTTAAGCTTCTGGACAGAAAAGTGGTGGATGTTCTGAACCGTATGCCCGAAAAAGGATTTTTCAGAGCGATATCTTATTGGGTGGGATATAACAAAACAACGGTTGAATATGATGTGGCTGAGCGCGTAGATGGTCAGTCAAAGTGGACAAGCCGGGGGCTTATAAAATATGCGCTTTCAAATATTT
Source organism: Clostridia bacterium (assembly GCA_045594665.1). Lineage (GTDB taxonomy): Bacteria > Bacillota > Clostridia > UMGS1883 > UMGS1883 > UMGS1883. The sequence goes on along the minus strand of JAZNYX010000005.1, from coordinate 1,777 downwards.
CGTCATATTCTACCGCACCGATGCAGACCGTAACGGTTCTGGGGTTTGTAATGCTTATAATCTCGGTCATCTTCGGTATATGGGCGCTTATTGATAAGATAATCGGCAGAGCGCTTGAAGGTGTGACAACGGTTATAATTATCACAATTTTCATAGGAAGCATAATTATGATAAGCCTTGGTATCATAGGTTATTACATCGCGCGTATTTATGAGGAAATCAAAGGCAGACCGAAGTATATAATATCTTCTTCGGTGAAGAGTGTGAGGGGAAAATAAAAAGGTTTCTGTAAAATTTTTTTATATAATAAATTGTACAAGGAGGTAGTGCAGAAAATGGACAAACTGATAGTAATTACGCTTCTGTTCGCGCTTTTTGCGCAATCTGCAATTGTTGTAGCGTTACTTCTTCGTGGAAGACGGATTAAAAAGGAAAATGAAGCAGATGCCGAAGAGCAAAGCACCTATTTGCGCATCAGGGAAGAGGAAAGGAAAATAGCGGAAAACATTTCGGAGGGCATCAAAAACAGTGAGTTTAAGATGTATCTGCAGTTTATTGTTGACGGCAAAACGAAAAAAATTGTTTCTGCTGAAGCGCTTTCAAGGTGGGATAATCCCAAGCAGGGAATTATAATGCCCGTAAAGTATATAGGAGATATGGAAACAACGGGGCTTATCAGCAAGCATGACTTTTATATGTTTGAGCTTGCTTGCCGTCAGCTTGAAAAATGGAACGGCACGGAGTTTAAAGATATTTCTGTTTCTTGCAATTTCACAAGAATAACCCTTTCTGAAGGAAATCTTGTGGAAACCTTAAAAAAGATTTCAGAGAAATACAATTTTGATAAATCAAAGCTTATAATAGAGATAACAGAGGATGCCATTGAAAAAGATAGGGAGGCTGCAAAGAAAAATGTTCTTCTTTGCAAAGAACTTGGTTTCAGAATCCATCTTGACGATCTGGGAAGCGGCTATACGTCTTTAGCAAATCTCTGTGATTATCCGATTGATGTTGTTAAAATTGACCGTGATATTCTCCTCAAAACGGATACCCAGAAGGGAAAAGCCCTGCTGTCAGGAATTGTTGCACTTGTGCACAGACTCGGCATTTCGGTTATATGTGAGGGAGTGGAAACCGAGGAACAGCACACGCTTGTGTCGGATTCCGGATGTGATTATATTCAGGGATGGTATTACTCAAAGGCGATGCCTTTGGAAGAATGTGAGTCATTTATAAAAAAACACGAGCTGAAGTTTTTGTAGAGATTGCGGCAGTGTTCGGATTCTGAATAAAACTGTTAAAAAAATCGGGCAGAGCGATGATTTTCGTCCTGCCCGATTTTTGCGATGATTCAGCTTTTTAGATTTTCAAAAATTCGTAAATAAGTGTGATTTGAGTGTTGCAATGGAGAAGATTTAGTTGTATAATTATTGTAATTGAATACTTTTCAGGTTTGAAAGGATGATGAGAAAATGAAGTTTGACGTTCATTGCCATGCTTTTCCGAGTCATGGTTTTATCCCGAATGGCGGAAAGCTTGGAGAATCGTATTTTCTCTCCGTGGAGCAGCATCTGAAGATGTTTGAGGACCACGGCGTTACGGCAGGGCTTTTGCTTCCGCTTATTCATTATGAAATAGTTCCGTATGTTCAGAAGGTGAAGGAAATAAAAGAGACGGTTGAGAAATATCCGGATAAGTTCCTTTATTTTATGAATCTTGACCCGCGTATGTTTTTCAATAACCCCAAGGCTGATTTTTCGCGCGTTATTGAATACCA
>JAZNYX010000004.1:0-28206 GCA_045594665.1 Clostridia bacterium | reverse complement strand
CACTAAAACTTTAAATCAAACTTTTCCATTTACTTTTTGTAGACAAATCCGAAATTTTATTATATAATATAGGTTATAGGATAACAAAGGAGGTCGGCAATGAAAAAGTACATATTTATTTTTACATTTTTGCTTTTGTGCCTTATGTCATTGTCGGCATCGGGACAGGATGGTTTTCTTTATTCTTTCGAAAATCCGCAGGAGGCACAAATGTGGGATGGCGGAGAAATTGACGATGGAAACCAGTTTGATTTCGGATACTCAATTTTTGTATCAAACCCTTTTGGTGAAATAAAAAATGAGAAGATAACTCATGTTTTGGACTACTCACCCACAATAAAGCTTGAGGGAGGCAAGGTGTATACCCTCAGTGGTATGGTTTTTAACCCGCTTGCTTCATCTGACAGTGCCATACGCACAAGTGCTACCCGATACCCCCGTTCAAACACCATTATTATCAATGTAAGCGGAATCGGTGATAGTTGGGCAGAGTTTTCCACTACGTTTTTTGCAGATGAAAGCGGAGAATATAACCTCTCGATTCATTTCGGGGGCGGATTTGCAGATTTCGGCATCTTCGCCGATGAAATCAGTTTAACCGAGACACCCTGCATTTTGTCAAGCCTTAATATTACAGGTGCCGATGAAATTACTATCCCTGCTGACGGAAGTATAAAGAATTATTACAGACCTTATATCATTACTTCAGACAATAAAACCGTGGATATACTTACAAGCAGTAATCTCCACTTCTCAATTAGTGATGCTCCCGGAATTTCCTTTGACGATGAAAATTTTGCTTTAACTACTTCATCCGAGGCTCTCTCCGATACTCAAATAATACTTAACTGTACTTTGAAAAATTATGAATTTCTTACACCTGCATCATTAAAAATTAACCTTAGAAGCAACATGCTCAAAAATGATTTTAAAGACCTGTCCGATATTCCATGGAACAGTTCCTCGAACATAAAAGTAATTTTGGAAGAGGGGCATCCCTCAATATCAGTTCCCATGAACGATTACGGCGACTTTGGCTATTTTGCAAAAATTATTTATAATGAACAGCTTGTTTTGATAGAGGATATCATGTACGTTATCCGTGCAAGGGTTAAGACTGATAACCCCTATGTGCTTCCTGCCATTTATGCAACAAATTCCTCCGAAATGAAAAACAGCATGGTTAATTTTTCCATTAAAGATATATCGGGAAGTCAGTGGAGTGATGTTTTTATTGCTTTCATTCCTGAGGCAAGCGGTATATACACCATTTCTCTTGACCTTTGCTCTACTTACGACTGCACGGTTTTCATTGAAGATATTTCACTGACTGCAGAAACATCAAGGCCTGAATATATTACCCTTCATGCTCCGGGAAATATTGCGCTTCCCAATGAATTTGTTTCTTACCCTGTTACGGCACTTCTGCGTGATCAGGCAGGAAATATTCTTCCGTCCGAGGATATAAAGATTACTCTTTCAGAGGAAAATGAACACCTTGAATTTGACAGTGAAAAGAATTTAATCAAAGTTCACCCTGATTCTCCTGTGGGGGTATATACTCTTTATGCTCAGTATTTACATGATTCCTCCGTAAGAGGCGAGCTTAACTTTACCGTTAGCTATGATTACATCGGTGACGGAACCTTTGAAAAAACAGTTCCCAATCAATGGTGGATGACCTCATCTCCGTACGAATGTGACCTTTATATGCGTTATGACGGACAATCACGCAGAGCACTGATAAATTGCAGGGGCGGATATTTTATGCTCCTTAACAATTCTTACGTTCATTTGTCCGAGGGAACACCATATGTATTCAATTCTGCTTTTTCAGCCCCCGTGGACGCTTTTGCAACATTGTTTCTTGAAAAGCTTGATTCCTCGGTTATGCCCCTGTGCCAGGTGTTTATTCCTGCGGGAACCACGCTTGAAGAAGCAAGCCCTCCCGAGCTTTTCCTTGCAGAAGAAGATATGGTGGGAAGACTGTTTCTTTATATTGAATCGGCAGAGGGAGAGTCTTTCTCAATATATGCCGATAACCTTTCGCTTAAAAAAGCATCTATTATAGCGGTAAGTCCCCGCGTTACGGGAATCCCCTATATAAATGGTGCTGTCGAGGCCCAGTTCACGCTTTATAACAACATTGCTGAAAACTCCGATAAAAGTGCGTGTGCAGTAAGTTGGTTTGTTTCCGATTCTCAAAACGGAGTATATACAGATGTTTCCACAAGCGGAAACAGCATATATTTTGACACGACATTCCTTAATAAGTACGTGTATTTTGAAGTTACCCCTATTTGCCCGATAACGGGCTTTTCGGGAAACACTATACGCTCACTTCCCTTTATGGTAACATATGACCCTGCGGAAAACTCCTCCAATTTACCAATGTATACGCCCGCTCTTAAGGATAATGTTTCATCGGAATCATATTTTGCCGATACAGAAAATCATTGGAGCCGTGAATATGTGGACATTCTGGCATACAGCGGAATAACCCAGGGCAGAAATTCTGATATATTTGCCCCCGATTCGCCCGTAACACGGGGTGAATTTTCAAAAATGCTTGCCGAAGCTTTCTCCATAAATACAATTTCCAACATATTTACTTTTGCCGATGTTCCTCAAGGCTCGTGGTATTATCGATATATCAATTCTTTGTACCTTGCAGGTATAGTCATCGGTGTTAATGACAATATGTTTTTACCCGATACCCCCATTTCAAGAGAAGAAGCCGCGGTAATGATTATGAGGCTTTTTGACAGGGCAACAGACAGCAAGATAAGAAACACGGATATCCATTTCAGCGATGTTCAAAGCATTTCTCAATGGGCTTTGGAAGCAGTAAAAAAAGCGGTTTCTTTAGAAATCATAAAAGGAACACCTCAAGCTTGCTTTTACCCTCAAAGCCTGCTGACACGCGGTGAAGCGGCGGCACTCATTTGCAGGCTGGCAAAAAAGATTATGTAATTAATTTATTATTTATAAAAGGAGCGATTTATAATGGTAACATTGAAAAGCGAGACATTGACAGTTCAAATCAACGAAATTGGCGCTGAAATAAAAAGCGTGGTAAAGGACGACGGTATGAACCTGATGTGGCCCGGATGTCCTGAGGTATGGAATAATACAGCGCCTTTGATGTTCCCTATCTGCGGCGGACTGAAGGACGATAAGTACATACTGGACGGAAAGGAATACACGCTTCAAAAGCACGGATTTACGAGAAATGCTCTTTTCACGGTAGAAGAAGCTACTGATACAAAAGCAGTGTTTCTTTTAAAAGAAAGCGAAGAAACCTTAAAGGGCTTTCCGTTCAAATTTGAGCTTCGTGTTATCTATACACTTAGCGGTGCTTCAATAAAGGTTGAATACAAGGTGGACAATAAAGATAATAAGACCATGTATTTTTCCATAGGCTCACATGAAGCATATTACACACCCGAAGGCATTGAGGATTACGACGTAATTTTCCCGCAGAAGGAAACCCTTGATGCGGCAAATCTTTACGGAAACATTGTTGCAAAAACAGGCAGACGAATCATTACCGATTCAGATACAATTGCTCTTTACGATAAGTATTTTACAATCGATGCCTTAGTATTTACAACCCTTAAGTCACGCAGTGCAACGTTGCGCAACCGTAAGACGGGAAGATCTGTAAGAGTTGATTTCCCCTTTGCAAATTACTTCCTTTTATGGCATAAGCACGGAGCACCATATATTTGCCTTGAGCCTTGGTCGGGAATACCCGATATTGAGGGAAGTGATTATGACATTACTCACAAGGAGGGTATTACAACTCTTGAGGCAGGCGGTACATATCTTGGCGAGCATACTATTACGTTCATCGACTGATAGCTAAAAAACGAGGTGTAAAAAGTTCGACACTTTTTACACCTCATTTTTATTATACAATGGTTTCTACTGTTATTTCTTTATAATATCTTTCTACCAATTCACAGGATACAAAGCCTGTTTCTTCAAACTGCGTGTTTGCTGTGCCCGATGCCATACCGAGTCGGATTGCATTTTCTATATTCATTCCACGGCTCAGTCCCACCGCAATGCCTGCCACGGAGCTGTCACCCGAGCCTACTGCATTTTTCACCGTGACGCAGGGGGAATTAAATTTATAAAATTTTTCACCGATATATGCCATTGCCCCATCTTTCCCAAGGGTAATCAGCGGAAGCTCAATCCCCTTCTTTTTCATAAAAACAAGTGCTTCCTTCACATCATCCTGAGAACTGATTTCCTTTCCCATAAGAACAGAAAGCTCATATCGGTTGGGTTTTATCATAAAGGGCTTTTCATCAATTATCTTTCCCAAAACCTTCTCGCTTGCATCGGCAATAACTTTCTTTTGGTTTTCTTTGCACAGGCGGATAACTTTTGCGTAAAAGCTTTCATCAAGCCCCGGCGGTAAGCTTCCCGAAATACAAATAGTATCATAATCGGAAAGCCTTTTAGTAAACTCACTGAAAAACGCGTCTTCTTCTGCCTGCGTAATTTGCGGACCTTTTTCCAAAAGCTCGCCTGATTTCCCTCGTGAATCGGAAATATTAACACAGATTCGTGTTTCACCGCTTATTGGGGTAAATGCAGTCTTAATTCCCAGTTTCTCAATTTCAGCTTTAATATATTCTCCGTTAAACCCGCCTGCGAAGCCCATTGCAAGAACTTCCTCATTGAGAATATGGGAAACACGTGCAACGTTAAGCCCCTTTCCGCCCGCAGAGCATACAACCTTTTCGGGACGGTGAATTTTTCCCATTTCAAATTCACCCACAAAATACACCCTGTCTATGGTAGGGTTAGGAGTAATTGTCAGTATCATAATTCATCACCGTCTTAATTTTCTCTTATTTTTCGCAAAATGTCAAGTGTTTTAGTTAAAAGAAGGTGCCTTTACATCTGTTTTTGCAAAGGGGTTATCCGCAGGGGAAGGCTCTGACATGCTGAAATACATTTTTGCTGCTTTTGTTGTGCCGTAGTCACGATTACTTCCGCTGTTCTGCACCTTATTAAATGCCTCTCGGAACATGGCATTGTGAGCTTCCTCACGTTCTAAGAGGAAATTAATTGTTTCACGTACTTTTTTGTCATTAATCTGCCTGTAGAGATATTCATAAACCACCTTTGCACGTTGTTCGGAAGCAATGTTTGAGAGAAGGTCGGCACACAAATCTCCCGTGACGGTTACATAATCGGCAGTCCATGAATATCCGGAAGCATTAATAAGACCGGGGTTTAGCCCAAGCTGCACATGTGTCTGAACCTCACCTGCCGGTACACCTTCATAATTAAGGTCGTGACCGTTTAAGAGATTAATTGTCTGTGAAATCATTTCAAGATGACTAAGCTCTTCTGCCGCTATATCCAAAAACAAATCCTTGATTTCAGGGTCCTTCACACGGAAGCTTTGAGACATATACTGCATTGCCGCTTTCAGCTCGCCGTTTCCTCCGCCGAGCTGTTCATGGAGAAGTGCCGCATACTGCGGATTGGGACGCTCGATTTCTACAGGATGAAATAACATTTTTTCATGTTTAAACATAAAATTACCTCACTTTCTGTTTTTAGCATTTACCATGAGGGAAATTTTATTCAATAAAAATATATGGGACAGATTTTGATACACAAAACCTGTCCCGAAAAAATTTTAATATTATTTTTGTCTGTTCTTTGCTTCCTGAAGCTTAATATGACGACGCATTTTAACGTCATCGCTCATAGGCTTAATATCGCCTGCGGCCTGCAGAGCCATTCTTGTAAGCACGGGACCAAACAGCTCATAAATAAGCACTGCAAAAAGCGTGATGTTACGAATAAGTACGCCGGCGTGTCCGAACTGAGCCGCCGCAATTGTGCACATTCCAAGCGCTACACCCGCCTGTGGTAAGAGCGTGATGCCCAAGTATTTGCAGATTTCGGGAGAGCATTTAGTCATTTTAGCACTGATGTATGTGCCGTAATATTTTCCGAGGGAACGGAAAACAATGTAGACCACACCGATAAGAACAATAGCACCCTGTGCAAATACGCCAAGTTCAAGCTCTGCACCACTGATTACAAAGAAAAGTGCAAAAAGCGGCGATGTCCATTTATCCGCCTTTTCCATAAGGTCGTGAGAAAGCGGACAGGTATTGCAAAACACCGTTCCCAGCATCATACATACCAGAAGTGAAGAAAATCCTACGTGTACGGGGCCTATCTCAAACTTAAGCATGGAAAGTGCAACGGTGAGAAGCACAAACGTAATTGTCATATTGAGACGGTTGGTGTTGGAGTTGAACATCTTTTCAAGCTGAGTAAGAATCCAGCCCATAACCGCACCTAGGATAAGTGAGCATACAATTTCAACCAAAGGATTTACAATTATTGAAATCATATCTACACTGCCTGTGCTGAGAGTTTTGGCAATACCGAAAGACACTGCAAAAACTACAAGTCCGACAGCATCGTCCAAGGCAACTATGGGAAGAAGCAAATCTGTAAGCTTTCCCTTTGCTTTGTACTGCCGTACGACCATAAGAGTTGCCGCAGGTGCGGTAGCGGTTGCTATAGCACCAAGGGTGATAAGCTGAGGAACAGAAAGCACTCCGGGCATCATTTTATGTACGGCGAAAAGTGCCAAATCCACAAAAAGGGTAGCCACCAGTGCCTGGAAAATTCCTATAACAAAAGCCTGCTTGCCAATATGCTTAATATCCTCTATACGGAATTCATTTCCTATTGAAAAAGCAATGAATCCCAGTGCTACCTGAGAAATCAGAGAAAGGGCATGAACGGACTCCATAGTGTTAAATCCGAGGCCTTCCACGCCGAGCATTCCCATGCAATAGGGACCTATCAGTACGCCTGCGATAAGATATGCGGTAACAGACGGAAGCTTAAGGGGCTTAAATGCTCTTGTCATCATAAGACCTGCCAGAAGCGCAATTGAAACCGACAATAATGTACTCATAAAAATTACTTCTTTCTTTAGATAATTTGTTAACCTACATTATAATAATTAACAGGGAATGTTTTGTCAAGAATAAATTTTAATGATTACTTAATTTTATCAAGCTTAGAAGTATCGGCAATTACGATAAGGGTCATTGACTTATCAAGAGGCCTCGTTGGATCTATTCCCACGGTTACTTCATCGCCCTCTTTTATTGCCACAACGTTAACTGAATACTTTCTGCGAAGATTAAGCTCAATAAGGCTCTTTCCCTCCCAGGAGGGTAAAATATCAAGCTCTAACATGGAAACATTTTTGGACAGTTCAATAACATCCACAAATCCGCTGCTTAAAAGATTTTTTGCAAGGCGTGTTCCCGATTCGCTTTCAGGAAGCACAACCTTATCTGCACCTACACGCAAAAGCACCTTCCTGTGCATTTCGCTGGAGCATTTTGCAATAACGGTCTCCACGCCTGCCTCTTTACAAAGAGTAGCAGCCATTACGCTGGCTTCAAGGCAGCTTGCCATTGCTATAATTACTACATCAAAGTTGGAAATACCGAGCTGTTTTATAACAGAGGCATCGGTAACATCTGCACATTTACACAGAGGAATATCCTCTATGGCGGCATTTACCACACTTTCACGGCTGTCAACGGCAAGAACCTCAGCACCGTTTCGCACAAGCTCGGCGGCGACAGACCTTCCGTATCTGCCAAGGCCAAATACTGCATATGATTTATTAATACTCATAACTATCCCTTTCCTATCCGACACTTACATCTTCTGTCGGATTTTTAATGATGTTTTCATTTTTTCTTTTTAATCCGAATAAAACTGCAAAGGAAATCGGACCCACTCTTCCGAAATACATGGTAACAATAATAATAATTTTACCCCATAAATTAAGAAATGGTGTAAGATTTCTGGAAAGCCCCACGGTGGCTGTTGCACTTACCGATTCATACATAACATCAAGAAGTGCAAAATCTGACACAGCCGAAAGCAGAAGTGTTGAGAGAAATACTGTTGCAAAGGACATAAATACTACGCCCACGGACTTTCCCACAACCTGTTTTGAAAGAGTTCTTCCGAAAATGTTTATTTCATTTTTATTCTTTACCGCACTGCGAGCAGTTGCCAGAAGCACGGCAATAGTCACCGTTTTAACACCGCCGGCGGTACCTACCGGGCTTCCTCCGATAAACATCAGCAGAAGTGATACAAGCGATGATGCCTCAGTAAGATTTTGCTGTGGAATGGTGGCAAAGCCTGCTGTTCTCGTTGTCACCGACTGAAAAAGAGAAAGCTGAATTTTATCAAACACGGAGTAATTCCCCATTGTAAGAGGGTTGTTATATTCTAAAACAAAGAATAAAACCGTCCCCGAAGCAATCAGAAATGCCGTCATAAAAAGCGCTATTTTGCTGTGGAGAGTAAGCATTTTCAGGCATTTTAGCTTTTGTTTCCTGAAGTTTTTAAAAGCTCCCAGAACGTCAAACCATACAATAAAGCCAATACCGCCCAAAATAATAAGCGCGCAGGTTACAAAATTCACCAAAGGATGTGTGGCAAAATCACACAGGCTGTTTTCCGAAATTATATCTATACCTGCGTTGCAAAATGCGGACACGCTGTTAAAGACGGATACCCATATTCCTCTAAGTCCAAAGCGAGGCACAAACACAAGCATATAAAGAAGTGCGCCGATACCTTCCACGATAACGGTTCCCTTTATGACCTTTCGCACAAATTTGACAACGCCCGATATAGAATTAAGATTAAATGCGTCCTGCAGAAGGATTCTGTTCGAAAGCCCCATTTTCTTTTGCAGAAGAATCATCAGCATTGACATAATGGTAATAATTCCGAGACCTCCAATCTGTATTAAGCCAAGGATTACCACCTGCCCGAATGTACTCCACGTTGAAACCGTGGGAAGCGTAACAAGCCCCGTTACACATACCGAGGTTGTTGAGGTAAAAAGTGCATCTATATAATCTACGGGTCTTGTGTCTTTCGAGCTTATGGGAAGGGCAAGAAGCACACTGCCCACAAGGATTGTTAAAAGAAAGCTAAGTAGTATAAGCTGTGTTGTTGTAAGTTTAAAAAAGCGTTTTTTAGTCACTTCCTCACCTCTGTTTCATGCTGATTTTTCTCTTCTTAAAATATACTCTTTTTCCAAGCTTTTGTCAAGTACTATAAAAGGCGGTCACATCACATAATGATGTGCCGCCTTTTTAGGACTTCAGATTATTCTTCCGAGAATGATTCCTTGCCTACTCCGCAAAGAGGGCAGGCAAAATCTTCGGGAACATCCTCAAACTTTGTTCCGGGAGCGATGCCCTGCTCGGGAACACCTGCTTCCTCATCATAAACCCATCCGCAAACTTCACAAACATACTTTTTCATAAAGCATACCTCCAAAAAAATAAATTTACTCACACAGCTCTTTGGCAAGCGACTTAAGCTGCAATGTACTTTCTTCATTAAGGGCAGACATAATCTTTACCGTGGTATCGGTAAAGGTAAGATTTTTACTCTTTTCCAGCATTGTTTTCATAACCTTTGCCGCAGTAGGTGCCCAGCTTCCGTTTTCAATAATTCCCACTGTTCTGTTTTGGAAATTACGCTCCGTAAGGTGATTTATAAACTCACGCATAAAGGGAAAAATTTCGGCATTATACGTGGTAGTCGCCAAAACAATTTTCCCGTAGCGGAAACTGTCTTCAACAGCTTCAGCCATGTCACAGCGAGCAAGGTCGTTTACCACAACCTTCGGGCAGCCGTTTTCCTTGAGCATTTTTTCAAGCTCGAGAACGGCTTTCTTCGTGTTGCCGTACACGGAGGTATACGCAATCATCACACCTTCCGATTCCACACCGTAGCTTGACCATATATCGTAAAGATTAATGTAATACTCTAAATTTTCACTTAAAACAGGCCCATGAAGGGGGCAAATTATTTTTATGTCCAGATTTGCGGCTTTTTTAAGAAGTGCCTGCACCTGCATTCCGTACTTTCCTACAATGCCGATATAATACCTGCGCGCCTCGCATGCCCAGTCCTGCTCTACGTCAAGCGCCCCGAATTTTCCGAATCCGTCAGCGGAGAAAAGTATTTTATCGTAGGAATCATAAGTTACAATTACCTCAGGCCAGTGAACCATAGGAGCTGTAACAAATGTAAGGGTATGCTTGCCCAAGGAAAGGGTGTCTCCCTCCCCCACAACTACCTGTTTTTCCTTAAAATCCGTTCCGAAAAAGCCAAGCATCATATTAAAGCCCTTTGCGGAGGATACAATTTTCGCTTCGGGAAATTCCTTTGTGAAGCTTTCTATATTTGCACTGTGGTCAGGCTCCATATGCTGTACTATAAGATAATCGGGTTCTCTTCCCGAAAGTGCATTTTTTATATTTCCAATCCATTCGTTGGTAAATCTCGCATCCACGGAATCCATAATTGCAATTTTTTCATCAATAATTGCATATGAATTATATGCCATACCGTCAGGCACAATATACTGACCTTCAAAAAGGTCTATATCATGGTCGTTGACACCTACATACTTTACGTCGTTTGTTATATTCATGTTGTCTTACACCTCCTATGAAATTGTACCACATATTTATACGAAAGTAAATATCTTTTATTATGAAAAAAGGATTTCCAATTTATCAATAAAAATACAAAAACGGCGTTGTAAATTTTTATCAGATATGTTATACTCTCTTTTTGAAAGGAATGACTGATTATGATAAAAGTACTGTTTGTATGCCACGGAAATATATGCAGAAGCCCCATGGCTGAATTTGTGATGAAGGATATGGTGAAAAAGCTTAATATTGCAGACAGATTCGAAATTGCTTCCGCCGCTACAAGTACCGAGGAAATAGGAAACGAGGTATACCCCCCTGCAAAGAGGAAGCTCTCCGAGCATGGCATTTCCTGCAAGGGAAAGACTGCACGGCAAATGACTAAAGCAGACTATGAATATTACGACTACTTAATTGCCATGGACACAAACAATCTTCGCAATATGGTACGCTTCACAGGAGACGACCCCGATGGGAAAGTTTCTTTATTAATGGATTACACCTCATCTCCCGGTGACGTTGCGGACCCATGGTATACGGGGGATTTCGAGAAAACCTGGCAGGATGTGAACCGAGGCATTACGGGTTTTTTAAACACAATTGAAAAAAACTGAATTTTTTTCAAAAAATTGAAAAAAATAATTGACAAAGGAAAAATTAAGTTGTATAATATGCAAGTACTCTTTGAGGGACAACTTAATATTGCCGAATTGTGTAAGGGTAGCACAGCAGACTCTGACTCTGTTTGTCTGGGTTCGAATCCTAGTTCGGCAACCAAAAATACCATTAACGGTTTTAACCGTTGGTGGTATTTTTTTTGCAAGAACAGGATTTAAGCCCTGAGAGGAACCGAGCCTGAGTGCTGCCGGTGGCAGAGCAAACGAAGGCGCAGGGTTGTGCAGAAACAAGGCAAGATGCAAGCGGCAGCGAAGCAGATGCCTTAGTTTCAAACGGAAGAGCGTTAAAAAAACGATTCCCCCAAATGATAAAAACCGAAAATTTTTGTTTTTTTTCTTGTATCGTGTCGTTTTTTGTGGTATACTTATTTCATGAATAACAATTCGGGGGGATATATATGGAATTAAATAATTACAGAAGTGCAAATACACCTAAGAAAAAGAAGAAAAAAATTACAGCATCCGCTGCGGTAGTTTTTTGTATACTCAGCTTGATTGTGGGTATTGTATGCGGTAAATCATCCTCATCGGGACTTGACCCCAGAATCACTGAAATGACCAAGAATCTTGATAATTATCAGGAAGCGGTAGATACATACGAAGCAGAAATCAAGGCAAGAAAAGATGAGCTTACAAAGATTTATCATGAACTTGCCGAGGCAAAGAAAGAGCAGAAAGAACTTGCACAAAGCGTACAGGAACCTGTTTCAAATGATGATGACGCAACCGAAAGCAAAAACGAAAAAGCACCCAAGACTGAGGAATCCTCAGGCAGCGGTATTTTAGGAAAGCTTATCATCGGTGCGTTAATAATCGTAATTATTGTATGTATTCTCTTTGCACTGTCCATCTTCCTTAAAAAGAATGAATCCGACGAGGACGAGTACGACGACGATGATGAGTACGAAGATGAAGATGAATACGATGAGTATTATGAAGAAGATGACGATTCCGAGGAAGAATATGAGGACGATGAAGACGAAGAATACGACGATTCAGACGAGGAAGAAGAATAATATTCACTGAAATTTCAAAGGCTATGACATGCGTCATGGCCTTTTTGTTTTTATGGAAAAGAAAAAATAATCAGACACGTGGAATACGGCTAATTTTTTCCATTAAAGTCTTGACATAACTGCCTATAAAATAGTAAAATAAGATGATATTATATGTAAAATTGGAGATATTGTGTTTATCTATTCAGAAAGGACTGATTTTCGTGGCAATTACTGCACCAAGAGGTACGGCAGATATTCTGTCACCCGATATTTTAAAATGGAAATATATTGAAAATAAAATAGCCGATATAAGCTCGCGTTTCGGCTACAGCGAAATCCGCACTCCCGTGTTTGAGCATACGGAGCTTTTTGAACGCGGAGTTGGCGACACAACCGACGTTGTGCAAAAGGAAATGTACACCTTTAATGACAAGGGCGGCAGAAGCATCACACTTCGCCCCGAGGGTACGGCTTCGGTTGCAAGAGCGTTTCTGGAGCATAACATATATGCACAGCCCCTCCCTGCCAAGCTTTGCTATAATATTACCTGCTATCGCTATGAAAAGCCCCAGGCAGGCAGACTCAGGGAATTTCATCAGTTCGGGGCAGAGTGCTACGGTACAAGCGAGCCTTGCGTAGATGCAGAGGTAATCTCACTTGCCAAAACTATTTTAACCGAGCTTGGCATCAAAAAGCTTAACCTTAATATTAACTCCATCGGCTGCCCCTCTTGCCGAAAAAAATATAACGAGGCTTTGAAGGATTACTTCCGCCCTTATATTGAGGACGGTACACTTTGCCAGACCTGCCGCGACAGATTTGAAAAGAATCCCCTCCGTATACTGGACTGCAAAAGTCCCGTTTGCGGAGAAATCGCCGATAAAGCTCCCGTGCTTCTTGATTATATCTGCGAGGAATGTCACAATCATTTTGAAGAAGTGAAAAAGCACCTTGAGGCAATGGGAATAAGCTACAATGTAGACGGCACAATCGTTCGCGGACTTGACTATTATACAAAGACTGTATTTGAATTCAAAACTGCTCTTCAGGGAACAGCCGGAACGGTTTGCGGCGGTGGAAGATATGACGGGCTTATAGAGGAGCTTGGCGGTGCTTCCACACCCGGTATAGGCTTTGCAATGGGTATTGAAAGGCTTATCCTTGCACTTGAGGAGGCAGATGCACTGCCCAACCTTGAGAGTGCACCCGATATTTTTGTTGCAAACATCGGTGATGAAACAAAGCTTTTTGTAACTGCGCTTGCAGATAAGCTTCGCAAAGAAGGAATCAAATGTGAACGTGACCTTTGCGGCAGAAGTCTTAAAGCACAGATGAAATATGCCGACAAGTGCGGTGCACGCTACAGCATGGTAATCGGAACTGATGAGGCTGAAAAGAAAACTGCAACACTTAAAAACATGAAAGAAAAAGCCCAGGCAGAGGTTAGTCTTGAAAACCTTGACGATATTTTAAGTATAGTAAAGGAGAAATAAGGATGGATACAATCAAAGGATTAAAAAGAACATATATGTGCGGAGAGCTTCGCGAGGAGCATATAGGCGAAACAGTAACCCTTATGGGTTGGGTTGCCAAGGCAAGAGATATGGGCGGTCTTGTTTTCGTTGATATCCGTGACAGAAGCGGTATTTCCCAGATAGTTTTTGAGCCGGGTAATGAGGAACTTCAGAAAAAAGCCTCTGAGCTTCACATGGAATATGTAATCGCAGTAACAGGCACAGTAAGAATGAGAAGTAACATCAACGAAAACATTCCTACAGGTAAAGTAGAGGTTGAGGCAAGCGAGCTTCGTATTTTAAACACCTGCGACGTGACTCCCTTTGTTATTACAGACGATGTTAAGGCAGGCGAGGACCTTCGTCTTAAATACCGTTATCTTGACCTTCGCCGTCCCACCCTTGTTAATACGCTTAAGCTTCGCCACCGTGTTACACAGGTTGCAAGAAGATACTTTGACGAAAACGGTTTCCTTGAAATAGAGACACCTATCCTTACAAAGAGTACACCCGAGGGCGCTCGTGACTATCTTGTTCCCAGCCGTGTATACCCCGGTAATTTCTTTGCACTTCCTCAATCTCCCCAGCAGTACAAGCAGCTTCTGATGCTTGGCGGTATGGACAGATATATTCAGATTGCAAAGTGCTTCCGTGATGAGGATTTACGTGCTGACCGTCAGCCTGAATTTACACAGATTGACCTTGAAATGAGCTTCGTTGATGAAGACGATGTGATGAATATGAACGAGGGCTTCCTTAAGAGAGTGTTTAAGGAAGTGCTTGACTATGATGTAACGCTTCCTCTGCCCCGTCTTACATGGCAGGAGGCAATGGACCGCTTCGGCTCCGATAAGCCCGACACGAGATTTGGGCTTGAACTTTGCGATATGAGCGAGCTTTTCAAGGATTGCGGTTTTAGTGCATTCGCTGATACTGTTAAAAACGGAGGAACAGTCCGTGCAATCAATGCTAAGGGACTTTCCGATAAACTTACAAGAAAGACACTTGATAACCTTGTTGAATTTGTAAAGACATATAAAGCTAAGGGTATGGCTTGGCTTATTGTTGACGAAAACGAAATCCGCGGCTCTATTGCAAAATTCTTCTCTCCCGAAGAACTTAAAGCAATAGCGGACAAGGCAAACGCATCTGCAGGGGACGTTATCCTCTTTGTGGCAGACCTTAAGGCAAGCGTTGTTTATGCTTCGCTCGGTGCACTTCGCTGTGAGATTGCAAAGAGATTTGACCTTATTCCCGAGGGAATGTTCAATCTTCTTTGGGTAACTGATTTCCCGCTTCTTGAGTATGATGAGGAGGAAAACCGCTACGTTGCAATGCATCACCCCTTCACATCTCCCAAGGATGAGGATATAGCACTTCTTGACACTGATCCCGGAAAAGTTCGTGCAAAGGCATATGATATTGTTCTTAACGGTTATGAGCTTGGCGGCGGAAGCATCCGTATTTATGACCATGCTATGCAGCAGAAAATGTTTGAGTGTCTTGGCTTTACACCGGAGCAGGCACAGGAAAGATTTGGTTATCTTCTTAATGCATTCCGCTACGGCACACCCCCTCACGGCGGCTTAGCTTACGGTCTTGACAGAATCGTTATGCTTATGGCAAATTGCGACTCTATCCGTGACACAATTGCATTCCCCAAGGTTAAGGACAGCGGCGAGCTTATGATTCAGTCCCCCGATGTGGTTGACCAAAAACAGCTTGATGAACTGGGATTGGCTATAGTTAACGGAGTAGAAAGAGTTAAAGAGTAATATTAATTTGAATTTTACGAAAGGAGAAAACGGTATGCCGGCAGTAATTAAATATGTCGAGACTGATTCTATAGCAGAAGAATTAGGTCTTGAAGCAGGTGATACACTGCTTGAAATTAATAATACCGAAATTAAAGATGTGCTGGATTACCGTTTTCTTATTAATGATGAATTCATTACATTGAAAATTCAAACAAAGCAGGGCGAAGAAGTTGAGGTAGAATTTGAAAAGGATGCTTATGAGCCTCTTGGAGTGGAATTTGAAAATTCCCTTATGGACAAGCCGCTCCACTGCACAAATAAGTGCGTGTTCTGCTTTATAGACCAGTTACCAAAGGGTATGAGGGAAAGTCTTTATTTTAAAGATGATGATACACGCCTTTCATTCTTTCAAGGGAATTACGTGACCTTTACAAATCTTGACGATGATGAGATTGATAGAATTATAAGGCTTCGTATAAGTCCTATAAATATTTCCGTTCATACAATGAATCCCGATTTAAGGGTGAAAATGCTGAAAAATCCGAAGGCGGCACGGCTTCCCGAAATTATGCAGAGGCTGTGCGATAACGGAGTAGTAATGAACTGCCAGATAGTTTTATGTCCCGGCTATAACGATGGGGATGAGCTTTCATACACTATAGAAAAGCTTTACGAAATGCGTTCGTGTGTAAAGAGTGTTTCCGTTGTTCCCATAGGCTTAACCAAGCACCGCGATGGGCTTTGCCCCATGACGGCAGTGGACGGTGAAAAAGCAAGAGAACTTATAGCAGAAATTGAAAAGTGGCAGAAAAAAGCATTAAGCGAAACCCGGGCAGGCTTTGTATATGCATCAGATGAAATCTACCTTAAAGCAGGGTATGAAATTCCCGATAGCAATGCCTACTGTGGTTTTCCGCAGATTGAAAACGGCGTTGGTATGATTGCATCACTTCGGGAAGAACTCACTGACGCATTAAAATCCTCCCCCGCTATGAAAAAGAATCGCACCGTAACCCTCGTAACGGGGGCGGCGGTACATAGTACGATGTGCGGCATTGCAGAGGATATAACAAAAAAATATCCCCACATAAAAATAAATGTAGAGAAAATCATTAATAACTTTTTTGGCGAGCAGATTACTGTTTCGGGGCTTTTATGCGGCTGTGACATAATCGAGCAGCTTCGCGGAAAAGATATGGGTGATAATCTTATTATTACAAAAAACATGCTCCGTGACGGTGAAAATGTGCTTTTGGACGATGTTACGACGGAGGATATAGAAAAAGCGCTTGGCTGTAAAATAATTGCAGTGGGCGACGACGGATATGAACTTTTGGATGCTATTATAGGAAATTCGTAAGTTCATTTAAACAGACAAGAAAGGGGCAGATAAAATGTCCAAACCCATTATTGCCATAGTTGGCAGACCGAATGTGGGAAAATCCACATTATTTAATAAAATAGCAGGAAAACGCATATCTATTGTTGAGGATACGCCCGGTGTTACCCGTGACCGCATTTTTGCGGACGGCGAATGGTGCGGAAAAACCTTTACAATGATTGATACGGGCGGTATTGAGCCATATTCAAAGGATATTATCTTAGAGCAGATGAGAATGCAGGCGGAGCTTGCAATCGATATGGCGCACGTTATAATCTTTATGACTGATATCCGTGACGGAATGACAGCGGCAGACCAGGAGGTTTGCACAATGCTGCAAAAGTCGGGGAAACCCATCGTACTTGTAGTAAACAAGGTTGACACACCCGGTGAGCCTCCCCTTGATTTCTATGAATTTTACAATCTGGGACTTGGTGACCCTATTGCAATTTCTTCACTCCACAAAATGGGTGTTGGAGACGTTCTGGACGAATGTGTAAAATACTTCCCCACCGCCGAGGAGGAGGAAGAGGACGATACAATCAAGATTGCCATTGTGGGCAAGCCCAACGCAGGCAAAAGCTCTCTTGTAAACAAGCTACTTGGTGAAAACCGCGTGATTGTATCTAACATTGCAGGAACTACACGTGACAGCATTGATACCCTTTACGAGCATAACGGAGAAAAGTATACGCTTATCGACACGGCAGGAATCCGCAGAAAGGCAAAGGTTACGGACAGCCTTGAACGCTACAGTGTTATCCGTTCCTACAGTGCTGTTGAACGTTGTGATGTATGCCTTATCATGATTGATGCAACGGAGGGCATTTCCGAACAGGACGCGAAAATTGCAGGCTATGCCCATGATGAGGGCAAGGCTTCCATTATTTGCGTAAATAAATGGGACTTAGTCGAAAAGGACAACAGCAGTGTAAATGAATTTACAAAGGAAATTCATGAAAAATTAAGCTTTATGACCTATGCTCCCATTCTCTTTATTTCGGCACAGACGGGACAGAGGCTTAATAACATTTTTGAAATGGTGACATATGTCACAAATCAGAACTCCATGCGTCTTCAGACAGGTGTACTTAACGATTGCCTGGCAGAGGCTACATTGCGTGTTCAGCCCCCCAGTGACAAGGGTAAGAGATTAAAGCTCTATTATATGACTCAGGTCAGTGTAAAGCCGCCCACGTTTGTTATATTTGTAAATGACCATGAGTTGGCACACTTCAGCTATATCCGCTATATAGAAAACTGCATCCGTGACAGCTTTAATTTAAAGGCTACACCGCTGAAATTTATAGTTCGTGAAAGAAATAAAGAAGCAAAATAAGTTCGAAAGGGTTTGATTAGCTTTGGCACTTAAAATTATACTATGCTTAATATTCGGCTATCTTTTCGGGTCGCTGAATTTTGCAATCATATATTCAAAATTAAAGGGTGACGATATCAGAAACCACGGAAGCGGGAATGCGGGGGCTACCAATGTACTGCGAACCTATGGAAAAGGTGCGGCGGCAGTCGTATTCGCTCTTGACATTTTAAAGGGCGTTATTGCCGTAATGATTACACGCATATTCTTTAACGATATGCTTTATGACTGTGCTTCTGCTCTCGGTGCGGTATTGGGGCATAATTTTCCGATTTATTACGGGTTTAAGGGAGGCAAAGGCGTTGCAACAAGCCTGGCGGTGCTTCTTGTATTGCACTACCCTACGGCGCTTATTGCTCTTGTTACATTCTTAATTGTGGTTGTTACCACTAAGTATGTTTCCCTTTCCTCCATTCTTGCGGCGTTAGCTGCAATGACAGGAGCATTTATATTTTTTAAAGTAGATGTTTTTTCGATTTTCTGCCTGATTTTAGGCGCCCTTTGTATATACAGGCATCGCTCGAACATAATTAGACTTTTAAGCGGCACAGAAAACAAACTCGGTCAGAAGAAAGGACAATAATATGAAAATATCGGTTATAGGAAGCGGCGGCTGGGGAACTGCAATTGCACTTCTTCTCTGCTCAAACGGACACGAGGTTTGTCTGTGGTCATACAAAAAAGAAGAAAGCGAAAGGCTTCGTAATGACCGTGAAAACCGCGAATTTCTCCCCGGAGTAAGCTTTGGAGATTATAATATTATATTTACAAGCGATATAGAAGAAGCGGCATCCTTTGGTGAAATTATTGTTTCCGCCGTTCCCTCAATGGCTGTACCTGCTACGGCACGTGCCTTGGGAAAATGTGCAGACGGAAAAACCCTTGTAAATATTTCAAAGGGTATTGATGAGGAAAGACTTTGCCGTCTGAGTGAAACCTTCGAGGCAGAAATGCCCAATTCCACCATTGCGGTACTGAGCGGTCCTTCTCACGCAGAAGAAGTTGCAAGAGGTATTCCTACAACAAATGTTGTTGCCTGCAAAAATAAGGAAGTAGCACAAAAGCTTCAGGATATATTTATGTCCCCCACATTCCGTGTTTACACCAATGATGATGTGGCAGGCGTGGAATTTGGAGGGGCGTTGAAAAACATTATTGCCCTTTGTGCAGGTATTACGGACGGTCTTGGTTATGGAGACAATACAAAAGCCGCCCTTATGACACGCGGCATTCACGAAATAACACGCCTGGGAGTAGCTTTGGGTGCAAAAAAGGAAACCTTCGCAGGGCTTTCGGGTATTGGCGACCTTATTGTAACATGCACTTCAATGCACAGCCGCAACCGCCGTGCAGGAATACTTATCGGTCAGGGTAAGACGCTTTCTGAGGCGTTAGATGAAGTGCATATGACCGTTGAGGGCGTATGTGCTACACAGGCTGCCTACAAGCTTTCTAAGAAGCATGGTATCGAAATGCCCATTGTAAGTGCGGCATACAAAGTTCTTTTTGAAAATGCTGACCCACGCAAGGCTGTGGCAGGGCTTATGACAAGGGATAAAAAAAGCGAGGCTGATATACTTTGAAAATTGCAGTAATCGGCGGCGGTGCCGGCGGTATTGCCGCTGCAATTTACGCAAAACGAAATAACGTGAAAAATTCTGTCACCGTGTTTGAACGCGGTGACAGAATTTTAAAAAAGCTTTTGGCTACGGGAAACGGCAGATGCAATCTGTCAAATGAAAACATATCTCCCGAAAATTATTTTTCCCATACTCCCGATGCCTTAGAGCAAATACTCTCTGCCTTCCCCGAAGATGAAGAAAGGCAGTTTTTTGCAAGCCTCGGAATACTTTTATGCACTGAAAACGGCAGAATATATCCCTATTCACGCAGGGCAAATGCGGTTAGTGATGCCCTTAGATTTGAATGTGAAAGGCTCGAAATAAAAATTTGCACAAATTCCTTTATAGACAGGATTTTAGTTAAGGACAAGCTTTTTATTATAAAAGGTGAGCAGTTTGACAAGGTGATTATTTCCTGTGGCGGAATGTCTGCCCCCTCCTTTGGGACTGACGGAAATTCCTTTAGGCTTTTAAAAGCTTTGGGGCACACAGTTACCCCTACCTGTTATGCCCTGTCCCCCGTTAAGGTAAAGGAAAATGTAAAATCCCTCAAGGGAATACGCACACATTGCACCGTTACGCTTTATGATAAAAACAATATGGTAAAACAAGAACAGGGCGAGCTTCAGCTTACAGATTATGGACTTTCGGGAATTGCAATAATGCAGCTTTCAAGGCTTTGCACAAAGGGGAGCATAATCACGGTTGATTTGATGCCCGATTTCTCAAAAGAGGAGCTTTCTGAATTTTTGACAGAAAGAAGAAAAAAGCTTTCACATCTTAAAGCCGAGGATTTTCTGACGGGATTTTTGCATAAGGCTTTGGGACAATACATTTTAGGAAGATGCGGCATTTCTGTCGCCATGCCTTCTTCAAGGCTGGGCGAAAATGAAATCTCCCTCCTTGCAAGAGAGCTTAAGGAGCTTTCCTTTACCGTGGACTGTGTGCTCGGTAAAGAACACTCCCAGGCAACAAGCGGCGGTGCCTTACTTTCGGAATTTGATACAAATACCCTACAGTCAAAAAAGCACAGCGGTCTTTATTGTATTGGCGAAGCACTTGACTGCGTGGGAGACTGCGGCGGTTACAATTTACATTGGGCATGGGTGACGGCATACGTTGCCGCTAAAGGACTGAATAAAAATGCTTAAAATAATAAATCTTTTATTGCCAATTAAATATACGGATGAAGATATTAAAGCCGCCATTAAAAAGAAGCTTCGCATAGGTGATTATGATATATTGTCCTTTGAAATTATAAAGGATTCAATAGATGCTCACAAAAGAGGCGAAATTCACCGCTGTGTAAGTGTGGGCGTATGTCTCCGCGGCGAAAAGCGTTTTGAAGGAATCAAAGGAGTGGAAAAATACGAAAAATTCGAGTACGAGTACCCTCCCGTTTCCACTCTTTCAAAACGCCCCGTTGTTGTAGGAAGCGGGCCCGCAGGCCTTTTTGCAGCACATATTCTTGCCGTGTGCGGTGCTTGTCCCATTCTTATTGAACGGGGCATGGACGTTGACAGCAGAAGAAAGGCCGTTGATGCCTTTTTCTCTCAAGGTAAATTAGATACAGAGAGTAATATTCAGTTCGGCGAGGGCGGCGCAGGAACGTTTTCCGACGGCAAATTAACCACGGGAACAAAGGACCCCAGGCAAAGAAAAGTTCTTGAGGAATTTATAAAGCACGGCGCACCGGAAGAAATTGCCTATGCAGGAAAACCACATATAGGCACGGATTTACTTTCGGGAATCATTAAAAATATGCGTAATGAAATCATATCCCTTGGCGGTGAGGTGCGATTTTGCACACGACTTGACGATATTTATGTAAAGGAAAACCGTGTTACGGGAATCAAAACGAATAAGGGCGATATAGAAACCGACTGCGTAGTTCTTGCAATCGGGCATAGCGCCCGTGACACGGTGAAAATGCTCCTGTCGCATAATATCCCCATGGAGCGTAAAAGCTTTTCCGTGGGAGTAAGGATTGAACATCCCCAAAAAATGATAAACGAAGCACTTTATCACAAATTTGCTTCCCGCCTCCCTGCCGCAGACTATAAACTGGCGGTGCATCTTAAAGACGGACGAGGCGTCTACACCTTCTGTATGTGTCCCGGCGGAAACGTTGTTGCCGCTGCAAGCGAAGAAAACACTGTTGTAACCAACGGAATGAGTAATTTTGCCCGTGACGGCGAAAACTCCAACAGCGCACTTTTAGTTTCTGTTCTTCCCTCGGATTTTGAGGGCGATGATGTTTTAGCCGGAATGGAATTTCAAAAAAAGCTTGAAAAAAGTGCTTTTTATATGGGCGGTGGCAATTACTTTGCCCCTGTACAGACCTCGGCTGATTTTCTTCGCGGACAAAAGAGCGTTTCCCTTGGAAATGTAAATCCTACCTACCCTGTAGGCGTTACATGCTCCAATTTAGGACAGCTTTTTCCCGAATTTATTACAACCTCACTTAGGGAAGCAATTCCCCTTATGGACAGAAAGCTCCATGGATTTGCTCTTCCCGATGCTGTTCTGACAGGAGTTGAAAGCCGTTCCTCCTCCCCTGTTCGTATTATTCGCGATGACACGTGCCAATCCTTTATAAAAGGACTCTATCCCTGCGGAGAAGGTGCAGGCTATGCAGGCGGAATTATGAGTGCCGCTGTTGACGGAATCCGTGTTGCCGAACAAATTTTGAAACAAAATTCTTAATTAAAATCAAGGCGAGTATTCCTGTGGAGGCAAAGAAAATAAGGTTTAAATCATTAAAGCAGATTTTTGTGATAACAAAGGCTATCATGGAAGCTATAAACTTTATGAGGTAATAGTTTTTCATGGAGAAGCTGCCCTCGGTCAGTGCATCCGCTTGAAAATGCACACTTAGTCCCCCCCATGCAACAAATGCACTTATAAGGGGCAGGGCATCATATCCGTAGCGGGACATTTCACTGCATCCTCTTGTAACCTCCGCTATACCGCACAAGAAGCTGTACCTGCCTAAAGGAAGTATTTCCAGCACGGCACTGAAAGTAATAACAAACACACATGCGGTAATAATTGCACTTCCGCTCTGAATTGCCGCACTTGTAACAAGCTTTCCCAAAGAAGGCTTGTTTTTTTTATATTCATCAAGGCTTCCCGAAAAGGTTTCTTTTTGCTTTGAAAAGCCGCCTCCAAAAAGGCTTGCACATATAAGAATACTCAAGACCTGCACTAAAAAAAGGTTAACCCCCACTGCCCTATCCCCAAAAAAGCTGATTCCGATTGTCCCTATAACAAAGAGCGGTCCTGCATTATTACAAATCGGAAGCAGCTTTTCTGCCTCCTCCTTTGTGATTTGTCCTTCCCTGAAGCATTCCGAAACGGCTTTTGCACCTGCTCCGTAGCCTCCCAAAACCCCCGTAATAAAGCATACACAGCCTATGGGGCTTATTCCCGTAAGCGGCGAAATAACCTTGGAAAATATTATTCCCAAGGGCTTTGAAAATCCGCTTTTTATAATGCAGGAGCTTACAAACATAAAAGGAAGAAGTGACGGTATAACTGCATTTAAACATAACGCCAATCCGCTCTGCGCCCCCCATAAAACCTGAGCGGGAAAAAGTGCAAAACACGCACAAACAATAAAGAATAACATATTTTTACCCCCTACAAAAACTCCACACGCAGTATTCTGCCCTTTACAAAAACCCCTTCATCACTGATGCTTTCTATCAAAAGACTATCACCTTCAATTTTTATGATGCCTGTATTTGAATTAATTTTTATAGAGTTCTCTCCATAATCTAAAATTCCTCTGAAATTTTCCACATTTATCTGACTGCATCCCATAATCTCAATTCTCGGAATATCACATAGCACATCAAGCGGCAAATCAAGAGCATCGGCTATTTTATCTCTTGTGTTTCTCTCTTTATTTTTCATTTTTTAAGACACCTCATTAAATAGTTATGCAAAGAGAAAACAAATCATACAATTTATTATATTATCCGAAGCCACTTAAAAAGTCGAAGTTTCGGTTAAAGGAGTGAGATGCTTGTTGGGAATGCTGATTAACTGTATCAAAGGCTGTTATACCCTTAGGGCTGAAGGAAAATTTCCTGAGAGGATACTGAATTTTGCTTCAACATCGGGGATATATATACAGAATGTAAGGCGTGAAGATTTATATGCCCTGACGTTTACTGTCAGCAGAAAAGGTGCAAAAAAACTTCTGGAATGCAATATTGAAGGACTTAAAGTAAGCATCTGTGCAAGATTCGGAATCCCCTTTTTCCTCCAAAAGCATAGAAAACGGGGACTTTTATTTACGCTTCCGATTATTGTGGCAATAGCAGTTATCATCTTTTCTCAGTTCATATGGAGAGTGGAGATTACGGGCGGCGATAAGGTTCTTCGCAGTCAGGTACAAAAGGTCATTGAAAAAAACGGGATACATTTCGGCTCACTTAAATATAAAATTGACCAGTACAACATTAAACGAAAAGCAATCATGGAGCTTGATGACCTTTCATGGATGTGGGTAGATATAAGAGGAACTACAGCCAAAGTAAAGGTGCAGAAAAGGAATCTGAGGCCGCAGGTAAATGAAATTCATGAGCCGGCAGATGTGATTGCCATGCACAGCGGTATAATTGAAAAAATGCAGACCTTCTGCGGTCAGCCCCTTTTTAAAGAAGGAATGACGGTGGAAAAAGGGCAGGTACTTATTACGGGAGTTTTCAAAAGTGAAAATGAAAATATTCCAGTCTATTATCACCATGCCTCCGGCAATGTTATTTTAAAAGTTTATGAAAAGAAAACCGTTGTAATTCCTAAAAAAACACTTATAAAAACCCCCACAGGTAGGAAAAAAAGTGTCTTTTCCTTAAATTTTAAAAAAAATAATATAAAATTTTCATTAAATAGTGGAATTTCCTATAGCAATTATGATAAAATAGAAAAAAAGTATGGGCTATGGAAATTCCCCATTTCTTTTTCAAAGACAGAGTATCGGGAGGTTAAGATCACTTCTTCTGATACCGACCTGAGTGCACAGCTTGAAAAACGCAGAGAGGATTTTGAAAAAGAGCTTACAAAGAAAAACATGAAGGTCTCAGGAATTTCCGAATACACCGAGGAAAAGGAGGACAATATTTCGGTCACATTTACCGCCGAATGTCTTGTCCGCACAGACAAAGAAATCCCTATAGAAAAAGTTTCTGCTCAAGAAGGAGAATAGAATGGAAAAAATCGTTGAAGCAAAAAGCACCGATACACTGATGTCCCTGTTCGGAAGCTTTGACAGCAATGTTAAGCTTATAGAACGCGAAATGGATGTTAAAATCACTAATCGTGATACACAAATAAAAATAATAGGAGAAAATGCGGATAAAACTGCCGCAGTCATTGAAAGGCTGATTGACGAAATCGAATCAGGCGAAGCCCTCACGGAGCAAAATATCCGCTACGCAATTTTTTCCGTGAATGAGGATATCGGCTACGTTCCCCCTGCAAAGGGTGACTACATCTGTATCACCTCCAAGGGGAAAGCCGTAAAGTGCAAAACCCACGGTCAGAAAAACTATATTCAGAAAATCCGTGATAACACCGTTGTTATTGCCATAGGCCCTGCCGGTACGGGAAAAACGTATCTTGCGGTTGCAATGGCTGTGGATGCGTTCAGGAGAAAGGAAGTAAGCCGCATTATTCTGACAAGGCCTGCCGTAGAAGCCGGCGAAAAGTTAGGCTTTCTCCCCGGTGATTTGCAGATGAAGGTTGACCCCTATCTCCGCCCTCTTTATGATGCCTTGGGCGATATGCTCGGGATGGAAAATTATCAGAAATATCTTGAAAGAGGCGTTATTGAAATAGCTCCCCTCGCCTACATGCGAGGAAGAACCCTTGACGATGCTTTCATCATTCTTGATGAGGCTCAGAATACCACGGCGGAGCAAATGAAAATGTTTTTGACTCGAATAGGCTTTGGTTCAAAGGCTGTTATAACGGGAGATATCACCCAGATAGACCTTCCCGACGGCAAACGAAGCGGACTTAAGGACGCCGCCAAGGTCTTAAAAAATATTGACGGACTTGATTTTTCATATTTATCAGACAAGGACGTTGTTCGTCATCCGCTGGTACAAAAGATAATAGCCGCATATGAAAGGTTCGAAAGAAAATCTTAATCCATTTTTAAGTGAGGATTGATTACATTATGATAAAGAAGCTTTTTGGAGGCACTAAAAATGCCCTTATCACATTCATTTCCCTGCTGCTGATAATTTTAGTTGTTTTCTTTTCCAAGCAGGTAGGTCAGGTGGAGCTTGCCGTGGGTGACGTTTCGTCGGAGGATGTTTACGCACCGCGTGTAATTATCGACACCGTGACTACCGAGGAAAAGCGTGAAGAGGCACGCTTAGGCGTTGCCGATATTTATGTGCAGGACAACGAAAAAGCCGCAAACTGTGTAAAGAATGTTGAGTCATTTTTTGATATGGCACACGCTATACGTTCTCAGCAATTTGAAAATTCTGCGGCGGCAGCACTTCAGCTCAGGAACACGGCAACCGTAAATATTTCGGAAGATACGGCAAAAGCCATTGTTTCCGCATCCCCGTCTCAATTTGCACAGCTTCGCACACTGAGCAGTATATTAAAGTCTGTCATGAACGACGGCGTTATTGACAAAAAGGACGGTACAGCACTTTGCGTGGAAGAAATTTCTAAGCTTTCCGTAAATGATAAGCTTATAGAAGCGGCGGAAGAAATAATTTCTCTCACGATTATTGAAAATAAGGTTTTTGATGAAGAATCCACCCATGCAAAGCGTGAGCAGGCTGCCTCAGCGGTTGAAAACGTTGAATATAAAAAGGGGCAGGTTATCGTAACTCAAGGCTCTGTTGTAACCAAGGCACAGTATACCATGCTTAGTGACCTGGGGCTTCTTAAAGGAAGCAGTCCCATCACTTCCACATATGCTTTCGGAGTGACTATTTTCATTATTATCTCACTTCTCATATTGCTGTTTTCGGCAAGTACTTATAAAAGCAAAAGCAGCAGTGCCGCATCTGTAACGGCAGTTACTGCATTAATAATAATTCTGATGACGTTTTACGGTTCAAAATACCTTCCCGAAAGGTTCAGTCCCTTGCTTCCCGTAGGGCTTTTCCCCGGAATTGTAACCATATTTGCTTCCCCGCAGCTTGCGATTATTTCCAATTTGATTCTTTCTGTCTTCAATGCGCTGGCATTTGACGCAAACTGGGGCTATACAATTTCACTTATTTTGGCAGGAACAATGTCCGTTTTCTGCTTCTCAACGGTAAAAAGACGTGCACACCTTCTTCCCTCAGCAATAGTTGCGGCACTGTTTTACGGACTTTCTTTCACGGGAATGTCGCTGATAGAGTCAAACAGTGCGGTTGCAGCCATAAGTGCATTCTTTAAAGGCTTTGGCGGAGGCATGCTTTCGGGGCTTATCACTATCGGTTCGCTTCCCTTCTTCGAGTGGTTTTTTAATGCAACAACTCCCATGAAGCTCAGCGAGCTTGCAAACCCTGAAAACAAGCTTCTCAAAAAACTGCTTGTTGAAGCACCGGGAACATATCACCATTCACTCACGGTTGCAAACATTGCCGAGATTGCGGCACGCAGTATAAAAGCAGACTCGCTTCTTGCCCGTGTGGGTGCATATTACCATGATGTAGGAAAGCTTCGCCACCCCTTGTATTTTAAAGAAAACCAGTATGATAAAAATGCCCACGACAACCTTTCCCCTGAGGAAAGCTCTGCAATAATCATAAGCCACGTTACCGACGGAAGTGAGATTGCGGTAAAAAATCATCTTCCCAAAAGTATCTGCGATATTATAGCACAGCATCACGGAAAGACCACTACGGGATATTTTCTTATCCGTGCAAGAGAGCTTGACCCAAATGTTGATGAATCTAAATTCACATACCCCGGTCCCGTTCCCCAGACGAAGGAAGCCGCTATTGTAATGCTCGCCGATTCATGCGAGGCGGCAGTACGAAGCATTGACGAAAAAAGCGAGGCAAAAATAGAGGCAATGGTAAGAAAAATTGCCACCGACAGAGTAAACACGGGACAGTTCTCTGAATGTAATATGACCTTTGCCGAGCTTGAAAAGGTAATTAAGGTTATTACAAAAACGCTTGGCGGATATTTTCATGAAAGAATAAAGTATGAGTAAGGAGACCAACTATGATTTGTCAATAGAGAAATGAAAACTTTTCAAATAATTTTGTATAGCTAAAAAAGTGTATAGCAAACAAAGCATTGTTAAAAATGCTTTTTGAAAACTAAATATAGTTAAGGTAAGACTTAGGCT
>JAZNYX010000003.1:0-41162 GCA_045594665.1 Clostridia bacterium | reverse complement strand
ATACCATATGCCGCCTCTGCACCTTTTTTGTATATGCTTTCAAGGTAATCCTTGTTTTTCATCAGGTCATTATATTTTTCCTGAATGGGACGAAGATGAAGTCGGATCGTAGCCATGTCGTTCTGTGAGCCAAGGAGTTGTGTTCTTCTCTTGTCTTCCTAAGACCGCTTGGCCTCCGACTTATACCATATGCCGCCTCTGCACCTTTTTTGTATATGCTTTCAAGGTAATCCTTGTTTTTCATCAGGTCATTATATTTTTCCTGAATGGGACGAAGATGCTCTGCCACGGCTTCACCAACAGCTAATTTGAAATCACCGTATCCCTTACCGGAAAATTCTGCTACCGATTCATCAATGCTCTTCCCCGTAACGGTAGAGTAGATTGTAAGGAGATTATTTACCCCGTCCTTACCTTCACGGTAAGCAATTTCCGCCTCGGAGTCGGTAACGGCTCTTTTTACCTTGCGTATAATATCCTCAGGCTTATCAAGCAGGAAAATACATCCGTTTGGGTTAGGGTCACTCTTACTCATTTTAGCCGTGGGAGTCTGCAGGCTCATAATTTTTGCACCGGCACTCTTTTCGGGAATGTATGCATCGGGAATCACGAATGTGTCACTGTAAAGAGTATTGAAGCGGTGTGCAATATCTCTTGCCAGCTCCAGGTGCTGCTTCTGGTCAACGCCTACGGGTACAAGGTCTGTCTGATACAGAAGAATATCCGCCGCCATCAGTACAGGATATGTGTAAAGACCTGCATTTATATTTTCGGGGTGCTTCTGACTTTTGTCCTTAAACTGTGTCATACGGTTAAGCTCACCCATCTGGGTAAAGCAGTTAAGTATCCAGCTAAGCTCTGCATGCTGGGGAACATGGCTTTGAATGAACATGATGTTCTTCTCTGCATCAAGTCCGCAGGCAATGTACTGGGCAAGCAGGGAAAGGGTATTTTTCCTAAGCTGTGCCGCCTCTTGTCTTACGGTGATGGCATGCATATCTACAACACTGAAAATACAGCTGTATTCGTCCTGAAGTGTAACCCAGTTTTTAAGTGCTCCCAGGTAATTTCCCAAAGTCACGGAATCACTGGAGGGCTGAATGCCCGAAAAAATTACTTTTTTATCATTAATCATAAATAGATACCTCTTTTGCCATTTTACATATCTTTCTATATTCTACCACAAATGGCTTAATTAGTAAAGTTTTTTTTAGAAATTAAAGGAACATTAAAAAAGGCGCGGCTTAACACCACGCCTTCTGATATTATTTTTTCTTTGTTGTCAATGCATGCGTTCCGTCAAGATACATGGTAAAAAGCCCTAAAAGTACCATAATCGAAGAAAGATAAACGATTTTTGGAATGAAATCATCATAAATGAAGTTGCAAATCGTTACGGCAGTTTCTCCGCCGATGATAAGTGCGGCAACATATCCGAAGAATGTCAATCCACCTGCAAAAAGACTGATCATAATTCCGTAGCCGAAAATCATTTTAAGAACGGATGAAATTTTTTCAATAACATTTTTCATGATACATTCCTCCTTAAAGCCCCAAAACGGGAAGCCATCCCATAAGACAAGCTATCTGAAGTATAAATTGAGCGGCAACCCACCAAAGATTATTTTTGAAGGTTTTGCTGAAGTCCGATTCAGCAAGGGACATACCTGCGTACATTCCCAAACCCAGCGGTGGTGTGATACCACACATAACGCCGCAGATGCAGGGGAGCATAGCGGCAGCAAGCAAAGGATTAACTCCCACAGTTGCCAAGGTTGATATAAATGTGGGTCCAAAAATAACAACCAAAGAGGAACCCGGGATAACCATTCCCAAGAAGCATGTAAGAATGCAGATAAAGAATACCATACCAAACTTACTGAAATTCATTGATACAATAAATGCTTCCATTTCTTCTGCAACATTCATATCCTTGAACAATCCGCCCACCATATAGCCGATAATACAAACGCCGATTGCGGGGGCAATGGTCTTCACGCCGTTTGCAAACATTTTTGCAAGTCCGTGGGGGGTAACAAGCTTCTTATCCTTTGCAATAAAGCAAGTAAACAAAGATGCGATTCCGGCAATGAAAATAAGAAGAGAGCTCGATAAATATTTTGCCCCGGCAGCACCGAGTCTCTGTGTGAAGAACGTTTCCTTGTACAAATAGTCAAGAACAAAAGGAAGCAGGATAATTACAGGGAGAAGAAGTCCCTGCCACCCTGTTTTCAATACTTCCCTTAAGTTTGGCAATTCTTCCTTTGCCATAGGCTTGACTTTATAATACTTGCAGAAGCCCCAAACCATCAAGAGACGCTGAAAAACAAACCAAAGAGAAATTCCCCATAAAATAATCCAAAACTGTCCCTGAGAGAGATTGAATGTAGGGTAAAGTGCCACGAAAGCACCCATTGCCGCAACAATGTTGGAAGACGGGGGAATCATATTTCCCATATAGCTTGCGTTGCTTTCAATATTTGCGGCAAGCTCACGGGGAAAACCGGATTTAATCATTGCGGGAATAGTAAGTGAACCGGTAGCCATTACGTTTCCGGGGCCGCTTCCCGAGAGAGCACCCATAAATCCACTGGCAATAACGGAAACATACCCTGCACCGCCGGTAATTCTTCCTAACAGAGAGAGGATAATCGCAACGCAACTGTCAATAACCTTTGTTTTAGTCAAAATAATTGACATGGCAACAAAAGCAACCATAGAGTAAATTAAGTTTGTGGTAAGTCCTGCTTCTATGTAGTCACCCACGTTTTCCCAAGTTCCCGTAACGGTAAGCAAAATCAAAAAACTAAGCAAGATTGCCTCATACACAGGTCTTTTGAAAAGTGAAAACCATACGATGATAACAAGAAGCATAATGCCTAAGTAAATAAATGCTGCTGGCATAAGTTTTCCTCCTTTATTCCTAAAAGTTATTACTTCTATTTGTTTATGGTTATAGTATAGCGCGTAAATGCTTGTTTGTCAAGACGAAAAAAAGAAAAAATCAACTCTTGAATATTAGTGTGTGTGAGGTTATAATATAAGCAAGGAAATTATTGAAACGGGAGAGATTTATGAATTCACGACAATTGCAGTATGCTATAATGCTGGCGCAGACACGTAATTTTTCTCAGGCGGCAGAAAAACTTAATATATCCCAACCGGCATTTTCCAAACAAATAATAAGCCTTGAAAATGAATTGGGTGTGAAGCTTTTTGACCGAGGGGTAACTCCACCGGCACTTACTCCTGCAGGCGAGTTTTTTATAGAAAAGTCAAGGAAACTTCTTTTCGAGGAAGATGTTCTTTTAAAGACTTTGGAAAAGTACAAATCCGGGGAGCGGGGAAAGCTCGTAATAGGAGCCGTTCCTTTCCGCAGCTTGTATATGATGCCTGAGCTTATAAAGAAAGTGAAGGACAAATTCCCTCAATTGCAGATTAATTTGATAGAATACGGACTTTCTGTCCTGAAACAGGGGCTTCTTGACGGAGAATACGATTTTGCTATTATGAATCTTCCCGTGAATGAACCGGAGTTTGAAACTATTGCTCTCAGCCCGGACACACTTGTTCTTGCAGTTCCCGAGAAATTTGTCGATTTAGTCGAATCAAATAAGGACGGATTAATAAAGGATCTTTCAGCAGCAGGGAATCTGCCTTTTGTTACAGTAGGTAAGGAACAGGAAATGCGAAAGCTTTTCGATGCGCTTTGTGTGCAGTCGGGAGTTTGTCCTGATATATATGCTACCGTCACAGGTGTGGCTACAGCTTGGGATGTGGTAAAAAGCGGAGTGGCTGCGACAATCATTCCGAAACAGTTCGTAGAGGCAAGAGGAGATTATGCAGGTGTGAAGCTTTTTGAAATAGAAAATATTCCTTACACGCGCCAAAGTGCCATTGTAACAAGAAGAGGTCAGTTTATATCAAAGTACGCGGAATATGCGATTAAGCAGCTAACGAATAAATAAAATGAAGGACAGCTCTCGAGCTGTCCTTCATTTTATTTATGAAATTTTTCTATCAAATCATGTCTTATAAGATCTGTTCCTTCAGTAGAAATTGCACGTATTTTGCTGTTTGCAACAGCGTGTCTTTCCTTAAGCTCGTCAATGTTTTGGGCCTCTATGCTGAAATATGCAACTCTGTCACCACTGCCGTTGATTTTCCCAAACACTGCTCCGGGCATTTTAAACTGCTTATAATCTTGAATTATTCCTTCTTGAAGCAGTTCTTCAAATCCATCTATGCTCTCAAGCGTTCCCGGATTGCAGTATACAAATTCGTTGACAATCACAGTGGAAGGTGGTGTGAATTTTTCTACGTGGGGCTTTAAGCCCAGCGTCAAATCCGCAACAGCCTTAACCACATCAAAGCCTGATATCTTTTTAATCATTAAAAATTTTATTCCGCCGCCAGTTCTTGCGCAGAATTCCACTACTGAAATTTTCTCGCCGTCAGATATAAGCTGAATAAGCATCGGGGTGTTTTTCAGTCCGAATGCATCGGCAATTTTTTGCGCGGTTAGCGCAATTTCAGATGCAATTTCTTCAGAAACTGCTGCCGGAATTTGACTTCTGTTGATGATGAATTTTCCATCTTCGCCAATTTTGTAAAGATTAGTAAGACAAAGCACACGAGCTTTTCCTTCTTCTACATAAACATCAACACTTATTTCCTCTCCGGTGACAAATTCTTCTACAATGGCGGTTTTGCTTCTGCTTATATTAACTGCAATATCAAAGGCATCTTTGAGCTCAGAAACAGAATTAACCTTGGCAACGCCGCGAGAACTGTATGCATCAACCGGCTTTACAATCAGCGGATAAGAGAGATGTCTGATTTTTTCCTCATCAAGTTTGTCCATGATTACATACTTGGAGGTAGGAATTTCATTTTCCCAAAAGATTTTTTTCATATAGGACTTCTTTGAAACATTTTCTGCCGTTTCAAAATCTATGTAGCAGGGGAGATTCAACCTTTCAGAAACCTCTGCCACCACCTGCAGAACCTGATCGGCACAAACAGTTATAAGAAAATCAACCTTTTGTTCTCTGGCGAGATTCTCTATTCCGTCAACATCAAGTACAGATACCTTGTAAAATTCGTCGGCATATGCTCTTGCACCGACGTTTTCGTTCATATCGGCAAGGAGCGTCCTGATACCACGGCTTTTCAATTCGTTAATCAGTGCTATCTGCGGAACGCCGCCGCATAATACTAATGCTTTCATAATTTTTCTCCTTGAATGTTATATTTCTATAATACCCCTTTTTTTTGAAAGTGTCAAATGTTTTTCAAACTAAAAAATAATGGGATTCAAGGTGCCAACCGATTCTGTGTTGTTAGCCTTGACAGCGGCACATAGTTATGTTATTATAATGAACAGAAAGTGAAGAAATTTGGAGGCGTTGTTATGACCAATTATGAGAAGTTACTAGATGCAGTACGTGAGATTGGAATGGATTATAAATGGGCGAAGATGTTTGTGAAGAAGCTTTCAGATGATGAAAAAGCCTTTCCTGTGGGAAAGGAGGAGGCTCGTTGGGCGCTGGAAAGAGGTTTTTATCCCGGAAGAATGGTTTTATACGGCCTTAATGAAGAAAACTATAAGGATTATGTTCCGGATTATAATTACTTTATGCTTCACCCTATGAATAATCACTTTCTTAAATGGCTTGACAAAACAACACTGAAATATGTTCTTAACAGTAACGGTTGTGAAAGTACGATGCCGAAGTATTATGCATATGTTGAAAACAGCGGAAGATTTACATATCTTATGGATGCTCCTAAACATATTGAAAAAAATCAGGATTTCCTTATGAACCTGCTTGAAGAAAAAGGTTGCCTTGCTATGAAGCCCAATTCAGGGACGTCGGGAGGGCTTGGCTTCATAAAACTGGAAATCAGAGACGGGGCACTGTTTGAGAACAATAAGCCAATAAATATAGAAAGATTTGCAGAGATAAGAGATTCTATGCGCAACTATATTATTACTGAATACGCCCACCAGCATCACGAGTTGTCACAAATCTGGCCTGATAGTGAGTGTACATTAAGAGTTATTATGGTAAAAGATCCTTGTGATGATTTATACGCACCTACAACATGGTCGTGTGCAGTATCAAGTGCAAGATTTGGTACATCAGTTTCCGGCGGTGCAAGTAACCTGTCATCGGGCGGAGTTGGCGTCGGATTTGATTTTGAAACAGGCAAATATAACGATTTCGGTATAAGGTACAAGCGTTTTTGCCCTGATGGAAAATGGATTATAAGCGAGCATCCTGATACGAAAGCTCAGTGGAAAGAACTTTCTCTTCCAAACTGGGAAAAGGTAAGAAAAATGATTGACGGAATATGCCAGCATATGTCCTCTCTTGATTATCTTGGCCTTGATATCATAATTACCGAGGATGGAATGAAGCTTTGTGAAATTAATTCTCATCCTGCAATGGATTACGCGCAGATTATGTGCGGACCAACTCTTTCTAAAGAAAAAATTCGTAAATTCTTTGAAGCAAAAGGTCTTTATAAATTCGATGCGAAAGAATTTTATAAAGTCTATGCAGAGTGCCAGGAGTAAAATGAAAGGGTGTTGTTTTTATGACAGAAAATGTAGCGGAAATGGAAATCCGCACTGATATACCGAAACCGAAAATATCAATATATTCAAAATACATAAAAAGACTTCTCGACATTTCGATCAGCGGTTGTGCAATACTTGTTCTAAGTCCGATACTTCTCATTATTACAGTGTTTGAGTTGATATATCACGGAAGACCGATTTTTTACATAGACAAGCGACCGGGAAAAGACGGCAAAATATTTAATATGTATAAATTTCGTTCGATGACTAACGAATGCGATGAACAAGGAAAACTTTTGCACCCGAGCAAGAGGATAACGCGATTTGGGAGAATATTAAGAAGAACATCTCTTGATGAACTGGCGGGCCTTTTTAATGTTTTCAACGGGACAATGTCAATTATAGGTCCAAGACCTTTGATGAAGGACTATTTACCACTATATAATGAGCGTCACAAGTATCGCCATTATGTAAGACCGGGGCTTGCTTGTTGGAATCTTAATGGCGGAGATAATGTAACTTCATCTACGTGGACATGGAATATTCAGTTTGAGAGTGACATATATTATGTAGAGAATGTGAGCCTATGGCTTGATATTCGTATGATTTTTAAAACAATAAAGATTATGTTATCAAAGAGTGAAATGCGTACAAATTCAGGCAGAGTTAAATTTGATGGTAAAAATCTGAATGAAACAAGAACAGGCCAACAAGTAAGAGAAGCAGCGGCTAAAGAGACGACATAATACAAATATGATATGTAGCGGTGTGAGAAACAGTGTTTTCTGCACCGCTTTTTACTATAAGAAACAACAAGCGCACAACGAAAAGAATCTTTTACATGAGAAAAATATTGACTATTTTGAACAAGTGTACTATAATTATAATGTTAGAATTGTGTGCAGTATGCTCAAAAACTGTCAGAAAAGAGGGTGCGAGGAATGAGTAGCGGCGAAAAAATATGGCTTTCTTCACCAACCATGCATGGAGAAGAACAGATTTTTGTGAAAGAGGCATTTGATACAAATTGGGTTGCTCCCTTGGGTAAAAATGTAACTGAATTTGAAAATGAGATGGCTTCCTTTGTAGGAGTAAAGGCAGCGGCGGCAATGACGGCAGGAACTCACGCATTGCACCTTGCAGTTAAACTGGCAGGGGTAAAGGACGGAGATATTGTTATATGTTCGGATTTAACCTTTGCTGCAACGGTAAATCCCGTCAGCTACGAAAACGGAACTCAGGTTTTTGTAGATAGTGAGCGTGATACATGGAATATGGACCCTGCGGCGCTTAAAATCGCACTTGAAAAGTATAAGGGAAAAGTAAAAGCTGTAATGCTTGTACATCTTTACGGCACTCCCTCTAAAATTGATGAAATCAAGGCACTTTGTAATGAATACGGAGTGCTTCTCATAGAAGACGCGGCAGAATCGCTTTCCGCTACATATAAGGGAAAACAGACAGGTTCTTTCGGAAAGTATGGTGCAGTCAGCTTCAACGGAAACAAAATCATTACTACATCGGGCGGCGGGATGTTCCTTTCGGACGATGAAGAAGCCGTGCAGAGAGTTCGCTTTTTCTCTACCCAGGCAAGGGAACAAGCTCCATGGTATCAGCACGAGCACATCGGATATAACTACCGTATGAGTAATGTTGTGGCAGGTATCGGCAGGGGGCAGATGCTCCATCTGGAAGAACACAGAAAGCTGAAAGAGGATATATATTTTAGATACAAGGAGGGACTAAAAGACCTTCCTGTTACAATGAATCCCTATGAGGAGTGCACTGTCCCCAATTTCTGGCTCAGTTGTATGTTGATTGATGAAGAGGGAATGAAGAGGGCAAATCCAGAAAAAATCCGCATAGCTCTTGAAAAAGAAAATATCGAGGCTCGTCCCATATGGAAGCCTATGCATATGCAGCCTGTATACCAGGGATATGATTTTATTACAAACGGCGATAATGTGGGTGAGGATATCTTCAGGCGTGGTTTGTGCCTGCCCAGTGATATTAAGATGACCAAAACACAGCAGGAAAAGGTTATTAAAATTATTAAAGAATGCTTTGAGGGGTAATTATGTCAAAAATAGTTATACTTACAAATTCCATAACGGGACTTCGCTCATTCAGAATCGAGGTAATGAAAAAATTCCGTGATGAAGGGCACAGTGTTACAATCTATTGCCCCGAGCATGAGGAAACAGAGGAATTTACAGAAATAGGCTGCAAAGTTTCCTTTGTAAAAAACATACAAAGACGAGGAACAAGCGTTTTTACCGATGTGAAGCTGTTTTTTGAATACTTAAAGATACTTCTGAGAGAAAGACCCGACATGGTTTTCACATATACAATAAAGCCCAATATTTACGGAGCTATGGCGTGTGCCGCTTTGGGAATCCCCTGTGCACCTAATATTACGGGGCTGGGCAGTGCTGTTGAAAACGGTGGAAAAATGCAGCTTCTTACAGTCTTTTTGTACAAGATCGGTTTTATACGGGTTAAAAAGGTGTTCTTTCAGAATAAAGAGAACATGGATTTCTTTGTTAAAAAGAAAATTGCAAGAGGAAAACATGAGCTTCTTCCCGGTTCAGGTGTAAATCTTGAGAGGTTCCAGCTTCTTCCTTATCCCGAAAAGGATACAGTAGAATTTGCATTTATCTCCCGCATTATGAAGGAAAAGGGTGCCGACCAGTACCTTGAAGCGGCACAGGCGATAAAGGAAAAATACCCTAATACAGTTTTCCATGTTTGCGGAAACTGTGAGGAGGCTTATCAGGAAAATCTCAGGGAGCTTCACGAAAAAGGTATTATAAATTATCATGGAAGACTTCGTGATGTGCGTGAAATACATAAGGAAATTCATTGTACAATTCATCCCACGTATTACCCGGAGGGAATGAGCAATGTGCTGCTCGAATCCTGTGCCAGCGGCAGGGCGATAATTACCACAGACCGCAGCGGATGCCGTGAAATTGTTGATGACGGCGTGAACGGCTATATTGTACAGCAGAAAAATACACAGGACGTGATTGAAAAAATTGAAAAATTCCTTGCATTGTCCTTTGAAGATAGAAAAGAAATGGGACTTCGTGGACGCGAGAAGGTTCAGAAAGAATTTGACCGTAATATCGTAATAGGAAAATATATGGAAGCTCTTGAAGCTCATTCCAAAAAAAGGAGAAAATACAATGGATGAACCTATAAGAGTTCTGCAAGTTCTGGGAAGACTTAACCGCGGCGGTGCAGAAAGTATGATAATGAATCTTTTCAGAAATATTGACAGAGAAAAAGTTCAGTTTGATTTTGTCATTCATACAAATAAGCATTGTGATTTTACAGATGAGGTGCTGAACTTAGGCGGAAAAATATATTCCGCACCGAGATACAACGTCAAAAATCACCTTGCATATAAAAAATGGTGGAATACTTTTTTCAGGGAACATTCCGAATATAAAGTGATTCATGGACATATGTACAGCATAGCTTCCATTTATTTAAAAATAGCGAAGAAATTCGGACTGACCACTATTTCTCACAGCCACACATCTTCGGCAAAAACCGGTCTTCCCGGAGTAGTGAAAAGAATTATACAAGCTCCGCTTAAAAATATTCCCGATTGGCTTTTTGCTTGTTCGGACAATGCAGGCAGGTGGCTTTACGGAAAAAGCGTGGAAAAGAGAAAGAATTATGTTCTTCTGAAAAATGCCATAGAAACACAAAAGTACATCTATTCTCAGCAAACGGCGGAGAAAATTCGCAAAGAACTCAGTCTTGAGAATTATTTTGTTGTGGGACATATCGGAAGAATGTTTGGTGCGAAAAACCATCCCTATTTACTGGATGTGTTCAACGAACTTCTCAAGAAAAATGAAAACAGCGTACTTCTTCTTGTAGGGGACGGACCTTCAAGGAAAGAAATTGAGGACAAGGCACGAAGCTTAGGCATCAGTGAAAAGGTTATTTTCACCGGGGTCAGAAGTGATGTGAATGAAGTTTTGCAGGCTATGGACTGCTTTGTGTTTCCGTCACTGTATGAGGGGCTTCCCGTAACAGTAATTGAAGCACAGTCAGCAGGGCTCAGGTGCTTTATTTCAGACAGAATAACAGACGAGGTCTGCATTACAGATTTGGTAACAAAAAAATCCATAGATGTTGCTCCAACTCTTTGGGCTGATGAAATTGCTGAAAGCATGAAAGCCTTTGAGCGTAAGGATACATCGCAAAAAATTATTGCTTCAGGCTATGATATAAAAGCTACGTCAGCGTGGCTACAAAATTTTTATATAGAAAATGCAGGTAATTAATTATGAGTAAAAAAGTATCGGTAGTAATCCCCAGTTACAAAGGAAGCGACAATATTTGCCGCAGTGTGGACAGCGTTCTTTTCCAGACATATGACAATATTGAAATCATCGTTGTCGATGACAACGGCAGAGGAACAGAGGAACAGCTTAAAACAGAAGCGGTTCTCAAAAAATATATTGACGAGGGCAAGGTTAAGTACTTAACTCACGAGGTAAATATTAACGGTGCCGCCGCAAGGAATACGGGTGTAAAAGCATCGGAGGGTGAATTTATCGCCTTTTTGGATGATGATGATGAATTCCGTCCGCACAATATTGAGAATCATATCAAAAAATTTGAAACACTGACCGACGACTACGGCATTACATACTGTGCAAAATGTCTTATGCACCGTGACGGAAGGCAGGAGATAATTACCCCGAAATACGAGGGAGATATCCTTTTCGATTTTATGTGTTCCCGCGTCAGAATGGGTTCAAGCTTCCTTATGGTAAGAAAGTCTGCCTTTGAGGAGGTAAACGGATTTGATGAAACCTTCCGCCGCCATCAGGACTGGGAGTTTATTGCACGAACACTTACTAAATATAAAGCGGCAAAAATTGATGAGGTCGGTCTTAATAAATTCCTCATATTCAGAAACAGTGCAAAGACGCCAGAACAGTTTGAAAAAAACAGGCTTTATTACCTTGACAGACTTAAGTTTATAATAGATTCCTTTGACGAAGAAAAACGCACCAGAATCTATGACACACATTATTGCTCGATAGGCAAAGAGTATTTTAAGACTAAAAAATTAAGAAAAAGCTTTGAATGGGCAAGGAAAACCTCGCATCCATTTAAGTGCAAAGTGAAATATATTAAAGACGGATTCAGATTTTTAAAGAGGAAATATTTATGATTTTAGAGAAAGGAAGCCTGCAAATGAAAACAATAGAAGAAAAACAAAGCGGATTAGTGTCCTTTATGCAGGCATACCTTCTTTCCTTGGGCGGACTTAATCAGATTATGGGTATTGTGCTTGACAGAAAAGATGGTATTATGATTATGAATCTGATACCTCTGTCAGGATTGCTTTTTTTACACTTTTTCATTTCGGATAAGCGACGTGACCTCAACCTTAATAAAAAAGCGTTGCTTTTGGTTTATTATGTTTTGGGAATTATTCTGGTATACAAGTATGCTTTCAGACACTCTTCGTTTACATATTCGTATGCCTTGGTATATTGTTTCTTCCCCATATATTTGTCATTTTACAAGGTAAACGTTGAAAAAATTCTCAAATGGATGATGTTTTTCTCGGTTTTGCTTATTCCTGTGTCGGGTAGCTTTTTTTCAAAGGGTGGATATTACTACGAAACCATTGGTATGTCAACCACCTACAACGTACTTCCGTTCGTTGTAGCGGCACTGCTTCATTTTTGGTATTACAGAAAAAATGCCGGGTTTTTTGTTCGGATAGGCTATATGATAAATGTGTACTATCTGTTTATGGTGCTTGTTTACGGAAACCGAGGTCCGCTGATATCACTTATAGTGCTTGGTATTCTCATTATTTTGCACAAATTCAAAGATGATGATACTTTGAATAAGCACACAACCCGAACTATTGCAGTGACTGTTCTTGTAGGCGCCGGAGTGCTTTATGCGGTAGATAATTTTGAGATAATTCTTACGGCTGTAGATAAGTTTTTGAAATCTATGGGAATAACGATAAGTGCAATTGCCAAAACCATCCATAAGCTTGAGGAGGGTAATCTATCAAACGGACGAGATGTAATTTTTGACTTTACAAGAGAAGGAATCAAATCACATTTCTGGGTAGGAAACGGAATCAGTACCATGTTCTACAATAGTGGCTACCGCTATGCATATCCTCATAATTTATTTTT
This sequence comes from Clostridia bacterium, assembly GCA_045594665.1. Classification (GTDB taxonomy): domain Bacteria; phylum Bacillota; class Clostridia; order UMGS1883; family UMGS1883; genus UMGS1883. The sequence goes on along the minus strand of JAZNYX010000003.1, from coordinate 28,382 downwards.
ACAGCTGTGGTATGATTTAGGAATTTTTGTGCCGATTCCCATGCTGTGGATTATATGGAAAGCCACCAAGACAACATTCTTTAAGGCTCCCATAAGCAAAAGCTATGCAACAATAATGATTTTGCTGTTTACTTTATCAATTCCCAGACTATGTTACTCAGAGGAATTCTGGACTAATATACCTTTTTGGTTTTTGTTAATGTATACTATCTCACCGAATATTTATGAAATAAAACATTTAAAAGAGAACGAATTTAATCCCGATGAAATTATTAGGGAAAGGGAGGAAGATGCGGAATGAAGGCTGATTTTGTCAATGTGAAGTATGTTCATATAATTTACCGCAACGAAGTGAAATTCAGTCACAGCCTTGTGAGTTTTATAAACGAACCGTCAATAGGCCTTTCACCTGAACAGCATATGTTCATCACTCCCCACAAAATGGTTTATGAGGAACTTAAAAGTTACGGAAATGTAGTTCTTGATACAAGCAAGGGGTGTCTGATCAATAAATATGCACCTTTGTGCGATTGGATTATATGTCATTCCTTTTACGACTTTAAAGATGTTTTTAAGATAAAACATAAATATCTTAAAAAGATACTTTTCAGATATTGGGGAGGCGGGTTTGGATTCCAATACAAGAAAGGTCAGCTTTTACAGAATCTTGTGAAAATTCCTGCAAATATAATCTTGAAAAAGCGATTTAATACATTTGCGGCTATAGGCATTGTGAAGAATGTTGATAAAATTAATCTTGAAAACAAACTTAAAACGGAAAGATTTTATCTGATGCCCTATGCCAGACTGAAAGCAGACGAAATTCGCACCCATGCAAAAAATAACCCTCCCGAGAAAGATGGGATAACAAATGTGGCTCTCTATCATAGGGGAACATTTGAGGGTAACCATATAGAAATTCTCAAAAAACTTGAGCGTTTCGGGAATAAAATTCGTATATATGTACCTCTGTCATACGGAGATAAGGATTATATAGAAAAGGTTAAATCGTACATAAGAGAAAACTCGCCCGAAAATGTAATCGTAGTGGACGAGTTTATGGAGTATGATGCGTATGTGCAATTTATAAACAGAATGGATGTAGGAATATTTGATTGCACAACCTCTACGGCACTCGGAAATATAGCCGTATATCTATTTTTGGAGAAAAAAATACTGCTTAACCGTGAAGGTGTTATAAAGAAAGCCTTCGATGAAGAGAATATCCCCCACGACTTTGTGGACGAACTCGAAACAATGAGTTTTGAAGCTTTTGTGAAAATGCCCGAATATCCAGACGGCATTAATTACGAACTTATGCCTATGGGAAGAACTCGTGCAATAGAGGCATGGAAAAAAGTAATGAAAGATTTTAATTGATAGGTAGTGTGATATGAACAGTAAGAAAGTACTAAGCAACTTAATATGGCGATTCATGGAACGCTCAAGTGCACAACTTGTAAATTTTGTTGTTACCATAATACTTGCAAGGCTACTGAGTCCCGAACACTATGGAACAATAGCTCTTGTGTCTGTATTTATATCAATATTACAGACCTTTGTGGACAGCGGATTTGGAAATGCACTCATCCAGAAAAAAGATGCAGATGATGTTGATTTTTCTTCCGTATTTTACTTTAATATAACTTCTTGTACAATACTCTATATTATAATGTTTTTCGTAGCACCGTATATTGCTAACTTTTATCGTATGCCGGAACTTGTTTCTATCGTTAGAGTTCTTAGCTTGAAACTTGTTATTTCAGGGCTTAAAAATGTTCAGCAGGCGTATGTGTCAAAAAAGATGATTTTCAAGAAGTTTTTCTTTGCTACGCTGATAGGAACCATTGGTGCAGCCGTACTTGGTATTACAATGGCATATATGGGATGTGGAGTATGGGCACTTGTAGCACAGCAGCTTTTCAATCTTACCGTTGATACCATTGCACTCTGGTTTATGGTAAAGTGGAGACCGAAGAAAATGTTCTCGTTTTCAAGACTCAAAGGGCTTATTACATATGGTTGGAAATTACTTGCAGTATCTCTTATTAATAATCTCTATAATGAGGGAAGACAGCTTGTTATCGGGAGGGTGTATTCTCCTGCAGATTTGGCTCTGTATAATAAGGGCAGACAGTTTCCGGATTTGTTTGTAAAGAATATAAATACTTCTATTGACAGTGTTCTTTTTCCTGCAATGTCAAAAGAACAGGATAACGTAGCACATGTGAAAGCAATGACGAGGCGATCAATTCGCATAAGCAGTTATATTTTAGCTCCTTTTATGGTAGGACTTGCACTTATTGCAAAACCGCTTGTATCCTTCCTGATGACAGATAAGTGGCTGGATTGTGTCCCGTTTATGCAAGTTTTTTGTATGGCATTTTTAATAAGACCTATCAGTAGCGCAAATCTTAATGCAATGAAAGCTATGGGAAGAAGCGATTTGTTCTTAAAGATTGATATAATAAAAATAGTTATTGGGATTATTCTTCTGACTATAACAATTTTCTTTGGACCTTTAGCAGTAGCATATGGCTTTTTGCTGTCAGGTTGGTTGGGAATGTTTGTAAATGTACGACCAAACAGGAAACTTCTCGGCTATGGATATATAGAACAAATAAAGGACTTACTTAACCCTATTATTCCGATACTTTCTATGACGGCAGCAGTTGTAGCGACGGGTTTTTTATCGCTTTCATCGTTCTCCATGCTCTGTATACAGATTCCGGTAGGTGTATTGGTGTATATTCTGGCGTCATGGGTGTCAAGAAATGAATCGTTTAAGTATTCTGTATCATTGGTAAAAAGCTTCATGAAAAAGAAAAACAAAAAAATAGGAGAAAAAAGATGAAAGCTCTTGTTTTAGCAGGCGGTTATCCGCAGATTGCTCTGATAAACGAAATAAAAAGTCGCGGGATAGAGGTTGTCCTTGCAGATTACTATGAAAAACCGGTTGCAAGAGAATACGCCGATATTTTCTATCAGGTTTCCACTCTTGATATTGACGGTATAACGGAAGTTGCAAAAAAAGAAAAGGTAGACTTCCTTATTACTGCTTGTACAGACCAGGCACTTCTTACCGTTGCAAAAGTGTCCGAGGATCTGGGTCTTCCTTGCTACATAGACTATAAAACAGCGCTCAATGTAACCAACAAGGAATATATGAAAAAGGTTTTTGTGGTAAATGATATTCCCACCGCAAGGCATATTACCGCAGGAAGCTTGAATAAAGATGAAATTGCTCATCTTAGATACCCCTTGATTGTAAAACCTGTTGACTGTAATAGTTCCAAGGGCGTTAAGAAAGTACAAAATTACGAAGAACTTAAACCTGCTTTTGAAAAAGCGGTAGAATACAGTCGTACAAATACAGCCGTTATAGAGGAATTTGTATCAGGAATTGAAATCAGCGTAGATGTATATGTCGAGGACGGAAAGGCAAATGTTCTGGCAGTATCAAAATCAGAAAAAATTGCATCCGACGAGAAATTTGTTATTTTCCGTGGCGGTTATCCTGTTAAAGAGGCAGAAAATGTAATGGGCGAAATAGAGGACACCGTTCAGAAAATTGCAGATGCTTTCGGACTTAAAGATACTCCCATGTTGGTGCAACTTATAACCGACGGAGAAAGAATAGCTGTCCTAGAATTCAGCGCACGAACAGGCGGCGGTGTTAAATATCTTCTCATAAAAAATGCCAGCAGGTTTGATGTGATAAAGGCTGTTGTAGACCTTACTTTAGGGAGGGAACCCCACTATGAGAAACAAGACCCCGTTGCAAAATATTTTGTAAATGAGTTTATGTATTGTAAAGCAGGATCCTTTGAAAAGCTTCAGGGTTTTGAAGAACTTAAAGAAGAGGGGATTATGCAGGATTATTACCTTTTCAAGTGGAAGGGTGCAACCTTTGATACCGTAGAAAACAGCGGTGACAGAATAGGCGGATTTTCCGTTTGTGCAGATAGTTTTGACGAGCTTTGCGAAAAACATAATGAAATTGTAAAGAGAATAAAAGTTATAGGAACAGACGGCGAAGATATTTTAAGGCACGATCTTCTGACCGATTTACAAAATTAATTTGAAAAGAGATTTTCCAAATGACCAAAATCAACGTAACACGCTCCAGTATGCCCTCATATGAGGAATATTGCGAAGCGATAAAACCTATATTTGAATCAAAATGGCTTACCAATATGGGCCCTATTCATAATGAGTTTATGGATAAAGTCGGCTCATATCTTGGTGTGGATAATGTATCCCTTTTTACAAACGGACACCTTGCACTTTGCATTGCTATCCGTGCATTAGGTCTTACGGGTGAAGTTATTACGACTCCCTTCACCTTTGCATCCACAACCCACGCGATTGTAGACTGCGGACTTACTCCCGTGTTCTGTGATGTAAATCCCGATACATATACTATTGATGTAGAAAAAATCGAAGCACTTATCACCGATAGAACAAGTGCCATTATGCCCGTGCACGTTTATGGAAATGTGTGCGATGTAGAAAAAATTGATGCCATTGCAAAGAAGCACAATCTTAAAGTAATCTATGATGCGGCACACGTTTTCGGTGTGAAAATTGGTGACAAGGGTATCGGTAGCTTTGGAGATATCAGTATGTTCAGCTTCCACGCAACCAAGGTATTCAACACCATTGAGGGCGGCTGTCTGACCTATGGAGATAAGAGCCTTGAAAGTAAAATTTCTTCACTTCGCAACTTTGGAATCACAAGCCCCGAAAGCGTGAATATGCTTGGTACCAATGCCAAAATGAACGAATTTCAGGCGGCAATGGGTCTTTGTAACCTCAAGTATATTGATGAAAATATTGCTGAAAGAAAACTGGCGGAGGAAGCATACAGAGCACGCCTTGGTGGTATAGACGGAATAAAGCTGTGCCCCATACAGGAGGGTGTAACACAAAATCACGCATATTTCCCAGTTGTGTTTGAGGGATACAAATATAACCGTGACGAAATTGTACAGAAGCTTTCTGAAAACGACATTTTTGCAAGAAAGTATTTTTATCCCATAACCAATGAATTTTCCTGTTACAAAGGAAAGTACAAGGGTGAAACACCAATTGCAAAGACAATTTCGGAAAACGTATTGACGCTTCCCATGTATGCAGGACTTACTAAAGATGACGTAAATCGAATTTGCGATATTATTTTAAAATAGATATAAAAAAGGAATGTGAAAATGATGAAAGGTATAATCTTAGCAGGCGGAAAAGGAACTCGCCTTTACCCTATGACAAAAACAGTTTCAAAGCAGCTTCTTCCCATTTATGATAAGCCGCTTATTTATTACCCTCTTTCAACACTGCTTCTCGCAGGCATAAGGGATATTCTTATTATTTCAACACCCGAAGATACTCCCATGTATGAAAAGCTCTTGGGAACAGGTGAAAAGATAGGCGTTAATATTTCCTACAAGGTACAGGAAACACCTCGCGGACTTGCCGATGCTTTCATTTTGGGCGAGGAATTTATCGGAGACGACAGCGTATGCCTTGTCCTTGGTGACAATGTTTTCTACGGACAGAACTTCACAAAAATTCTCCGTGATGCGTTAGAAAATAACAACGGTGCAACGATTTTCGGCTATCCCGTCAGTGACCCCAGAGCCTTTGGTGTAGTTGAGTTTGACAAGGACTTCAACGTTGTTTCCATTGAAGAAAAACCCGAAAAACCCAAGTCAAAATACGCAGTTCCCGGGCTTTATTTCTATGATAACAGTGTTGTGGAAATAGCGAAAAATGTGAAACCCTCCGCACGCGGAGAAATTGAAATTACAGCAGTAAATAACGAATACCTCAAAAGAGGTAACCTTAAAGTTAAGCTCTTTAACCGTGGTATGGCATGGCTTGACACAGGCTCTCCTGCCGGTATGCTGCAGGCAAGCCAATTTGTGCAGACTGTGCAGAATGTTCAGGGAATGTACATATCCTGTATCGAGGAAATTGCGTACAGAAGAGGTTTAATAAAAAGGGAACAGCTTCAAGCAATCGGCGAAGAACTTAAGATGACAGATTACGGAAAATATATTCTTGAAATAGCAAAAGAATAAATTAGTGCAATTATTTGAAGAAAGAGGATTATTATGACAAATTATGATAAATTGACCCAGCTGTTAAGAGCACAGGGAATGGATTATAAGTGGACGAAGATGTTTGTTAAAAAACTTCGTGATGATGAAATTGCCTTCAATATGACTGACGAAGAAAAAAAGTGGGCAATGGAAAGAGGCTTTTTCCCTGGAAGAATAGTGCTTTACGGGCTGAACGAGGACAACTATATTGATTATGTTCCGGATTATAATTATTTTATGGCTCACCCTCTGAATCATCATTTTAAAATATGGATTAATGATAAGTTATCGCTGAAATATACTTTAAACAGCGGGGGTTGTCAGGATTGTATGCCTGATTATTACTTGTATGTAGAAAATGATGGTAACTATACCTATCTTTTTGATGCTCCTGATCATATTAAAAAGGATAGTAACTTTATTTATAACCTTTTAAAAGAAAAAGGTAGACTTGCAATAAAGCCTAATTCTGGAACTTCGGGAGGACTGGGATTTATAAAACTCGAATTAAAGGATAATCAATTATATGAAAATAATGCACCCATTAATGAGGAAAGATATAAGGAGATTTTGGTAAATTTAAAAAATCACATTGTTACCGAATATACAAATCAGCACAGCGAACTTTCTAAAGTCTGGAGTAGCAGTGAATGTACACTCAGAGTTATAATGGTAAAGAATCCAACAGAATCCATATATGATAAAGCAGATTGGTCCTGCATAGTTTCTTTCGCCCGTTTCGGAACGGTAATATCCGGGGGGGCAAGTAATTTGTCTTCCGGAGGCGTTGGTGTAGGATTCGACTTTGAAACCGGTAAGTATAACGATTTTGCTATCAGATATAAAAAGTTCTGCGAAGACGGAAACACAATACTTACAAAACATCCTGATACCGGTTATGTGTGGAAAGATTCTTCTTTGCCAAATTGGGAGTATGTAAAACAAATGATTTACAAAGTGTGTGATCATGTTTCATCGCTCAGTTATTTAGGGCTTGATGTTATAATAACTCCGGATGGAATGAAATTGTGTGAGATTAATACACATCCTGCTTGTGACTACGCACAAGTTATGTGTGGCCCGGTTTTGGCAAAACCCAAGGCGAGAAAATTCTTTGAAAATAAGGGTATGTTCAAATTCTCAGGAAAAGACTTTTATGCTGCTTATATAGAGAGTCAAGAAGCATAAAATCGTGTTGTGAAATTTATATAAAAATAGTGGGGGAAAAGATTATGAAAATTCTTGTTACAGGCGGTGCCGGCTTTATTGGCAGTAACTTTATATACTATATGCTTGAAAAGCACCCGGGCTACAAAATTGTGTGCCTTGATGCACTTACATATGCAGGTAACCTCGAAACACTTGAGGAAGCAATGAAAAATCCCGACTTTAAATTCATTAAGGGCGATATCACTGACAGAGAAGCGGTAAGGGGGCTTTTCTCTGAAGAAAAGTTTGATATCGTTGTAAATTTTGCCGCAGAAAGCCATGTTGACAGAAGTATTGAAACGCCCGAAGTATTTCTTAAAACCAACATTCTCGGTACGCAGGTGCTTATGGATGCCTGCCGCGAGTTTGATGTAAAGCGCTATCATCAGGTTTCAACCGATGAGGTGTATGGAGATTTGCCACTTGACAAGCCTGAGCTTTTCTTTACGGAGGAGACGCCTATTCATACCTCAAGCCCGTACTCGGCATCAAAGGCGGCGGCAGACCTTCTTGTAATGGCATACCATAGAACTTATAATTTCCCTGCTACGATTTCCCGTTGCTCCAATAACTACGGTCCTTATCATTTCCCCGAGAAGCTTATTCCGCTTATGATTGCGAATGCACTTGCGGATAAATCGCTTCCCGTATACGGCGAGGGGCTTAATGTGCGTGACTGGCTTTATGTAAAGGACCACTGCAGTGCAATCGACCTTATTATCCACGGAGGCAAAGTGGGTGAGGTTTATAATATCGGCGGTCATAACGAAAGAGCAAACATCGATGTTGTAAAAACTATTCTTAAAGAGCTTAATAAGCCTGAAAGTCTTATTACATATGTTACTGACAGAAAAGGCCACGATATGCGTTATGCTATCGACCCAACCAAAATTCATACAGAACTGGGATGGCTTCCGGAAACAAAATTTGATGATGGTATAAAAATGACCATTACTTGGTATCTTGAACATAAACCATGGTGGGAGAATATCATCAGCGGAGAATATAAGGACTACTATAAAAAAATGTATGATAACCGCTAAAGCGTGGTGAATTTATGAAAAAGATTATTCTTATAGGCGGGGGAACCTTTTCTCCCGTTGTAATTGATGCTATTTTGGGAAATGAGAAATATGCACAGTACAAAATAGAGGGCATTTTGGACGATAAGGGAATTTGCAGTATAAATTACAACTATCCGCATCTTGGAAAGGTAGAAGATGCAGAAAAATTTGACGCAGATGACACTTTCTTTGTGATTTCAATCGGCAGTCCAAAGGCACGCAAGTCAATAGCTGAAAAATATCCAAATCTTAACTACCTTACAGTAATTGATAAATCAGCCAACATCACCGAAAACGTAAAGATAGGCGAGGGCAGTATTGTTCTTAAGGGTGCAATTATAAATGCCTTTGTCTCTCTGGGTAGCCATGTTATTGTAAATTCCGGTGCAATAGTAGACCATCATTGTGAAATAGGAAATTACAGCCATATTGGTCATGGTGTAATCACGTGGGAATGTGCAAAAATAGATGAAGCACAGCACATTTTCCCCGGTACAGTTATTAAAGGTGAAAAAATCTAAGGAGTGGCAGTATGACAACTGCATTTGAACAGCTTTTATATATTTACGGTGACTCAATTATGGGAAGAAAAACCATTCTTCCCGAAAATTGTGACCGTGATGCTATTGCGAAAAAAGCAATAGAGCAAAATATTCTTCCCATTATATATTTCAACCTTTACGGGGAGGAAACAGATAATAATTATTACCCTCTTGTAATGCAGGCTGTGGCTGTAAATGAGAGAAAAATGTTCTTTTTGGGAAAGCTTTCCGAGGAACTTAACTCTGCGGGGATAGAGCATTGTGTTCTTAAGGGATGTTCTCTGGCAGCACTTTATACCACGCCACAAATGCGAATATCGGGGGATATAGATATTTTGATTCATCCCTCGGATGAAAAACGCACAATGAAGTTCCTCGAGGAAAGGAATTTTGTTGTAAAGCAGCGGCCAAAGGGTGCACAAAATTTTGAAGCACGGCATAGAAATGCAGGTCTGTATGAGATTCATGTACAGCTTTTCGACAGTGAGTTTGATAAATATGTACTGAAAGGCAAATTCAAAGTAAATGAACCTTTTGAGGTGATGACAAACAGTGACGGTATAAAAATAAACGTGCTCGGAAAAAACGATGGATTTTATTTTGCCACTTCACACATGATAAAGCATTTTGTTAAAGACGGACTTGGACTGAGGCAGATTTCCGATTGGCTTTTATATGCCCAAAAATACTCAAAAGAGCTTGACATGGAACGGTTTAACAAAACCATAGAGGAACTGAATTTTGAAAAGTTTATAAATGCTATGTATTGCGTAGGAAAGCATTATTTTAAAATGGATATAAACTGTGAGTTTGAAGATCCTACAGACATTCTTTCGGATATGGATGAGGGCGGTGCATTCGGACATAACGATTCCGAACGATTAAAATATAAAACGAGACTCCTTGACAGCCTTTACGGAAGAAACAAAACACAAAAAAGAAGATATATTGTAAAACGCCTTTCCCAAATAGCATTTCCCCCAAAGAGGGAACTGGTTTTAAAAGGCTTCATGAAAGAAAAAAGCAGCATGCTGTTTCTTCCTTGTGCATGGGTTAAAAGGTGGATAGATATACTGCTTAAAGGAAAATTAAAAAGGATACATTCCGTAACCGGAACTTCGGCGGTAGATGAAGAAAAACTTGAAAAACGCAGCAATATTCTCCGAGATTTTAAGTTTTTAAAGAAATAAAAAAGGAAGATGAAAAAATGCAGCGAGAAAAAGCTTTTTGCCCCTACAGAATTTGCCCTTTGGGCGCCCATATAGACCACCAGTACGGTGTGGTAAGCGGATTTGCAATTGACAAAGGAATTGAAATTGAATATGAGAAAACTGCTGACGGAAAAGTAAGTCTTACAAGCAGTGATTTTGAGAAAAAAGTAGAATTTAGTATAAATAAACCTTTACAAAAGGAAAATGACTGGGCGGATTACCTCCGCGGTGCAACCGCCTCTCTCAAAAGAAATCACGACTTATCTTACGGAGTAAAGGCTCATGTAAAGGGAAGCCTCCCCATTGGCGGGCTTTCTTCTTCTGCGGCTGTCATCATTGCGTTTTTAAGTGCACTTTGCCGTGTTAATAACATAATTCTTTCGAGAAATGAAATGGTTATGACGGCACTTTGGGCAGAAAATGAGTTTGTAGGAGTAAGCGTGGGAAAGCTTGACCAGTCCTGTGAGGTTTACTCAAAGAAAAACCATCTTTTGTACATAGATATGATGGATGATGTGTATGACCTTATCCCTGCAAACGATAAAATGAAGCCCTTTGAGATAGCAATATTTTTCAGCGGCCTTGAAAGAAGTCTTGTGGGCAGTCAGTTCAACATGCGTGTGGACGAGCTTAAAAGTGCCGCATATGCTCTTAAGGCTTTTTCAGGTATGGAATACGGGAAGTTTAGCGATACACGTCTTAGGGATGTTCCAAGAGAAGTTTTTGAAAATCATAAGGATAAGCTTCCTGAAAACTGGAGAAAAAGGGCAGGGCATTACTATACGGAATTTGAAAGGGTACAAAAAGGTGTAGAAGCTTGGAAAAAGGGCGATATAGAAACATTCGGCAAGCTTTCCTTTGAAAGCGGACATAGCAGTATTGTAAACTATGAAACAGGCTCCGAGCAGCTTAAAAAAATTCATGAAATAATGCTTGAAACAAACGGCATTTATGGCGGCAGATTCAGCGGTGCAGGCTTTAAGGGCTGTGCAATGGCACTTGTAAACCCCGAATATAAGGACGAGATAGCTTTCGAGGTAACACGAAAATATCTTAAAGAATTTCCTAAGCTCAGCGGAAAATTCGGTGTCCATTTTGCAAAGACAGCGGACGGAGTAGAATTAAATTAAGAAAGGATTTGACATAATGAAGATTGCAGTAGCAGGAACAGGTTATGTAGGACTTTCAAATGCAGTGCTTCTTGCACAGAATAATGAGGTTTATACAGTAGACATTATTCCCGAAAAAGTGGATATGATAAACAATAAAAAATCCCCCATTGTTGATAAGGAGATAGAGGAATATCTTGCCACAAAAGACCTTAATCTTACCGCGACAACAGATAATGAGAAAGCATATAAAGATGCTGATTTTATCATTATTTCCACCCCGACAAACTACGACCCCAAACTCAACTACTTTGACACGTCAAGCGTGGAAAGCGTAATTGAAAAAGTATTGGAAATAAACCCCAATGCGATTATGGTTATAAAATCAACCGTTCCGGTGGGTTACACAGAAAGTGTAAGGGAAAAATACAACTGTAAAAATATAATTTTTTCTCCCGAATTTTTGCGTGAGGGAAAAGCACTTTATGACAATCTTTATCCATCCAGAATCATTGTGGGTGCACCCCTTGATGATGAAAAGCTGTGTGAAAAAGCCCATAACTTTGCCTCTCTTTTAGCAGAGGGGGCAATTAAGGAAAATATCCCCACTCTCTTTACCAATCCTACAGAGGCAGAGGCGGTAAAGCTTTTTGCCAATACCTATCTGGCTCTTCGTGTATCTTTCTTTAATGAGCTTGATACATATGCCGAGGTAAGGGGACTTGATACAAAGCAGATTATCGAGGGCGTAGGACTTGACCCAAGAATCGGAAGTCACTATAATAACCCGTCTTTCGGTTACGGCGGTTACTGTCTGCCAAAAGATACAAAACAGCTTCTTGCAAACTTTAATAATGTTCCCAACAATATTATCCGTGCAATAGTTGATGCAAATACAACCAGAAAAGATTTTATAGCAGACAGAATAATCGAAAAGAATCCAAAGATTGTGGGAATATATCGCCTGACGATGAAATCAAATTCCGATAATTTCCGCCAAAGCTCTATACAAGGTGTTATGAAGCGTATCAAGGCGAAAGGAATTGAGGTAGTGGTATATGAGCCTACGCTTAAAGAGGAAACCTTCTTTAATTCAAAGGTTATAAATGACCTTTCCGAGTTTAAGAAAATGTCTGATGTAATTATTGCAAACAGATATAACGAAGATATTGCGGATGTGATCGATAAGGTTTATACACGTGACCTTTATTTTCGTGATTGATAGGAGAATAAAAAATGTCAAACTTTAAAAAATACGATGGCAGCAGGAAAATACTTGTTACAGGAGCAGCAGGTTTTATTGGGTTTCACCTCAGTAAAAGAATCCTCGAAGAAGGCGGCGAGGTAATCGGTTTTGATAATCTTAACGATTACTACGAGGTTTCCCTCAAGGAAAGCCGCCTTGAGATTTTGAACAAATACCCGAAATTTACTTTTATCAAGGGAAACCTTGCAGACAAGGAGGCGGTATGGGATTTATTTGAAACTTATGCCCCCGAAATTATCGTAAACCTTGCGGCACAGGCAGGGGTGAGATATTCTATCGATAACCCCGATTGTTATATCGAAAGCAATATTATAGGCTTTTATAATATTCTTGAAGCATGCCGTCATCATAAGATAGAGCATCTTATATATGCATCAAGCTCGTCTGTATACGGCAACCAGAAGAAAACACCTTTCTCTACAGATGACAATGTTAACCACCCCATAAGCCTTTATGCGGCAACAAAGAAATCTAATGAGCTTATGGCATTTACCTACAGTCACTTATATAAATTCCCATCAACGGGACTTCGTTTCTTTACAGTTTATGGACCTTACGGCAGACCCGACATGGCATATTTCTCTTTCACAAAGAAAATACTAAGCGGCGAAACAATAAAAATATTCAATAACGGAGATATGTACCGTGATTTTACCTATGTTGACGATATTGTTCAGGGCATAATGAATATGCTTCTTAATCCGCCCAAGCCTGATGAAAACGGAGATTGTGCCAAGGTTTATAATATAGGCAACAATAACCCCGAAAAGCTTATGTATTTTATTGAAACTCTTGAAAAGGCAATAGGCAAAACCGCTGAAAAAGAATTTTTACCCATGCAGCCCGGTGACGTCTATCAAACCTACGCCGATGTAAGTGATTTGCAACGGGATTTTGATTTTAAGCCTTCTACATCTATTGAGGACGGTCTTAACCGCTTCTCAAAATGGTATTTTGAATATTACGGAGAAAATTAATGAGCTTACTTACACTTAATAATGTTTCAAAAAGCTTTGGAGAAAGAGTGCTTTTTGAAAATGTATCATTTAATATTGAAAATAACACAAAAATGGGGTTTATCGGCTCGAACGGCGTGGGTAAAACCACGCTGTTTCGTGCTATTTTAGGCGAGGAGGATTTTGAGGGTGAAATCATAAAATCGTCCGACCTTCGCACGGGAATAATGGAGCAGACCCCGCCCTCATCGGAAAGCCTTACGGCGTATGATTATACGCTGGAGGTTTTTTCGCGTTTTTTTGAGATTGAAAGGGAAATGGAGATGATCCGCCTCGCCCTTGAAAAAGAGGAGGGGGACACAAACCGTCTTATAAATCGTCAGGAGGCACTGAACACCGAGTATATCCGAGGCGAGGGGCTGACATTCCGTAGTCGCACGCGCAGTATGCTTCTTGGACTGGGCTTTTTGGAAAGCGAATTAAATCTTCCCATGAACAGCCTTTCGGGCGGACAGAAAACACGTCTTTCTTTGGCAAGGACACTTCTTTCTGAGGCAAATTTTCTTCTCCTTGACGAGCCGACAAACCACCTTGATATTGATTCGGTAAGGTTTTTGGAGGACTTTCTCAAAAACTGCAATAAGGCATTTATCGTTATTAGTCATGACCGATATTTTCTTGATAAAGTAACAAATACTACCATAGAGCTTGAAAACAGAAAAATTTCATGCTACACAGGCTCGTATACAACTTACTTAGAGAAAAAAGAACAGGTTAAAAAAGCGGCGGAACGCAAATACGAAAATACAATGGCGGAAATCAAGCGTATCGAGGGAATTATCGAGCAGCAAAAACGCTGGAATCGTGAACGTAATATACGCACCGCCGAACACAAACAAAAGAGCATTGACCGCCTTAGGGAGGATTTGGAAAAGCCTGAGGAGGATACTTCTAAAATTCGCTTTAGATTTACCGCAGAAAGAAAAAGCGGAAACGACGTTTTGAAGGTAACAAACCTTGAAAAAACCTATGGCGACAAGGCTCTTTTCCGCAATGTGAATTTTGAAATAAAACGCGGTGAGCGTGTATTTCTGCTTGGACCAAATGGTTGCGGAAAGTCAACACTTTATAAAATGATAAAAGGAACGGTTCCCACGCCTGACGGCAGTGTGTTTTTCGGCACAAATGTTGACTGTGCGTATTATGACCAGGACAGAAGCGATATACAGGGCGGTAAAGATGTTGAAAGTGAGCTTTGGGACGTTTATCCTAAAATGGACAGAACGCAGATACGAAATGCTCTTGCGGCATTTTTGTTCCGTGGAGATGATGTCTTTAAAATGACCGATACTCTTTCGGGAGGGGAAAAGGCAAGGCTCTCGCTTCTTGAAATTATGCTGACGGGTGCAAATTTCCTTCTTCTTGATGAGCCGACAAACCACCTTGATATTCGTTCCAAGGAAGCTTTGGAACAGGCAATGGAGGATTTTGAGGGAACTATATTCATTATCAGCCATGACCGCTATCTTATAAATAAAATGGCAGACAAAATTCTGGCGTTTGAGAAGGGAACTGTTAACTGCTATAACATGAATTATGATGATTATGTAAATAAAATTGTTGCAAATGCCCAGCCCCTCGAAAACGCAAGTGAAAAAGTGAAAAAAGAACCCAATGACTACCAAAAACAAAAACAGCTTCAAAGCGAACGCCGAAAGCTTGAGGGCAAAATCAAAAGATGCGAGGAAGCAATCGAAAAATGCGAAAATGAAATAGAAAAGCTCAATGAGGAAATCAACTCGGCAGGAAGCGATTACGAAAAAATCACGCTTTTAAGTGCAGAGCTTTCCTTAAAGGAGGAAGAACAGATGAGGCTTATGGAGGAATGGGAATCTTTCAGCACGGAGCTTGAAGAATTATGAAAATATTTATAGATGCAGACGGTTGTCCCGTAGTTAACGAAACGGTTATGCTGTGCCGTGAATTTAAAAAAGAGTGTATTATAATCTGTGATACCTCCCACCGCATAGAAAAAGACGGCGTGCAGACCATAGTGGTGGAAAAAGGCAGTGACAGTGCCGATTTCAAGTTAGTGAATATGCTTATGAAAGGCGATTTAGCAATAAGTCAGGACTATGCCTTAGCCGCAATGGCGCTTTCAAAAGGGGCGAGGATAATCAATCAGAACGGCATGGAATACACGGATAAAAACATCGATTCACTTTTGATGAGCCGTTTTATTGCTAAGAAAATCAGAAATTCGGGCGGCAGGTTAAAAGGCCCTTCAAAAAGAACGAAAGAACAAACGGAAAGCTTTGTTAAAAAACTGAGAGAAATACTGGAGGAACAGAAATGAAAATAATAGCCGCAACAAAAAATAAAAATAAATTACGTGAGTTTGGAGAAATTTTAAAGGGCTTTGACATTATAAGTCAGGAGGAAGCAGGCGTAGATATAGACGTAGAGGAAACAGGAACGACCTTTGAGGAAAACTCATATCTTAAAGCCAAGGCAATTTTTGATGCTACGGGGATTTGTGCCATTGCCGACGACAGCGGCCTTTGTGTAGATGCTTTGGGCGGAGAGCCTGGAATATACAGTGCCCGTTACGGAGGCGAAGGCCTTGATGATAAAGGAAGAACAAAACTACTTCTTAAAAATATGGAAAGTGTTCCCGATGAAAAACGCAGTGCAAGATTTGTGTGCGTGATTACGCTTGTGGGAAATGAAGGTGTAATAACCGCAAGAGGTGAGTGTGAGGGGAAAATCGATTACTCTCCCAAAGGTGAAAACGGTTTTGGCTACGACCCTGTATTCTTTGTGAAGCAATTTGGGAAAACCATGGCAGAGGTTTCCCCCGAAGAAAAAAACGCCATCAGCCACAGAGGAAAAGCCCTGAAAATCTTCGCAGAAAAGCTTAATAAAAAAGAATATAATTAACAAAAGGTGTCACTGCAAAGTGACACCCTGTGTTAAAATCCATGGTCAAGGAGGACAGGTGCCTCCGCAGACCATTCCTTGCGGAGTTGCGAGTCGCATCGCTATGCGATGCACGACGGCGCGAGCGAACAACTCCGAAAACCTCGAAAGAAAACGGTGGAATCACCTTTTCTTTCGAAAGCAAAGCGTTGCTTTGCGTCTTTAGCAGCCGCAACCGCAACCGTTGTCGTTGCTACCATTACCGCAGATGCAGTTAAGGATAACTACGATAACGATAATCCAGAGAATCCATTCGCAACCACAGTTATTGTTGTTATTTCCAAAGCACATAAAAAGTAGCTCCTTTCAATTTTGAAAATTAATCTATATTAAGTAGGTCGCCCTACAATATTAATCTATGAACAAAGCTTCGAAAATGTTTATGAATTTTGTGATAATTCCAAAAAATCGGGCAACAATAGGTGTATATTCCAATATAGAAAGGATTTTGAAAAATGAAAAAGCTAATTTGTATGATGGCTGCGGTAATGCTTCTCTTTACTGCATGCGGAAACAACGATGCAAATGACGACACTAATAACGGTGTAGTACAGGACGGAGACGGAATTATCGAGGATGACCGTGAAAACAGCGTCGCAGATGATATGGCAGACGGTGCAAATGACATGGTAGACGGTGCAACTGATGCTATGGATAATGCGGCAAACGGCGTGGAAAATGCCGTTGATGATATGACAGACAGCAACAAGACAGACAATAATAACAATAATAGCAACAACAGCAGCAACAGCAACAAATAACATTCGGGGATTTATATCCCCATACATAGATTGGAGGAATACAGTTGGACAGAATTGAGCTGAAAAAGGGTATAAATCTGTATGCCTTAAAGGATGACAAGTTTAAGTCCTTCAGAGCGTGTGTACTTTTGCACCGTCCCCTTAGCCGGGAAGAGGTAACCTTAAATACCCTTTTAACCGCAACCATGCGTATGCAGAGCAAAAATTTCCCCTCCGCACGTGAAATTTCCGAGGAACTGGAAAACCTCTACGGCGGAGAAATGATTGCAAGAGCAAGCAAATACGGTGAGAGGCATATAATTAAATTGGGCGTTCAGTCCGTCAGCGATAATGCCTTGGGAGAAAAAGGAAACTTCAAAAGAGCAATGAAGCTTCTTTACGATTTGGTCCTTTGCAGCGGAACAGGCGAGGGATTTTCGGACGATGTAGTAAGAATAGAAAAGAAAAATATCGCAGATTCCATTTCAGCACAGAAAAATGACAAGCGAGGCTACAGTGTTTTAAGGCTTCAGGAGGAGATGTGTAAGGGCGAGCCTTATGGCGTTAATCCAATGGGGTATATCGAGGATTTGGAGAAAATAGACACAAACGAGCTTTATGCCCATTATAAAAAAGTGCTTTCTGAAAGCCGTATCGATATTTTCTTTACAGGTAACTTTGACGAGGACGAAGCAAAGCTTGCAGCCTCTCAGTTTGTCGCAAAGCTTAATGAGCGTGAAATAACCCCAATAAAAGAAGTGCATAAGGAAGTAAAAGGTAAAGTAAGAAGCGTAAGCGATAAAATGGATGTAACCCAGGGTAAGCTTTGCATGGGATTTCGGTGCAAGGAGGGCTTAGGCCGCGAGGACTATGCCAAAACTGTTGTGTATAACTCTATGTTCGGAGGAAGTGCCGTAAGCAAGCTCTTTAACAATGTACGTGAAAAGCTTAGCCTTTGCTATTATGTGGGAAGCTCTGTTGACCGACTTAAGGAAATTATGATTGTACGCAGCGGCGTGGAATTTGAGAATTTCAAGACTGCTTATGACGAAATTATGCATCAGCAGGAAATGATGGAAAACGGAGATTTTACGGAGGAAGAAATTGAATTTGCAAAAAAACAGCTTACCTCTGCATACGAAGCTAATATTGACAGCATCGCCTCTATGGAGGAATATTATATGATGCAGCTTCTTTTAGAAACCGATATTTCCATACCCCGTATGGTTGACATGGTAAATAAGGTAACAAGAGAGGACATTATCTGGGTTGCAAAAGGAATGAAGCTTGACACAGTGTATTATATGGAGGGGGAAGCGTAATATGGAATTTACACGTAAGCACTACGGCAGTTTGAATGAAACGATATATTCTGCTACCCACGAAAGCGGACTTAAGGTTATACTTATAAAAAAAGAGGGCTTTAAGAAAAACTACGCCACCTTCAGTACTAAATACGGCTCTGTTAATACGCGGTTTGTAGTTCCGGGAGAAAATGAGGTAACCTGTGTAACCCCCGGTATAGCACATTTTCTGGAGCATAAGGTTTTTGAACAACCCGACGGCAGTAATGCCTTTAACGATTTTTCAAAGTACGGAGCAAATGCCAATGCTTTTACAAGCTTTGGGGTGACAAACTATCTTTTCAGCTGTACCGATTACTTCTTTGAAAATCTCGAAATTTTATTAAACTTTGTACAAACCCCTTATTTCACGGAAGAAAATGTGGAAAAGGAAAAAGGCATTATAGCACAGGAAATTAAAATGTATAAAGACGATGCGGAGCAGACATGTATGTACAACTGCCTTGAGGCAATGTATGAAAAGCATCCTGTACGAATAAACATAGCAGGCGACGTGGAGGACATCATGAAAACCACCCCCGAGCTTCTTTATAAGTGCTATAAGACCTTTTATCATCCCTCAAATATGGCGTTAATCTGCGTGGGGAATATAGATGAGGATAAGCTTTGGGAATGTGTTGAAAAGAATATTAAGCCCGTACCCTCACAGGAAAAGATAACACAGGTATTCCCTACTGAGGGAAAGAACGTGTACAAAAGCCGTATTGAGGCGGAATTTGATATTCCCACACCAATGTTTATGATTGGATTTAAGGATAATGCCACGGGCGGATGCAGTGATGAAATTCTTAAAAGAGAGGTTCTCACAACCTGTCTTCTCCGCGCACTTTTCGGCAAAAGCAGTTCGTTTTACGAGGAACTCTATGAAGAGGGTATAATAAATAAAACCTTCTCAGCTTTTTACGAATATGAGGAAAGCTGCGGATATGCGGCGTTTTTCGGTGAATCAGAAAAAAATGATGAAGTAAGGGACAGAATTTTTGATACGGTAAGAATAGCCAAAAATAAAGGCATAGATAAGGAAAGCTTTGAAAGGGCAAAGAAGGTCCTCTGCGGACAGTTCATGGCAATTCTTGACAAGGTGGAAAGCCTTGGCAACGAGTATATGATGGCATATCACAAGGGCGTAAATCTTTTTGATTATGCTGATGTCTGCAAAGCTCTTACGGTAGAGGATGCTCAAAAGAGAATAGAGGAGCTCTTTAACGAGTCTCAGTGCAGCGTTTCGGTGGTTACACCTAAAAAGGAGTGAAAAACATGAATAATATATCTTTTCCCGGCCTGAATCTAAGCTTCGACATTAATCCCGTTGCCATAAAGCTCCCCTATTTCGGGGGAGTTCACTGGTACGGAATCATTATTGCGACAGGAATCATTCTTGCCCTGTGCTACTGCGTAAGAGTGGCGCAGAGGGAGGGAGTTCCTGCTGACAATGTGTACGATACACTTATTTATTCGCTTCCAGTGGCAATAATTTGTGCAAGGCTTTATTACGTGATTTTCTCATGGGAGAAATACAAAGAAAGTCCAATCGACATATTAAAAATATGGGAGGGTGGACTTGCCATATACGGAGGAATTATAGGTGCCGTAATTGCCGCAGTTACATATTTCAAAATTAAGAAGCTGGGAATCCTTAAAATGTGTGACATCTGCTGCCTTGGCCTTATTATAGGTCAGGCTGTGGGAAGATGGGGCAATTTCGTTAATGCCGAGGCTTTCGGGGGATACTGCGGACATATATGGGGAATGAGCATTAACGGCGGCATGAGTGTCCATCCTACATTCCTCTATGAATCATTGTGGAATCTGATTGGATTTATATTTCTTTCAAGGCTTCATAAGAAAAGACCTTTTTACGGATTTACCTTCTTTTCCTACCTGACATGGTACGGCACAGGCAGATTTTTTATCGAGGGGCTCAGAACGGACAGCCTTTATATAGGCTCCTTACGTGTTTCACAGATCGTGGCACTTTTATGCGTGATGTCGGGAATTGCGGTGCTTGGTTATTTAACCGAAAAGAATAAATCGAAGAAATAATTGGAAATTTTGGGGCAATAATGTCAATTATTAAAAAATAACCTATTGACTTATTTCCTCTTTCAAGGTAAAATAAAATTACGGCTCATATAAATAAATTTGATACAAAGGAGAGATATTATGAGAAGTTTAAAAAGACTTATCACTGCACTTCTTGCAATTGTGATGGTACTTACATGCGTAGGTATCGGTGCATTTGCGGCAGACTTCAGTGATATTACAGATCAGAAAGTGGCAGAGGCTGTTGATAAGCTTGTAGGATTTAATATCATTACAGGCTATGAGGACGGCACCTTCAGACCTGATAATCAGATTACAAGAGCGGAATTTGCCGCTATTGTAACACGTTATAAGGGAATTGCAGACAGCCTTCCTACAGATGCCGTTACAGGCTTTGCAGACCTTGACGCAGACGATTCAAGAGCATGGGCACGCCCCTATGTAAAGGCGGCTGTTGATGCAAAAATCATTAACGGCTTTGATGACGGTACATTCAGAGCGGGTGAGCCTGTGACATATGAGCAGGCTGTAAAGATGCTTGTTTGTGCGGCAGGCTACGAAGTAGTTGCACAGAGCGAGCTTAACAAGATTAAAATTACCAATCCCAACGCAACATGGTCAGCAGGCTATATTGCAGCGGCCAACAAGCACGGCATCACAAAGGGAGTAATCACAGCACAGATTACCGAGCCTGCTTCCCGCGGTGTGGTTGCAGTTCTTACAAGCAACACAATCGATGTCCCCGAGCTTAAGGAAAACGAGGACGGCACTTTTGAAAAGGTAGAAGAGGAAGAAACCAATCAGACCATACAGGAAATAAAGGGTGTTGTATCCGGAACATATCTGACAGGACTTGATGCGGCAACCGTTGATATCGGTAAGAATGAAATTATTATCGGTACAGGTGAGGACAAGCAGACTTATGATCTTTCAGATGAAGCGAAAAAAGATATTAAAGATGAGAATAGAAAATCTTATGCTATTGAGGACCTTATCGGTATGAATGTTGTTGCATACTACGATAAGTTTGACCACCACATTACATCAATTGCAGTTCGTAATAATAAGGTTACCACTATCAAAGAGCAGGATATTAGAAGCATCAGTGGTGATACAGTTGAATATGGCAAATCAGATTCCGTTTCACTTTCCGGATATACAAAGATATACAACGGTAAGTATCTTGCAAATGACCATACAATAATTGAAAATCTTGGTACCTATTTCAAAAACGGACAGATTGAGCTCATTGAGACAGGTGGACAGAAAATTGCCAAGATCACAAGCTACGATGTATTTGTTGTACAGAGCAAAACTTTTAATGATACGGAAGAGAGGGTTTATTTCAAGTACGGCAAAACATACAAGGGAAATGCGTATTATGATTTCCCTGCGGCAACATCTTCTAAGCCAGAAGTTTATGTAAATGGAACAAAGAAAGAGGTTTCTGGAAGTCTGTTCAATGAGTGGACTGTAATTAACCTTCTTGAGTCTCCCAATGTTGGCGGTAACAAGATTAACAGAATGTATGTTACCAGCGGAGCAAAGACGGGTAAGATTACCGAGGGTATTGACGAGGAAAGAAAGGTTGTAATGAATGATAAAGAAATTTATCTGACGTATGACTATTCAGTAAATCCCGACAGAGTTACAGAATTTGAACTTAATAACACCTATACCTATTATCTTGACTACACAGGTCAGATTGCCGCAGTTAACAAAAAGGCTGCTACCACAAGCACTAAATATGACTATGGCTATATAACTGGTGCTGATGATGAAGAGATAGGTCTTATTCTGAAGGATGGCACACATACTGCTGTTACTATGAAGAAAAACGTAAAACTTGACGGTGTAAGCACTGACAGAGATGAAGTAAAGACAAAGCTTGAAACAATTGCAAGCTTCATCGGAAATACCGGATGCTATCAGCCTGTAAAGTATAATATTACAAACAGCGAGCTCGTAGCGCTCGATACCATTGCAGATTCAACGGGCGTAAAGGCAACTGTTATAGGAACAAACAGCGATGATACATTTGTGCATAATGCATCAGCTAATAGCGTAACAGCTAAGACAAGTCAAGTTACTATAGATGGAACATTATATAATCTTTCAAGTACAACCACTGTTATTTATGTGCCCGATGCCAAGAACTCAACAGCTGATTACTCAGTTATGAGTCCTTCTACGGCGTTTGCAGTAGGAACCAACAGAAAAATTGAAGTGTTTGGTGCTGATCCTTCCGAGCGTACTAAGACGGCAACTTTAGTGCTGATGTATGGTACAGATCCGGCATATGACTTTACGGCGAAAACACCTTATATGGTTGTGACAAGACTGATTAGCGGCGGAGAAAAAATTGAAGGATATACAAAAGACTCGCCAACAACCCCAATAGCGATCCCCATTTCAGAGGAAAAATTCAAAACACCGACTGAGAATGCAAACTGTGTAAGTGTAAGCGCGGTAGAAAAAGGTGACATAATCCGCTATATCAAGAACGGAACTGACATTATTGCTATTGAAATGATATATGATGCGGACGGAGCAGGAAAACTCGGTGTAGAGGGCGGTGAGTGGGTATTTGATACAACTGTCGGTTCGGGCGAGCTGCACATAAAGTATGCCGAAGCATTTGATATGCCCGATGGTGAAAACAAGCTCAGCGTAACTCAAAATATGGGAGCAGGCTTTACAGATGCTGAAAAACAAGCGGAAGGCAAATTTTTCCCATACTCAACGAGTTCCTCACCCACTGTTTACAGAATTTCAGGAGGAAATGTAATTGCTGAAAAGGTTTTAGAGAATATAAGCATAAGTGCAGAGGCCCCCAGTGAGATAATTGTTATTACGAGCGATGTTTCATCTACAGCTACACCAAAGGCAAATGTAATTTACATTGTAAAATAAAATAACTAATATTTTTTCAAGGTAAAGAGCAAAAGCTCTTTACCTTGAATTTTTTTTGTGGTAAAATGGTTGTATCAGATTTAAAAAGGTGATTAAGATGCAAAGGCGTATTTCAAAACAAATAAATGTAGGCGGTGTGCTTATCGGCGGAAATGCACCCATAAGCGTGCAGTCAATGTGCAATACCGACACCCGTGACGTCGCAGCCACCGTCAAACAAATCAATACCCTTAAAGCGGCAGGGTGTGATATAGTACGCCTTGCAGTGCTTGATATGGAGGCGGCAAAGGCAATTTCCGAGATTAAAAAACAGGTGGAAATCCCCCTTGTAGCCGACATTCATTTTGACTATAAGCTTGCGATAGAATGTGCAAAGGGCGGTGTGGATAAAATCCGTATCAATCCGGGAAATATTGGCTCACCCGACCGTGTGCGCGCCGTTGCCGACGAATGCGGAAGCCGTAACATTCCCATACGCATTGGCGTAAACGGCGGCTCTCTCGAAAAAGAGCTTCTTGAAAAGTATGGCTCGCCTACCCCCGAAGCCCTTTGTGAAAGTGCCATGGAGCATATAAAGCTTTTGGAGACTCAGGGGTTCTATGATATTGCCCTTTCCATAAAATCAAGCAATGTCCTTTCCACAGTAGAGGCTTACAGAAAAATTGCAACTATGATTGACTACCCCCTCCATATCGGGGTTACGGAAGCCGGCACCGAATACGGCGGCATTGTAAAAAACAGTATCGGTATCGGAAACTTGCTGCTGGACGGTATAGGGGATACTCTCCGTGTTTCGCTGACGGCTCCCCCCGTGCGTGAGGTTACGGCAGGTATAGAAATACTTAAAGCTTTAGGGCTAAGAGGTGGAGCGCGCCTCGTAAGCTGCCCCACCTGCGGTAGATGCCGTGTAAATATGATTCCCATAGCAAATGAAATAACTCAGCGTATTGCATCACTGGACAAGGATATAACCGTAGCCGTAATGGGCTGCGCGGTGAACGGCCCCGGAGAGGCAAGGGAAGCCGATATCGGCATTGCCTGCGGAGTGGGCGAGGCACTAATGTTCAGGCATGGTGAAACACTAAGAAAAGTCCCCATAGAAAATGCGGCAGATGAACTTATGAAGGAAATAGAGGAATTATAATGGAGAATTATACTCTGAAAACGGCTTTTCCGAATGCGGAGTGTGAAGGAAGCCTTGCAAATGTGAAAATAACCAAAATTCAGGCAGATGCTAAAACACGCTCAATATCGGCAGAAGCTTTATCCGATGAAATAATTGAATACTCCGCCATAGAAAAATTTACGGAAAGTGTAAAACAAAGTTATGAACTAAATGATTTTGATTTGAAGATTTCCTTTTTCGACAATGCTTGCGAAAAAGAAAACAGCATTCAAGACTGTATTGACTTTTGCAGAGAAGAACTCAGGGAGGAAAATCCTCTTTGGGCAATGATTCTCGACAGTTGTATTTGTGAAGAAACAGAGGAATGTGTAAAGATTTTTCTTCGCCACGGAAATAAAGAACTTCTCGAGGAAGACGGAGTGGACAAAAAAATCATGCAGCTGCTTCAAAGTCACTTTGATATAACCAAGGCGGTTGAGCTTGGAGAGAATGAGATGACGTTAGAGGTTAAGCTTGCTCCCGTTTCCGCCCCGAAGGAAAATGCGGCTCCGAAAAAAATTGTATCGGTAGCGGCGGAAGGCGCTCTTATCGGTAAACCCTTTACTGTAAACGACCTTACTAATATAAAGGATATCGATAATTATGCAGGGCAGTGTATGATTTGCGGTGACATCTTTGGACTTGACTGTAGGGAAATTACCAAGATTAAAAAGAGCATCGTGTCATTTTACATAACGGATTACACAGGCTCCCTTACCTGTAAATGTTTTGTTCCCATCCAGGCAACGGAGGAGGTAATGGGTGCACTGAAGAAAACGGGAACCGTGGCGGTAAGAGGAAAAGCCGAAATGGACAGCTTTTCTCACGAGCTTACCGTTATGGCGAGGGACATTGTTCCTTATTCAATGCCCAAGGAAAGAGATGATGCAGAGGAAAAGCGTGTAGAGCTTCATGCTCATAGCAAATCTTCGGCAATGGATGCCGTTGTCAGTGCAAAGGATTTGGTAAAGCAGGCGATGAAGTACGGACACAAGGCAATCGCAATTACCGACCACGGCTGTGTGCAGGCGTTTCCCGAAGCATTCCATACCGCAGATGAAACCATTAAAATTCTCTACGGGTGTGAGGGCTATCTTATAGAGGCAGGTGCTCCCCTTGTCAGGGAAACCAAGCGTTACCATATAATTATTTTTGCACAGAATCTTACAGGGCTTAAAAATCTGTACAAGCTTGTAAGTGCATCTAATCTTGACTATTTTTACAGAAAACCCCTTATTCCCCGTGATGTGCTTGATGCGCACAGGGAGGGGCTTATATTAGGCTCTGCCTGTGAAGCAGGGGAGCTTTTCCGTGCAGTGCTTGCGGGAGAAGATGAGAACGAAATTGAAAGAATCGCCTCCTATTACGACTACCTTGAGGTACAGCCCATAGGTAACAATGAGTATCTTGTCCGTAACGGCACTGTGCCTGACAGGGAGGCTCTTTGCGAGCTTAACAGAAAAATCATTGCCCTTGGGGACAAAATGGGAAAACCCGTTGTTGCAACGGGGGACGTACATTTTCTCCGCAAGCGTGACGAGGTTTTCAGGCGAATACTTCAGGCAGGGCAGGGCTTTACCGACGCCGATATGCAAGCTCCTCTTTATTTCAGAAACACCCAAGAAATGCTTGATGAATTTAACTATCTACCCCCCGAAAAGGCATATGAAATTGTAGTTACAAATACAAACAAAATTGCCGATATGATTGAAAATATCCGCCCCGTTCCAAAGGGGAACTTCCCTCCGAAAATCGAGGGAAGTGCCGAGGACATTGAGCGTATCGCCAGAGAAACGGCCCAAAGCCTTTACGGCACTCCTCTGCCGCAGGTTGTAGAGGACAGACTTCAAAGAGAACTTAAAAGCGTTATCGGCAACGGCTATGCCGACCTTTATAACATTGCAAGGCTTCTTGTTAAGCACTCCCGTGAAGAGGGCTATGTGGTTGGCTCCCGAGGCAGTGTAGGCTCGTCATTCCTTGCCTATTGTGCACAGATAACGGAGGTTAACAGCCTGCCGCCCCATTACCGCTGCCCCAAGTGTAAAAACACGGAATTTGTAAATGATGAGCGCTATGACTCCGGTCATGATATGCCCGACAAAAAGTGTCCTCTTTGCGGAGAAGATTATGTAAAGGACGGCCACAATATCCCCTTTGAAACCTTTCTGGGCTTTAAGGGGGATAAGCAGCCCGATATTGACCTTAACTTCTCAGGTGAAAATCAGGCAAGTGCCCATAAGTATACCGAGGAAATTTTTGGTGAGGGCTACGTTTTCCGTGCAGGTACAGTGAGTACCGTTGCAGAAAAAACGGCATACGGCTACGTCCGCAAATATTTTGAGGCAAAGGGCATAAATGTTCACAATGCCGAAATAGAAAGACTAAAGCAGGGCGTAATGAACGTAAAAACCACCACAGGACAGCACCCCGGTGGCGTTATTGTTCTCCCCAAGGGGCATGATATTCATGAATTTACGCCTATTCAGCACCCGGCAGAGAAGAAGGAAAGCGGTATCATAACCACTCACTTTGACTATCACAGCATTGACGAAAATCTCCTTAAGCTGGATATACTCGGACATGACGACCCGACTATGATTCGTATGCTTCAGGACCTTACGGGGGTAGATCCTACACAGGTTCCTCTTGATGATAAAAAGGTTATGAGCCTGTTCCTTAATACCGAGGCTCTGGGCGTAACACCTGAGGACATCGGCAGTGAGACGGGTACATTTGCCGTGCCTGAATTCGGTACGAAGTTTGTTCGTCAGATGCTTGTTGATACGAAGCCTACATCATTAGGTGAGCTTATCCGTATTTCGGGGCTGTCCCATGGAACAGATGTGTGGACTAATAACGCACAGCTTCTTGTGCAGAATGGCACATGTACACTCCGTAACGCTATTTGTTGCCGTGACGATATTATGATTTATCTCATTAACAGAGGGCTTCCTCCTGAACGTGCCTTTAAAATTATGGAGCAGGTGCGTAAGGGTAAAAAGCTTAAGCCTGAAGACGAGGCTGAAATGAGGGAACATAATGTGCCCGAATGGTATATTGAATCCTGTAACAAAATTCAGTATATGTTCCCACGTGCTCATGCGGCGGCGTATGTTACAATGTCGCTCAGAGTAGCGTATTTCAAGGTGCATTATCCCGTTGCGTTTTATCAGTCCTATTACACGGTTCGTGCCGACACCTTTGACTATGAAACCATGGCAACGGGCAGGGAAAATTTACTTCTTAAAATGCGTGACCTTCAGCAGATGGAAAACCCCTCCGCACGTGATAAGGCAACCCTTACCATTATGGAGGTTGTCAATGAGATGTACGCACGCGGAATCGAGTTTATGCCGATAGATATTTACCTGTCCCACCCCACCAAGTATCTTAATATAAACGGTAAAATTCTGCCTGCATTAAATAGCATTGCAGGAATGGGTGACAGGGCGGCACAGTCAATTGCCGATGCGAGGGAAAAAGGAAAATTCTTCTCAATCGATGACTTTAAACAGCGTACCAGCGTCAGCGAAACGCATATCGAGCTTTTAAAGAGCTTTGGCTGCTTTAAGGGTATACCGCAAAGTGCACAGGTAAGCTTGTTTGATTAAACGCAAATACAGAGGGCGGAAAAAGTGCAAACTTTTTCCCCCCTCTGTATTTTCCTTAATGAATAATTAATAAAGTATAACGAATAATTATTGTGGTGTTTTTGCTGT
>JAZNYX010000002.1:0-4197 GCA_045594665.1 Clostridia bacterium | reverse complement strand
CACTAAATCTTCTATGCTTATCATTTCTATTTGATATCTGTTCTCATATCCTTTTTGCATCATCTTTCATCACCTAAGAACATTATACCATAAAACAAAGAAAAAGCCCAGAGTTATCTGGACTTTTTCGACAGTCTGAAGCAAGCTATTCATAGCTTGCTTTTTTCTACATATATTTTGTTAAGTGCTTAACCGCATTTTCCACCGATTCCTTTTCATCCTGAGTAAGCTCTTTGTTTGCATTTCTGTAGTCAAAGGAAAGGGTAAATCCGTGCAAATCCTCATACAGCTTGGAGAGCTTTTCTTTCTGCTTTTTTATAAGCATCGAAATATACTCATCTTTCTTTTTGCCGCTAAGCTCCTTATCGCACATTTTAATGGCAAGGGCAGTATGTTCAAGGCATAGCCCCTCGGAGCTTTCAAACATTTCACGAAATCCTTTTTCCACGCTCCACATATATGAAAGATTTCCTGCGGCAGAATCCATTTCTTTGTTTAGCTTATCGCAAAGGGCACAGCTTCGGGAAATTTCATCAAGGGAAGCTGCAGTGAGCGATGCCGTGCATTCCTTGGAAAAAACGCCTGCTTTTTTATGTACACAAACCTTTTTCTCCAGTTCCTGTATATGCGTTTCTAAAGTGAGAGCTAAGCTAAGGCGGTTTTTCTTATTAAAAAGCTCCGTCATATGCCTGCGGCAAAAGCCCTTTTTGTTAGTAATTTCTCTGCTGTCCGGCTCCATCATGGAAGCCCCGAGAAAATAGTCAACAGCCTGCTTTTCTAATTTTTTTTCGAGTATGCAAAGTATACAGCCGCAGTTTTGCTCCAATGCTTCCGTTAGCGGTATACTGTAGATATGTTCCTTCATAAAAATCACTCCTTATAGAATAATTTTAACATAAGAAAGACCAGAGTTCAACACTTGAGAAAAATATTTTGGCAAAAGGACATACACAAAGCCGCTTTTAGCTGAATATAGTGTTAATCGGAGGTGCTTTTTAATGCGCTTTATTTTCAGAAAATACATTGGATTAGGCACTATAGGGTTTCTTCAGAGCGGAAGCTTCCCCAAGCCCCTTAGTGGGGAGGAGGAAGCTTCCTACGTAGAAAAAATGCAAAGCGGAGATGAGGCGGCGCGCAATATTTTAATAGAAAGAAATTTAAGGCTTGTTGCTCACATAGTTAAAAAATATGCTGCAGCAGGGGAGAACGATGACCTTATTTCCATAGGCACTATCGGACTTATCAAGGGTATTTCTTCCTATAATACAGAAAAGAAAACGCGCCTTGCTACATATGCCGCCCGTTGCATAGAAAAAACAATCCCCTCATAGTGGCTCCTTTTGAAGTAAAAGAGGAAATATTTGCTCCCTTTTGCGATGAAATTGTTAAAATTGGTGATAAGCTCTCTTTTGTTCAAAGGAAACATAAGTTACTTCCTATGTATCTGCACTCATTTCGGTTTATAGCTCCTAAAAAGGTTTCGGAAGCACAAAAGTTTGCATTGAAGTTTCCAACTGCCGATAAAATCAAAACAGTTGCGGACAAGCTAAGATATTACAGACATCAAAAAGGACTGTATCAGTCAGACGTGGCTGACTATTTAGGAATAGATAAAGGTACATACATAGATTACGAAAACCCCGACAGAGATTATTACTCCGCCGAGGTTATGGAAAAACTCGCTGATTTGTTTTGTGTTGATGTTTATGATTTGCTCGATGATTATAACAAATTTCTGTATGATGGTCAGGGAAGAAATATAAAAGAACTTCGTAAGCATCTTAAAATCACACAAGAAGATTTGGCAGAGGAAATGAACGTAAGTTTACTTAATGTAAAACGCTGGGAGCAGAATAAGGTCAGAATGTTTAAGTTTACTTGGGAGAAGTTGATTTCTGTTGAATAAATATGAAGACTCTTGTGTTTGGTTTTTAGCCATGATATAATAAATAAAGAGGTATACGAATGAATGAGTATGTTATAAATTAAATTTTAGGTGATTTAAAATGAATGAAAAGGGCTATTTTGAAAGTGTGTTTTCAAAAGAAAGAGATTATTTGAAACCTGTATATTTTGATATTCAAGTGTTAGAACGTTATTTTGAAGACCCGAAGTATTTAGTGTTTTATCACGATTATAGAGGCTCTATTGTAATTGATGATGCATATGCGGAGCATGACACCGAGCGTATAGAATACCTAAAAGATTTTGGCTTAGCATATCGAAAAAATAACAGGTATGATAGAGCTATTGTAGTATTTGCAAGCGACCTAATAAAATTGCCTTGTAGAATGCAAAGTTATTTTCATTCATATTATTTAGAAAATCAAGAAGAGTATTATCCTAACGAAGGCTTTGTTAAAAATCTTATTTATGGAGAATGGGTAAGTGATATTTCCATATATCAAGCATTAACTATGGAGATACATTACATCAACGAAATGTGCTCGGCAATAGGAGTCCCTAAGATGTTCTTAAATGAATATCCTACAGATGCACGTTTGCAAAATGAGAGACCCAATAATTTTCATACACTTTTGCTTCCTACGAAACAGAGGTACTATGATTTTATTATAACATTAGAAAAGATGGTCACAGGGAATATAAACATAAATACTTTCATTACTCCAGCACCAACAATACATGTCGTGGAACGAAAAAACAAGCACGGGGAGATAAAAGGCAGTTTAACTTTGTTGGTAGATTGGTTTGAACAAAATGTTAAATTAGCAGATATTAAAAACGATATAGGAAAGCCTCTTAGAGAACTCATTAAAGAAAGGCAAATCCCGGCACATAAAAATTTTAAAAATGAATTTGATAAAAAGTTATGGAAAAAACAGAATGAGTTCATAATAAAAATATATACTGCAGTAAGAAATATCCGTTTGTTGATGGCGAATCATCCAAAGTGTAAAAATGTTAAAATTCCCGATTATCTTTTTGATGGAAAACATATCAGCGTATATTGATAATTTTTGAAAATAATGATAATGAGCAATAAGGAACGTGTAAAAGTAAATTAAAAGTATTGACAAATATCATAAAATTATTTATAATAAATATAGAAAAAAGGCAGTCTGTTAAGAACGACTCGCCCGTTAATAGCTTAAAAATTAGTCGCTACATTTGGACGTGTGGGCGACTAATTTGCTTTTATATGAAAAACCGATAAAAATATGATTAAAAGAATCAAAATTTTCAATATGTAATTCAAAAAGCAACACCCCCTTTCCATATTACTATGGGGTATGGGGCGAGCCGTCCACGGAATGTTCATTCCAAGACTGCCTATCGGATTTCTCCGATGTTGACATTATACACTAATATATGCCTTTTTTCAAGAACTTTCTTTTAATTTCTCAATAAGGGACAGTTTCTGAGATTTAGGACAGGATAAACTATTTATGCGAGTTGTAACTGCTTCAATATGTACAGTTGCAACACGTTTTTCTAATTCTGCTGATAATTCAGCCGACATAGGATAGTGCACAATTATGTTCATCGCTGTCCCTCCTCTCAGTTTATTGTATGAACAACGGATTGTCCGTTATTTCAAGACATACTGTTTTAATTCATCGAGAATTAAACGCATTACTACCATGCAACGCATAGCAGCAGTAAAATTGTTTTCTTCAATACGCTGTCTTACAAGTTTGTCTATGAGGTCAAAATCTTCAAACAAGCTTGCAAATCTCACATAGTCGGTGCTATCTTGTATAAACATATTATATCGCCTCCTTTCTGTCTTTTAAAAGTGTTAACCTGACGCCAATTCTCATAGTTAGCCGACAGAAAATAGTTAACTCATAACGCTTACCGATAATAATATCTTCGGGTTTCTTATACTTTAATGGAATCCAGATTGAATTAACTGCAACACCCTCGTATGAGTCATTCTCATAGATGTAGCATATACGTGTGCCGGGATTTCCGTCACTGTTTGTTGATGGCTTTTTACCTAAAATTATGATTTTTTCTTTCATAAAATCATCTCCTTATTAATTTGTTTTTTTTTGTGTACTGCTCATAAGAAATCGTATTTAAAGTTTTTTCTTTTCCTGACTCATCAACAGATATAATCTCTTTTGAACAGGAATAACACAACTTCATACCATCTGTTAATTTCTTTGCCTCTCCATACGTCAGTTGTATAGGTTGAGGTCTTTTTATGCATTTAGAGCATCGATATATTTT
>JAZNYX010000001.1:0-14001 GCA_045594665.1 Clostridia bacterium | reverse complement strand
TGCTCAACGACCGCAAACTTTGTTTGCAGTACCCGTTTCGCACCAACTTCGCTAAAAACGATTATCAATCGTTTTTCATACGCTCGTTGCCTTCTTAAGGTTCAAGTCCATAACCTACTACCAAAAGAAAAAGAACCCCACTACCGTAGGATTCTTTTTCTTTTGGTGCGGATGACAGGACTTGAACCTGCACACCGGAGGCACCAGAACCTAAATCTGGCGCGTCTGCCAATTCCGCCACATCCGCATATTTTATCACGGGCTTTATTCTACCATACATTTTGGTAAATATCAACCATATTTCAAAAATATTTTCATAATTATGAATTGTTTTCTGCTTTGCGGAAATGAATAGTTGTGAAAGGAAAGTGATATTATGGTTGAGCAAGATACAATCAAGCTTCTTCGTGAATGTGATGCAGGTGTAAAAATGGGCGTGTCATCTATTGAAGACGTGTTGGATAATGTAGATAATGAGGAGCTTGAAAAGAAGCTGACAAAGTGTAAAGAGGAACATGAAAATCTTGAAGCGGAAATTAATGCCCTGCTTGAGAAATATAACGACGACGGAAAAGAGCCTGCCGCTATGGCAAAGGGTATGTCCTGGCTTAAAACCAATATGAAGCTTGCAATGAATGAATCAGATTATACAATTGCAGACCTTATGACAGATGGGTGCAATATGGGAGTCAAGTCCCTTAATAAATATCTTAATCAGTATGCCGCTGCAGATGAAGTTTCCAAGGATATTGCAAAGCGACTTATTAACCTTGAAGAAGAGCTGGTAATCGACATCAGAAAATATCTGTAAAATGAAAAAACACAAAAAGGCAATTATGTATTTGCTTTTTTGTGTTTTTTGTTTTATAATAACTCATATGATACTTTGCGAGGTGCTATATGAATTTTACAGTTAAAAGCTTTAATAAACTAAGTACAAAAGAATTATATGAAATCTTAAAATCAAGAGCAGAGGTTTTTCTTCTTGAACAAAATATAGTTTGTCAGGATATGGACAATGTTGACTATGAAAGTTTCCATTTTTTCATAAAAGAGGGGGAGAGAATCATAGCATACCTCCGTGCCTATTATGTCGATATAGAAAACAAAATTATAAAAATCGGCAGAGTGCTTACATTAAGCCACGGCAACGGCACCGGAAGAGTGCTCATGGAGAATACAATTGATGAGATAAAGCGCAGCTTTGACTGCAAAAAAATTATTGTGAACGCTCAGAAACACGCCGAAGGATTTTATGAAAAAATGGGATTTAAAACCGTATCCGATGAGTTTTTGGAAGAGGGAATACCCCACGTGAAAATGGAGCTGGAGATATAAAATATGTTCAAATATACTTATGAAACACACTACAGTGACTTTCGTGATTTTGATACAATCAAAAAAAGCTCTCTTCTTGAAATAATTCAGGAGGTGGCAATCCGCAATTCCGAAGAAAGCGGATTCGGAGTTAATGCTCTCAGAAATATGAACAGAGCCTGGCTCTTGCAGGGAATTGATGTCAGCTTTGAAAAGAATGCCGCAACGCATATTCCGATAGAGGCGTATACAGCCGTAAAAAGCCTTAAAGGTGTTCTTTCCGATCGTGGAAGTGTGCTCATGCAAAACGGTGAAGTTATTGCAAAAAGCATTGCTAACTGGTGTTTGCTTGATACCGAAAGAGGGCGTCTTGCCAGAATTCCCAAGGAAATGACCGAGGCTTATGAGTACTATGATTTTGACGATGACAGCTTTTTTGCATATGTACGCCCCGAACTTATTGAGGACGCACCGCATATGTATACAATCCGTGTCTGTAATAAGGAACTTGACACAAACAAGCATCTTAATAATCAAAAGGGAGCAGAGCTTTTGATGGATGCGCTTCCATTTGATTTTGAAATTAAAAATATGAAAATTTACTATCCAAATCCTGCATATTTAGGACAGGAGCTTTCCGTTTGTGTAAAAGAAATCGAAAACGGATTCTATGTTCATTTAAAAAACGATGAAAATACAATCTGTGTGGCAGGAACCTTTGAAGAATAAATACACAGAAAAAAAGTAAGTAGAAACCACGGTTTCTACTGACTTTTTTTCTGTGTATTTATATCAACTCTTCGTAAACTTGCGTCAAATTTTCCCACAACCCCGGGATCGTAATTGATTATTGAAAGCTTTATATTCCTGTATTCACTGGGGGGAATTCCGGTGGTTTTTTTAAACAGCTTTGAAAAATATTTTGTATCTTCAAATCCTAACTTGTCATGGAGGGTGGATATTGGCTCGTCCGTATTTGTAAGATAGTGTTTTGCCATTTCTATTCTCTGCAGCTGAGCGTACTTGATAGGCGTTACACCGTACTTGTCCTTAAATACTTTAATAAGCTGTGTTTTTCCCAAAAAGAAATTTTGACTAAGCTCATCAATGGTAAATTTTCTGCTAAGATTTTCCTCAATGAATTTAAGTATATTCTCTGCAATGTGCCGCTTGTTGATTACATCTACTGTATTCAACTGCCTGGCAGCAGTTTGAAGGATAGCAAGTATTTCCACGCCTATTTTATCACGTACCTCCGGGGAGTAGTAAGCGGCAGTCTCTAAAATATTGATTATGTTTTTAAAGTGTTTTTCAACGTCTATCTTTGTTACGATAACGGGGGATTTAAGCTTATACGCTTTTATAATTCCGTCCATCAGCGGCCCCTTTGCCGTTACAAACAGCTTTTTTACCGGGTGCTTTTTGTCGGAATATAACGAACGGAAAAACCCTGTATTAATGAAGAAAAAGTCTCCCTTTTCCGCACAGTATGTCTGGTTCTCGACTTCTATATATACCTTGCCGTCAAGCACATATTCCAACTGATAGTAAGACAAAGTTGGGGTTTGGGGCGAGGTAGCACTTGCATAAAATTGAGAAACGGGGCGTGTGGTACCTGCTATATCTACGTTAAGCGGAGAATCCTCTCCCGCATGAGCAAGATGGTACTGGTCATTAAATTTTCCGTGATGGATTTTCATAAAAACACCTCCCGGGCGAACTATCGTGCACCTTTTGTGAAATACTGTTGGTTTACATGTGCTATGAAATAAGTATATAATATTCATACGAAGATGTCAAATCTTTTTTTCGGCACGAAGTGCAAAATAGTTCACTTTGGAAATTTATCCGAAAAATGTAAATCACGAAAGGAGAATGACTATGAAAACAAAAAGCTTTTCAAAAAGAATCGTTTCTGTAGTAATTGCCATGACTATGCTTATGGCAATGGTTCCCTCTATAGGTGTATTCGCTCGTGAATATGCCGCTGAGGTTTCAATTAACGGTGTAACCGTTGATTTTAAAAACGAACCCTATAGCAAAAACAATGTAATTTTTGTTCCGCTTGAGGAAATAGGCGGATATCTTAATCTTAGTATGACAAAGGAGGGAAATGTATACACCATTTTGAGAATGGGGCAGACTCTTAAGGTTGAGTCGGGAAACCTTGTAGCCTTTCTTGACGGCAAGGAGGTTGTTCTTCCCACAAACCCTGTTGAGAAAAATGGCGTTACATATGCTCCTATTGAAATCTTCTCAAAAGGTTTCGGTTGCCCCGTGACCGTTTCCGATGATAAGAAGAGTGCGGATATTGTTCCCAACGTTTACAGAGTTTCCATCACAGAGCAGTCTGCAGCAGCAGTTTCTGCAGCAGTTCCTGATAAGGATGTACTTGGAACCGCAACAAACTCTGTCGATACTATATTCAACAATGCAGCAGTTTTCCCCGAACTGGAAAAAAGCGTTTTCTATATGATAGACCTTTCTGCATTTAGTGCAATGACAGTTGAGAAGGTATTGCTTTCTCTCAATATCGATAAGGCGGAATATAGCCCTACACTCCGTATTGAGCGAACAGCTCCGTGGAAAAAGGGTGAAGTTACATATAATACACAGCCTGTCTCCTATGAGAGTGAATATGTAACAGGCTTGGTTGATGAGAGTAACTATGTCGATAGACAGTATGACATAGTTAAGCTTGCCAATGCGGCGAAGAATGCAGGTGAAACCCTTGCAATCAAGCTGATGGGTATTCCTCATACAAGTAAAGTAAATTCAAAAAATAATTCTTTCACAATCCGTGGTGTAAATCATGAAAAGGCTCCTTATGTGGAAGTATACGTAAGCGAAAACTATGTTTTCCCCGTGAAGACCGCGTCACAGGAATCTGAGGATTTCGAGGAACAGAGATACAGCCGTATTGCACTGCTTAAATCATTGGGCGTATTTACCCAGAATGATGAATTCCCCCTCGACCTTACAGAGGGCGTACAGAGGCAGGAATTTGTAAAATATGCACTCCGCCTCAGAAACGCATCTGTTCAGGAGGCAAGCGGCGAGCAGTTCTTCTCAGACGTTCCCACTGATGCACCTTTCTACAATGATGTTATGACAGCACATTCCATGGGTCTTGTATCAGGATGGCAGGGAATAGCGTTCCGCCCCTATGATACCATTACCTTGGGTGAGGCAATTACAATTCTCGGCAGAATGTTAAACTACAACATTTTTGCAGATGAACGTGGCGGCTTTACTCCCGGTTACTTTGCAGCAGCAAGAAACGGTGACCTTTATGACGGTGCCGAAATTGCAGGCGAAGCACTTTCTTTCAAAAAGATGTTTAAGCTTCTGGAGGATGCGCTTGATGCAAAGATGCTCAATGTACGCACCTACACTTCAATCGGAACTGCAGAATACACCTTTGATGCTAATATGACAATCCTCACCGAGTACTGGAATGCACAGGTGATAGAGGGTCAGGTTACAGCAAATGAGTATTCGGGTTTTACTGACCCCAATGCGGGCAAAGAAGGCATAATTGAAATTGATAACGGAAGAAAAGAACTTAAGTTCACCTTTGAGCCTTACAATGAATTTCTCGGATACCGTGTAAAAGCTTATTATGAAAAATCCGAGGATAAGCTTCTTTATATGGGCATCAAGGAATATGACATTAAGGAAATAGACCTTTGTGATATTACGGGAGAGGGACCGAAAGAAGATTCAACCGTTTCCTTTATTTATAAAGACAGAAACGGAAACACAACAAAGGAAAGCTTCTTGAAATCAAATGTAATATATAATGGTAAGAGCATTGCGCCGGTAAGCGTTTCTTTCGACCTACTTATTGCTGACGCAGGAAGCATACTTCTTGTAGGAGACAACCTCACTGTTATAAAGGCATACAGGACATTAACTGTTTACAACGTAGAGGCAGAAGAGGAAGTTATTTATGATAAATATGATGCATATAACAATGTTCTCCGCCTGAAAGGAAAGGACTACATTATCCGAGACATCAGCGGAAAAGAAGTAGAGCTTTCTACCTTAAATACAGACGATATTCTTTCTGTGGCAGAATCCTCTGATGGTGGTTTTGTAACCGCTATCCTTTCTACCACAAAAATCTCAGGCTCAGTCGAAGCGATAGAAGATTCCAATACTGACACCGAGGTTCTGACCATTAATGGCTCTGAGTACAGAACAAGAAACCTCTATGTGAATAAATATGATTCTACCGTAGAATTCTGGCACGACTTTGTTAAGGTTGGTGCAGACGGAACCTTCCTTGTTGATGCATTTGGAAGCATCGTCGGCTTCAATCCTACAAAGACAACTAATGTAAAGGGTTATTTCCTTACCATGGGCAATGCAGGCAGTGCCATCAGAAGCAAGCTCCAGATAGCTGTAATGGTTGAAGGAAACGAAAAATATGTAGTCTACGACTTGGCTGATAAAGTTAAAATCGATGGAACAACCTATAAGATAAGCAGTCAGGAAACCGCAGTCAAAAATAAATTCAAGGATTCTCAATACGGAAGACAGGCCGGAGAATATGTAACTCAGGGTATTATTTTCGATGTGAATTCCGACGGAAAAATTAACAGAATTGATACAGCTGATTATGACAAAGACAAGGAAAGTGAAAACAACTCACTCCAGATAAGACGTAAAATTGATGACGGAACACTTAAATATAAGAGTAACGGCTCTCTGGGAGATTATACAAATAAGAAAGGGTTAGAGTATTTTATTAAACCAAGTCAAAATCTCCTCGTAAATGGTTATAAAGAAGGCGTTCTTGACGAATATGAAACAAAGACGAGCGGATTTGCAAATGACGCCAATCTTGCATTAGATATTTACACAATAGGCAAAAGGACTCCCGAAGCAGCAATTATGTATAGGGTGGATTCGAAATCTGATTCCGATGTAAGTGATGACCCCTCTCTGATGCTTGTCGACAGAATAGTAACTACATTTGATGCAGACGGCTTAGAGGTTAAGAAAATTTACTATTACAACGGAGTAGCGAGAGAAAGCGTAATTGTCCCCGATGAAATGATTTCTAAGCTCAAGGCAAAAACTGCTGACCCCACTGACACAGAAGCATATGCGGCGGACCCCGGTAACGCATATGTACGTAACAAAATAGAGCGCGGAGACATCATCCGTTTTGACACTAACGACCGCGGCGAAATAACGGCTATCAAGGAATGTTATGATATAGAAAATCACGAAATTAACACAAGCATCAGCTCGGCATTCGGTTATAATGATGGCGACCGACTTTACGGCGGATACACGGAAATGGTAGATGGCAGCTATCTCAAGATTGCAAGTACTTCCAACCTTTCCGATACCACATGGGTTGAGTCAAGCAAATTCTCGAATTTCTGCCGTTATGAGGTAGGCTCCTCAGGTGTGGAAGTGTACGCTGCAACCTTGGCGGATGTACGCACCATAGAAAATGTACCGAACAATCCCACAGGTATTCTTTTGTACTCAGTTTTTGAAAACCTGCGTAAAAACGTATGGCTCATTGAGCTTGATCCGCCGGCTATAGGCAGATGGACGTTAACATACGATTTGGGAGAATATGGTGAATCCTATAATGGTGTTCCTGAAAACTTCGTGCGTAGCGATTCTGAAGGTAACATAGAAGTAACCGAAGAGACGCCTATCGGTAAGAGGGACACAGCGAGAAATATTGCATATGAATTCACACACTGGGCGTACGAGGATGGAACCCCAGTAAGCACCTCTGTGTTGACATTGACCGATCATACTACCCTGACAGCTCAGTGGGAG
The DNA here is from genome assembly GCA_045594665.1 of Clostridia bacterium. Classification (GTDB taxonomy): domain Bacteria; phylum Bacillota; class Clostridia; order UMGS1883; family UMGS1883; genus UMGS1883. The sequence goes on along the minus strand of JAZNYX010000001.1, from coordinate 6,873 downwards.
GAAATCGAGCTTCCGCGCTACATCTATCTTAAGAAAAGTATAGGCGATACCGAAGCAAGTTCAACTATTCCCGTATATAAAACAGTAGATGGTTACAAAACAACCGTTCCAACTGTTAAAAAGAGCAATGGAGATTACTACTTCACTCAAGACGGCGAAAACTACGTTGATTGGGTTGACGGCAATGGCATTCTTTATACTCCTGGAGGAGACTTGCCATTGGATAGCGATTTAACCCTCTATCCCAACTGGTTCCCTGAAGTGACAGAACCTTTTGGCTATACAAAAATTGAGCTGTTGTCTGTAACACAAGCAGCAGATGGAAGTCAGACTGTGCAGCCGCTCAGCTTTACAGGTGATGATTACATTGCAGCGAGCACATCAGAAACAAGCCGCTGGTATATTGCAAAAATTCAAGTAGGAGAAAATTGGAAGCTTTCCGATCTTGCTCTTTCCTTGAAATATGGTATGCAAAGAGGCTACTATCATACAGGATTTGCTGCACCGCTTTCCAAGACAGTCTTTGAAACGGCAAAAGAAGCTTCTGTCAGCGGAGCGTCATTAACCACGCTGGTAAATCCGCTGAATAATCCTGATTCCCTCCAGACTGTGTTTGCCGGAAATAGCGGCAATGGAAACCTTTGGAATGGTAGCAATAATAGTGCTCAAAACAGAACAATGAAATTTGACGCCACTAAATTTACGGCAGAACATTATAGTGAAGGTTGCTTATACGTTGCTTTCCAGACGTTCATAAAGACAACCGAAGACGGAACGGATTATGCGGGCTATGCAAGACTTAATCTGAATAACGGCAGTGCTTATAATGAAGTAAAGTTCTCCGTAACGGGCGGAAAGACAAATTAACAGGCAGCAGTATACGACCCCAACTAAACAACTAACTAAATAACCAAACGGCAGGGAGGGGGAGACCCCTCCCATAGCCCCTATTATGACAAAATCGTTCCAACCACTCAGAAAGGAGAAATGGCAAAATGAAAAAACGTATTTTTAGTATTGCACTGGCAATCACAATTATATTTTCAGCATTTTCCGTGTCGGCGGATTTCCCCGTAAAGGAAAACCCCCGTCAGATTCCTATGGACGTTTATCAGGAACCCTATATGGAAAACCAGTTTACGACGGTATACGCTCCCTGGCTCCGTCAGTTCCACCTGATGAGCACATGGGAATATGAAAACGGTATCTTCGGCGGTGAAGCCTGTCAGCAGATTCGTCAGGCAGAAATTAACCCCTTCGATTCCAATATTATGTATATGGGTACTGATACCAGCGGTCTTTATAAAACAACCAATGGAGGAAAGAGCTGGTACAGCGTAACCAACGGTGCACCGGGTCACTGTACAAAGGGACTTATGTGCGATAATCTTGATAAGGACACAGTGTATGTTGCGTACCGCTCCGTAGGCTTTTTCCGCAGTAAGGACGGCGGTATCACATGGGAGCATGTCCTCGAAGACGGTGATACATACAAAGTAGGTACTCGTGGGGATTCCATTGTATTGGACGATGCGGGAAATGTGTACCTTGCAGCTTCAAGTGGTGTGTACCGCCTGGACAGAAAGACCGACACTCTTGAAAACCTTACCCCTGATTTTGCCAAATATAATGGCGTACAGGGTCCTACATGGTACGACTTGGACGTTTCTCCCGACGGTCAGCATATCTATGCTTGCTGTATTGAGGATAAGAACACCACCGAAATCAAAAACGGTATCTACACCAGCCACGACGGCGGAAAAACCTGGTCAATCAAGGGAACAGACTCGGAAAAGAACACAGTTTATGATCCTCAGTCAGTGGCAATTCATCCCGAAAATCCTATGATGATATTCACCTCGGGTACATTTAAGAACACTGCGACCGGAAAATCAGACTCAGCAGGTCTTTACGTTTCCGAGGACGGCGGCGAAACCTTTACCCACCGTTACGGACACGTTTATGAAAACCTTGAAGAAGGCGTAGCGGCATCAATTAAGCCTATGTGCGTGCTTATGTTTGGTCCGAAGAATGCCGATGGCATATACCCCTTCTACTATTCGGCAACTTCTTCAACGTATCCACTTCATGTAAGCTATGACTACGGCTATACGTATGAGCAGGTTTATAAAAAGAGTGACAGAATAGGTGACAAAACCATCCGTGAAGACCCCTTCACAGGAGGAACCTATACCGGTTGGTCATATCAGGCATATGACCCCGACCCCAATATCCCCGGCAGAGTAATCTTTGCAGCTTCGGGTATGTACGAAAAAAGCCCCGACGGCACAATTAAGCGTATCAACAGCGGTAACAGCGGCGTTGCAACAATGGATATTGCTATCAGTAAAAACGGTAAAATGTTTATGTGTACCACCGACGTAGGTACACACTTCCAGGAAAGCGAATGGAATTTAGATATTGACAAGGGTATCTATCCCACCTTCCGTGAGGGTGTTGACTCCCACTTTACAAAGGCACTTTTCGACCCCAATAATGAAGAACATATTATCCTCTACGACGGTGCAGCAAACGGCAGTGGCGACTACTTTGGAATATGGCAGAGCTACACCGGCGGAAATACGGCGGATGCTTTCACAAAATGTGAATCAACAATGCTTCCCAAAACACCCCCCTACAACAACGGTAATATTTCCGTTCTTGAATACGACCCGGATAACGAAAACATTATCTACGGTTCCCGTCATACAAGCTTCGACAACGGAAAAACATGGGTACAGAATATGTTTGACGGTCAGGCACTTTATATCAGCGATATTTCCGACCAAAACCCCGACTTTTTTGTAGGAGTAGTTGGAACAGGTGCCGAGACTACCATTTGCACAAGCTATGACCGTGGTAAGACATGGAAAGAGGTTATGAAGCTTGGCTTCAGCGATTTCTACGACCTTATAATCGACGGAAAAGACAATAATATGCTGTGGTATACAAAGAAAGCCGACTTCGGAAAGATTGACCTTGCCTCACAGCAGATTACAAAGACAAGCACGCTTTTAGGTCACGAGTATTTCCAGGCTATCTGGCAGAATCCCGAAAACCCTGACCATATGCTTATCACAAACGTTCCCGGTATCGGTACTCTGTTTAAGGATTACAAGCTTGCCGAATCTACAGATAACGGTAAAACATGGCACGTAGTACCCGGCTACTGGTCAGCCGACGTTCTCGGTGTTGAATGGATGGAAGGTAAAGGCGAGGTATGGACATTTACCATGGCAGGAATTATAGTCTACGACTATCAGGAATTTTGGAATTATCTTGATTCAAAAATCACCATAAACCTTGACGGACAAGAGGTAACCTACAGCGAGCAGCCCACAATCACAAACGGCAGAACAATGGTTCCCATGCGTGAACTTTTCGAGCAGCTCGGTGCAACGGTTAACTATAATGATGAAACCCGTCTTATCACCGCGAGCAGAAACGGCATCTATGTATCCCTTACTCCCGGAAGTGATAAAGCTACAATCAACGGAAAAGAGATTACACTCGATGCATCGCCCTATATAACGGCAAAGGGAAGAACAATGGTTCCCATCCGCTTCGTATCTGAAGCTCTCGGCGTAGGCGTAGGCTGGAATCAACAAACAAGAATGGTTTATATAAATCAGTAAAGGACTAAATATGAAGGAGCGGAGAAGAAAATGAAAAAAGTAATTTCAATCTGCGTTGCTTTAGCTCTTGTTATGGGAGCTATGCCTGCTGCTTTTGCGGCACGATTAAACTCCGTTGAAAAAAACGAGGCAGAGGCACTTCGTATAGCAAAGTCGCAGGGTGAATATCAAACTGTTTCCGGCGATGAATTTTCCGGCGGCAGTGCAGTAGAGCTTAACGTAACAAAATACGATGAATGGCTGAAAAACGACTATATTCGTTTTGCTGTTCCGATTAATCAGCGTGCAGTTTTCAATATTCGCGTAGGTGTCAGAAAAGGTCCTGACCAAGGTATTATGCAGCTTTGGTTTTCGGATATCAACACCCGTATAGGTCAAAAAATAGACCTGTACTCACCTACAGAGGAATATGTTGAAATTGACCTCGGCGACCATACCTGTAATATTCAGTATACAGGTAGATGGTTTGAATTCAGAGTAGACGGCAAAAATGCTGCGGCAAGCAGTGCCAATATAAACATAGACTATATCAAGCTTTCCTATGCCCGTGAGTATGAAGCTCCTGCGGCACAGATTCCTTACCTTGAGGGGACTGCTCCCACACCATACGGTGACGAGCCGTATGCTTGGGGCAACGTAAAGGAGGGCGGAACGGGACGTTCCTCCCGACTTGTTGTTCATCCTTTGGAAGAAGGACTTATGTATATGGGCACAGATATGGGCGGTATGTATAGATGGGATAATGATACATATACATGGAAATCCCTGTCCGACAATTTTCCAACAGATAAAATAGACATTTATCTCGGAACAGACGGAATTGCTATTGACCCTAATAATCCCGATATAGTTTACGCCGCTGTAGGTATATCCCCTAAAAAAGATGCGGGTACAGTTCTTAAGTCCTATGACAGAGGAGACAACTGGATAGAAACGGGGTTTGAGGCTCATTTCAGCGGAAATGTTGACCCCTCAAGACGAATCAACGAGCGAATCGGTGTTGACCCCGCCAATTCCAATAACGTATGGGTAGGAACAGTTAATGAGGGACTCTTCAGAAGCAAGGACGGCTTTAAAACCTGGGAGCAGGTAAATCTTCCCGTAGAGCTTGAAGAAATTAAAATATTTCCATCAATAGTTGCATTTGACGAAACGACAAAAACCGAAAACGGATGCTCGCGTATTTACATAGCCGTTTACGACTACGGCTTGCTCGTTACTAATGACGGCGGCACCACTTGGGAAACTGTGGAGGATTGCCCTGCTAAGATGGTTTCCGCTATGAAATTTTCGGATGACGGTACCTTCGCCGTTGCAACAATAGATGCAGGCCTCTGGACATACAAGGATGGCGTCTGGAAAGATATATCTCCCAACGAGAACAAGGTTTGGTCAGAGGTTGCCATCAGCAGAACTGATTCCGATTATATGATAACAAGCTGGTTCTACGGACCTGTAGGCTCCTACGGACAGTATACTTATTACACCCTCGACGGCGGCGAAAACTGGATTTTGCTCAATGACAATTTTGTCAGAAATCATACCGTTACACGTCAGGAATGGGGAAGCAGCTTTTTCTGTAACGTATCCGATATTGAAATTGACCCCTTTAACCCTGCCAGAGTGTTCACGGTAGGCTGGGGAAATTTCCAGATGACAGAGGACATCTTTGCCGAGAATCCTGTCTTTACCAATTATATAAAGGGTGTTGAGCACGGCTGTTCGGCAAATATGATATCACTTCCTGTAGGTGCACCTCTTATTATAGGTGCATATGACTACGGCGGAGGAAGATTTACCGACGTAACTCAGTATTGTAACGAAATGCTTCCCCCCAAGGAAGCAAATCCTGCCAGAGTTGCGTTTTGTGAAAACGACCCGAACTTCATCGTAAGAGCAGGCAAGGGACAGGGAGTATATTCAACGGATAACGGCATTAACTGGCGTAGCCTTGAAACATATCCCGAGGAGATAAAATCAGTTGAAATTCACGACGTTGTCGTTTCTTCTGATTTGCATCCCGACACAGGCATCCCTGTAATAAGCTTAATCGGCTATAATCAGCCTCCGTTTGTCACATTCGACCTTGGTAAAACCTGGACTAAGTCGGAGGGTGCCGATAACTGGTTTAATTCCAGCAAATGGGGAAGAAGTAAGCGTCTTGCCGCTGACAATAATAATCCCCAAACTATTTATTATCTCGCAAAAACAGCCCTTTACCGCAGTGACGATTGGGGTGTTACCTATGAAAAAGTTTCCGAGTTTGACGCAGGAGAATATAACTCTTCTACAGTAAGAACCTCCTTTGGAAAGGATAACGGCGTATTTGTAAGCGATAGCGGTAGCGGAAAGCTTTTCCGTTCAACTGACCAAGGTGAAAATTTCAAAGAAATCGGTAACTTTACATTTGTACGTGATTTTGCCTTTGGTAAGGAAGTAGACGAAAACTCTCCTGCAACACTATATGTATGGGGGGAAAATGACGGAGTTCTTGGAATTCACAGAAGTCACGATAACGGAGCTACTTGGGAAATTATATATGACCACGCAACTGCGAAGCAAAAGCTTGCTACCACAATGGTAATTTGCGCAGACAGACAGACCTACGGTATTGTTTACGTAGGCTCCTCCGGTCGCGGAATTAAGTATGGTGTGCCTAGAGATGCAGAAAATATTTATTACACCAACAAGGACGATGCAGTTAAGGTTATGATTAACAATCAGCTGGAAATTTTCGATGTTGAACCGCAGATTATAAATGACAGAACTATGGTTCCGATGCGGAAAATTTTCGAGGACGTAGGTGCAGTTGTTTCGTGGGACGAAGAAACCCGCACAGTAACTGCACGAAGAAAGGTTTCCGATAACTACGGAGTTGACGAAACTACTGTTTCACTCACAATCGGAAGCAATAAGATTACAATTAACGGGCAGGAGCACACAATGGACGTTGTGCCGCAGATAGTAGGCGGCAGAACAATGGTTCCTGTAAGATTTATCTCCGAAGCCCTTGGTGCAGAGGTTTCCTGGGATGAGGAGAAGCAGCTTGTAAAAATTGTTATCTGACAGTTATATAAAGATGCTTTTCAAGAGAAATTAAGGAGACCAACTATGATTTGTCAATAGAGAAATGAAAACTTTTCAAATAATTTTGTATAGCTAAAAAAGTGTATAGCAAACAAAGCATTGTTAAAAATGCTTTTTGAAAACTAAATATAGTTAAGGTAAGACTTAGGCT